>CAVBNV010000001.1:0-9796 GCA_963596815.1 Oscillospiraceae bacterium
GTTTCTCCTGTTTCTGTATGCTCTTCACCGTTTTGCGTAACTGTGCGCACCGAACTGCCGTCACTGTTAGTGGTCGCATTTACCGTAATGCTGCCACTGGCAATATTATACATTTCGGCAAATGCACCGGTAACGCAAGAGGTGACCATCGCAAGGAAGGTTGCGGTCGAAAATACCCGCAAAGCAAATTTTTTACACTGCATAAAAAATCTCCTTTCGGCTTGCCGCCTCATATCCCAACAGCGACAAGCATATTTTATACCTGCCTCGATTTTACCCCCCCCCCGACCGGTTTGTCTATCCGCAAATGCAACAAATTGCAACACATATTTTTGTGCGTTTTTGTTGCAGTCATGGTATAGTTTTGTTGCACGGCAATGTCCTTGCGGCACGCAAAAAAGCCGGGGCGCTTTGCACGCCTCGGCTTTTGCAGGGTAACGGTATGTTACCCGTTGATGTCCATATAGTTGTCGGTGCGGATCAGGTGGATGAGCTTTGGCAGCTCGTACAGCAGCATCATCGCCCAGCCAAAGGCGTAGCTCCACGGCAGCGCCTCGATCTCCATGTGGAAGTACAGCACCAGCAGTGCCGCCACCGGCACACGGGCCAGCATATTCAAAAAGCTGCTGCGCAGGGTGAGCTTCAAATCGCCAATGCCGCGGAAGAAGCCCTGTATGCCGTTTGTGGCAGACGGGAAAAAGTACATCAGCGAGATCAGCCGCAAAAAGCGCTTGCCCAGGGTGATGACCTCGGGGTCCTGCGCAAACATGCACATAATGGGCTCTGCACCAAAAAAGCACACCAGCATCAGCACGGCGGCATAGACAAACTCGATGCGCATACCGCACAAAAAGCCCTGCTTTACACGGTCTGCCTTGCCTGCGCCGCGGTTTTGCGCCATAAAGGTCGTCATGGCGTGCCCGATGTTCTGCTGCGGCGTGTAGGCAAAGTCGTCAATGCGGCTGGCAGCGGCAAACGCCGCCATGGTGCTTACGCCCATCGTGTTTACAATGCCCTGTATGGCAAGCTTGCCAAGCTGCACGGTCGCCTGCTGCATGGCGCTTGTCCAGCCGTAGCTCACGATCTGCACCAGCAGCTTGCTGTCAAAGACAAGCCAGCGGCGCCCAAGCTGCAGCACGGGGATCTTTTTGCGGATGTACACGGCGCACAGCAGACAGCACAGCGCCTCGCTGAGCACGGTGGAAACGGCACAGCCGTTTGAGCCCCAGCGCAGCACCGTAACAAAAAACAGATCGCCGAAAATGTTCAGCACAGCGCTGATCATCAAAAAATACAGCGAGCTTTTGCTGTCGCCAAGGGCACGCATCACCGCCGCCAGAAAATTGTAAAAAAACGTGAAGATAAGCCCCGCAAACACGATGCGCAGGTACGCCGTTGCCATATCAAAAATGGCGTCCGGTACCTGCAGCAGGTGCAGCAGCGGCGTTGCCAGCAAAATGCACAGCGCCGAGAACACCACCGAGAACACCGTGCCGGCAATGGCGGCGGTGGACACCTGCCGCTCAACCAGCTTTGTGTCGCCTGCGCCAAAGGCAGTGCTTACCAGGATGCCCGCACCAAGGCACATGCCGTTGATAAACAAAATCGCCAGCGTCATCAGCGGGTTGGAGGTGCCCACAGCGGCAAGGGCGTTTTCGCCCACAAATTTGCCGACGATAATGCTGTCGGCGGCATTGTATGTCAGCTGGAACAGGTTGCCCAGCACAAGCGGGATCGTAAATTTTACCAGCAGCGGCGTGATCGCACCGCTTGTCATGTCTTTTGTCATTTTAACGCTCTTTCTGTCCTGTACATGTGTTGCGGTCGGTCACAAAATCGCCTGCCGCCCGCTGAAAACGGCCAAAGCCGCACGGCTTGCGCCGCTTGCGATCATCTGTGCTGCCGCATGCAGTGCGGCGCCGGCTGCCGCCGAGGCAGGGATGGCATCGGTGCGCAGCACCTGCTGTGCCGCACGGGCAGCATCACGGCTGGACACGGCGGCAACGTTGTCCACCACGTAGGCATTGTAATTTTCAGGCACAATGCCGTACCCGATATCCGCAATGCCGTGCGGTCCGGTCAAGCCCCCGGTCAGCGCCTGGCTCTCGTACGGCTCGACCGCAACGATGCGCACATCGTTTGTCCACGCCTTGAACGTCTCGCCCACACCGGTCAGCGTGCCTGCGCTGCCCACGCTGATGGTCACGGCATCCACAATGCTTTTGCCGCCCTGCGTGACACCCTTTACAATGGCGGGACCTGTCACACGGCGGTGGTATTCGGGGTTGTCATCGTTGGCAAGCCAGTTCATGTAGTACCAGCCGTTTTCGGCGGCGGTGCGCTCGGCAAGGGCACGGGCGCCTGCCAGCCCGCTGCGCGGCGGGCTGTGCATGATCCTTGCGCCGAGCTGCAGCAGCTTTTCCTGCCGCAGTGCGGGGGCATCCTCCGGCATAACCAGCACCACCGGGTGCCCTGCGGTCAGCCCTGCCAGCGTCAGTGCGGTGGCAAACGCACCGGACCCCGCCTCGATCAGCGGCTGACCGGGCAAAAGCCCGTGACGCTCGGCGGCAAGCGCCAGCATGCCCTCGGCAAGCGCATCCCGTGCAGTGCCTGTCGCCCCGGCAAAG
The DNA here is from genome assembly GCA_963596815.1 of Oscillospiraceae bacterium. Taxonomy (GTDB): domain Bacteria; phylum Bacillota; class Clostridia; order Oscillospirales; family Ruminococcaceae; genus Faecalibacterium. Next base: position 2,628 of record CAVBNV010000001.1, read on the forward strand.
TCAAGGTAGGCGTACAGCCTGCCCTTCAGCCCGCAGGCGGACAGATAACCGCGCAGCTCCACAATGGGGCAGGCGGTAATGGTATGGTAAAAATTGGGGTAGATCGGCACGCAAACCCTCCTCCGCAGCAAATTGGGGTACAACGTATGTATATCGTAACGCAACATTTGTCTGCCGTCAAGGCGGCGCCGTGCAAAAACAGCGATTTTCAGCTGGTTTTGTGCCGCAAATTTCGCACAAAGCCCTTGACAGGCGGTACGTGTTCTGGTATACTTCATCCGTAAAGCAAAAAAACTTTACAACCGGAAAGGATCGGCGCGGCAAGTCATGGCAAAAGATCTGGAAATGGGCTATCTGCTGGATTTTTACGGCGAGGTCCTCACAGACAAGCAGCACGAGATGCTGCGGCAATATTACAACGATGACCTTTCGCTGAGCGAGATCGGCGAAAACTTCGGCATTACCCGGCAGGGTGCGCGCGATGCCATCAAGCATGGCGAGACAACGCTGCGTGAGCTGGAGCAGAAGGTCGGCTTTGCAGCCCGCTACCGCAAGGTACAGCAGACGCTGGAGCTGCTGGAGCAGATGGTGGTCGACACACGCTTTAAGTGCACCGGCCCGTATGCAGGCATCTCAACGGCAGAGTACGTTGATGACCTGACAAAAATGCTGGGGCTGATCCGCTCCATGCAGGAAGATAACGAGAGTTAAAAAACAGGAAGGAGCACCGCACATGGCATTTGAATCTCTTACCGACCGCCTTGCCGGTGTGTTCAAAAAGCTGCGCGGTCACGGCAAGCTGACCGAGGCAGATATCAAGGCGGCAATGCGTGAGGTGCGCATGGCACTGCTTGAGGCAGATGTCAACTACAAGGTCGCCAAAGAGTTTTGCGCAAAGGTGTCCGAGCGTGCGATGGGTCAGGAGGTCATGGAGAGCCTGACCCCGGCACAGCAGGTCGTCAAGATCGTAAACGATGAGCTTGTTGCGCTGATGGGCGGCGAAGAGGCCGCCCGCCTGAACATCAAAAACAAAGGGCAGACAGTCATCATGCTTTGCGGTCTACAGGGCAACGGCAAAACCACCCATGCCGCAAAGCTTGCAAAATACTACATCAAGCAGGGGCGCCGCCCCATGCTGGTAGCCTGCGATATCTACCGTCCCGCCGCAATCGATCAGCTGCAGGTGGTCGGCAAGCAGGCAGGCGCACCGGTATTTACACTGCCGGGCGCAAAGCCGCCGGAAATTGCCCGCAAGGCGCTGGCGCACGCAAGGGACTACGGCAACGACATCGTCATCCTGGATACCGCCGGCCGTTTGCAGATCGACGAGGTCCTGATGCAGGAGCTTGTGCAGATCAAGCAGAGCGTGGACGTGGACGAGACACTGCTGGTGGTGGACGCCATGGCAGGTCAGGACGCCGTCAACGTGGCAAAGACCTTCAACGAGACCGTCGGCATTGACGGCATCATCCTGACCAAAACCGACGGCGATACACGCGGCGGTGCGGCACTGTCGGTGCTGTCCGTCACCGGCAAGCCCATCAAGTTTCAGGGTGTGGGCGAAAAGCTGGATGACCTCGAGGTGTTCCACCCTGCACGCATGGCAAGCCGCATATTGGGCATGGGCGATGTGCTCAGCCTGATCGAGCGTGCACAGGATGCCGCAGACGAAAAGCTTGCCGAGCAGTCGGCAAAGCGCCTGATGGAGAACAAGTTCGACATGAACGACATGCTCGATCAGTTTGCGCAGATCCGCAAGATGGGCGGTGCAGGCGCCATGCTGAGCATGCTGCCCGGCATGAGCGGCATCGACGCCAGCCAGATCGACGAAAAGGCGTTTGACCGCATCGAGGCCATGATTTATTCCATGACCAAAGAGGAGCGCGAAAAGCCTTCCATCATCAACCCGAAGCGCAAGCGCCGCATTGCAGCAGGCAGCGGCACCCGTGTGGAGGACGTCAACAAGCTGCTCAAGCAGTTTGAGATGATGCAAAAAATGATGAAGCAGTTCAAAAAGAGCCCCAAGGGCTTTGCAAAGCGTCTGGGCGGCATGATGGGCAACCCCAATGCCTTCCGCGGGATGCGCTGATGACGGTATAAGACCCGTGCAGGGTTTGTACAGATATAATCAAATGCCCTTTTGGGCGGACAAGAAAGTTTTTTGGAGGATATTTATTATGGCAGTTAAGATTCGTCTGCGCCGCGTCGGCGCCAAGAAGGCTCCCTTCTATCGTGTTGTTGTCGCTGACAGCCGCTCTCCCCGTGACGGCCGCTTCATTGAAGAGATCGGCACCTACAACCCCAACACCGAGCCCTCTGCTGTAAAGATCGATGCCGACAAGGCAAAGCAGTGGATCGCTAACGGCGCACAGCCCACCGACACTGTCCGCATTCTGCTGAAGAAGTCCAACATTCTGTAATCAGGAGGGCTGACTCATGCAGGAGCTGTTGCTGGCAGTTGCCCGCGGTCTCGTAGAGGATAAGGACGCCGTGAAGGTCACGGTAGATGCCCCTCGCGAGGACGGCACCATCGTCTACCACCTCAGCGTGGCAGAGGGAGATATGGGCCGCGTCATCGGCAAGCAGGGCCGGATCGCCAAAGCCATTCGTGTGGTGATGCGCGCGGCTGCTGTGCGGGTCGATGAAAAGGTCCTTGTTGAGATCGACTGAGCACCCTACTGGCCCTTTGCCCTTGCGGCAAGGGGCTTTTTTATTAAAAAAGTGGACGCACTCATCCGTCTCCGGTACGGATAACGTTGGCAAAGCCTTCCCCAAATGGGCTAAGGCGGCACGTAGCACCGGATGAGGGTGCACCGGAGCAAGAATCTTATAACATGGGGAGAAAACAATGCAGCAATATCTGGAAGCAGGCAAGATCGTTACCACACACGGTGTGCGCGGTGAGGTAAAGCTGGAGCTGTGGTGCGACGGCGTTGACTTTTTGAAAAAGACGGGCAGACTGTACCCCACCGCACAGGGCGGTACCCCCCGCAAGATCCAATCCATCCGCCCGCAGGGACGCATGGCACTGCTTAAGCTGGAGGGCATTGACGATATGGACGCCGCGCGTGCACTGCACGGGCAGGTGCTGTACTTTGACCGCAGCGATGCGACACTGCCCGCAGGACGCTGGTATGTGGCGGACCTGATCGGGTGCGAGGTGCGTGACGCCGACAGCGGCAAGGTATACGGCGTGGTGACAGACGTGGACCACCCCGGCGCGCAGGACATCTACACCGTCAAGGCGCCAAACGGCAAGGAATATATGTTCCCCGGCGTGGACGCTTTTTTGAAGGAGCGCAACCCGCCTGAGGGCTACATCCTGGTCACGCCGATCCCCGGCTTGCTGGATGACGATGCCGACAGCGAACGGGAGGGAGTGTGACGCCATGGGGATGCGTGTGGACATTGTAACACTGTTCCCGGAGATGTGCCAGCAGGTGCTGGACGCCAGCATCATCGGGCGCGCCGCAAAGCGCGGACTGATCGAGACACATTGCCACCAGATACGGGACTATACGCTTAACCGCCAAAAGCAAACCGATGACTACCCCTACGGCGGCGGCTGCGGCATGGTGCTGTATGCGCAGCCCATCGCCGACTGCCTGCGTGCGGTGCAGCAGCAGGTAGCGCAGCAGGGACGCCCCGCCCCGCATATCGTGTTTTTGACGGCAGGCGGGCAGCGCTATACCGAGCAGCACGCCCGCCGTCTGGCGCAGTACGACAACCTGACCCTGGTGTGCGGGCACTACGAGGGCATCGACGAGCGTGTGATCGAGGCGTTTGCGGACGAAGAAATTTCCATCGGTGACTACATCCTTACCGGCGGCGAGCTGGCAAGCCTTGTGGTGGCAGACAGCGTATTGCGCCTCAAGCCCGGCGTGCTTGCCGAGCAGCGCGGCTACGAGGACGAGAGCTACTGGGACGGCTTGCTGGAGTACCCGCAGTATACCCGCCCCGAGGTGTGGGAGGGACGTGCCGTCCCGCAGGTGCTGCTGGGCGGCGACCACGGCAAGATCGATGCATGGCGCAGCGAGCAAAGCCGCACCCGCACCCGCCTGCGCCGCCCGGAGCTGTACGACCAGTGGTGCGACACTCACCCTATTACCGGGCTGTCCAAGTGGAAGCGCGGCGAAAATGTGCGTCTGGCCAAAACGGCCGGGCAGTATGCTGCGGCTTCGCAGCTGTTTGCCGAGAGCCGCAGGACAACGTGCAGCGCATTTTGCACGCCGGAATACATCGCTGCGCTTGCACCGGAGCAGTTTTTGCAGCAGCTGCAGCTTGAAAAGACCGAGGGCTGGACAACGTATCTGCACACAACAAAGGATGTGACGGATGCCATGGTCTGCATCAACCATAAAACCGGCAGGGTCGAGCACCTGTGTGTCGCACAAAACGCACGCGGCAAGGGCATCGGGCAGAAGCTGCTGGACTTTGCACGCAAAAAGCTGGCGGCGCACGCGCACCCGACCCTGACGGTGCTTGACAATAATACCCGTGCCATTGCACTGTACCGCCGCATGGGCTGGCGGCTGACTGGCGGCGTGGAGTTTGTGTTTGACCCCGCACAGCAGGACTACGTCACCGCAAAAACCAGCCTTGTTGTTATGCGCTATGAGGGCTGATACGGCATCCGTCAAAATGCCCAAATCAGCCCGAAATGCCGGCAGCAAAAAGCCGAACACCGCAAAATTGTTGAAAACTTTTGTATCTACCTGCCAATGATAGAGCATTACTTTTATTATCTTTGTACAAATATTCAAAAAACGCATTCCCATCATTGGGAAAACCGCCAAAAATGCGCGGCAGGGCTGTACATTGTCCACACCTTGCGATAAAATAGTTGCAATGAACTGGGCAGAGGGTCGGTTTTGATCCGACAAAAAATGATAATAGATAGGAGCGCTTTACTATGTACGTGAAAGAAGTTACCGTTGAAAACCAGGTCGGTCTGCATGCTCGTCCGGCAACCTTCTTCATCCAGAAGGCAAACGAGTTCAAGTCTTCCATCTGGGTCGAGAAGGAAGAACGCCGTGTAAATGCAAAGAGCCTGCTTGGCGTGCTTTCGCTGGGCATCGTGGGCGGCACTTCCATCCGTATCATTGCCGATGGTGCCGATGAGCAGGTCGCTGTTGACGGTCTGGTCAAGTTGGTCGAGTCCGGCTTTGCTGAGTAATCGCATCTTTGTTTTTGAGGGCGGCGGGAGTATTCCTGCCGCTCTTTTTTGCTGATTGCAGGAGGAGACGGCTGTATGACAAAAGCCGAGCTTTACCAAAAAGCCTGTATGCTGCCGCTGCTGCCGGGGGTGTACATCATACGTGACAAGACCGACACCATCATCTATATCGGCAAGGCAAAACGGCTGCGCGTGCGTGTAAGCCAGTACTTCCGCGAGGGTGTCCCGCACGACAACAAGGTAAGCCAGATGATCGCCCACGCCTTTGCATTTGACGTTATCGTGTGCCAGAGCGAATTTGAAGCGCTGGTACTGGAGGCAAGCCAGATCAAGGCGCACACGCCCAAGTACAACATCCTGCTCAAGGACGACAAGGGCTACAGCTATATCCGCATTACAAAGGAGGCCTGGCCCCGCCTGTCGTTTACCCTGCAAAAGGAGGACGACGGTGCAGAGTATATCGGTCCGTACACCTCATCCTTTGCGGCACGGCAAATGGCCGAAAGCGCCATGGATGCCTTTCTGCTGCCCCGCTGCGCAAAGCATTTCCCGCAGGATCTGCGCAAGGGACGCCCGTGTCTGAACGCCCATATCGGCAAGTGCATGGCGGTGTGCAGCGGCAAAATCAGCTGCGAAAACTACAACGATGCGGTAAAGGGTGCAGTGCACCTGATACGCTACGGCAAAAAAGATATCTTAAAGACGCTCAACCGGCGTATGCTGGAGGCCTCCGACCGGCTGGATTTTGAGACCGCCGCACTGCTGCGGGACCAAATCAATGCGATCACCAAGGTCAGCGCCGGTCAAAAAGTAGTGACAGACCCCGATGTGGAAATGGACGTTGTGGCACTGGCAGGCACACCGAGCAGCGTCTGTGCCGCCGTGCTGCGTTTTCGGGACGGACGCCTTACCGACAAGCGTGAGTTTCTGTTCCACGACACCGCAGACATTGCGGCGGTGCGGGAGGAATTTTTGCCCCGCTACTACCTGGACGACGAGCAGATCCCGCGCGTGGTCGCCGTGGACGAGCTGCCGCCCGACGCAGACGCCCTGCAGCAGGCACTGCATGAGCGGCGCGGCAGTGAGGTACAGCTTTATGTACCGCAGCGCGGCGACAAGGCACATCTGGTGGAAATGGCTCACACCAATGCTGTCGAGCGCCTGGCACGGGAAAGCGGACGTTACGCCCGTGAGGAAAAGCTTTTGGATGAGCTAGCGCAGGTACTTGGTCTGCCCAAGCCTCCCCGTGCCATCGAGAGCTACGACATCTCCAACTGGGGTGACGGCACAAGCGTGTGCGGCATGGTCACCTTTAAGGACGGCAAGCCCTATAAGGCGGGCTACCGCAAGTTCAAGATGAAAACCGTTGCAGGCACAGACGACTACGCATCGCTTGCCGAAACCGTCGCCCGCCGTGCGGCAGAGTACGAAAGGCACGTCCTTTTGGCGCAAAAAGGCGAAGCGAGCGACAACTGGTTTGGGCAAAAACCGGACCTGCTGCTGATGGACGGCGGACGCGGACAGGTAAACGCCGCCAAGGCCGCACTGGCAGGCACAAAGCTTGCGGACGTGCCGCTGTACGGGATGGTAAAGGATGACCATCACCGCACCCGCGCAATTGTAGACGGTGACGGGCGCGAGATCGCCATCAACATGAACCGCGGCACATTTACCTTTGTCACTGCCATACAAGACGAAACGCACCGCTTTGCCAACGCTTACCGCAAGCAGCAGATGCACAAAAAGAGCTACGCATCCTCCCTGACCGAAATACCGGGCATCGGGCCAAAGACCGCCCGGGCATTGATGGCGCAGTTCAAAAGCGTTGCGGCCGTGCGTGAAGCCGCCCCCGAGCAGCTTGCCGCCACACCGGGTGTAGGCAAACAGACGGCACAGACCATATACGACTACTTCCATACGCAGGGGTAATCCCCACGCAAAACAAAGGCAGCGCAATCACCCGACTGCGCTGCTTTTTGCTGCTTGTTTCGTT
>CAVBNV010000001.1:10166-217503 GCA_963596815.1 Oscillospiraceae bacterium
TTTGTGTTTTGCCTTATGCATATACATACGCAGTATGAGGGCCGGTTGTTACAAAAAGTTTTTGCATCTCCAGCCGTGTGGCCGGACGGCGAAGTCAGGGTGATTTCGTGCTATTCGAGGGATCTTTTTAACGCAAAAAACAAAGGCAGCGCAATCACCCGACTGCGCTGCTTTTTGCTGCTTGTTTCGTTCACCTCTTCTCACGGTTTTCAGGTCTGATTTTATAGGATATATGCGGTGGCGATGCTTTCCAACGTGGGAGCTTTTTCGGAAAGGATTACCAGTCTCACCGACTCTGCTGTGCTGGAGCCAAGTGCTGCTTCTGCGGTTTTCTGTGTTGCAATGCGGCTTTCCATCAAAGCCGGCTCTGCGGGGCTTTCGCCGATCAATTCAGGTGCTGCCGCAAAGGTCGGGATGCTGAGTGCTGCTGCAAAGGACATGGCTGCCAGGGCGGTTGCTGCGATACGGACGATATTTTTTGTGGTTTTCATAATAGTTTTCTCCTTTTATCATTCTCTGTTAAAACGGTTGTCTTTTTAACGGTTATTGGTACTGGATCGCAAGGCAGATGTAACCGTTTTCTTCTCCGATACCAACTTTTTTCAACGTGTTGCCTTTTTTAATATGGTCACGCATAAAACAACTTACAGTACCTATAAAGACATTATTATCGACGTCACCGTCAACAACCTTGTAGGGGTATACACCTCTGGTCTTACCGGTGTGAAAGTCGGTATCGTTATAGGTAATGACCTTGTAAACCAGACCCTCCATAACTTCAAATTCGTCTGTCTCTTTTTTCCACTCACCGGTTTTTGTGTCCACCAGCTCATTCAAAATATTCTTGCAGGATAAACTCAATGCCGGGTCTGCACCGGAAACATCGTAATCCACGGTCATCAGATAGGTGTAACATCTCTTGATGAGCTCCATCTCGCTCTGTGTAACGCTGTTTGTTTCATCAAGGTCATCCGCCTCACAGCCGATGCATTGCAGCACCGGGTCATCGGTGTCACGGCTGATCAGTTCAGGTGTCGCTGCAAAGGTCGGGATGCTGAGTGCTGCTGCAAAGGACATGGCTGCCAGGGCGGTTGCTGCGATACGGACGATATTTTTTGTGGTTTTCATAAGTGTGTTCTCCTTTTTCTTTGTTGTTTTTAATTTGTTTATGTGTTTCGGTTTTGTTTTTCAGGTTTGCTTTGTGTTTTGCCTTATGCATATACATACGCAGTATGAGGGCCGGTTGTTACAAAAAGTTTTTGCATCTCCAGCCGTGTGGCCGGACGGCGAAGTCAGGGTGATTTCGTGCTATTCGAGGGATCTTTTTAACGCAAAAAACAAAGGCAGCGCAATCACCCGACTGCGCTGCTTTTTGCTGCTTGTTTCGTTCACCTCTTCTCACGGTTTTCAGGTCTGATTTTATAGGATATATGCGGTGGCGATGCTTTCCAACGTGGGAGCTTTTTCGGAAAGGATTACCAGTCTCACCGACTCTGCTGTGCTGGAGCCAAGTGCTGCTTCTGCGGTTTTCTGTGTTGCAATGCGGCTTTCCATCAAAGCCGGCTCTGCGGGGCTTTCGCCGATCAATTCAGGTGCTGCCGCAAAGGTCGGGATGCTGAGTGCTGCTGCAAAGGACATGGCTGCCAGGGCGGTTGCTGCGATACGGACGATATTTTTTGTGGTTTTCATAATAGTTTTCTCCTTTTATCATTCTCTGTTAAAACGGTTGTCTTTTTAACGGTTATTGGTACTGGATCGCAAGGCAGATGTAACCGTTTTCTTCTCCGATACCAACTTTTTTCAACGTGTTGCCTTTTTTAATATGGTCACGCATAAAACAACTTACAGTACCTATAAAGACATTATTATCGACGTCACCGTCAACAACCTTGTAGGGGTATACACCTCTGGTCTTACCGGTGTGAAAGTCGGTATCGTTATAGGTAATGACCTTGTAAACCAGACCCTCCATAACTTCAAATTCGTCTGTCTCTTTTTTCCACTCACCGGTTTTTGTGTCCACCAGCTCATTCAAAATATTCTTGCAGGATAAACTCAATGCCGGGTCTGCACCGGAAACATCGTAATCCACGGTCATCAGATAGGTGTAACATCTCTTGATGAGCTCCATCTCGCTCTGTGTAACGCTGTTTGTTTCATCAAGGTCATCCGCCTCACAGCCGATGCATTGCAGCACCGGGTCATCGGTGTCACGGCTGATCAGTTCAGGTGTCGCTGCAAAGGTCGGGATGCTGAGTGCTGCTGCAAAGGACATGGCTGCCAGGGCGGTTGCTGCGATACGGACGATATTTTTTGTGGTTTTCATAAGTGTGTTCTCCTTTTTCTTTGTTGTTTTTAATTTGTTTATGTGTTTCGGTTTTGTTTTTCAGGTTTGCTTTGTGTTTTGCCTTATGCATATACATACGCAGTATGAGGGCCGGTTGTTACAAAGGCTTTTCATATTTTTGCCGATATTTGTGGGGCGCAAAAAGCCCCGTGCTCTGCACATCTCATGCAGAACACGGGGCTTGAATATGATCGAAAGGTCTGTTTTCGGGGCTTACTTGCGGCTTGCCAGCAGGGCCTCGATCTTCTTCAGCGGGTCGATAATGCTGGAGACCGAGATGTCGTGGTTGAGTGCCAGCACAAAATATGCAGCGTACTTCGACACGTCAACATCCACATACCAATCACGGGTAAGCAGCTCAGGCGTACGGTAGGTCAGGTTGGTGCCGACAACGTAGGTCAGCGTGCCGTCCGCAACCGCCTTATCAAACTTTTCCAGTCCGCTCGTAAACAGCGGGAAGGTCGCATTTGCGATGATGCGCCCTGCACCGCGTGCCTTCAGGTTGCTGGCAACCTCCAGCATGCTCTCGCCGGATGCAATGATGTCATCTGCAATAAAGACAGTCTTGCCCTCGACGGACTCGCCCAGGTACTCGTGCGCAACAATGGGGTTGCGTCCGTTGACAACACGGGTGTAGTCACGGCGCTTGTAGAACATACCCAGGTTGCAGCCCAGTACGCTGGAGAAGTACATGTTGCGGTTCATAGCGCCCTCGTCCGGGCTTACCACGGTAAATTTGCTCTTGTCAAAGGAGATGTCAGGATCCTTCTTCAGCAGGCTCTTGAGCACCTGATAGGTAGGCATCGCATTATCAAAGCTGAGCAGCGGCACAGCGTTCTGCACACGGGGGTCGTGTGCGTCAAAGGTGATGATGTTGCGCACGCCCATGGTCTGCAGCTCCTGCAGGGCCACTGCACAGTCCAGGCTCTCACGCACCACACGGCGATGCTGACGACCGCCGTAAAGGCTGGGCATAATAACCGACACACGGTGTGCCTTGCCTGCCACAGCCTGGATCAGACGCTTCAGGTTGGCAAAATGATCATCGGGAGACAGATGGTTTTCGTAGTTGAACAGCTTGTAGGTCACGCTGTAATTGCCCGGGTCGATCACAATAAAGATATCGTCACCGCGAACAGAGTCCTTCACCAGACCCTTTGCGTCGCCGCTCTGGAAGCGGGGGCACTCGCACGGGATGATAAAGGTATCCTTTTTGATGCCGGCTGCTGCAGCCCAACGCACCAGATGACCGTCAATCAGCTTTGTAAGCTCCTCTGCACCGGGGCAAGCCAGCAGGCGCAGCTCGGCAACACTCTTTTCCTTAAAAATCGTCTTCGGGGTCGTTTCAGTGGACATAATGCTATCTCCTTATTGCTCTTTCACCATAGCGGTAAAAACCAAATCATGACCGGACAACGGGTTGTATACCAATCATTATTTTATCACATTTTGAACTTTGTGTCACAACAAATGCCCCTGTCATGCGATTTTCTGCGCCTTGCACATCTGTTTTTACTTTTTTTCGCACAGACTGTGTGGTTTTTACAAAAAGGCATTCTTTTCTTTTACAACATTTCCAAAATCCACCATTAAATTTTACAGGCTGTAGCTTGTTGTTGCTTACCGCATTCCTTCCCTTTTCTGCAGATACAAAAGCCCGCAGGCGCTCCTTTTAAGGCGAGCGCCTGCGGGCAGGCATCTTTTGTTTATTTACAGCTTACAGCGCTGCGACAGCAGCCTTCAGGGCATCCACACGGTCTGTGTTCTCCCACTTCACGCCAAGGTCCTCACGGCCCATGTGGCCGTAAGCAGCCAGCTTGCGGTAAATAGGCTTGCGCAGATCAAGCTCACGGATGATTGCAGCCGGGGTCAGGTCAAACACCTTTTCTACCGCCTTCTCAATGATCTCGTCCGAAACCGTACCGGTGCCAAAGGTATCGACCATGACAGAGACAGGCTTTGCCACACCGATCGCATACGCAACCTGCACCTCACACTTGGTTGCAAGCTTTGCGGCAACAATATTTTTGGCTACCCAGCGGGTCGCATATGCTGCGCTGCGGTCAACCTTGCTGGGGTCCTTGCCGGAGAATGCACCGCCGCCGTGACGGGCATAGCCGCCGTAGGTATCCACAATGATCTTGCGTCCGGTCAGACCGGTGTCGCCCTGCGGGCCGCCGACGACAAAGCGGCCGGTGGGGTTGATGTAGTACTTGGTGTTCTCATCCAGCAGCTCGGCAGGGATGGTAGCCTTGATGACCTTTTCCATCACATCTGCACGCAGCTGCTCCATGGTCACATCCTCACTGTGCTGGCTGGAGATAACCACAGCATCCACACGCACCGGCTTGCCGTCCTCATATTCCACGGTGACCTGGCTCTTGCCGTCCGGGCGCAGATAGCTCATCTCGCCGCTCTTGCGCACCTCGGTCAGGCGCTTTGCCAGCTTGTGTGCCAGGCTGATCGGCATCGGCATCAGCTCAGGGGTCTCATCACAGGCATAACCAAACATCATGCCCTGGTCGCCGGCGCCGCCGACATTGTCGTTGGTGCCCAGAGCAATGTCCGGGCTCTGACCGTCAATGTTGGTGATCACGGCGCATGTGTCGGCATCAAAGCCGTACTTTGCGCGGGTGTAGCCGATATCCGCCACGACCTCACGCACGATCTTCTGGAAGTCCACATAGCAGCTGGTGGTGATCTCGCCCATAATGTGCACAAGGCCGGTGGATGCGCAGGTCTCGCAGGCCACACGGGCTTCAGGGTCCAAGGTCAGGATCTCGTCCAGGACTGCATCCGAGATCTGGTCGCAGATCTTGTCGGGATGTCCTTCGGTGACGGACTCAGAAGTAAACAGGTGTCTTGCCATTTGTTTTGCCTCCTAAACAGTTTTTACAGCAGGGTGTGTATTTTTTGCTCCAACATTCCGTTCAAGCTTTTTGTGCGCGAAAAACAAAAGCGCCCAGAGCCCGAAAGCTCTGAGCGTTGCACTCTTATCTTTCGGTTTCCCGCAGGATTTGGCACCTTACGTTTGCACGCAGGTTGTCGGGCTTCACAGGGCCTGTCCCCTCAGCCGCTCTTGATAAGTCGGTATTCAGTTGGTACGTTCGATATTCTATCATTGCTTCGTCAGATTGTCAAGAAGAGTATCACTTATTTTAGACATTATTCCAAAATTGATGTGAGAAAGGGCACCGCCGAAGCGATGCCCTTGCACAGAACGTGATTTGCTTAGTAGCCCTTGGCCTGCTCGCCGTTCAGGATTTTGACAGCGCGGGAGGTGCCCAGACGGTCCGCACCCAGGGCCAGAAACTTTTCCATATCATCTACAGTGGAGATGCCGCCGGCAGCCTTGACTTTGCAGCGGCCATGCACGCCCTTGACCATCAGCTCCACATCGTGGAAGTTTGCGCCTGCGGTAGAAAAACCGGTGCTGGTCTTGATGTAATCCGCACCTGCCTCGCACACGATATCGCACATTTTTTCTTTTTCGGCATCCGTCAGCAGACATGTCTCGATGATGACCTTCAGGACATTGTCGCCCACAGCCTGCTTGACAGCACGGATATCCTCACGCACGGCATCGTACTCGCCGTTTTTCAGGCGTCCGATGTTGATGACCATGTCCACCTCGGCGGCACCGTTCTCGATGGCCGTCTTGGCTTCAAAAGCCTTGCTGGCGGTGTCCATAGCACCCAGAGGGAAGCCAACCACACAGCATACTGGAATGCGTCCTGCCATATATTCGACTGCCTGCTTCACATAACAGGTATTGATGCAGACGGATGCGGTATGGTTTGCAATCGCCTCATCGCACAGCGAGCGGATCTGCGGCCAGGTCGCCTCCGGCTTCAGCAGAGTATGGTCTACATGGGCTAAAATTTCTTCACGTGTCATTTCCGTGTTCCTTTCCTGATGATCAATTTTTCATGGCACGGCGTACCTTTCCCATGCCAACTGCGCTCAGCACAACAGCCGTCACCGACACCGTTGCACCAATGATGCCCAGCACCAGTCCTGAGACCAAAAACGCAAAACCTTTCAGACCACGTTTCATAGAGCATACCTCCTAAAATGTTAATCGTTTTCAAATCGCCTTACTTTTTCTTGAACACAATGAGCTTACTGAACACATAGTTCAGGATCACCACGATCACATTTGAAAACACTTTTACACACATGCCCCAGATCTCCTGGGCCGTGATGAGGGTAGTGACAAACACAGCCGTTGGGCCGTCCGCTCCTCCAATGATACCAACGCCCGCTGCCGATGCTGCCGCCGAAGCCGCTGCGCCGGTATAGCTGCCCGAAACCGTCATGAAACCGCCGAACAGGCTTTCCATCAGAGCCGTGCCCTGGGCTGCCAGCAGGTTTCCGCCCACGATCATAATGACAGCATCCAGCACCATAGTGCCCAGGCGGCAGGTGACAAAGGCACCAAACTCTTTCGCCAGCGCCCTGCCCTGTGTTTTGCTGTGAAAGACGAATGCACGGTTTGTGGCATACGCAAACAGAATGCACAGGATGTTGTCCAGCACATTTGCCCAGCTGTTCGCAGCCGCATAGCCGAACAGCGCATTGAACAACGCATAAAGGACAATATTCAAAAGTGTTGTCAGCACGCCAAATACCAGATAGCTAAGCACCTGTGCATGCCTTTTGATCCAGCTTACCATAAAATTATGTTTTTATTTTGTATTTTATCAAAAACGAAAAAATGCTTTGAAAAAACAGCCCCGCCGCCGTCACCCGGCAACGGGGCTGTCGATTGCTTTTTCCACCCGGCAGATGCACTGCGAAAGAAGACTTCGGATTACTCCTCGTCGTTCTTGTCGCTCAGCAGAGCCTTCATGGACAGGCTGATGCGCTTCTTGTCGAAATCGACATCCAGCAACTTGACATCAACCATATCACCGACCTTCAGCACGTCGGAGACCTTCTCAACGCGATCGTTGCTGATCTCGCTGATATGGACCAGACCGTCAACACCCGGCAGGATGCGGACGAACGCACCAAACTTGGTCAGAGAAACGACCGGTGCGTGGAAGGTGCTGCCCATGGGGTAGTTGTTCTTCAGCTGCTCCCAGGGGTTGTCCTCGGACTTCTTGTAGCCCAGAGAAACCTTGTGGTTCTCGGTGTCGATGTCCTTGACATACACTTCGATGCTGTCGCCGACAGAGACAACCTCGGAAGGATGCTTGATGCGGTTCCAGCTCAGCTCGCTGATGTGGCACAGGCCGTCCACACCACCGATATCAACAAATGCACCGTAAGAAGTCAGGCTCTTGACAACGCCGGTGTAGCTCTTGCCTACCTCGACGGTGCTCCAGAACTCCTCACGCTTTGCCTTATTCTCTTCAGCGGTCACCTTGTTGATGCTGCCGACGATCTTACGGCCGGAGCACTCGGTGACGACCAGCTTGACATGCTGGCCAACCAGAGCAGTGTAATCCTCGTCACGGCGCATAGTGGCCTGAGAACGGGGGACGAACACCTTAACGCCCTTGACGTTGACGACAACGCCGCCCTTATTGAACTCGGTAACATCGCCCTCGACGACTTCACCGGATTCAGCTGCCTTGGCGATTTCTTCCATGCCCTTGCGAGATGCGAGCTTCTTGCGAGAGAGCTGGATAACGCCATCCTGATCCATGACCTTCTCGACGATGAGGTCCAGCTCATCGCCAACCTTCACCAGGTCCTCGACCTTGGCGGAGGAATCATCGCTCAGCTCGCTCAGCTTGACAAAGCCGGTCTGCTTCGCACCGATATCCACCTGGATCTCGTTGGCAGAGATGCTGGTCACGATTCCTTTCACAATACTGCCTGCATGAACACGCTTTTCCTCGGATGCATTCAGCATCTCCTCAAAGCTCATGCTGTCATTGATTTCTGCGCTCATACTGTTAAGTACCTCCTCAATAATAGACGATGGCGTTGAAGCCCCGGCTGTCACGCCCGCCGTTTTTACATTTGCAAACCATTCCGGCCGAAGTTCGCTCGCTGTCTCGACCGTAACGGCACGCGCATGCTTTGCGGCGACCTGCACCAGCTTTTGGGTATTGGAAGAATGATGACCGCCAATGACAACAACAATGTCGCATTTTTGGCTGAGGTCTTCCGCTTCCTGTTGCCTCGCCCACGTCGCATTACATATTGTATCAAAAATTCGGGCGTTTGTATAGACTTTTTTTAGAAACTCCGAACTTTCTTTCCATTTTGTTACCTGAAATGTGGTCTGTGCAACCGCAAAAAGCGGTTTTTCGGGGTCTTTCGGGCCGCTCCACGCCTTTAATTCGGCAAGATCCGCAAAAACAAACACCTCGCCGCTCGTATGCCCGACGATGCCCTGCACTTCCGGGTGTGTTTTATCGCCGGCCACCAGCAGCACCGCACCCGCCTGCTGCGCCTGCTGTGCAATGCGCTGGATCTTCTGTACAAAGGGACAGGTCGCATCGTGGGTCGTCAGCCCGCGCTTTCCCAATTCATCGTAGACAGACTGCGGTACGCCGTGGCTGCGAATGATGACCTCGTAGTCTGCAGGCAGCTTTGCCACGCACTCCTCCACCAGGACGCCGCGCCGCTGCAGATCCTCCACCACCTGCGTGTTGTGGATCAGCGGACCGAGCGTTGCCACCTTCCTGCCCTCCTTCAGCAGCTTATATGTCAAGTCGACTGCACGGTTTACACCAAAACAGAAGCCTGCTGTTTTTGCAAGGCAGATTTCCATATCGTTCTCCTTTTTTATGCTGCGTGCATCATGTGCCCAGCTTTTCCCATGCGTCCAGCAGTGCCTGTTTGTTGGCACGCAGCGCTTTGATGTCACGGCGTCCCTCCATGGCAAACTGCTTTGCAGGCATCGGCTCACCGTAAATCACCCTTACCCTGCAAAACAGATGCATCCTGCCATCGGCCGTATCGTACAGGATACGGCAGGGCACAACATCCACACCGGCACCTGCCGCTATGACGAACAGGCCACTTTTGAGCGGCAGGATCCTGCCCTCTTTTTCACGCGTGCCCTCCGGGAAGATCAGCAGCGTACCGCCTTGCCTGCACGCCTCTACCGTGTCCGCAACAACAGGCAGCTCGTCTTTTGTGCCGCGCACGCACACAGCGCCCAGACAGCGGAAGAACCAGCTTAGGACGGCGTTGATCTCGAACAGCTCTTTCTTTGCAAATATGATCATACGGCTGCCCCAAAAGCGGGTAATAGCTATAAACAGCGGGTCGATCGCCGAGACATGCGTAGGCGCAATGATACAGCCCTTTGTCTGCACCTTTTTCAGGTTCTCACGCCCTTCGGTATGGATCCGAAACCCCAAGTGCCACAGTACCCAGGCAAGCGGCAGGCAGATATAGTATAAAATCATCTCTCACGCTCCATCAGCCGATGCGCTGCGCAATGATCTGCTTCATTGCCGCCAGGCTCTGCTCAAAATCCAGCTCGGACGTGTCCAGCAAAACAGCATCCTCCGCCTGTCTGAGCGGGGCAGCTGCACGGTGGGTATCCTGATAATCACGCTGCTTTACGCCCTCAAGCACGGCCTCATACGAAGTCGCATCGCCCTTTTCCCGGTTTTCCTTCCAGCGGCGCATCGCACGTGCCTCCGGGCTTGCCGTCAGAAAAATTTTCACCGTGGCATCCGGCAGCACGACCGTGCCGATATCACGCCCGTCCATCAGTACATTTTGCGTTTTCGCCATGCTGCGCTGCAGCTCCAGCAGAAAAGCACGCACCGCAGGGTTTGCACCCACGGCAGAGGCTGCCATGCCGGCCTGCTCAGTGCGGATCGCCTTGCTCACATCCTCCTGCTTCAGGTAGATGTGCTGCTCGCCATCGATCGATGCCAGATGCAGCTCGATTTCCGGCAGCAGAGCGTTCACCGCAGCATCGTCGTGCGCATCCTTACCTGCACGCAGAACATACAGTCCGATCGCGCGGTACATTGCACCCGTGTCCACATAGATGTAACCCAGCTCTGCCGCCAGACGGCGTGCCAATGTGGATTTGCCTGCCCCTGCAGGACCGTCGATTGCAACCGAAATCATTCAAAACTCTCCTTTAATATATATTCCACTGCCGTGCGAGACACAGACGGGGTCTCAAGGCGTCACAAATTGTTTGCAAAGCTCTGTGCTGTACAGAACGCAATCTGCAAATTGTAGCCGCCGGTGTAGGCGTCTACATCCAGCACCTCGCCGGCAAAGTACAGCCCAGCCGCCTTTTTGCTCTGCATTGTTTTGGGGTCGACCTCCTTTACCGAGACGCCGCCGGAGGTGATGACGGCATGTGCCAGGTCGCCGCGGGCATCGATCGATACCCGCCAATGCTTGCACAGCTGCACCAGCTCACGCTTTTGCTTGCGTGTGATCTGGTTTGCCTTTGTCGCCGGGTCGATGCCCCAGCGTGCCACCATGACCGGCTGCATACTGGCAGGCAGCAGCTTTACCAGCGCCCCCTGCGCCGCATGGTTTGCCAGCAGCGCAAAATCCCGTGTAATGCGGTCGTACAGCTGCTCCTCTGTCAAAGCAGGCTTCAGGTCGATCTCTGCATGATAGCGGTGCTTTTTCATATCACCCAAATGGCTGGAGGCACTCAGCGTCAACGGCCCGCTGATGCCAAAATGCGTAAACAGCATCTCTCCCTGCTCAGCAAAAACCGCTTTGTCATCCTCATAAAGTGTCAGGGTGACGTTTTTCAGCGCAAGTCCCATCATTTTTTTACAGTCCGCATCATGGCTTACAAGGCTGACAAGGCTTGGCACAGGCTCAACCAATGTGTGCCCCGCCTGCCTGGCAAGCCGGTAGCCGTCGCCTGTGGACCCCGTCACAGGGTAGCTCAAACCACCCGTTGCAACCAGTACAGCGTCCGCGTATCGTTCTCGCCCTGCGGCAGTCTGCACGCCGACACAACGGTACGCCGCACCGGGCTTTTTCTTTTTGGGATGGCGCGGGTTTTCGTCCGTTTGCGCATCCGCCGCCTGCTCCGGCTGCAGCGGCTCAAGCAAAAGCTGTTTTGCACCGTCGTGTACAAGTTCGGCATCCTGCGCATAGCGCAGCAGTGCCTGCCGGATTTCCTCCGCTTTGTCAGACACCGGAAAAACGCGCCGCCCACGCTCGACCTTCAGCTCAACGCCCAGGCTGCGCAAAAGTTCCATCGTCTTAGCAGGCGGGAACGCCTCCAGCGAGGAGAACAGAAAGCGCGGGTTTGTCCGCACGTGACGCAAAAACTCCTCTGCCGTGCAGTCATTCGTCACATTGCACCGCCCCTTGCCCGTAACAAGGATTTTTTGCGCCGGCTTATCCATGTGCTCCAGCACCGTAACCTGATGCCCCCGTCTCGCAGCCGCACCGGCTGCCATCAGCCCCGCCGCACCTGCACCGACGATCAAAACCCTTGCCATGCCCGAATCCTCCTTTAAGCGCCACATAATCGAGTATATCATATCAGAAATACACCCTAAAAGCAACGCCCCGCACCGTATCAAACCGCATTCCCGCCTCATGCTGTGGGCTGTTATTGGCGGGGCAAAAAACGCCTGTCGCTTTTACGCACATCGGGTTTTTTACGTATGCAGAAAGCGGGCGGTTAGTTCGCATTTACAAACAGTAGTTTGTCATAAAAAACACGTAGAGATAGTTTTTTCTAACTACTCACTGTAAAATGTTTATGCGTATTAACTTTTGGTTTTTCGCTTGCGAATCCCAAAAAGCGTGCTATAATATCGTCAAGACACAGCGGCCGCAGGTTGCAGCGGGCACTGCGTCTTGGCAAGATCATGCAAAACCCGGGGGCAAAAACACCCCGGGTGCTGAGGATATCAAAACGAACTTACAGTAAAAAGGGAAGGGATACAATTATGATCGGTATGAAAAAGGTTGCTCTGTTTGTAGGCGGCGTATTGTTTGGTTCTGCAGGCTTTAAGATCCTGTCCAGCAAGGACGCAAAAAAGGTCTACACACAGACCACTGCCGCAGTGCTGCGCATGAAGGACTGCACCATGGAAACCGTAAACAAGGTGCAGGAGCAGGCCGGTGATATCCTGGCTGACGCAAAGGCCATCAACGAGGCACGTGCCGCCGAGGCTGCACAGGAGGTCATCGAGGACACCGCCGAGGTCGAGACAGAACAGACCGCCGAGTAATGATACATGCCCGCCGAGCCGCCTACGGGCGGCTCTTTTTTATAAAATTGCCGGGTGCAAAAGCCCAAAAGGACAATATAAACTATGAAATGTACGATTTTGCATGAGAGCCACGGGCGCATGCGTGTGCATGTGGTCGGGGTGCGCATGACACTGCACCGCGCCGATGTGCTGGAGGCATACCTGAACCACCACGCCGCTATCGCACACGCCACCGTCTACGAGCGCACCGGCGATGTCGTGGTGCTTTACCACGGCCGGCGCGCCGACGCCGTGGCAGCATTGGCCGGGTATAAGTTTGATGTGGCTGAAAACGACGCGCTCGTCACATCCGCCGACAGCCGCAAGCTGAACCGTGAATATCAGGACAAAATGTTGGATCTGGTAGCCGGACGGGCACTGCGCAAGCTGTTTTTGCCGGCACCACTGCAAACAGCCTACACGATCTATCGTTCAATTGCTTTTGTCTGGAAGGGCGTGCTCTGTCTGGTGCACCGCAAACTCGAGGTCGAGGTCCTGGACGCATTGTCCATCGGCGTTTCGATTATGCGCGGCGACTTTAGCACCGCAGGGTCTGTCATGTTCCTGCTTAAGCTCGGCGCATTGCTGGAGGAGTGGACCCGCAAAAAGAGCCTGGATGACCTGGCACGCAGCATGGCGCTGAATGTAGATCGTGTCTGGGTGCGTACACAGGGCACCGAGGTGCTGCTGCCGCTGAACAAAGTGCACACCGGCGATGAGATCGTTGTACGCAGCGGCAATATGATTCCGCTGGACGGCACCGTGCTGGAAGGCGAGGCCATGGTAAACCAGGCGGCTTTGACCGGCGAATCCATGCCGGTGCGCAAGGCCTGCGGTGCGACAGTGTATGCAGGTACCGTGGTCGAAGAGGGCGAATGCGTCTTTGTTGCCCGGGCCGAGGGCGGCGCAAACCGTTACGACAAGATCGTTGCCATGATCGAAGAATCCGAAAAGCTCAAGTCCGGTACCGAGCGCCGTGCCCTTGATTTGGCCGACCGCCTTGTACCGTGGTGCCTGGGGGCAACCGCACTTACCTATGTGCTTACCCGCAATGTCACACGTGCCATCTCCTGCCTGATGGTAGACTTTTCCTGTGCGCTGAAGCTCTCCATGCCGCTGGCGGTACTGTCTGCCATGCGCGAGTGCGGCAGCTACCATATCACTGTCAAAGGCGGCAAGTATCTGGAGACACTTGCCAAAGCGGACACCATCGTTTTTGACAAGACGGGCACCCTGACCCGTGCCACACCGCAGGTAGTCAAGGTCATCCCCTTCTCCGGCTGCGGCGAGCGTGAGGTGCTGCAGTTGGCCGCCTGTCTGGAGGAGCATTTCCCGCATTCCATGGCAAACGCCGTTGTGCGGGCCGCCAAAGAACGCGGCATCTCGCACGAGGAAATGCACTCGCAGGTCGAATACATCGTGGCGCACGGCATTGCAAGCCGCGTGGGCACCGAGCGTGTTGTCATCGGCAGTCATCACTTTGTGTTCGAGGATGAAAAATGCGTGGTTCCGGCAGCGGAGCAGGACAAATTCAATGCGCTGGAGCCGCAGTACTCACACCTGTACATGGCAGCAAGCGGTCAGCTTGTAGGCGTGATTTGTGTTGCAGACCCACTGCGTCCGGAGGCCTCGCAGGTGCTGCACGCTTTGCGTAAGCTCGGCATCCGCAATACAGTCATGATGACCGGCGACAGCGAGCGTACCGCAGCTGCCATCGCCCGTGAGGTCGGCGTGGATCAGTTTTACGCCGAGGTCCTGCCAGAGGACAAAGCCGCATACGTTGCCCGTGCAAAGACCGAGGGGCACACGGTTGTTATGATCGGCGACGGCATCAACGACTCCCCTGCTCTTTCTGCCGCCGACATCGGCATTGCAATCAATTCCGGTGCAGCCATTGCCCGTGAGATCGCAGATATCACCATTAAGGCCGACAGCCTTGAAGAGCTGGTCGTGCTCAAAACCATTGCCAACAGTCTTGAGCATCGTGTGCACCGCAACTACCGCTTCGTGCTTGGGTTCAACTCCGGTCTCATCGCTCTTGGTGCAATGGGCATCCTGCAGCCTGCCACCTCTGCCATGCTGCACAACCTTTCCACCATCGGCATCAGCCTGAAGAGCATGACAAACGTCATGCCCGATCGCCCCTCTGCGCCGCAGTTAAACGCTTAACCACAATACCCATACAAATACAACCAAAACAGCAGCCGCCGGGCATGGTCTATTTTGCCCGGCGGCTGCTGTTTTACAGGTATATTTGATCGAAGGCAGGCAAGCCGTCACACGCCGCCGTGGCGCTGCTGCTCTGCTGCAAGCTCCTGCTGCAAGGCCGCTTTGCGTCGGTCCAGCAGCAAATCCTTATTGTATGCAAAGTATCTTTCACAGCCATTTTCTGTGATAAAGGCGTGCGCCGTCGGGTCGACTGTCAGCTCTGTAACAAATACGACCATCTCCTGGCTGTCGCTGAACGCCTGCTCCATAAAATCAAACGCAGCCTCCAGCGCATTGGATGCTGTCATTTGCAGCTCCTCGCGCTGTGCCGCCATTGTCTGGAATTTTGTGCGCAGAAGTTCAAACGCCTCCCGCGTACCGGCCGCATTTGCACGGCGAAGCTCACTTTCCCACTGGCGCAGCGCAGACAGAGTACGCAGTCGCACCCCCAGGCCTGCTTTGTCCAGCAGCCCCGACTTGCGGCGGCGCTCTGTCTGCACCTCATATTCTGTAATCATGCTGCCAAACAGCTCTGCTGACCCATCCGGCACGTCATCCGGCAGCGTTGCAAGCGCCTTTTTTGTCTCACGCAAAAAGGTGTAGCAGTCATCCGCCACAGCATCCATCGCACGGGATGCGTCAAAGCGGGTGCCTAGACCGGACAAAATCAGCTCAACCAGAGACAGGCGCTCGTCAAACGGTGCCTGCAGCAGCCGTGCAAACACAGCAGGGCTTGCTTTGCCTGCAAGGATATCCTCTACTCCGTAATCATCACGATACTTATAGTACAGGTCCAGATACGCCGAAAAATCTTCTGCGATCTTGTCGTGCTGGACGTACTCTTTTATCAGCTCGGCGTCCGCCTTTAGTCCGAGTGTTTCGTAGGTGTCCAGCAGATTGGACAGGTCCTCCCAACCACGGGCTGTAACAAACTGCGTACCGTCCACATCGGCGTTGATGCGGTAAAAATTCTGCGGGTGCAGCTCCAGGTAGCTCAAAATCGCACTGTGGATATGCACACTGCGTGCATAGTCCTTCCACACCGGCAGGTCCGGCTCAATATCCATGCGGCGCACACGGTCAAGCGTGACGATATCGAAATCGCGCACAGACTTGTTGTATTCCGGCGGGTTGCCCGCCGCCACGATCACCCAGCCCGCCGGCACTGCCTGGCTGCCGAATGTCTTGCATTGCAAAAATTGCAGCATAGTTGGGGCGAGCGTCTCGGACACGCAGTTGATCTCATCGATAAACAGGATGCCCTCCCGTAAGCCTGTCTCTTCCATTTTTTCGTAGATGCTGGCGATGATCTCACTCATCGTGTACTCTGTCACCGACACGTCCTTATCGCCGTAATGGCGCTGACGAATAAACGGCAGACCAACCGCACTCTGTCGTGTATGATGCGTAATGGTATAAGCTACCAGGGCGATCCCGCACGCACGTGCCGCCTGCTCCATGATTTGCGTTTTACCGATGCCCGGAGGTCCCATCAGCAAAATCGGGCGCTGACGGACCATCGGGATCGCATATTCTCCCAAAGCGTCTTTTGCAAGGTACGCTTTCACCGTGTGCTCAATCTCCTGTTTTGCCCGTTTTATGTTCATTTCTGTTTCCCCCTCACGAATTGTTCAGCTCACGATAAAGGTCTGTTTCCTCATCCATTGCCTGCGCAAGCGACGCTTTATCGCTGCCCGCAAACTCTTCCTCGTCCAGTACGACCTTCATTGCCCACGGCGGGACATCGGCATCATCAAAGCGGTCACCCAAAAACAAAAACGCCGTCTGGTACTGCGGACGGCGGGTCGGGTATGTGCCCATGCCGTCCGTAAAATAGAGCAGCCCACGCAGGTTCGAAAACTTTTTCTCACTGCAAAGTCGGTTTACATATTCAAAAGCCGGCCGGAAGTCTGTCCCGCCGCCGCCGCGCAGCTCAAAGTGATTCATCGCACGGATCAGCTCATCCTCGTTGCGCACGGCGATGTCCTGCTGCACCGCATTGTCCGCCTGGATCAGGTGCAGGTTCATCCGCCGGAAGAAGCTTTCGCGCCCCTTCAGCAGCGTATACGTCTCCGCCAGAAATGCCCGCACCAGCTCGCCGGAGGTCGAATAGCTGGTATCGATCACCAGCGCAAGCTCCTCTATTTTTTTGCTCTCACGCATCTCAAGCGGCTCAATCAGCGGCAGGTTTCCGTACACTGAAAGCCCATAGGTATAAAAATTCAAATCAAACTCATCTGGGTCCAGCTTTACTTCCTCGCGCAATACGCAGAACCTGCGCAAAAAGTCACGATAGCTGCGGCGGCTGCGGTTTGCCGCCTTGATCTGCTCTTGCAGCTTGTCTGCATCGCTCCCCTTTTCTTTGTCCCGCAGTTCCATCTCAGTCTGCATGCGCTCGCCGATTTTCTGCCACGTTTTCTGCGGCGCAGGCGTCGGCATCGGCTGGTTGGCATCGGGCGGGTCATCACGCCACAAGCGGTGGTCATCCGCTGTAAACTCACGCTCCAGCTGACGCAGCACACCGGGCGTCTGCCGCACAAGCCAGCGGTAGGTCGGCGCTGCCGCCACAATGCGCTCCTGTTCGGCGATCTGTGCATACGCATTTTGCCTTACATAGGTCAAAGGGCGCTGGACACTTTTGCGCTTCAAGCCGTCTATAACATTTTCCACAGAGATATCGCACGCAAGGCTCCATAGGCGTTTGTCACGTCTGCCGCGCAGCCACAGGTGACGGAACACGCAGTGCAGCACCGTATGCAGATACAGACGGTTGAGATATTTCGGGTTTTGCCGGTACAGCCGCAGCAGTGCATCCGGCTGGTAGTATAATGTCTGTCCGTCCGTTGCCAGCACACGGCAGCGCTCATCCGCCAACGGTACAAGCGCCGACAGCGCCATATCCATAAAACGAAAATCCAGGTACAATCCGCTGCGCACCACAGCAAGCACCTCAAGCCCCATACGCTGTTGCCACTCCTCATGCGTCTCCGGGCGTGCGGACTTAAACGGCGTACGCGGGTCAAAAAATTTTTCTTTTTCAAGCAGCTCCGGCAACACATTCATCTCCCTTTTGATCGCAGCAATCTATGCAAATGGTCAAAAATCAAAGTCATAACGGGGGCGTTTGTCCGCTGCGGCATATTTTTTATGCTGCGCATCCGCCAGAATCGCACACACAGCGGCATTATCCGCCTTTGCGGCAAGCACAGCTGCCTGCTCAAAAGCGGCTTTCTCCATAACATCCAGCTCTGTAAGCGCACGCACGCCTGCCTCATCCTGCGCTTTCAGCAGACGCTTGAGCACCCGCAGTGCATTCTCTGCCAGAAACCTCCGGTATGCACACCGTGCGGCATCGCCGAGCTGCCACGGAAATCGCAGCCGTCCAAAGCACAGCATTGCCATAACATCAGCATCATCTGCATCGTGCCCTTGCGGAAAAATAGCGTCATACTCTGCCGGTGACACACGGTCGTTCAAAAAGCACTGCCGGTAGTGGTATCCCTGCCCGGAGAAGGTGTGCAGCAGGATATGCGCAGGCGTCTCCTCAATGTCCTCCCAATACGCCGGGTACCACAATGCCGCTATCGGTTCGCCCTGCGGCGCAAACTGTGCCTGTACCGCCTCTGTAATGTTATTCACAACGGCAAACAGTCCCGTCGGCTGCTCCGGCATTGCACGAACCGTGATCAGCTCCAGCGCAAAGCAGTTCAAAAACACATCACTGCCCATCGTCAATGCACCGCTCCCGATGGAGATCTGCCGCAAGCAGCGGCAATTGTAGAATGCACAGCTTCCGACAATGCGCAATGTCTGCGGCAAAACGACCTCTTCCAAAAAATTACCGCAGACCGCATGCAGCTCCTGCGGCACAGCAGGCGCATCGCCAAAATCCAAATCATAACGGCAAGCACTACCCAGCAGACGTCCAAAAATGCATACCGGGCGCACATCGAAGTCATTGTCCGTCTGTGTTATCGCATAGCGGCAGGTTTTATCCGGTGCCGGCAAAGCGCGCGGCGATTGCGAAAAGCAATAGTCGCCAAGCTCTGTGATCTCCAGCCGTGTCCCATCCGTCGGCGCCGGGACAGCATCGGGGATATTGATGCAGGGCTGCTCACCGTACACCCGTACCAGTCTACAGCCGCCCTGCTGCAGTGGCAGAATCTCGATCTGTACCATCCCTTTGCCCTCCTTGACGTATCTGGTTTAACACACAAAGTATAATCTATGCCGCAGCAGATGTCCAGTGCGGCGGCCGCTTTTGCACAGCAAAGTGCCCCCGTCACCGGCGGACCGGCAGACGAGGGCGCTGCTATTGAGAAGGTTGTAGTTGTAAATCAGTTTTCAGCCAGATTGCCGGTGTAGAGCTGGTAGTACTTGCCCTTCTTTGCAATCAGGTCATCGTGGCTGCCGCGTTCAATGATACGTCCCTGCTCCAGGACGACAATGCAGTCTGCATTGCGCACGGTGGACAGACGGTGCGCGATGACAAAGCTTGTGCGTCCATACATCAGGCCGTCCATACCGCGCTGCACCAGCGCCTCGGTACGGGTATCGATAGAAGAGGTCGCCTCATCCAGAATCAGCACCGGGGGATCCGCGACCGCAGCACGGGCAATTGCCAGCAGCTGGCGCTGCCCCTGCGACAGGTTTGCACCGTCGTTTGTAAGCATCGTGTTATAGCCGTCAGGCAAACGCTGGATAAAGCCGTCGGCATTGGCAAGCATTGCAGCCGCTTTGCACTCCTCATCGGTTGCATCCAGACGACCGTAACGGATGTTTTCCATGACTGTGCCGGTAAACAAGTGCGTATCCTGAAGGACGATACCCAGAGAGCGGCGCAGGTCAGCCTTTTTGATCTTGCTGATGTTGATGCCGTCGTAGCGGATTTTGCCGTCCGAAATATCGTAGAAGCGGTTGATCAGGTTGGTGATGGTCGTCTTGCCTGCACCGGTAGAACCGACAAAGGCGATCTTCTGACCGGGGCGGCCGTACAGGTTGATGTCGTGCAGGACGGTTTTGCCCTCCACGTAGCCAAAGTCGACATCTGCGAATTTGATATCGCCGGCCAGCTTGGTGTAGGTGGTCGTACCATCGTGGTGCGGGTGCTTCCACGCCCAAATACCCGTACGCTCACTGGTCTCGACAAGGTTGTCGTCGCGGTCGTATTTTGCATTGACCAGCGTAACATAGCCCTCATCCTTCTCGGGTTCGGCATCCATCAGCTTGAAGATGCGCTCTGCGCCTGCCAGTGCCATGATAACACTGTTGGCCTGCATAGACACCTGGCTGATCGGCATATTAAAGCTCTTGTTCAGTGACAGGAAGGACACGACCGTGCCCAGCGTCATGCCGCCGACACCGCCGACCGCCATCAAGGCGCCGACCAGTGCGCAGATCGCATACCCTACGTTGCCCAACTGCGCTGTGATGGGCATAATGATGTTTGCATAACCGTTTGCCTTGTTGGCACTGTCCTTCAGCTGGTTGTTCAGCTTGCGGAAGTCCTGCAGCGATGTCTGCTCGTGGGTAAAGACCTTGACGACCTTTTGGCCTTCCATCATCTCTTCGATGTAGCCGTTCACCTTGCCGAGGTCGCGCTGCTGCGAAATAAAGTATTTGCCGCTCTGGGCTGTGACCATCTTGGAGCACCACAGCATCACGGCAACGCAGCACATCGTAACAAGGGTCAGCGGGATGCTCATGACGCACATGGAAACAAACACCGAAACGATCGTGATAACGCTGGAAACCAGCTGAGGAATGCTTTGGCTGATCATCTGGCGCAGCGTGTCAACGTCGTTGGTGTAAACAGACATGATATCGCCGTGCGCATTGCTGTCAAAATACTTGATGGGCAGCGACTCCATGTGGGTAAACAGCTCAACACGCAGGTTGCGCAGGGTGCCCTGTGTAACGTTGACCATAACACGGGCATTCAGCCATGCTGCGACAACGCCAATCAGGTAAATAGCGCCCACCTTGAGCAGTGCGCCTGCCAGCGGGGCAAAGTCCGGGTTTGCCTGCTCGGTCATCGGGACGACATAGTCATCAATCAATGTCTGCAAAAACAAGCTGGACTGCACACTTGCCAGTGCACTTGCAATAATGCACACCAGCACCAGGATGCAGTGCGGCAGATAGTTCTTAAAAACTGCTGCCATGATACGCTTAAGCAATTTGCCCGGGTTTTCAACCTTGGGACGGGGAGCACCCGCACCACGGGGACCGGGACCACGAACTACCTTCTGTGCCATTACTGCTCACCTCCCTGCTTGTCAAAATCGCCGCCGCCCTTTGTCTGGCTGTTGTAAACTTCCTGATAGATTGCATTGGTCTTCAGCAGCTCCTCGTGCGTGCCGATACCGTTGATCCTGCCGTCATC
The DNA here is from genome assembly GCA_963596815.1 of Oscillospiraceae bacterium. Classification (GTDB taxonomy): domain Bacteria; phylum Bacillota; class Clostridia; order Oscillospirales; family Ruminococcaceae; genus Faecalibacterium. The sequence goes on from CAVBNV010000001.1 coordinate 31,276, forward strand.
CAGCACAAGGATACGGTCTGCATCCTGCACCGAGGAAATGCGCTGTGCAATGATGATTTTGGTCGTGCCGGGGATCTCTTCCCGGAACGCCTTGCGGATCTTTGCATCTGTTGCGGTATCCACGGCACTTGTAGAGTCGTCCAAAATCAGCACCTTGGGCTTGCGCAGCAGTGCACGGGCAATCGTCAGGCGCTGTTTCTGACCGCCGGACACGTTGGCGCCGCCCTGCTCGATCCATGTGTTGTATTTGTCCGGGAAGCGCTCGATGAACTCATCTGCACAGGCAAGCTTTGCCATGCGGATGCATTCTTCATCCGTGGCATTTGCATCACCCCAGCGCAGGTTATCGAGGATGGTGCCGGAGAACAACACGTTCTTCTGCAGGACCATGGACACCTCACGGCGCAGCACATCCATATCGTACTTGCGCACATCCACGCCGCCCACGCTCACAGCACCGCTCTCCACGTCGTACAGACGGGGGATCAGCTGCACCAGGCTGGATTTCGCGCTGCCTGTGCCGCCGATAATGCCCAGTGTCTCGCCCGGCTTTATCTCAAAGGTGACGTCGTTCAAAACAGGGCTGCCCGAGCCGTGCTTATACTTAAAGGTAACGTGATCAAAGCGGATGCTGCCATCCTTTACCGTCTTAACAGGCTCCTGCGCAGCGGCCAGATCACTCGTCTCGTCCAAAACCTCCACGATACGGCGTGCAGAGGCTGCGGACATGGAGATCATAACAAATGCCATGCTCATCATCATCAGCGCCATCAGGATGTTCATGATGTAGCCGAACAGAGCATTCAACTGACCGGTGGTGATTGCACCTGCCAGCACATAATGTGCGCCAAACCAGCTCAGGGCAATGTTGCAGCCGTAAACCGACACCAGCATAGCAGGGTTGTTAAAGCTCAGGCGGCTCTCAGCGTTGACAAACTGCTTGTAAAGGCTCTCACAGGCTTTGGTGTACTTTTCGTTCTCAAAGCCCTCACGCACAAAGCTTTTGACAACACGGATCGCCGTGATGTTCTCCTGCACAGACGCATTCAGGTTATCGTAATTTTTGAACACACGGTCAAAAATCTTGAAGGTCGGTACCATAATGCTGCCAAGAACCACCACCAAAAATGCGATCGCAACCACAAAAATCACTGCCAAAGGCCCGCCAATCGTGCACGCCATAAACAGCGCAAAAACCAGATGCACCGGCGCGCGCACGCACATGCGCTCGATCATCTGGAACGCATTCTGCACGTTGGTGACATCGGTCGTCATGCGGGTGACAAGACCTGCAGTAGAAAACTTGTCGATGTTGGAGAACGAGAAGTGCTGAATGTTCTCGTACATCGCCTCACGCAGGTTGCCTGCAAAACCGGTAGAAGCCTGCGCAGCAAACCTGCCCGCCAGTACACCCAGCAGCAAAGCCACCGCAGCAACTGCAAACGTCAATAGACCATATTTAACGATTGCACCCATATCGCCCTTTTCAATGCCATAGTCAATGATGAATGCCATCAGCGTGGGCAGCAGAACATCCATCACAGCTTCAAGCGCTGCAAAGAGCGGTGTCAAAATCGCGGCGCGCTTATACTCGCCCAGATGTGACACTAGTTTCTTGATCATCTGTCGTTCCTCCTTGGATTTGTTATTTGTTTGATTCGAAACAATTTTATGCTAAATATTTTGAATGTCAACAGATCCGGCTTATCTTTAAGACTTTCGCCATAATTTTGTCATTATTATTGCAGACCCATACGCAGCTTATCCAGCAAACGCAGCAGCTCTGCGTTTTCTTCCTCGGTCAAAAGCGCTGTGACATACTCATCCGTCTGGTGGAGCGAAAACATCGTCTTGTCATGGATCGACTGCCCCTTTTCCGTAATGATGATCTGCTTAAGCCGTGCATCGCGCGGCACGCTCCGGCGCACGATATAGCCCTTATTTTCCATCAATTGCAGGATATTTGTAACGGTAGAGCGTGTAATCGAAAATTCGCGCTCTATGTCGCGCTGAAAGACCTCATCGTCCTTATGGCGGCACAGGTAAGCCATAATCCAGCCATGCATCGCCGTCACATCGTCCACACCGTTTTCACGGCTGAACTGATTGGACTTGCGGAAAATCAGGTTGCACACCCGGCGCAGCTGCGCTGGGATGACCCTTGGGATTTCCCACGGGAGGCCCTGCTGCTTTCCATTTTCTTCCGCAGTCCTTGGTTCGTTTTCGCACATATATATCTTCCTCTGCTTGCTTTAGGTCCGAACTGTTTTATGTTGTACAGTTTTATTCAAAAACTGTTTGATACGATACTATTATACTTCAAACAATCTGATTGTCAAGGTTCTTGTATACAAAAAGATCTCCAAAAAATGCAAACGCTCGGATCTCTGTCAGTTCTCTGTTTTTTCGCCCGTTTCCAGCCACTTTTTCAAATGGTCCGGACGGTTTGTCACAAATGCATCCGGCTCCACCTGCATCAGCCATTTCAGCTCCTGCTCTGTGTCCACCGTCCACAAGGCCGTCTTTACGCCAAGCTCCCGCAGCTGCCCCACAAAGCGCGGGTTTGAGTATGCCGTGTGATATTCGCAGCTCACCCATTCCACCTGAAAATCAAGACTTTTAACATACGCTGCGGGGTCACGCTGCTGTTTCAGGTGGTTCAGGATTTCGCGCATGCTCTCGCCAGGGAAGCTTGCCCGAAGCATGCTGACACGGTCTGAAAGCAGCCGCGTCATAATGCTTACCGGCGATGCATTTTCTTCCTCCAGGTTCTCTTCGTCTGTTTCATCGGGCAAACCGTTTTCCTCCTTCCAGTTTCCCGCAATTTCTCCCTCGCTGTTCCAGAATTCCGCCGGGAAAAGAATGCTCTCGATCTCACCGAAAAGCAGTAGGCCCACTTTAAGCTCCGGCATCAGCTGCTTTGCCTGCCGCAGCAATTTATGGTTAAACGATATCAGCAGCAGATTTTCCGCAAATTCTGATTTACGGATCTCATCTATAATACGTGGTACAAAATCACTGTCATTATCCATCGTAGACTTCATTTCCAGCATCACGAGCCGGCAATTCAGGTCTTTACACGTTGCAAGCGCCTCGCTCAGGGTGGCGATCCTCACATCCTCGTAGATGGCACTCTTCCAGCTGCCAAAATCCAGCGCCCGCAGCTCACCCTCCGTAAGGTCATAGATTTTGCCGGTAATATCCGTATGAAAATCAACAAGGTAGTCATGGTGGATTACAAGGCCTTTGTCCGCCGTCTGCTGTACATCCATTTCCACGCCGTCCGAGCCGATCTCCATTGCCATTTGAAAAGCGATCAGTGTATTTTCAGGCGCCCTGTAAGAGGCGCCGCGATGCGCAATGACCAAGGGACTCATAACTGTATCTTTCCTTTTTCTGCTTATTTTTCTCACCCCAAGCTGCTCCAAAGTGCAACTGAAATATACAGCAGGATCATCTCAGCGTCAAGTGACATCTCAACGTCCGAGTCTCTGTGAAAGTAGTACTTTTATCGTCAAAACGACGAAAATTCCCATTTGCTTTTGGATATATTTCACGATAAATTTACAAAAAGTCCGTCATTTTACCCCTATTCTGTTCCTTTTCATGTGTCAAAGTTCATGGTACAATAGCATTGTAAGGTCGTTTGCCGCCCATGCGGCACAGAACATGGAAAATGGAGTGTGTGATTATGACTGAATTCAAACCCATTAAAGAAGGTAAGGTTCGCGAGATCTATGACAACGGCGACAGCCTGATCATGGTTGCCACCGACCGTATTTCTGCATTTGATGTCATCCTTAAAAATAAGGTCACCAAAAAGGGTACCGTGCTCACCCAAATGAGTAAGTTCTGGTTCGATTATACCCGCGAGCTGCTGCCCAACCACATGCTGAGCACCGATGTAAACGACATGCCGGAGTTCTTCCGCCAGCCGCAGTTTGACGGCAACAGCATGATGTGCCGCAAGCTGACCATGCTGCCCATCGAGTGCATCGTGCGCGGTTATATCACCGGCAGCGGCTGGGCAAGCTACCAGAAAACCGGCAAGGTGTGCGGCATCCAGCTGCCCGAAGGCCTGCAGGAGTCACAGAAGCTGCCCGAGCCGATTTACACGCCCTCTACCAAGGCAGAGATCGGCGACCACGACGAGAACATCTCTTACGAGCAGAGCATTGCTGTGCTGGAAAAGCAATTTCCGGGACACGGCGAGGAGTACGCCACAAAGCTGCGTGATTACACCATCGCACTTTATAAAAAGTGTGCCGAGTACGCCTTAAGCCGCGGTATCATCATTGCTGACACCAAGTTTGAGTTTGGTCTGGACGAAAACGGCGATGTCGTTCTGGGTGACGAAATGCTGACTCCCGATTCCAGCCGCTTCTGGCCGCTGGAGGGCTACGAGGCAGGTCACGGTCAGCCCTCCTTCGACAAACAGTTTGTCCGTGACTGGCTGAAGGCTCACCCCGACAGCAACTATGACCTTCCGCAGGACGTCATCGACAAGACGATCGACAAATACCTGGAGGCCTACGAGCTGCTCACCGGCAAAAAGCTGTAAGCCGCCTGTATTCATGCATCTGTTCTGCTGAAGCCGCATCGATGCATCTTGGTTTTATTTTCATGTATCCTGTAACATCCGCCACTGTCACAGCGTATGTATCAGCATAAGGCAAAACACAGACGTGCACAGCATTTTGGTGCACCCAAACGGAGGTACATATTATGAAACTTCAGCATGACATCAAAAAAATCGTCGCTCTTGCAGCTGCAACCCTGACCTGCGGCGTTGTAATGGCCGCTCCGCTCTCCGCATTCGCCGCACAGGCGCCTGCCGCTCCTGACACGGTCACCGCTCAGACGATCGACCAGGAAAACCGGGCTCTTTACCTTGACCGCAACAGGCTCAACATCGAGATTGGCCGTTACGAGTCCTACTCCACCGCACAAATCGAAGTTGAGTACGCCGACGACTGGTACGATTACATCACCTGGACCTCCAGCAACGGAAGCGTTGCTACTGTTGACAGCTACGGTAACGTGACCGCATGGGCTCCCGGCACCGCAACGATCACCGCACGGACGAACAGCGGCGATTACGGCTATTGCACCGTCACCGTGACCAAAGAGCAAAGCTCCACGCCGACAAAGCAGCAAAAGAGCCGCCTGAACACAAGCTACCTTTCGATGAATATCGAATACAACAACACCAACCCCCGTGGGCAGCTGTATTTGATCAACGGTTCCTCTTATGACTACGTATACCAGTGGTACAGCTCCAATCCCGGCGTTGCCACCGTTGACGGCAACGGCAACGTGACAGCGATCTCTGAGGGATATGCCACGATTTACGCAAACACTTACTCCAACGGCACGCTTTCCTGTGCTGTAACGGTCAACAATAACATCGGCCGCATCACCCTGGATACCTCCCGCGTTTACCTGCCCTCTATCGGCGGACAGCAGCAGCTGGTCACGACCATTTCTGTTGCAAACCCCGCTTCTGTCGGCGTAACCTGGACCTCCTCGAACCCCGCTGTTGCAATTGTTGATGCAAAGGGTATCGTGACCTCTACCGGTGATGGCGAGGCGACCATCACAGCTACCACCTCTATGGGACGCAGCGCCACCTGCACAGTTTACGGCGGTGCTACTGCCACCCGCAAAAAGCAGCAGGCTGACAGCTGCTTCGGTCTCGGCGAGCTGTTCATGGACTTCTTCGACTAAGCCCGTCCTTCCGTCCCTGATCTCATCAGACAGGCTGCCATGCAGCCGGTAACCAAAACATTATCGATCTCCTATATCTGGACCGTCCCGCTGTTTTGCCTTTTGCGGGACGGTCATTTTATTTTGCAAATATTTTTATTGCTGCGCTTCTATTCCGCGCACAAAAAAAGTGAGGCAGCCGCCCTGCCTCACTTTTTTGTGTTTTACAGCTCTCCTGCTTTCAATTTTGCAAGCACCTCGTGCAAGCTGCTGCACTCTGCCGTATAAAGCGCGCGCATCTCGTCATCTGCCGGTGCAAGGTCCGGCACCATTACGGTAATAAAGCCGCCTGCCGCACCGGCACGCACACCGTTGTAGCTATCCTCCAGCACCAGCGTATGCGCCGGGTCCACACCAAGCTTTTGCGCTGCCAGCAAAAAGATATCCGGGTCCGGCTTCGAGTGCTCCACATATTGTCCGGACACGATCGCATCAAAATAATGGGTCATGTCCCACATCTCAAGGTGATGCCGTATGCTCTTTTCTCTGCTGGAGGAAGCAACTGCCATGGGCACTCGCTCTGCCTTCAGCCACGCAAGCAGCTCATCCAGCCCCGGCTTTTTGGGCACATTGTTTTGAAAAGCGCGCTCCGCCTCAGCATGCAGCGCATCCAGAATGGCCTTTGCGTCGCAATCCTCACCGTAGAATTTGCGGATAATTTTACAAGAGTTTTCGCCGGCTGTACCACGCACCCCCTCAGCAAGTCCCTCTTTATAGGGCAGCCCAAGCGTAGCCAGCGCAGGCACCCAAAATGTCGCCCACATGCGCTCGGTATCAAACATCAACCCATCCATATCAAAAATAACGCCTTGTATCATCATAGTATCCTTTCACTCTTCCGCTTACTTGTACCGGCGCATTCATTCTATCATATTTCTGTCAATTTGCACACACCCGTGCTCACAATTCAGTGCAACTTACATTGATAAAAGATGAAACATTTTTGGAAAGCTTGCAAAAAACACCTGACATACTATAATAGATTACATATTTGGTGCTTTTGGTGCAGCCGTGTACTGCGCCTCAAGATAACGGAAAGAGGGAAATGTTATGTTGGATATCAAAATCACCCGTACGACTCAGCCGAAGGAGAAGCCGCAGGACGAGAGCAAGCTCGGTTTCGGCAAAAAGTTTACGGATCATATGTTTGTTATGGACTACACCGAGGGTGAAGGCTGGCACGACGCCCGCATCGTCCCCTATGCTCCGTTCCCGCTGGACCCCGCTACCGTGGTGTTCCACTACGCACAGGAGATTTTTGAGGGTATGAAGGCATACCGCACGGCCGATGACACCATCCAGCTGTTCCGCCCCGAGTGCAATGCAGCTCGTATGCAGGACTCCGCAGACCGTCTGTGCATTCCCAAGATCCCTGTTGACGATTACATCCAGGCTGTCAAGGCTCTGGTTGATGTAGATCGTGAGTGGGTCCCGCACAGTGACGGCGCATCGCTGTACATCCGTCCGTTTGTATTTGCAAACGATGTCGGCCTGGGCGTACATGCCTCCAAGCACTACATCTTCTGCATCATTGCCTCCCCGTCGGGCGCATATTATGCCGAGGGCATCAACCCTGTGCGCATTTACGTTGAAGACGAGTATATCCGTGCCGCCCCCGGCCTGACAGGCTTTACCAAGTGCGGTGGCAACTATGCTGCCTCCATCAAGGCCGGTGAGCTTGCCGAGGAGCAGGGCTATGCACAGGTGCTGTGGCTCGACGGCGTTGAAAAGAAGTACGTCGAAGAGGTCGGCAGCATGAACATTATGTTCAAGATCGACGGTAAGGTCTATACCGCTGCTACCGTCGGCACAGTTCTGCCCGGCGTCACCCGTCGCAGCTGCATCGAGCTGCTGAAGGACTGGGGTTACGAGGTTATCGAGGGCAAGCTTGCCATTGCCGACATCATGCAGGCAGCCCGCGATGGCAAACTGGAAGAAGTGTTCGGCACCGGCACAGCTGCTGTCGTTTCCCCTGTCAAGGAGCTGGTCTGGAAGAACGAGCACGCCTATATCAGCGACGGCAAGATCGGCCCTGTCACCCAGAAGCTGTACGATACCATGACCGGTATGCAGTGGGGCAAACTGCCTGATACCAAAGGCTGGATCGTACCCGTCGAGAAACAGTATTGATCTGATATAAAAATCTGTTTTCATTCCGCATTTGACAATTTGGCAAACGCCGCCAGGCAGCCGCCTTGGCGGCGTTTGCTGTATCTTGCAATCTGCGTGGCGCGGTGTTAAACTTAACCCGCACAGATGCCGCTGTAATACGGGCCGCACCTGCGCAGGATACTACAAAGGCGAGGGATGAAAAATGATTAAAAAATGGAGCGTGAGCTACCCCGCGGTAAACGGCGTAGAGAAGCGCAGAGTATATGTTTATCTGCCCACGATGTACAATGATGAGCCGGAGAGGACCTTCCCCGTGCTGTATATGTTTGACGGGCAGAATGTATTTTTTGACTCCGATGCCACCTACGGCAAAAGCTGGGGCATTGCCGAATATCTGGATTTTACCGACACACCGTTGATCGTCGCCGCTGTCGAGTGCAATGCAGGCGCCAATAACGAGCGTCTGGTTGAATACTCTCCGTATCGTTTTGATGACCCCACCTACGGTCATTTTGACGGCAAAGGGCAGGCAACCATGAGCTGGTATATCCACCGCTTCAAGCCGTTTATTGACCGCAACTTCCGCACAAAACCTGACCGTGAGCACACCTTTATCGGCGGCAGCTCCATGGGTGGTTTGATGAGTCTGTATGCACTGCTGCAATACAATGATACGTTCAGCCGGGCTGCCGCTCTGTCGCCCTCGATCTGGGTCGCACCGGACAAGCTGAAAGCGCTGGCGGGACGTGCAAAGCTGGACACCGGCACGGTGCTGTACATGGATTACGGCTCCCGCGAGATGGGCAACCACGATGGTATGCGGCGCGGTTATGCCGAGATGAACTTGCGCTTGCTGACGCGCGGCATCCATGTGACATCCCGTATCGTACCCGGGGGTGTGCACAGTGAGGCAAGTTGGGAAAAGCAGCTTCCGTTTGTTTTTAATACGCTCATGTACGACCTGGACGATGAAGTCGAGTCATGACATGCTCGCATAGGCCGTACGGCAAATAGAGGAGGAACACCATGGAAACGCAATACTTCAAAGATTACAGCCCCGCACTGGGCAGGGATATGGAATGCAAGGTGTATGGACATGCCGGGCGTCCCATGCTGTTCATCCCCTGCCAGGACGGCCGCTTTTTTGACTTCGAGGACTTCCACATGGCAGGCACGCTTTCGCCATGGATCGAGTCCGGTCAGCTGATGGTCATCTCGATCGATACCATTGACAAGGAGACCTGGTCGGATGCCGGCGGCGACCCCTACTGGCGCATCCGCCGCTACGAGCAGTGGCTGCATTACATCACCGAGGAGGCCGTCCCCAAAATTCAGCAGATCGCCCGTGAGCGCAATGGCTGGGATGGCGCACCGGGCGTCATCACCTTTGGCTGCAGCCTGGGCGCCACACATGCCGTCAACCTGTACCTGCGCCGCCCGGACATCTTCTGCGGCTGTCTGGCACTCAGCGGCATCTACACCGCCCGCTACGGCTTTGGCGATTATATGGATGAGCTCGTCTACGCCAATTCGCCCGTTGATTACATGGCGGGCTTCCCAACGGACCACCCTTATATGGAGCTGTACCGCAATCAGAAGGCCGTCATTTGCTGCGGTCAGGGCGACTGGGAGCAGCCGGACACCACTTACCGCCTGAAACAGATTTTTGAGGCAAAGGGCATCCCTGTATGGGTCGATTTGTGGGGGCACGATGTCAAACACGACTGGGACTGGTGGTATAAGCAGGTCGTGTACTACATGCCGTATCTTTTGGGGTAAGCATTCCCCACCGGAAAGCACATCATAGAGGAAAGAGGAACCAATCATGCAGAATTTTATTTTTATCTCCCCCAACTTCCCGACGAATTATTGGCAGTTTTGCCGTGAACTGAAAAACAACGGCATGAACGTGCTCGGCATCGGCGACCAGCCCTACGATGAGCTGAAGCCTGAGCTGCGCGACAGCCTGAACGAGTACTACAAGGTCAGCAGCCTTGAAAATTATGATGAGGTCTACCGTGCCGTCGCATTCTTTACCTTCAAGTATGGCCGCATCGATTGGCTGGAATCCAACAACGAGTACTGGCTGGAGCGTGACGCTGCGCTGCGCACGGATTTCCACATCACATCCGGCTTCCAGACCAGCGATATGCCCCGCATCAAGTATAAGAGCAAGATGAAGGAGTACTACCAGAAAGCCGGCATTGCGACCGCCCGCTACCATCTGGTTGACGATTTTGACGGCTGCCGCAAGTTTATTGACGAGGTCGATTACCCCGTTGTTGTCAAACCCGATAACGGCGTCGGTGCATCCGACACGCACAAGCTCTCAAGCGATGCTGAGCTGAAAAAATTCCTCGACTATAAGGCAGCCGAGCACCCTGACATCACCTACATCATGGAAGAATTTGTCCATGCCGAGGTCAACAGCTACGATGCCATTATCGACGCTTCCGGCAACCCCATCTTCGAGGCAGGCAATGTCAGCCCCATTTCCATCATGGACATCGTCAACAACGATGACAACTCCATCTACTACATCGTCAAGGACCTGCCGGAGGATACCCGTGCCGCAGGTCGTGCCGCCGTCAAGAGCTTTGGTGTCAAGAGCCGCTTTATTCATTTCGAGTTTTTCCGCATGACAGAGGACCAGGCGAGCATGGGTAAAAAGGGTCAGGTCGTTGCCCTTGAGGTCAACATGCGTCCGTGCGGCGGCTTTACACCCGATATGATCAACTTTGCACGCTCCACCAATGTGTACAAGATCTGGGCTGACATGATTGCATTCGGCGGCACAGATCTCCCGGTCGGCGAGCACTTCTACTGTGCCTTTGCAGGCCGCCGCGACGGCAAGAGCTTTGTGTACAGCCACGAGCAGATCATGCAGAAATATCAGGACAACATGCGCATGGTCGACCGCATCCCCGATGCACTGTCCGGTGCCATGGGCAACCAGATGTACGTTGCCAACTTCTCTACCCACGAGGGCATGGAGCAGTTCTACGCCGATGTGCTGGCTGTCACCGACCCCGTCAACGCACAGGTGCAAAAAGAGCTGACCGAGGTCCTGGCACTGGGCGAGCCCGATGTCACCGCACCTGCCGCTCCTATCGAAGAAAAGCCTGCCGAAAAGCCCGCTGCCAAGGCTAAGAGCAAGCGCAAGTAAACATTCCCTTAAAATTTCAGGCAGAGCTCACCGCCGTTTCGCTGTGGGCTCTGTTTTTTTAGTTGGTCGTGTACCGCCTGCGGCAGACTGTCAACAGCATGGTTTTTCACACAAAAAGATATCTTTTTGTGCGCTTGTATGTTATACTATTAACTTGCATCGATAATCAAACTTACAAGATAAAGGCAGATCAAAATATGATGACAAACGATATCTGGCTGATTGCCGGGCTTGGCAATCCCGAAACAAAGTACGACGGCACACGCCACAATGCCGGCTTTGCCGCCCTGGATGCACTGGCTGAAAAATGGGGCATCCCTGTCAACAAAAGCAAATTTCAGGGTCTGTGGGGGCAAGGTGAGGTAGACGGTCACAAGGTCATACTGCTGAAACCTCTGACGTACATGAACCTTTCCGGCGATGCAATCGCTCCTTTGGCAGGTTTTTTTAAGATTCCCAATGAGCATGTCATCGTGCTTTGCGATGACATCACGCAAAACCCCGGCAAGCTGCGCATCCGTCCCTCCGGCTCTGCCGGCGGTCACAACGGCTTAAAAAGCATCATCGCCCGTCTTGGTGGTGAAAATTTTCCTCGCATCCGCATCGGCATCGGCGCAAAGCCGCATCCCGACTATGACCTGGCAGATTGGGTGCTTGGCAAGTTCCCGCCTGAGGACGCAAAGGCTTTAGCAGCCCGCCATCCGGATATCGAGGCTGCAATCAAGCTGATCATGGACGGCAAGCTGACCCTTGCTCAGAGCAAGTACAACGGCTAATGCCGCGGACAGAATACCGCATATGACCTTGGCAAAGAGATGGGAGGTGTACGATGTACGAGGCACTGTTGAAGGCCAGCCCGGAATATAAAAAAATCGCAGCCGGGCTTGACACGCCGGGACCTGCCGCGCTGTTCGGGCTTCCGCCGGCAGGTCGTACCCTGCTGTACGCCGCACTGCAAAAAGATACTGGAAGGCCCCTGTGCATTGTGACGCCGGGCGAAGCAGAAGCAACGCACATGAGCGATGACTTGAAGGCTCTCGGGCTGAATGCAGCTGTTTTTCCGCCGCGCGATCTTATGCTTCGCCCTGTCGAGGGCGCCGGCCGTGAATACGAATATCGGCGCCTTTCTGTTCTGGGCTCGCTTGCAGGCGGACGCCTGCAGGCCGTGTGTGTCCCGGCAGAAGCACTTTTGCAATATACCGTACCGCACGATGAGTTCTTAAGCAACACCCTCACGCTTAAACCCGGCATGTCTTATAACCGCGAATCGCTCGTGAGCCGCCTGTTTGCCGCCGGCTACGTCCGCCGCAGCCAGGTGGATGGTCCCGGACAATTCAGCGTGCGCGGCGATATTGTGGATATCTATGCCCCGGACATGCGCACCCCCGCACGTGTCGAATACTGGGACGATGAGATCGATTCTATTTCCTCGTTCGACCTGCTGACGCAGCGACGTGATACCGCATTGGAAAAGATACACCTGTCACCCGCACGGGAGGTATTGTTCGGCAACACCGCACAAACTGCCGATGCACTGCGGGCAGCGATCAAAAAAGCACGCGGCAAGCGCCGTGTTGCGCTGGAAAAGGCGATGGAGGCAGACCTTGCACAGCTGGACAGCGGCTTAATGCCGGAGGCGATGGACAAATACTATGCTCTGCGCTACCCTGTGCCCGCAAATCTCCTGGATCATTTCACTGATCCGATCCTAGCACTGGACGAGGTCGGCGGCATCCGTGACGCACAAAAGGCCACGGAATACCGGCGCAGTGAAGAGCTGACAGGTCTTTTGACCGAAGGTGTGCTCTGTCCCGGTCTGGATACATTGTACCAGACCACAGACGACCTCGTTGCAGCCGCACACAAGCACACGACCCTGCTGTGCGAAAATTTCCTGCGCGGCATGAACGAGTTTAAGCTGAAGGATCTGATCAACGCTGAGGGCTATGCAGCGCCCAATTGGGGCGGCGACCTTGCGTCCCTGCGTGAGGATCTCGACCCGTTGATTGCACAGGGCTACGCCGTCACACTTTATGCCGGCACCCCAAAGGGTACAGCTGCGCTCACACGCGACCTTGCTGATAAGGGCTACGCTGTGAGCATGAGCCGGGACGTTCGGCCCGGCAAGGGGATCGTCCAGATCCTACCCGGTCATTTGACCAGCGGCTGCACCTTCCCGTTTGCCCACGCTGCCGTGATTTCCTCCCGACGCCACGGCCTGGATGAGACCTCCACAGAGGCAAAAAAGCGCAAAAAGAACAAAAACGCACTTTCCAGCCTGTCCGATATCAAGCCGGGCGACTATGTTGTGCATCAGAACCACGGCATCGGCATGTATGCCGGGATCCAGCGGCTGGAAGTGCAGGGTGTCACAAAGGATTACCTGAAAATACAATATTCCGGTTCAGACGTACTGTATGTCCCGGTCACTCAGCTGGACCTGCTGAGCCGGTACACTGCCCCCGGCGACGAGGAAAAAGTCAAGCTTGCAAAGCTTGGCGGTGCCGAATGGCAGCGCACACGTGCCAAGGTCAAAAAGGCAACCGAGGATATGGCGCAAGAGCTGATTGAGCTGTACGCACGCCGTCGGCAGGCCACCGGATATGCATTCCCGCCCGATGGCGACTGGCAGAGCGATTTTGAGACCCGTTTTGAGTACGACGAAACGGACGATCAGCTGAATGCCACTGCTGAGATCAAGCAGGACATGGAAAAGCCCTGCCCGATGGATCGTTTGCTGTGCGGCGATGTCGGTGTAGGCAAAACCGAGGTTGCCCTGCGTGCGGCATTCAAGTGCATTATGGGCGGCAAGCAGTGCGCCATTTTGGCGCCAACGACCCTGCTTGCATGGCAGCATTACAATACCATCCTCTCACGCATGGAGGCATTCCCCGTTCAGGTTGGTCTGCTGTCCCGTTTCCGCAATGCAAAGCAGCAAAAGGAGACCTTGCGCGGCTTGCAGGCAGGCAACGTGGATATCGTGGTGGGCACGCACCGGCTGCTGTCCAAAGATGTGCGTTTCCATGACCTGGGGCTGGTGATCATTGATGAAGAGCAGCGCTTTGGTGTAAAGCACAAAGAAAAACTGAAGGAGACTTTTATCGGCGTGGATATGCTTACGCTGTCTGCAACGCCGATCCCCCGCACGCTGAATATGGCCATGAGCGGTATCCGCGACCTTTCCACCATCGAGCAGCCGCCGATCGAGCGTCAGCCCGTAGAAACCTTTGTCCTTGAGTACAACGACGTCATCCTTGCCGAAGCCATGAAAAAGGAGCTTGCTCGCGGCGGACAGGTATACTACCTGCACAACCGGGTAGACAACATCGAAGCCTGCGCGGCACATGTCAGCCAGATGGTGCCGGGGGCCCGTGTCGGCATCGCACACGGCAAAATGACCGAGGATGAGCTAAACCCTGTCTGGCAGCATCTGCTCGGTGGCGAAATCGACATTCTGGTGTGCACCACGCTGATTGAGACCGGCATCGATGTGCGCAACTGCAATACACTGATCATTGAGGACGCCGACCGTATGGGACTGGCACAGCTTTACCAGATCCGCGGGCGTGTGGGGCGCAGCGGACGCAAGGCGTATGCTTACTTTACCTTCCGGCGTGATAAAAACCTAACGGACATTGCGCAAAAGCGCCTTTCCGCGATCCGTGAGTTTACTGCATTCGGTTCCGGCTTCCGCATCGCCATGCGGGACTTACAGATCCGTGGTGCAGGCAGCCTGTTGGGACACAGCCAGCATGGACACATGGAGGCCGTCGGCTATGACCTCTACGTCAAAATGCTGGGTCAGGCAATTGCCCGGGCGAAAGGCGAGCCTGTCAAGCGTGATAAAAGCGAATGCCTTGTCGATTTACGGGTAGACGCCTTTATCCCGGAAAAGTATATTTCGGACGGCGCCGGCCGCATTGAGGCGTACAAGCGCATCGCCGCGATCCAGACTGCAGAAGATGCCGCCGATGTGCTGGATGAGCTGATCGACCGTTACGGTGACCCGCCGCCCTCCGTCAGCGATCTGGTCAACGTCTCGCTGGTACGTGTGCAGGCAACCGCCGCTGGCGTTTACGAGGTAACGCAGAAAAAGGACGTTCTCGTGCTGCAGCTGGACAAGCTGGAGCTGCCAATGATCCACGGTCTGCTCGTCGCCTTTAATGGGCGCGTGGTGACCGGTGCCGGTGCAAAGCCCTATCTTACCGTTACCCTGCACAAGGACGAAAAGCCGCTGGAGCTGCTGCAAAGCATTTTGCAGGCGATGGCGCAAATACAGGCTGAGGCAAATAACAATGCCCGGCCTGCAGACAAACAGCCCTGACCGCAGACCATATCGTCTGCGCAGAGATATCATCATACACAGGAGTGTTTATACCTATGAAAAAGAAACTTCTTGCACTGGTCAGCGCTCTGGCGCTGATCGTCAGCCTTGCCGGCTGCGTGATCTCCACACCGGACACGGTGGGCAAAATCGGCGATTTTGAGGTCAGCTCCGGCTTGTACCTGCTGGCGCAGTTTGGTGCCTACCAGAATGCCGCCCAGTACGCCGATGCCGACGCTGACCAGGACTCCAGCGATGTCAAATCCTTTTTGAAGGCGACGATCACGATCGATGCAGACGCCGGGGAGACCTCTGTCGTCAGCGACTACGTTGCGAGCGAGACGCTGAAAACACTGCAAACCTTTGCAGCGGTAGAGGCTCGCTTCAAAGAGCTTGGCGGCGAGTTGACCGACGAGCAGCTTGCCACGGCAGACAGTGAAGCTCAGGCACTGATGGACCAGTACGGCGATGTGTACACCGCCAACGGCATCGGGCTTGAGACGCTGAAGCTCTACGAGCGCATCCAGCTTGAGCACACGGCGCTGCTTGAGCTCGTCTACGGCAAAAACGGCGAGACCCCTGTCACAGATGCGGAGCTGAGCGACTACCTGAGCACCAGCATGTATGACCTGGCCTATGTGACCATTCCGTTGTACAACACCAGCACCTATGCATTTGCGGACGATGACCAGAAAGCCGAGATGCTGAACACGGTGCAATCAGCTGTCGATGCGTATAACGCCGCCATCCCCGAGACTGCCAGCGAGCAGCAGAGTGCCTTTGCCGCTGCTCTTGAGGGCGTTTTGCCCGATGTGTATGCCGTACTGGATGCCGAGTCCCCTGCACAGGTCTCTTTGCAGACGGAGCTGCTGACAGACAGTGACATGGAGTACGCTTTTACAGAGGACGGTTCCATCAGCGCCGTGCATGAGCTTACCTTTGGCGAGGCCGCCGCCATCCAGTACAGCGGCTACGCATTGCTTGCCGCTGTGCGTCTTGACCCGCTGGCTGTCAACACGCTGGATGATGTGCGCGACACTGTCCTGAGCAATATGAAGGGCGATGAGCTGGACGATACCCTTGCACAGCAGGGTGCAGCCATGGACAACCAGCTTGACAGCTCCGCCATGAAGAAGCTGCCTGCCGCCAAAATCGTGACAAGCGTTGCCTCTGAAAGCTGAGTCTGACGCATCAAACACACATAAAAAGAGCAAAGCCGCGTTACATACAGGCTTTGCTCTTTTTTGTGTGCAGTACACAAAAATACCCGCACACCTCTGCCGGAGGGCAGCTTGGGGGGACCGGTGTGCGGGTAAATGCGGATATTTTTGTTTATCTGCTGCTGCGACTGTTGCCGCGGTTCATAAAACGCAGAACATACAGGAAGATATTGATGAAGTCCAGATAAAGTGTCAAGGCGCCATAAATGGACACTTTGTCTGCCATTTCGCTGTTGTTGGCGTTGTAGGAATACATCTGGCGCAGCTTCTGGGTATCGTAGGCGGTCAACAGCATAAACACGATCAGACCAATGCCGCTGTACAGCGCACTGGATAGAAAACCGGAGCCGAACAAGAGACCGACAAAGCCTGTTATCAGCATCGCAACCAGAGCAAACATCAGTCGGGGGCCCCAACCGCTCAAATCCTTGTGGGTGGTCGTGCCGTACACTGCCATCAGACCAAAATACACCGATGTTGCAAGGAAGGCCAGCACCAGGGTGCTCAGCGAGAACATCCAGAAATAGTAGCTCAGTACCATACCGTTAAGCAGTGCATAGCCCAAAAACACCGCACGTGCACCGCCCACAGACATACTCTGGATGCGGGTGCTGAGCACGACCACCAGCAACAGCTCCGCAATCGTAAGCAAAATATACAGCGAGTTTACAGCATAAAACAGCGGCGTTACCGCTGTCACATAAGCGGACGCAAATGTAATCAGCAGACCAACCGCCATCCAGCGGTAAACGTGGGTCATGTAGTCCGCCGACGTCATCGACTGCTCCGCATAGCCTCGATTATAATTATTGTAATCCATAGTGGAGTGCCTCCATTTCTTTTACCAGGCCCGGGGCACAGGCAACACCGCTCTTGCCCCGCTTTGTGCTTTATAGTATACTGCATAGAAATGAACGATTCATGAAAAAGGCTGTGATATTCTATGTCCCTAGGACTTTATCTGCACATCCCGTATTGCTTTTCAAAATGCCGATACTGCGACTTCTATTCCGCACCCGGTCAGCGGAGTGTACCACATGGGTACGTTGATGCTTTGCTGCGCGAGCTGGCACGGTTTTCTCCGGATGCGCCGCTGCGTCCCGATACCGTGTATTTCGGCGGCGGTACGCCAAGCCTGCTTGCACCTGCAGATGTCGCACGGCTTTTGTCCGCTGCACAGCCGGCACCCGGCGCCGAGGTCACGCTGGAGGCAAACCCGGAGACCGTCACGCTTGATACGCTGCGCCGCTACCGTGACGCCGGCGTCAATCGCATATCTTTCGGGGTGCAGTCTGCACGGGACAGCCAGCTGCGCACGCTCGGGCGCCCCCACACCGCACAGCAGGCACGTGCCGCTTTTGCTGCTGCACGGCACGCCGGTTTTGAAAACATCAGCGGCGACATCATGCTGGCGCTGCCGCACTACACACAGGCAGAATTTGACGAAACGCTGGACCTGATTGAGTCCGGCGGCGCAACTCATATCTCCGCATACCTACTCAAGATCGAGCCGGATTCTGCTTTCGGCCGCAAACCGCCCGATGGGCTGCCCACGGCGGATCAGGCCGCCGATTTTTACCTCTACGCCGTTGAACAGCTGGAGCATCACGGCTATAAGCAATACGAAATTTCCAACTTCGCACGACCCGGGTACGAGGGTGTGCACAATTTGATCTACTGGGACTGCGGCGATTACCTCGGTCTGGGGCCGGCGGCGCACTCCTGCATGGGCGGCAAGCGTTTTTACTATCCATCTGACACGGATGCTTTTTTGCGTGACACAGCTGCACCGGTTTTGGATGGTGCGTGCGGCGCAGAGGATTACCTGATCTTACAGCTGCGTCTGCGCAAGGGGCTCTCGCTGGAACGGTATCGCACGCTCTACGGCAGGCAGTTTTCCACACGTCAGCTCGCTTTTGTGCAAAACTGTGTCCGGGCGGGTTATGCCTCCTTCGACGGCAAAAACCTCACTCTGACACCTGCGGGGCTCATAGTGCAAAACAGCATCCTGGCCGAGCTGTTATAGCGTCAGTTCATTTCATCAAGCCTGATAACAGGCCACCCCAGCGCACAAATCGCATCGCTGTCATGGGTCGCCAGCAGCACAGGCTTGGCACCACAGCGGCATTTTAGCAGCTCCGCCGCCGCTTTCATCGTATCCGGGTCCATACCGGTAAAAGGCTCATCCAGCAGCAGTGTGTCGCTTTGCGCCCAAAGGGCACGTAAAAGTGCCGCACGGCGCTTTTGTCCGCCGGAAAGCTTGCAAGCGGGCAGTGCAAGTGCGTCCGCGTCCATTCCTAATTGTTGAAAATCTGATACAATTTTCTTTTTGTAATCTTCGCTCGGTGCTTCCAGCACAAGCTCTACATTCCGCACTGCGTTCAGGTGCGGGATCAGCCTGTCCTCCTGGAATACGACCCCCACTGTGCCCATCCCGCTCACGGTACCCGATGTGGGCTTCTGCACGCCCATCAAGATGCGCAGTAAAGTCGTTTTTCCCCATCCGCTCGGTGCCCACAGCACTGCCGGGTGGTCTATTGTCAAATCCAGACCTTGAAACAAAAGCCTGTCACCGAATCTCATCGATAAATTTTCAATTTTCAGCATCCCGTCTTCACCTCTTTGCCCAGTACGATGCCCGCAGCGCAGTCCAACAATGCCAGAAAAAGCTTTTCAAACGCTGCGCTCAGCACGATGATCGTAACCGTCCATGCAAACAACTCACCCGTAGAGAGCGTGATTTTTGCGCGGTAAAGCGCATCGCCGATGCTTCCGTCCGGCAAGCCGATGATCTCTGCCGCAACGCCGCTTTTCCAGCAGATGCCGAGTGCCACACTGCACCCCTGTCGGAAGGCCGGCAGCACAGCAGGCAGCCAGATCGCATACAGACGCCTGCCAACCGGCATGCGGAACACCTGCGCCATTTCAACCAGCTTTTTGTCTGCACCTTCGATCCCTGTGCACACTGCTCCGTACAAAACCGGCAGCACCATCAGAAAGCTGATCAGGGTTGACAGCGTCGACCCGCTGACCCAGACCAGCGCCAGGATGATAAAGCTTGCCACAGGCGTTGCCTTGACCAACTGCATCATCGGCGAGAGCAGCATCTCTGCCCAGCTCCAGCGGCAGGCGCACACCGCCAGCACAACACTGCACACAACGCCCAGCAAAAAGCCGAGCAGGATGCGCCCCGAGCTGAACAGCACCCTTTGCCAGAAATCCGATTGCGGCAAAAGATGCACCAGCGTTGCAAGTGTTTGCACCGGAGAAACCAAAAAAATCTCCTCGCCCACAATAGCAGCTGCCGCCTGCCATACGATCAGCCAGAAAATAACCGCAAGCGCACGCTTCAGCGGCTGTTTGCAGTGTTTCATATTACTACCACTCCCTCTTTGTATGCTACAGCGTTTTATTATAGCACTCTGCAACGCAAAATGATATTGCAGCCGCAACCTTTCGGCACGCCAAAAAACGACTAGGACGCGAATAAACCACAGCCCACACATTGCATTTTTTTTGCTGATATGGTAAGATAACAGTGATCTGCCTGTGAGTATTCTGCTTGTCAGGCGAGAAGACCCGGACCGTGCCGGGTGAACATAACAAAAGAGGGATTTCCATGATGAACCGTACGAAATTGATTTATACTGTCGCTGCTGTTGCCGTAGCTGCTGCGCTTACGGCCTGCGGTGCGGCTTCTTCTACCTCCGCTGCAAGCACTGCTGCCTCTGAGGCCGCACCCGCTTCCTCTGTTTCAGCTGATGCAGCAGCAAACGACAGCACGAACGGCAGCACTGCCGCGGTTGTCGAAGCTGCGTATAACACCCTGGCAGATGCAAACCCGATCTCCAACAAGTTCGAGATCGAGGCCATGAACATCGAGTACGACTTTGCCTTGCAGGCCGAGGACATTGTGAGCTATAAAGGCGTCAAGAGCAACGATAACGGCGATGCCGGCATGGTGCTTGTGATTCAGCCCGCAGATGGCAAGCTGCAAACCGTTGTCAGCGCTCTGGAGGCTTATCAGCAGAGCCTGATCGACACAGCCGCAAACTACCCCAGCGATTTTGCACAGGCTTTGGAGAATGCGCAAAACGCCATCATTTCCGACAATGGCACGCTCGTTGTCATGGTCGTCAACTCCAACGAGTGCACTGCCGACTTGACCTCGACTGTTGAAAGCGCCTTGAACGGCTAATTTGTTACCACCGGGCCGATGCCATAGCGGCATCGGCTTTTTTAGGTTTTTATCTGCATTAAAATCCATCACAAGGAGGCTGACGCTTTGGTTTTCAGCACCATTATCTTTTTGTTCCGGTTTCTCCCCATCACGCTGGCGCTGTACTACCTTGCGCCGGCAAAACTCAAAAACACGGTGCTGTTTGTATGCAGTCTGGTGTTTTACTGCTGGGGCGAGGTTCGCTTCTTTCCGATCATGCTGGCGCTCATCCTCGTCAATTACGTTTGCGGGCTTGCCATCGAGCGCTTTGACGCAAGCGCCGCCGCACGACGGGTCTTCCTGCTGACAGCACTTGTTTGCAGCCTTGGTATGCTGTTTTATTTCAAATACGCCAATTTTGCGCTGCGCAGCATCAATACGCTGCTCGGCACATCGTTTGCCGAGATCTCCGGCATCAGCACCTTGCCGCTGGGTATCAGCTTTTACACCTTTCAAACGCTGTCCTACACCATCGATGTCTATCGCCGTGATGTAAAGGCTGAGCGCAACATCGTCGATTTCGGTGCTTATGTTGTCATGTTCCCGCAGCTGATCGCCGGGCCAATCGTCAAGTATCGTGATGTCTCGGCACAGCTGCACGTATACAAAAACCGCTACCATCTGCAGCAAATCGAGGACGGCGTGACGCTGTTTACCTTTGGACTCGCAAAAAAAGTTCTGCTTGCTGACGCAATCGGCGCACTGTGGACAGACATCATCGGCGTGGCGGACAGTCCCTCCACATCGTTTGTGGGGCTCGCCAATGCCTCTTCTGCACTGGTATGGCTGGGTGTGATCGCTTACTCGCTGCAGCTGTATTTTGATTTTTCCGGTTATTCCATGATGGCCATCGGCATGGGCAAAATGCTGGGGTTCGACTTTCCCGCAAACTTTAATTACCCATACATTTCCTCGTCCATCACCGAATTCTGGCGACGTTGGCATATGACCCTCTCCGGCTGGTTTCGTGAATATGTTTACATCCCGCTGGGCGGCAACCGCAAAGGGTTAAAGCGGCAGATCATCAATCTGTTTGTTGTCGAGCTGCTGACCGGTATCTGGCATGGCGCAGACTGGAATTTCATCTGCTGGGGGCTTTACTACTTTGTGCTGCTGACAATCGAAAAGCTGTTCCTTCTGCCACACCTCAAAAAGGGCAAAGTCTGGCCGCACATCTACACCATGTTCTTTGTAGTTGTCGGCTGGGCAATGTTTGTCGGCAACGATGCCGGTGTTGAGTTCGGGCTGCTGTTCCAAAAGCTGTTTGTCCTCTCCGGCGGTGTCTCGCCGCTGTACTTTCTGCGCAATTACGGTGTACTGCTGGTGGTCTCCATTTTCTGTTGTACGCCGCTCATCGAAAAATTGTGGAATATCCTGCGCCGCAACGCCATTACACGCTGTGCGGTAATTCTGGCACTGCTGGTGGTCTCCACCGCCTATGTCGTAGGCAGCACCAACAGTCCGTTCCTGTACTTCAACTTCTAAGGGAGGCATTGATTATGAGCAAACACGCAAAGTCCTCCCCTGTACTTCGTCACCCTGTGCTGATCGTCTTCACCCTGTTTTTTGCCGCCCTGTTTGTGCTGGACCTTATCACACCGGACCGTGCGTACAGCGAGCTGGAAAACACGACCCTGACACAGCGCCCGACATTGACCTCGCTGACGACCAAGGGGTTGAACAACTACTTTACCTCCTACACAAAATACGTGAAGGATCAGGTGTTCGGGCGTGATCAGTGGATCAGCCTGCAAAGCCTGATTGAAACCACGCTGCTTGCCAAAGAGCAAAACGGCGGTGTACTGCTGGGCAAACAGAGCATGATGTTCTCGCGCACCTATGGTCTCACTGACGCAGAAGAACGCACCCTGCCCAAAAACATTTCCGCCTTGCAGTCCCTGTCACAACGCTGCCCCGGCAAGGTCAATGTGATGCTCGTTCCGTCAGCCTCTGCGATCTACCCTGAAAATGTGCCCGCGAATGCACCTCTGCTGGAGGAAGACAGCTATCTGGATGCACTTGCCGCAAGCGTACAGGAAGCCGGCGGACGTTTTGTTGATGTGCGTTCTGTCCTGACCGAGCACAAGAGCGAATACATCTACTATCGCACCGACCATCACTGGACGACCCTGGGCGCATATTACGCCTATGAACAGTTGTGCAGCGCCCTTGGTCTGACGCCGTTTGATGTCAACACGCATACTTCTGCTACAGCTGACGGCTTCTACGGCACACACTATTCCAAGGCACGCACCTGGAACGCCGTACCGGACACATTGACTTACTACGACTTGCCCAACCAATTGACCATTTACAATGTCACCGGCGCAGGGCAGCCCACTGAGGGCGAAACGACCACCCTATACGACACCGACAAACTGACCACCTATGATAAGTACGCCGTATTTCTGCATGGCAACAACGGTCTGAGCCGTGTGCAGGGCGATGGTGCCGGCAGCATCCTCGTCATCAAGGACAGCTATGCCAACTGCTTTGTGCCCTACCTGACAGCCAATTATGCCCAGATCGATGTCGTTGACTTCCGCAATTACAACTATGGTCTGGATGCATTGATCGATGCCAACGGCTATGACCAGATCCTTGTGCTTTACAGCTTTGACAGCTTCAAAAGCGATGCATATCTTTACCGTGCAGGCATCGCCGGTTAAAAAACACATCTGCGGGACTTAAGCGTTATATTTTCACAAATGTAACGCTTATTTTTCATGCGTCTTTCCATTTTTTGCATATTTCGTCCAGAACCCTTGAAAAAAAAAGCGCAATGTTGTACAATGATGCCAGAGAACGTGATTTCCGACTAAAGTTTGAAAAATACGCAGGACGCCTCTGTGTGCGGCGATATCTCTACAACAAAGGAGTATCCGATATGACAGATCACAAGCTTCACCTGCCCGCTGGATATGCACTGCTTTCCAGTGAGGAGATGACTTATACCGAGGGCGGCGGCATTATCAGCACGCTGCTGATCGGCACCTCCTCCTTCCTGGGCTTCGGCGTGCTGGGCTCAAGTTATCTGTGGGGCATTCAGCAGGCTCGCAACTGGATGCAGGAGGACGGCAACAGCTCCGGTAATGTCTTTACCGTGTTGGGACGTGCATTGGATGCGATCAAAGATGATATGGATCAATCTCCCTCCAACAGGCTGCGCGACACCATTTCTTCCGCAACGCTTATCCTGCTTGCACCGCTCAGCTTCTACCTGATCATCAAAAAATAAGTATGGTTCTCGGACGGCTCGGATGTCGTTCATGGAATATTTATCTTGGTACTAAAAGGAGTATTGTTATGGAAAACACGATGAAGATGCCCGTTTGTTATAATGTTCTTTCCTGTGAGGAAATGACCTACACCGAGGGTGGCGCTTCGATGGTAGAAGCAATCTTCTCATGGTTTGTGCCTTATGGCTGGTACAAGGGTGTTTCCGCTGTGCGCGATTATCGCAGCAAGCATCCCAATACCTGGACTGATACTGGACTGGATGCACTGACGAATTACATGGAGAAGAGCGCTGAGAATGCGATTTACACCATTGGCTGTACGGCCAGTGTTATCTCTGTGTGCGCTACCGGTTTCGGTCTGATCCCGACTGCACTTATCGTATTTGGCAAGTGATTCGGAGTATACCGAAGTTTTTGCGGTCACCCTGCTGTGGGGCGTTATCTCCGTCAAAAGCATTCTGATTTTAGATAGGAGTATTACTATGGAAGCTACTTTGAGAATGCCCGTTTCTTATAACGTTCTTTCTTGTGAAGAAATGACCTATACCGAGGGCGGCGCAAATGCCACTCTCCTTCAGGCTGTCTGCTCTTGGGTTATCCCCTTCTATGGTTGGTACAAGACCACGACTGCTGTCCGTGACTACCGCAAGCAGCATCCCAACACTTGGACCGATACCGGTCTGGATGCAGTGACCAACCATATGGATCGCAGCGTCTACAACCTGGCCTATGATATCGGCTGTGCTGTCGACTTCTTCCAGGTGTGCGCTACCGGTTTCGGTCTGATCCCGACCGCACTTATCATCTTCGGCAAGTAAAACGGGAGACACCAAAGATTTATGTTCGCCCTGAAAAGGGCATAAAAATCCGTCTCTCACGGCATTGAAACACCTCGGGACGTCTGCTGTCTGGCAGGCGTCCCTTTTTATGTCCCAATGCAAACGATAAAAAAGCAGCCGCACAAATCCACCCTTGATTTGTGCGGCTGCTCTATATTTCAGTTCAATTATTCTGTTCAGACAGACTCGGTCATGCTGCGGTTTTTGATTTCGTCGGTGATTTTTGCGACGAAATCATCCAGGCCCATCGTGGTGGTCTCACCTTTGCGGTCACGCACAGAGATATTGCCGGCTTCCGCTTCTTTTGCACCCAAAACCAGCATATACGGCACACGGTCCACCTGCTGTGCAGCACGGATCTTGTAGCCGATTTTCTGGTTGTCATCGTCCAGAGCCACACGCACGCCGGCCTCTGCCAGCTTTTCGGTAACGCCCTGTGCGTATTCCAGCGTCTTTTCAGAGACAGGCAGAACCTTGACCTGTACCGGTGCAAGCCATGTGGGGAACTTGCCCTTGGTCTCCTCGATCATGTATGCCATAAAGCGATCCAGCGAGCCAAGAATTGCACGGTGCAGCACAACAGGGGTCTTCTCGGTGCCGTCCTTGTCCACGTAGGTCAGCTTGAATTTTGCAGGCAGGCAGAAGTCCAGCTGACAGGTCGAAAGAGTGTACTCTGCACCGACAGCCGGCTTGACGTTGACGTCCAGCTTCGGGCCGTAGAAAGCAGCCTCGCCAATCTCCTCTGTAAAGTGAATGCCCAGTTCGGTCAGCACCTCACGCAGTGCATCCTCTGCATGATTCCACATCGCATCATCGTCGTGATATTTTTTCTTGTCAGCAGGGTCACGCAAGGACAGAACACAGCGATAATCCGTGATATTGAAGTCCTTGTAGACCTCAAAAATCAGGTTGCATACGTCTGCGACCTCCGACTTGATCTGCTCCGGTGTGCAGAACAGATGGGCATCATTCTGGCAGAAGTGACGTCCGCGCTCAATGCCCTTCAGTGTTCCGGAGGACTCGTAGCGGAAGTCATGTGCGATCTCGCCGATGCGCATCGGCAGGTCACGGTAGGAGTGCGGACGGTTTGCGTAGATCATCATGTGATGGGGGCAGTTCATCGGGCGCAAGACGTAGCTCTCGCCCTCCATCTCCATGGCCGGGAACATATTTTCACGGTAGTGATCCCAGTGACCGGAGGTCTTGTACAGGTTCACCGTACCAACGCAAGGCGTCATGACGTGCAGGTAACCACGGGCACGCTCCTTCGCCTTGATGTAGTTTTCCAATTCCTGCCAGACTGTATAGCCGGCGGGCAGGAACATCGGCAAACCACGACCAACCAGATCGTCGGTCATAAACAGCCCCATCTCTTTGCCGATCTTGCGGTGGTCACGCTCACGTGCCTCCTGCTGCTGCTTTTCCCACGCATCCAGCTCCTCCTGATTGTGGAAGGCAACACCGTTGATGCGGGTCAGCATCTTATTTTCTTTGTCGTTTTTCCAGTATGCGCCGGACTGCTGCGTAATCTTAAACGCCTTCAAAGCTTTGGTGTAGGTCAGGTGCGGTCCAATGCACATATCAACATATTCGCCCTGCTGATAGAAGCTGAATTCCGTTTCCTCTGCCAGGTCGGCCATATGCTCAATCTTATACTTTTCGCTGCGCTCCTCCATCAGCTTTACAGCCTCGTCACGCGGCAGAATAAAAGGCTTGATTGCAAGGTTCTCTTTGGTGATCTTGCGCATTTCCTTTTCGATATTTGCCAGGTCATCATCCGTCAGCTTGGTGCTGCCCAGGTCAACATCGTAATAGAAGCCGTTTTCTGTAGCGGGGCCAAAGGCAAAATCAGCCTCCGGGTACAGGCGCTTGATTGCCTGTGCCATGATGTGCGCAGCAGTATGACGGATGACGTGCAGTTCCTGGTCCTGCGGGCACTCCTCCACACGACCGTCCTTATAAATGATTTTCATGCTTGCATTCTCCTTTGACAGATAAAACAAATAATAAAAGCGCTTCACCCCGCACACTCTAACGGGATGAAGCGCCTATAAATGCGTTCCACGGTTCCACCCGAATTGTGCAGCCAGACGGCTGCGCCACTCGCTGTGCTGTAACGGGCGCACCCGGCAGAGGTTCGCCTCTGCACTCTGCGGTGGTAGAAGTCCTTGCCATGACAGACCGCTTACAGCACCCGGCAGCCGGGGCGATCCTCTCTGCGACATAGGCGGTATGGGCTTCGGTTTGTCCGCATCATCGTTTTTGTCAGGATGAAACTATGTTGATTGTAGCACGCCAGCACCTGAAAATCAAGGGATGCCGTGAGAAATGCGATCATTTTTTCATTCGCTCTACCCAGCCGCCAAGATACTCTGAATGCATCTTCGAGGTCAGGATCGTCTGGCTGCTATACAGACCGTGATAGCCGGAGAACATATAGCAGATGCCGCATGCAAGCGCATACAGCTCAAATCCGCTGCTGTAGCCAAACAGCTCAATCGCCAGCACGATTGATGGCACCAGAGTATTGGTCGCACCGCAAAACACCGCAACAAGCCCAATCGATGCGGCAAACCCCGCCGGCAGCCCCAGCAGCGGCCCAACGGCACAGCCAAAGGTCGCACCGATAAAAAAGCTCGGCACGACTTCGCCGCCCTTAAAGCCAACGGACAGCGTCAGCGCCGTAAGAAAGATCTTACACAAAAAATCCCATGGCAATGCCTGCCCCTGCTCTACTGCCGCCGCAATTACAGACATGCCGGCGCCGTTGTAGCGTGTACCGATGAGCAGCGTAAACACAACCACACCAATACCGCCAGCCACAACACGCAGCCACGGGTTGGGCAGATATTTCGGCATCAGATGCTCCATTGCCTCCAGCACAAAACAGAATAGACGCACCACCACAGCGCACAGCAGCGCAAGCACAGTGACGCGCAGCGCCGAATAAACTGAAAGCTCCGGTACAAGCTGTACCGCAAAATCTGTCGGTGCAATGCCAAATGCCAGCGAAATATCATAGGCGATCAATGCCGAAAACAGCCCTGGCACAAACGCAACATAAAAGGTCAAGCCGACATCTGCCACCATGATCGCAAACAAAGTGGCCGCCATAGGGGTGCCAAATAAAGCCGAAAAGAACGCTGCCATGCCGCACATGGTCGCCGTGCGGCAGTCATGCTCGTCCATGTGCAGCAGTTTGCTGATGTTCCACCCGATGCTGCCGCCCATTTGCAGGGCTGCACCCTCACGTCCCGCCGAGCCGCCGCACAGATGCGTGAGCACTGTGCCAAAAAAAATGGACGGCACAAGCAAGATGCTCAGCGGCTCACCGCTTTGCACCGCACTGATAACATTGTTCGTGCCTACGCCCACGCAGCGCAGCAGCTTATAAATCGCTACAATCAGCAGACCTGCTGCCGGCAGCAGATACAATATCCAAGGATACTGTGCACGCAGCTCTGTAACATGCTCCACCGCCAGATGAAATGCTGTCCCAATCAGTCCGCAGAAAACGCCCGTCAGCACAGTGACCAGCACCCATTGTGCCAGCCAGCGCAGCCGATATCTGCTCTCTTTGACCTGTTTTTGTATCGTCTCTTTCATTACTTTCCACGCTTTCGCTTCTATATTGTTTAACAACTTATCTGACAACTAAAATAAATAACACACTCGCATACGGCTGTCAATCATACCACTCAAAAAAAAGAAAGCACCCTACTCTCTTGTGCGCAAGAGCAGGATGCTTCGGTTGCTATTGGTTTCAGAAAAAGGAAAAAGGAGAACAAGTCTATCGTCACGCCTCACGGCGGGACAGCGGTTTATGTGCGGAGCTTACTCCACATCCTGCAGTGCGGCGAAATCTTCCTCGCCGGTGCGGATCTTGACAACGCGGGTCACGTTATAAACAAAGATTTTGCCATCGCCGATATGGCCTGTGTACAGCGCCTTTTTTGTTGCCTCGACCACAGCGTCAACGCTGATTTTGGAGACAATGACCTCTACTTTGATCTTCGGCAGCAGGGTAGTATCCACCGGCACGCCGCGGTATTTTTCGCTGGTACCCTTCTGGAGGCCGCAGCCCATAACCTGCGTGACAGTCATACCGGTAACGCCCAGGTCATTCAGCGCCGTCTTAAGCTGATCAAACTTTGCAAGCCTTGCAATGATAGACACCTTGTGCATACCGGTGTCGTACACGCCGTCATGGATTACAGGCGATGCTTCACGCACCACAGGTACGGCGGCATCAATCTGCTTTGCAGATGCCTTTGCGATATCATCCTCGCCCAGGTCCGTATTCTCGTTGGGGCTCATCGCGGCAGCGGTGGCATCGGAGATTGCAAAGCCTGCATATGCAGACGCCAAGCCATGCTCGTGGATGTCCAGACCATCGATCTCAACCTCTGCAGGAACACGCAGACCGATGGTCTTGTCAATGATTTTGAAGATGATAAACATCACAACAACAACGTAAACATCAACGCAGACCAGACCCAGCAGCTGCGTGCCAAGCTGTGCGAGACCGCCACCGTAGAACAGACCTGCGGACTCGGTGTTGGAGCCGGTGGAGAACAAACCAACTGCAATCGTGCCCCAGACACCGTTTGCAAAGTGGACAGAGACAGCACCGACAGGGTCATCGACCTTCGCAATATTGTCGAAGAATTCAACGCTGAGGACAACCAGAATGCCGGCAACAAAACCAATAATGAAAGCGCCGAAGGGGTCAACGGTGTCGCAGCCTGCGGTAATGGCAACCAGACCGGCCAAAGAACCGTTCAGCGTCATAGAAACATCCGGCTTGCCATAGCGGATCCATGTAAAGATCATGGTAACGCAGGTGGAAACAGCAGCAGCCAGGTTGGTATTAAAGCAGACCAGACCGGTCAAGGTCATCGTAGCATCGGTGGACAGGCTCAGAGAAGAGCCGCCGTTAAAGCCAAACCAGCAGAACCACAGGATAAATACGCCCAGCGCACCGGCAGTCAGGTTATGACCGGGGATTGCATGTGCTTTGCCGTTTTTATCATACTTGCCGATACGGGGACCGAGCATCCATGCGCCCAGCAGTGCGATAATACCACCGACGTTATGAACCGCTGCAGAGCCTGCGAAATCGTGGAAGCCCATGCTCTGCAGCCAGCCGCCGCCCCACATCCAATGACCGCAGATGGGGTAAACCACCAGCGAAATTGCAGCGGAGTAAACACAATAGGCCTTAAAATTGGTGCGCTCAGCCATAGAGCCGGAAACGATCGTAGCGGCTGTTGCGCAGAACACCGTCTGAAAAACAACATAGACCCACAGCGGAATGTCCAGTCCAAGGTGTGAATAATCGCCCTGGATGAACGGATCAAACCCACCGATCAGTGCGCCCGTGCCGCCGAACATCAGTCCGAAGCCGATCAGCCAGTAGCACGGTGTGCCGATACAAAAGTCCATCATGTTCTTCATCAGGATATTACCTGTGTTTTTTGCACGGGTAAAGCCGGCTTCACACAAGGCAAAACCTGCCTGCATGAAATAGACTAGGAACGCCCCGACGAGCGTCCAACAGGTGTTGACGGAGTTAAACATAATACTTCCTACCTCCCTCTGGTATGATGTTGCAAAGCCACCAGAACCTGCAACGCGTACGCATCGCTCCGTGTGCCCATCCACGCCGGAGCTGCACTCAGGAGGCCCTCTATTCCCCCCGATTGCAATATCCTGAAAGCAAAAAAGCGCTGGCGGACTTTCGTCCGTCAGCGCCTTTGCTTTCGATGGCACGAGTATAGGCTTTTTGCTCACAGGTGTCAAGAGTTCACGCGTGAGTTTTACGTTTTTCACAACATGTCAAGGAAATCGAAAAGAAACTTTGTCACTTCTCGGCTAGCAGGATCATTGCGTTACAGCAGTGTTTTGATATATGTTGCCAGCTTCTCATCCTTGCAGGACGCAAAAAACAGCTCGCTGAATTTTTCGCCCGCAACGGCACCCTTCAACAAGTCCTGATCAATGCTCTTCAAACAGTCGATCAGCGGCTTAAAGGTTGCCTCACGCACACCATCCAGGATCTTTTTATTGCGCTGCTCCGGCACGACACGCTCTTTCGGGTAGCCCTGACCATGCCCAAAGCCGAACAGCTTTTCAAAACAATACTCCAGGTTCAGCTCGCCGCCCCAGCCAAACCCCTTAGCAAAGGGCATTGCCACAGCATTGCCGTCGTTGACGTGTGCAAAGGTGTAAGCATCCACAGGGTCTTCCACGTGGCCGCAGATCACGCCGGGGAAACTGTTCAGTGCCAGCATCGCACCCTCACCTGTTCCGCAACCGGTAACAACATAATCCGCCGCACCGCTGTTCAGCAGGATTGCCGCCAGGATGCCGCACTGCACGTAAGTCAGTTGTGCCGCATCGTCTGCCGCATACATGCCATAGTTGATGACCTCATGCCCCATCGGCTCTACAACCTTTTTCAGAGCGGCCTCAATAATGCCGTTTTTTGCAGCCTGGCTGTTCTCGTTGATCAATGCAATTTTCATATCGATTCTCCTTTTCCTTTTTTCGCAATGGTTATACAAAGTCCTCCCGCATAGGGGTAAAAAAGTCCAACATAACACCGCCCTCAAGACATACGCAGCCATGCATCACACCGTTCTGCTTCAGCAGGGTATCACCGGGTCCAACCTCACGGGTCTCATCGCCAATGGTAAACCGATACCGCCCCGAAACGATATACGTGACCTGCGTGTGCGGGTGGCAATGCATTGCACCCACAGCTCCGGTCTCAAAGGTATTTTCCACACACATGGCATCCTTGCTGTATGCCAGCACACGACGCACAACGCCCTGCCCGCTCACTTCCGCTTCGATTTCCGCATGAGGCACCCACGCCGCATCACAATGTTGTTTTTCCATGCAAATCCTCCTTGTAAATCCGTTTAACCAAGCTTCTTTTTCTGCTGGTGTGCCACGATAGGCATCAACAGTGGCACAGGCAGCAGTCGCTGTGCCTCCATTGCAAAGCGCATCACAGCAGTCGGTACGATCACCACACGCCGATGCAGCATACCGCGCATCGCCTCCTCCACGCACTGCTGCGGCGTGATGCCCTTCAGCGCAAACATAACGCCCGCTCGGTCGTTGAACTCTGTGTCCACCGGACCGGGGCACAATGCACACACGTACACCGGGCTATGCTGCTGCCGAAGCTCCTCTGCCACACCGCGCGTCAGGCTGACCACATAGGCTTTGCTGGCATAATACCCTGCAAGATATGGTCCGCCGGGCAAAAGCCCTGCCGACGACGCCACATTCAGCACCGTGCCGCCGCCCTGCGCATGCATTTTACGCACCATAAACTGAAACAGGCGATGCATCGCCCGCACATTGACGGCAATCATCTCCTGCTCTTTCAGCGGGTCGGTTTCAAGCCAGCTTCCGCACACGCCAAAACCGGCGTTGTTGATAAAAATATCGACACGCTCACCGCTTACCTGCTCGCACAGGCGGGTACAGTCCGCATCGCTTGAAAGATCTGCCGGCAGAATGCGGCATGGCGTCCCGAGCTCGGCGGCGAGCTCCCTCAAGCGTTCTGTACGGCGTGCCGTCAAAATCAGACGGCACCCCATTTTTGCGTAACGTCGTGCAAACTCACGACCTATGCCGGAGCTTGCCCCCGTGATCCATACCGTAATCTGACGCATGCTGTCACCCCTGCTATCATCAAAAGCCATTTTATCAAGGATATCCCAATTTCCTCTTTTTCGTCAAGACCTTTTGCTCTTTTCGTTATTTTGGCTTGTTTTGCGCCACTTTTTTGTCACTTTGCACACAAAAAAAGAAGCCCGTCCGGACAGACAGGCTTCCTCATTGGTGACTCCGTTTTACTTGAGCAGATTGTCGTTATCAAAGTAATCAATACGCATAGAGCGGCGCACATCCGCCAGCGTTGCTGCTGCTGTTTTTTCTGCAACAGCACTTCCAGCCCTCAGAATCTCAACAACCTCCGGCAGACGCTGCTCCCACTCTTTACGGCGGGTACGGATCGGCTCCAGCTCTGCCTGCAGAACGTTGTTCAAGAACTTTTTCACCTTTACATCGCCCAGACCACCGCGCTGATAATGCGCCTTCAGCTCGTCAAGGTTCTGGTACTCCGGCAAAAATTCTGCAAAATGCTCCGGACGGCAGAAAGCATCCAGATAAATAAACACCGGGTTTCCCTCTACCCTGCCGGGGTCCTGTACACGCAGGTGGTTCGGGTCGGTGTACATCGACATTACTTTCTTTTTGATATCTTCCGGCTCCTCCGAAAGATAAATGCAATTGCCAAGACTCTTGCTCATCTTGGCCTTGCCGTCTGTACCGGGCAGGCGCAGGCAAGACGAATTTTGCGGCAGCACGATCTCCGGCTCCACAAGCGTCTCGCCGTAAACCGCATTAAACTTATGCACGATTTCGCAGCACTGCTCAATCATCGGCTTCTGATCCTCGCCTGCGGGGACAGTCGTTGCACGGAAGGCGGTTATATCCGCTGCCTGACTGATTGGATAGCAGAAAAAGCCCACGGGGATGCTTGCCTCAAAGTTACGCTGCTGGATCTCCGCCTTGACCGTCGGGTTGCGCTGCAAGCGGGACACCGTGACCAGGTTCATATAATAGAAGCTCAGCTCTGTCAGCTCCGGCACCATGGACTGGATAAAAATGTGTGCCTTATCGGGGTCAATGCCGCAAGCAAGATAATCCAATGCCACCTGGAGGATATTCTGACGCACCTTTTCCGGGTTGTCGGCATTATCGGTCAGTGCCTGTGCGTCCGCAATCATAATATAGATCTCGTCAAATTCGCCCGAATTCTGCAGGCGGACACGTTCTTTCAGCGAACCCACATAATGGCCGACATGCAGTCGTCCCGTGGGACGGTCGCCGGTCAAAATAATTTTCTTGCTCATGATATTCTCCTTTTTATCGAATTTTCCGTCAGGAACTTCAGGATATAATTCTACAATTACCAATTGAGTTAAGTATATCCCGTCCAGCCTGCCCTGTCAACAAATCTGCGCAAAACAAAAAGCGATGGAACATTCCATCGCTTTGCTGGCGCCTCTTGCCTGACTCGAACAGGCGACACCCTGATTAACAGTCAGGTGCTCTAACCGACTGAGCTAAAGAGGCATATATATAAAACGGCATAGAAGCCGTTTTACTTCAAAAAGTGACCCGTACCGGAATCGAACCGATGTTAAAGGCGTGAGAGGCCTCTGTCTTAACCGCTTGACCAACGGGCCATACGACCATTTTTGCATCAGGCGCTTCTCCCGACTCGATTATGTTACCACAGCGATCATACTTTGTCAATACTCGATTTTAATTTTTTTCAAAAGAAATCGTGCACGGCTGCACCTGTGGCGGATGTACAGTCGGCAGCCAAAAGCCCCAGCCCCTGAGCGGGCACGCATCCCGCAAGCCGGCACCCATTTCAGGGGTGTGCGATGTCGGGTTTTGCGCCATGCGCCCTGTGATTTATCCATGAATGCATACCAGCTTGCCAAAATTTTATCAAAGTACAGCTTTTCAGCGCTTTCTCTTATTTTTTTGCACTGCAAGCCCTTAAAAGACCGCATAAATTCGACATAGACGGTTAAGATTCTTAATGAAATTTGTTTCTTTTCTGCAAATCGCGCGGGTCGTTTATTGATTTTGCCATTCTTTTATGTATAATGTAGACAGGGAAATTTGCATTTGATTTCCATTACCACTCATCCCCCGTTTCTGTGTGCAGCACCCGAATGGCGGGTGCAGCATTTTACAGGATATCGATCGCAAACGAAAGTAGAGGTATAGGTAACATGGCAAAGTTGGATTTGAGCAAGTACGGTATTACCGGCACGACCGAAGTCGTGTACAATCCTTCCTACGAGCAGCTGTTCGAGGAAGAGACCAAGACCGGCCTGGAGGGCTATGAGGTCGGCAAGGTCAGCGAGCTGGGTGCTGTCAATGTTATGACCGGCATCTACACCGGCCGTTCCCCCAAGGACAAGTTCATCGTTATGGACGAGAACTCCAAGGACACCGTTTGGTGGACCAGCGACGAGTACAAGAACGACAACCACCCCGCTTCTCAGGAAGCATGGGCTGCCGTGAAGGAGATCGCCAAGAAGGAGCTGTCCAACAAGCGTCTGTTCGTCGTAGATGCATTCTGCGGCGCAAACAAGGACACCCGCATGGCAGTTCGTTTCATCATGGAAGTGGCCTGGCAGGCACACTTTGTGACCAACATGTTCATCAAGCCCACCGCTGAGGAGCTGGAGAGCTTTGAGCCTGATTTTATTGTCTACAACGCATCCAAGGCCAAGGTCGAGAACTACAAGGAGCTGGGCCTGAACTCTGAGACTGCAGTTATGTTCAACATCACCAGCAAAGAGCAGGTCATCGTCAACACCTGGTACGGCGGCGAGATGAAGAAGGGTATGTTCTCCATGATGAACTACTTCCTGCCTCTGAAGGGCATGGCTTCTATGCACTGCTCCGCCAACACCGATATGAACGGCGAGAACACTGCAATCTTCTTCGGTCTGTCCGGCACCGGCAAGACCACCCTGTCCACCGATCCCAAGCGTCTGCTGATCGGTGATGACGAGCACGGCTGGGATGACAATGGCGTGTTCAACTTCGAGGGCGGCTGCTACGCAAAGGTCATCAACCTGGATAAGGACTCTGAGCCCGATATCTACAATGCTATCAAGCGCAACGCTCTGCTGGAGAACGTCACTTTGGATGCCGAGGGCAAGATTGATTTCGCTGACAAGAGCGTCACCGAGAACACACGTGTTTCTTACCCCATCGACCACATCACCAACATCGTGCGCCCCATTTCCTCTGCACCTGCTGCAAAGAACGTCATCTTCCTGTCTGCTGATGCATTCGGCGTTCTGCCCCCGGTCTCCATCCTGACCCCGGACCAGACCCAGTACTACTTCCTGTCCGGCTTCACCGCAAAGCTGGCCGGCACCGAGCGCGGCATCACCGAGCCCACCCCCACCTTCTCCGCTTGCTTCGGTCAGGCCTTCCTGGAGCTGCATCCCACCAAGTACGCTGAAGAGCTGGTCAAGAAGATGCAGAAGAGCGGCGCTAAGGCTTACCTGGTCAACACGGGTTGGAACGGCACCGGCAAGCGCATTTCCATCAAGGACACCCGCGGCATCATCGACGCTATCCTGAGCGGCGCTATCAACGAGGCACCCACCAAGAAGATCCCCTACTTCGACTTTGAGGTACCTACCGAGCTGCCCGGCGTTGACTCCGGCATTCTGGATCCTCGCGACACCTATGCAGAGGCTTCCCAGTGGGAGGAAAAGGCAAAGGATCTGGCAAGCCGCTTCATCAAGAACTTTGCCAAGTACGAGGGCAACGAGCACGGCAAGGCTCTGGTCTCTGCCGGCCCCCAGCTGTAATTTACAGGCAGGCATTTTTCTTCCAAAAGCAATAGCATAAAACGACCCCGCCCAGCGGCTCATTGATCGAGTTGCCGGGCGGGGTCTTAATTTTTACCAACAGATGTTTACTTCTTTGCTGCTTCGAACTCTGCCTCGATTTCCGCCGACGGAGCCGGTGTCGCAAAGCTGACGACACCGCACGCGAGCAGTGACGTGATGAATGCGGGCAGCAGCTCGTAAATGCCAAAAACACCGCCCAGCGGGCTGATCAGATATTTCCATACAAATACCATCAACCCGCCGCATAGCATACCAGCCAGTGCGCCCTGCCAGTTGCAGCGCTTCCAGAACAGTGCGCAGAGCATCACAGCACCAAATGCGCCGCCAAATCCGGCCCACGCAAAGCTGACAATGCCAAACACGCTGGAGTCCGGATTGCGTGCCAGAACGACACCGATGACACTGACACACACGATGGTCAACCTGGCAGCAAAGAGGCTCTGCTTCTCGCTCAGCTTCATTTTGCCGAACTCCTGCAAAATATTTTCCGACACACTGGATGCTGCCGCCAGCATCTGGCTGTCAGCCGTCGACATCGTTGCAGCAAGGATACCGGCCAAAATCAAGCCTGCAATAATCGCCGCCAGTGCGCCATGCTCGCTGATCAGGCTTGCAATGCGTACGATGATCGTCTCGCTGGCAGAGCCAGCCAAAGGCTCCAGCGCCCCTGCCTTGGTCATACCAAGCCCTACAACACCGATCACGATCGAGGCAGTCATCGCAATGACGACCCACACCGTGGCGATGCGTCGGCTCAAAACCAGCTTTTTTTCGTCCTCGATCGCCATAAAGCGCAGCAGGATATGCGGCATGCCAAAGTAGCCAAGACCCCATGCCATCGTGGACACAATGTCCAGTGCGCTGTATGCAGTCGCCCCTCCGGTCACTGCATCATGGCTTGCCAGCATGGTCAAATACCCGTTAAGGCTCTGCGCATTGACCGCTACGGCATCCCAGCCGCCTGCGGCATGGACGCCATACACCAGTA
The DNA here is from genome assembly GCA_963596815.1 of Oscillospiraceae bacterium. Classification (GTDB taxonomy): domain Bacteria; phylum Bacillota; class Clostridia; order Oscillospirales; family Ruminococcaceae; genus Faecalibacterium. The sequence goes on from CAVBNV010000001.1 coordinate 68,629, forward strand.
CCGCAATCAGCGCAATGCTCATGACGATCGACTGGATCAAATCTGTTGTTGTGACAGCGCGAAAGCCGCCCATAATTGTATAGCCCACGATCACCAGTGCCGATACGATCATTGCCGCCATGTAATCCACGCCAAACAAGCTGTGAAACAGCTTGCCGCAGGCGGCAAAGCCCGATGCCGTGTACGGAATAAAGAAAACAATGATGATTACCGCACCAAGCGCATTGAGCAGATTGCGGTCGTCGTGAAACCGCAGCGAAAGAAATTGTGGCACGGTGATCGCATTCAGATTTGCCGAATAGCGGCGCAGGCGTCGGGCTATGATCAGCCAGTTAAGCCATGTGCCGATTGCAAGGCCAATTGCTGTCCAGCCGGGCGAGGCAATGCCGCCGAGATACGCAAGGCCGGGCATACCCATCAGAAGCCAACTGGACATATCGCTGGCCTCTGCGCTCATTGCTGTGACAAGCGGCCCCATTTTGCGGCCACCAAGGTAAAAGTCCGTCGTGTCCTCGTTGGCCTTGCTGAACGCAAAACCGATGAACAGCATTGCCACCAGGTAGACGACGATCGTCGCCATGATCAAAAATTGTGTCATAAGCTTTCCCCCTCTGTTGTGTCTGCGCATCACCTGTAATGCAATGCCGGACACCGTGCTTACTTTCCGTTTGAAAGATACGTTGTATTTTACCACATTAAAGCGCAAAAGTGCAAGTGCTTCCGCACAATATTCTCTGCGGCAAATTAAAAAATCAACAAATCCGACTTTGTTTTTTATAGCAAACCATCTAAAACATCTATCTTGTGGCAGATTTATAGCAAAAGAGGGAGCCACCACGCCGGCGGCCCCCTCTTTGCTTCAGCACTTATTCAAATGCGTTTCTGCCGCTCAGGCAAGGTCCTCACCGTTTGTCGCGATGACCTTTTTGTACCAGTCAAAGCTGTCCTTTCTTTCACGGCTCAAATCACCGGTGCCGTCGTCAAACTTATTCACGTAAATAAAACCGTAGCGTTTCGCCATTTCCCCGGTAGATGCGGACACCAGATCGATGCATCCCCAGGGCGTATAGCCCATCAGGTCCACGCCGTCCCTGACAGCCTCTGCCATCTGCTCAATGTGGCTGCGCAGATAATCGATGCGGTACGAGTCGTGCACTTTACCATCGTCGCCCTTGACATCATATGCGCCCAAACCGTTTTCAACGACCATCATCGGGATGCGGTAGCGGTCGTAGATTTCATTCAGACTCCAGCGCAACCCCTGCGGGTCGATTTGCCAGCCCCAGTCCGACGCCTTCAGGTACGGGTTCTTGAACCCGGATGCTACGTTGCCGTCCGTCTTTGAGGCATCGTTATGGGTTGTGATGCAATTGGACATATAATAGCTGAGTGTGTAAAAGTCCACCGTGCCTTCCTTCAAAATTTCGGCATCGCCTGGCTCCTGCTTGATCGTTACGCCCATCTCCTCCCACAGACGCTTTGCATATGCGGGGTACTCGCCGCGCACCTGAACATCCGAGCAATACCAGTTGGTCTTACGCATTGCAGCCTGGTTTGCCAGGATATCCGCCGGGTCACAGGTGTAGGGGTAGCTTGTGATAAAGCAGTCCATATTGCCCATCTTGAACTGCGGGTAGTACTCATGGGCATACTTGACAGCCATAGCACTTGCCACAAACTGGTGATGCAGCGCCTGCAGGCGCACCTGCGGTTCATCGCGCATTGCCACCGCAGGGCCACGGTAGCCCTTGCAGGTGCCCAGTGACAAAACCGCACCAAACGGCATCATGCCCGCGTTGATTTCGTTGAAGGTCAGCCAGTACTTGACCTTATCTTTATACCGCTCAAAAATCGCCTTGCAGTAGTTCATAAAGAGCCCCACCAGCTCACGGGACTCCCAGCCGTTGTACTTTTCAACAAGTGCATACGGCAGCTCATAGTGGCTGATTGTGACCAGCGGCTCGATGCCATGCTTTTTACAGCAGTCAAACACACGGTCATAGAATGCGAGTCCCTTTTCGTTCGGCTCTGCTTCCATACCGGTGGGGAAAATGCGTGTCCAGTTAATGGATGTGCGGAACGTTTTGAAGCCCATTTCCGCAAAGAGTGCAATATCCTCCTCGTAATGGTGGTAGAAGTCGATTGCCTCGTGGCTGGGGTAGAATTTATCCTCCTCCACAGTCGGCGTCAACAGCTTTGGCTGCGTACGGGTTCCGTTCGTGCACAGGTCCGGGATGCTTGCGCCCTTGCCGTCCACATCCCATGCACCTTCAAACTGATTTGCGGCACATGCGCCGCCCCACATAAAATCTTTGCGGAATACACTCATCGGTTTTACCTCCTGTAAAATGAGAACCACGGTAATTTACGTTCTAATTAAAGTATAACGGGTAAAGCCGGCATTGTAAAGAAAAACGGCAAGGATAGGCATGCGTCGCAAATCAAGCTCACAAAATCAAATAAAGCTCATCTTGCGTTTTCTGTCCTTGACTCAGATTAAATTTACGGCAGATTACTGACGATCATTTACTGACTTTTTTATGCTTATCTGTTATACTGAAAAAAGCAAGCAAAAAAGGAGTTGTCACATATGAGCGATAGCAAGGTTGCTCTCTTTTACGAAAAAAACGAGCTCGTCCCATCGTCAATCAAGTACATCACCCGCCAGGAAAACCACAGCTGTATCTTCCTTAGCAGCGGGCGCGTACTGCGCAGTTTTATTCCCGTCAAAGACCTTGCCGAGCCGCTTCCGCCGCAGGAGTTCATCTGCATTAACAAGGCGACGGTCATCGCAAAAAGTCAAATCGGACATATCGACGGCTGCACCTATCATATGCGGGACGGCACCGTGTTTGAGGGTCGCAAGCGCACGGTCGCTGCGCACCACCAGCTGGGCGAAATTCTGAGCGACAGCGGCACGGGAAAGCGTGCTGTCATGGATGTTCAAAAGCGGTTTTCTGTGCTGGACAATATGCCCGCCGCTTTTTGCGTTATCGAGCTTGTTTTTGACGCTGAGGGTCACGGCGTCGACTTTGTTTTTCGGTATTGCAACAAGGAGATGGAGGTCGTCGAGGGCAAAACCATCAACGAAATGGTCGATAACTCTTTTTACAAGGTGTTCCCGAATGCAGACAAAAAATGGCTTGTTGCCTACGCCGACGTTGCTGTCAACGGGCGCAAGAGGTATCTGCACGATTTCAGTCCGGAAATTAACAAAACACTTTTCGTACGCTGTTTTCAGCCAATGGAGGGCTTTTGCGCCTGCCTGCTGATACCCGAAGACGACCGCCCGGATCTTCAATCATCTGACGGTCTTTTAGAGTGATCCACACTCCACCCCGGGCAAACGGAAAGTACAGAAAAGAGGGCTTGAGATGAAACCAGAATTGTTGGATGCCATTCAGGAAACGCCAGTGATCGCCGCCGTCAAGGACAACAGCGGACTGGCAAAAGCGCTCCAAAACGAAAACATACAGGTCGTGTTCGTCCTTTATGGTGATATTTGCAGCATCACCGGCATTGTAAAGCAGATCCACGCATACGGCAAATTTGCTATTGTTCATGCCGATTTGATTTCCGGTCTTGCCAGCAAGGAGGTCGCAGTGGACTACATCCACACCATGACCGAGGCTGACGGCATCATTTCCACACGTCAATCGTTTATCCGACGCGCAAAAGAGCTTGGCCTTGCCGCCATCCTGCGCGTCTTTCTGCTGGACTCCATCTCGCTGGAGAGTCTTGGCAAGATCCCTGCCAACCTGCCGGATTGCATCGACATCCTGCCCGGAACAATGCCCAAGATCCTGCGCCGTGTATGTGCCGATGCAAAAGTGCCTATCCTGACCGGCGGTCTGATCGCCGATAAAGAAGACGTGATCGCTGCGCTGGAGGCGGGCGCCACAGCGATTTCCACCACCAATCAGGATATCTGGGACATGTAGCCGGCATCGCACGCAATATGTGCAAAAGCCACACCTGCTTTTTGTGCCTTTCTACAAATCAATAAAAACTTCTTGCTTTTTTTGTGCCAAAAAGGTATGATTGATGCAACGTATTTTGTTTGTTTCAAAGAGTTATGAGCGGAGCAAACGGAGGCAATGCCTTTGTTTGGGTCGCTCTTTTTTTGTGCAGACAATCTCCCGACGCCGGAGCGCGTCCTGTAAAATGGACAGGAGGAAAAAAGAGATGTACGATGTAGCTATCATAGGCTGCGGTGTGATCGGTGCCGCCGCTGCCTACGCACTGTCGCACTACGACAATAAGGTCGTGGTTCTTGAGGCAGAAAATGATGTGGCAGACTGCACCACCAAGGCCAACAGTGCGATCCTGCACGCTGGCTATGACCCGGACCCCAGCACCAAAATGGCACGGTTGAACGTGCGCGGTGTTGAGCTTGCAAAGGAGATCTGCGCAAAGCTCGATGTCCCGTACAAACAGTGCGGCAGCCTCGTTCTGGCTCTGGCCGAAAACGAGCTGCCCCACCTGCAGCACCTGTATGACAACGGCGTAGCCAATGGCGTACCCGGCCTGAAGATTCTCTCGAAGGAAGAGACGCTCGCCATGGAGCCAAACCTCTCTGCAAACGTCTGCGGTGCATTATGGGCACCCAGCGCAGCCATTGTAAGCCCGTGGGAGTACGCACTTGCCATGACGGAGGTTGCCGTGCGCAACGGCGTCGAGCTGCGCCGCAGCTGCCGTGTTGAAAATGCCGAGTCCATTGAGGGCGGCTATCGCCTGACGGTGCCCGGCGGCACAGTTGAGGCGCACTACGTCATCAATGCTGCCGGCATCTGGGCCGAGCAGGTGCACAGCATGGTTGAGCCCGCCAACTTCCACATCACGCCGACCCGCGGCGAATACTATCTGCTGGACAAAAGCGAAGGCAGCCGTGTAAATCACGTGATTTTCCAGTGTCCCAACGAGCTGGGCAAGGGCGTTTTGGTCTCTCCCACAGTTCACGGCAATTTGATTGTCGGACCAGATGCAGTGGCTGTCGACGGCGATGATACCTCCTGCACCAGCAACGGACTTGAATTTGTCAAAGCCACTGCACAGCGCAGTGTGCCCGGCATCAACTTCGGCGAGTCCATCCGCAACTTTGCCGGCGTACGTGCCAACCTGGATGTGGACGATTTTATCATCGGGGAAGAGCCCGAGGCGCCCGGCTGGATCGATCTTGCCGGCATGAAATCTCCGGGTCTGTCCGCCGCACCTGCCGTTGCCGAAGAGGCTGTCGCCATCCTGAAGAGCCACAACGCATTGGGCGACGAGAAAACAGATTACAAAGATGGCCGCCGTCACATTCGCTTCAAAGAGCTCTCCGCTGAGCAGAAGGCAGAGCTTGTCAAGGAGCAGCCCGCTTACGGACGGGTCATCTGCCGCTGCGAGACCATCACCGAGGGCGAGATTCTTGCAGCGCTGCACAGCGAAGTGCCCGCCACCACCATTGACGGCGTCAAGCGCCGTGCGGGTGCAGGCATGGGACGCTGCCAGGGCGGCTTCTGCGGTCCGCGTGTCCTCGAGCTTATCAGCAAAGAGCTTGGCATCCATCCGCTGGACGTCCTGCAAGACAAGGATGGCTCGAATGTGCTTGTAAGTGAAACGAAGGTAGGAGGAAAGAGCAATGGTTGATCTGGTGATTATCGGCGGCGGTCCTGCCGGGCTTGCAGCCGCCTGTAAAGCATGGGATAACGGCTTGCGTGATATCCTGATCCTTGAGCGTGACCACGAGCTGGGCGGCATTTTGAATCAGTGCATCCACAACGGTTTCGGTCTGCACCGCTTTGGCGAGCAGCTTACCGGTCCCGAGTACGCCGGACGCTTTATCGATATGCTTAAGGACACCGGCGTGCGTGTTCAGCTGGACACCATGGTGCTGGAGGTCACGCCCGATAAAAAGGTGCACTGTGTCTCCAAAACCGAGGGGTACCAGATCATCGAGGCCAAAAGCATCGTGCTGGGCATGGGCTGCCGCGAGCGCACACGTGGCGCAATCGGCACACCCGGCACACGTCCCGCCGGCGTATACACCGCCGGTGCTGCACAGCGTTACGTCAACATGGAAGGCTACATGGTCGGCAAGCGCGTGCTGATTTTAGGCAGTGGCGACATCGGCTTGATTATGGCACGCCGCATGACGCTGGAGGGTGCAAAGGTCCTTGCCTGCGTAGAGGTCATGCCGTATTCCGGCGGTCTGACACGCAACATTGTGCAGTGTCTGAACGATTTTGACATCCCGCTGTATCTGTCTCACACCATTATCGATATCCAGGGCAAGGATCGTGTAGAGAAGGCTGTCGTTGCCAAAATCGGTCCCGACCGCAAACCGATCCCTGGTACAGAGATGGAGTTTGATGTGGACACTATCCTGCTGAGCGTAGGCCTGATCCCCGAAAACGAGCTCACCCGCCAGGCAGGCATTGAAATGGACCCCCGCACAAAGGGTGCTGTCGTGTACGAAAACATGGAAACCAGCATCCCAGGCGTATTTGCGTGCGGCAACGTTGTGCAGGTGCACGACCTGGTTGATTTTGTTTCCGGTGAGAGCGAGCTGGCAGGTGCTGCAGCCGCTAAATATGTACAAGACGGTCCTGTGCCGGACGGTCGTGTATTGCAGGTCAAGCCTGGTGCCGACCTCGGCTATACTCTGCCGCAACGCATCCGTGTAGAAGGTGTCGAGAAGAGCACGAACATATCCTTCCGTGTGCGCCGCATCTGCGGTGCAAGCACCATCCTCGTCAAGAGCGGCGAGCAGGTCATTGCCAGGTTCAAGCGTGCACGCCTTGCACCCGGCGAAATGGAGCACATCGCACTGCCCCGTGTCCTGCTGGACAAAGCATCCACCGATGAGCTGAGCATTGAAATCGAGGAGGCAAAATGATATGAAAGAGGTTATTTGCACCTGCTGCCCCAAAGGCTGCCATCTGCAGGTGGATGAAAACAATGACTATAAGGTAACGGGCAATGGCTGCCCCAACGGCATCGCCTACGGTAAAGAGGAGTTGACCAACCCCACACGCATCATCACCAGCACCGTGCGTGCCGAAGGCGGCCTGCACCCGCGCTGTCCGGTCAAGACGTCCAAGCCCGTCCCCAAGGGTCAGATGACCGAGGTTGTCGCCGCATTGGACAGCGTCGTTTTGCACACTCCCATCCATGTAGGACAAATCATCCTGGCAAACGTCTGCGGCACAGGTGCCGACATCGTCGCCTGCCGCAACATGGAGTAAGCATCACTGAAATTTGCCGTTTTTAACGCACAGGCGGGCAGCCCGGTAGGGCTGCCCGCCTGTGCGTTGTTTTGTATGGTTCATTTTTCTCTGGGCTCTGCGCCAAAGGCTTCAAGTACATTGTTCCACAGCGGCACAATACGCTCGCGCGGGAGCAGATAGTTTACAAGCAGTGCAATGATTACACCAACCGCTGTATCAAAAATACGATTCAGCGCATAGGTGACATAGGACTCAATCGGTGTGCTGAACAGCACAATGCAAAGCACAACACCGCCCGGCTGCACGCCGCCCGGCCAAAAGTATTGGCACAGCAATATAAGGATGACGACTGCCACGCCGAGCAGCAGCGCAAGAAATATCGTGTGCCCACCCTGTGGGAAAAACAGCAGGTAAAACCAGAACACCGCAATTGCAAGCAAACCTCCTATAAGCGTGCCAAACAAGCGGTTGCCGCCGTTTTTTATGGAGTCAGGCATATCGTAACCGAGCCCAAATATAACGCCTATGCATGCAAACGCCGGGTTGCGTCCGATCAGGCAGTATACGATAGCCACAAGCATCGCCGTCACAGCCGTTTTTGATGTGCGCCACCCGACATGCCACTTAAAATCAGGGTTAGGGATACCAAGCATCGCAAAATTCCTCCTAAGTTAAATTTCTTTGCCTGCACAGTACCAGCATAACACAAGACATATCGCTTGGCAAGCGGTCTGCTGTAGGAGTGTTTATAATAGAAACCGGGCAGGCTTTGCAAAACGCACCGCAGCCTGCCCGGTTTGATCTTTTGCACCTATTTTAGAAATATCGCTCAATGCTCCGCCCAGTCACGGCTGCGGCTCACAGCCTTATGCCAACCGTTCAGCAGCTCTTCACGGCGGTCTGCGCTCATCTGCGGCTCAAAGAACCGATTGCAGCTCCACAGATGTGTCAGCTCATCACGACTCTTCCAGACGCCGGTGGCAAGACCCGCCAAATATGCTGCGCCAAGCGCAGTGGTTTCACGAATGGCAGGACGGAGAACCTCCTTGCCGAGGATGTCAGACTGGAACTGCATCAGGAACTGGTCGCGGCTTGCACCGCCGTCCACCTTGAGCGTTGTGATCTTAATGTCCGTATCCTTTTCCATAGCACCCATCAGGTCAGCGCTTTGGTATGCGATCGACTCCTCTGCTGCGCGGATAACATGGTTTTGTGTCGTACCGCGCGTAATGCCCAAAATCGCACCGCGAGCATACATATCCCAGTACGGCGCACCCAGACCGGTAAACGCCGGCACAATATATACACCGCCATTGTCCGGCACCTTTTGTGCGTAGTATTCCGAGTCGCAGCTATCCTGGATCAAATGCATTTCGTCACGGATCCACTGGATCACAGCACCGCCCACAAAGACCGAACCCTCCAGTGCATACTCAACCTCACCGTTCAGGCTGATTGCGATCGTGGTCACAAGACCATTCTGGCTCTTGTATATCTTTTTACCGGTATTCATCAGCAAAAAGCAGCCCGTTCCGTAGGTGTTTTTTGCATCTCCCGCATGAAAACAGCACTGACCGAACAGCGCCGCCTGCTGGTCGCCCGCAATTCCCGCTACCGGCACATCAACGCCCTGTATATTGGTATAGCCGTAAATTTCGCTGGAATCACGCACGTCCGGCAGAATGCTGCGCGAGATCCCCAGCGCATCCAGCAGCTTGTCGTCCCAGTCCAGCGTGTGGATGTTGTACAGCATGGTGCGGCTTGCATTGGTGCGGTCCGTCACATGCACCTTGCCCCCGGTCAGCTTCCAGACAAGCCAGGTGTCCACTGTACCGAACAACAAATTCCCCTCGTCCGCTTTCTCACGTGCCTCCGGCACATTGTCCAGGATCCATTTTATTTTTGTGGCAGAAAAATACGCATCCGGCACAAGACCCGTATTATCGCGGATATATTCATCCATCCCCGGGATCTGCAGCAGTTCATCTACAATCTGCGCTGTGCGGCGGCACTGCCAAACGATGGCATTGTACACCGGGCGTCCTGTTGTTTTATCCCACAAAATTGTTGTCTCACGCTGGTTAGTGATGCCAATGCCGGCAATTTCATGCGGGTCCACGCCGCTTTGCGCCACCACTTCGTTCATCACACCATACTGACTGGACCAGATTTCCATCGGGTTATGCTCCACCCAGCCCTGGCGCGGGTAAATCTGCTCAAATTCGCGCTGCTGCACGCAGACAATATTTTGCTCTCCGTCAAACAAAATCGCGCGGCTGCTGGTCGTACCTTGGTCCAGCGAGAGGATATATTTTGCCTGGCTCATGCTAAATCTCCCTTTCCGGTATGCTCAAATAAAAAAAGAGCGCAACAAAACAAAGCGTCCGTGCTCCGTCTGCTGCTCTCCTACTCCGAACAAACAAATACTCACTGCACTGATTGTACACTTTTGCACGACAGAATACAAGTCCCATTATGTTTTTTGTTAAAGTTGCACAATTGTGTCCTGTTGCTCTTGCATACTATGACCAAATTCTTCTGCGTGCCAGACATTATTCACACCGTTTTCAATTCTTTTTTCAACCTTTATGCACGAATTCCGCATTGTAAATCGTTTGATAGGTTGAGGAGGTAAAATCCACAAGCATATCCCCGATTTCTGAGCACAATATACAAATGCATCGTGCAATTTTTGACAACATTGTCATCTTTCGGGCTTGTTTTTGACATTTTTTTGGCGTATAATCTCTTCTTGCTAAGCTAAGAAATTTTGCTCATCCTTCAAAAAGGAGGCTTTTTTACATGTCAACTCGTTCATGGTTTTCACGGCACCCCATTTGCTTTATGGGGCTCTACTTACTGCTGTACCTGTCCGCTTTTAACTTTTTGGAAAATAAGCTCAATATGCCTGTGGTGATCGTGCACTGCCGGCTGGACGATCTGATCCCATTTTGCAAATATGCGGTCATCCCTTATTTTGCATGGTTTGCATGGATCCCGTTCACACTTTTCTTTTTGCTGCGGAAGGCGCCGCGCGAGGATTTCTGGCGGCTGTGTCTGTCGCTGTTCTCCGGTATGACCCTTGCGCTGGCATGCTATGTCATCCTTCCCACCGGGCTGAACCTGCGCCCTGCTCATGTTTACGGGAACGATATTTTTGCACGGGCTGTGCGTCTGCTGTACCGCACCGATACAGCCACTAATGTGTGCCCGTCCATACACGTGTTCAACTCTGTCACGCTGTTGATGGCATATTACCGCAGCCGGATTTTCGACGCACCCCGCCTGCGTTGGATGCGCCCTGCCGCAACAGTGCTGTGTATTTCCATTGTTTTTTCCACCGTATTGCTCCGTCAGCACAGCTGTATCGATGTTGTGTTCGGCATTTTGCTTGCAATGATCATTGACGCTGCTGCCAGCGCCAAGCAGCGCAGTGATCTGCCGATGCGCCGTTGGAGCTGAGCAAATTTATTTTTAAGTAGCGAATAAGCAACGAGGCCGCCAGCAGTCAACTGGCGGCCTCGTTTTTTCAAAACAGTCCTTCCGGCAGGCAGATATCGTGCTTGGGTATCTTTTCCCACGAAAAATCACGGATCAGGCTTTCCGGCGTGCACGGGGCAGGCTCCGGCTGCAGCCCATAGGCATATGCCAGCCTGCCTATAATTTGCTGTGCGGTATACTTTTCTCGCAAATTCTCCAAGCTCTGGTCTCCGTCTCGCTTTGAGAGGCGGCGCCCATCCGGTGCAAGCAGCAGTGGACAATGTGCAAACTGCGGTGCGCGCAGCCCCAGCAGACGGTACAAATACAGCTGCCTTGCCGTTGAAGACAAAAGATCTGCACCGCGCACGACCTCGGTAACGCCCATGCGTGCGTCATCCACCACAACTGCAAGCTGGTACGCAAATACCCCGTCTGCACGCCGCAGATAAAAATCGCCGCAGTCGTTTAACAGGTTTTCGGTGTGACTTCCCATGCAGCCATCCACAAATGTGATCTCCTCGTCCGGCACGCAAAGTCTGTACGCCGGCCGTTTGTGCAGGCTTTTCTCTGCAATCTGCGCCGCCGTCAGCCCTCGGCAGGTGCCCGGGTATATCACATTACCGTCCGATGTATGCGGCGCACTTGCAGCATGAAGTTGTGCGCGGGAGCAAAAGCACGGGTATACCAGTCCCTGCTCTTCCAGCCTGCGATAGCTTTGCATGTAGATTTCGGCACATTCGCTTTGATAATAAGGTGCATGCACGCCGCCGGCACTGCCGCCTTCGTCCCAGTATAGGCCAAGCCACGCAAGGTCTCGCTCCAGCATATCAGCATAAATGCGCGGGCAGCGCTCCGCATCCAGATCCTCGATCCGCAGCACGATACGCCCGTCCTGCTGCCGTGCGCTCAGCCACGCCAACAGGCTGCATGCCAGGTTGCCCAGGTGCAGCCGTCCGCTCGGGCTCGGGGCAAAGCGCCCTGTAACAGCACTCACAGCTCCAGCCTCCATTGACCATCCTGCGGCTGGAAAATCGGCGTGTTGTAGTATACCGCGCAAACCTTTGCCATGTACTCGGCATCCGCACAGCTTGCAGTTTCCATCGCAGAATGCATGGCAAGCTGTCCCAGGCCGATATCAACCATCGGCATTGCGATCTGATGTCCCAGCAGATTGCCGAGTGTACTGCCGCCTGCCACATCGGCACGGTTTGCGAACACCTGTACCGGGACACCGGCCTTTTTGCAGATCGCAGTAAATGCAGCACCGGTAAACCCGCTGGTAGTATAGGTCTGACGGGCATTGTATTTGAGCACCACACCATCACCCATGACGACCGGATTTTGCGGGTCGCTTTTTTCCGGATGGTTCGGGTGCGTGGCATGTCCGTTATCTGCGCTGAGCAGCAGGCAATTTGTGCGCGCACGGATGCTCTGCTCTCTCGTTGCACCAAGGCTCTCTTCAATGCGGGCAAGAACATCTGCCATCAAAGTACCCTCTGCGCCCTGTCGGCTCGATGAGCCGACCTCTTCGTTGTCGAACATTACCCAGAGATCGCCACGGCCGCTCTCTTCGCCACGACCCTGCAAAAAACCCCACAACGTGGTATATGCACACTCCAGGTCATCAATACGGCCGGACATAAAGTACTCGCCATCCACACCGACACGCTGCGCCTTTTCCGTTGTGCAAAGCACCAGATCTGTGCCAATGACCTCCTCCGGCTCCACACCCGCCTCTTTGGCGAGCACTCGCAGCAGGCTGCCGCCCGCTGCACCGAAAACGGGCTGCAAATCGACCTGCGGATCATACTTTTTGCCTGTGTTAATCTCACGATTAAAATGGATGCACAGGTTCGGGATGCAGCCAAGTGCATGCTGCGGGTGCACAAGACGGCTTTCGACGCCTTGCTCCGTACGTACCAAAAGACGCCCCGCAACGCTCAGCGGTCGGTCAAGCCATGTAGACATGATCATCCCGCCATAGCCCTCTGTTTCCGCCACTTGAAATGCCGCACGATTCACATCCATATTTTTGATGCGCCATGTGGGCGAGTCACTGTGGCTTGCCACCGCATGCCAACCCGTCAGCTCACCCTTCGGCATACGCCATGCCAAAACCGCTGAACCATTGCGGGTCGTATAATACTTTCCGCCGGGGACAAGCGTCCACACTGCGCTCTCCGGGCAGTTTATGTATCCGTTTTTTTCAAGGATCTCAACTGCGGCAGCCGTAGAATGAAACGCACTGACGCCTGCATCCAAAAACGCAAACAATCCCTCCATCAGAAATGCCTGATCACTCATACAGATCTCTCCTAACATTTTGTTTTTGGTATTCAAAAGCTCTTTATGATATTTGTTTTATTATATGCCCCCGCCCTTCAAAGGTCAACAAAGAGGCTTGTTCTGTGTGAAATACCGCACCGTCTCATACGACTTGTTGTACTGCCTTGTGCTGATTGACAACCGCCGCCGGAAACAGTATACTGGATACAAAGCCGCCTCCGGCGTATGCATATCCTGAAACAGGAACCGATCCAAGGAGGATCTTTTTATGAAGCCAAAAAAACGTTTTCTTTCTTTGCTCTTATGTGCCGTCCTGCTGGCATCTCTGCTGGCGGGCTGCATCAGCTCTAACAGCAGTTCCAGTTCTGCTTCTGCCGACAGCGCTTCCAGCTCTGCACCCGATTCCACCTCTGCCGATACAAGTTCGGAGGACGAAAATCAACCGAGTTCCACTACGGTAGCAGACACCTCCGGTTTGAACCCTGCCGATTTTGATGAAAACTCTATTTTCTCCATCACCGGGACCTCTGCGGCATTTGATCCGTGTCTCGGCTGGGGACCCGGCGTCTCCGGCTGCTCGCTCAAATCCGCCAAGGCAGCAGCATCTTTGCTGCAGTGGGCAGAGAGTGCAAACCTCTCCGCTCGCACCCCGGATGCCATCCGTGATGCGTTCCATCGTTGGTATGACGACCTGACAGCAGCACAGCAGGATAATTTTGCCGAAGCGTGGACCATGATCGAACCCGATGCTGTCACGATCCTGAGTGACAGAAACAGCATCGCCTCACGCCTTGAGGATGCCGGCATCGACCCGGACACGTTGTCCGGGTGCACCCTGAAAAACTGGCAGGCATTGCAAACCGTACTGGATGAAGAAATCCCTGTGTCGCAGGGCGAATACTAAGATCTATAAAAAACGAGGGCCGCCGCAAGGACGGTCCTCGTTTTTTATGATCCAATCTTACACCAGCGCACTTACCGCGGCAACCGCAAGCACGACAATGCCGAGCAGGATGCGGTACGCACCGAAAAGCTTGAAGTTATGACGCTTGACGTACCCCATCAGGAAGCGAATTGCGGCAAGGCTCACGACAAACGCTACTGCGCAGCCCACAGCCAAAACAGCAACCTCTGTCCCTGTCATCACGCTGCCCTCGATCACGAAGAATTTGAGCACCTTGAGCAACGAGGCACCTGCCATGACGGGGATTGCCAGATAGAATGTAAACTCCGCCACACATGCACGTGAAAGACCCAGCAGCAAACCGCCGACGATTGTTGCGCCGGAGCGGGATGTGCCGGGTATAATTGCCAAAGTCTGCCAAATACCTATGATCAGCGCATCCCGGTAGGAGATTTGCTCCAGCCTTGCAACGCGCGGCGACACCCGCCGATTTTCAACAACAAAGAACAATATACCGTACAAAATCAGCATCGCAGCAACCGTGATGTAATTGTAAAAATGCTGTTCCATCCAGTCGTCCAGCGGGCTGATGATCAGCACAGGCAGCGTTGCCACCACCACCTTGAACCAGAGCTCCCACACCCTGGGCTTTGATATCACCCTGCCATGCTTTATGCCAAACGGCCACAGTTTGCCCCAGAAAAGCACGATGACCGACAAAATCGCTCCCAGCTGAATGACGACACGAAACATCGACATAAACTCTGCGCTGGCATTAAACTTTACCACCTGCTCCAGCAGGATCATATGACCTGTGGATGAAATGGGCAGCCACTCTGTCACGCCCTCCACTATGCCCATCAAAATCGCTTTCATGATCTCTAAAAACATAACACAACACCTCTCGAAGTATACGCAGCGCAGCAAATGCGTGCAGCGCCAATTGAAACTGGCATCAGTATACCATACTCTGCTGCCGTTCGCACGCCGAACACAAAATTTTACACAGCTGTCTGCTCTGCATTTATCTAACCTGTAAATTGTGGTATACTTAAACCTGTAATATTCAGGCTGGTATGATAAATCGGTCTTTTGTGCTTATCCATTACTCTGCAACGAGGTGACCTTATATGAACATTCTGGTGATTGGCTGCGATCAGGTCGGTGCATCACTTGTGCGCGATCTGGAACACATTGGCCACGATATCTCACTGATTGAAAAGGATCCGGAACAGCTCAAGCATCTGGAAACCTTTGACGACTATGTTTTTGGCGGCACAGCGCTGGTCGGTGACCCGACAGACCCGGACACATTACGCCGCGGCGGTGTCGAAAACTGCGATGCTTTTGCTGCCGTCAGCGAGGATGACTCCATGAACCTGATGGCTGCGCAGATTGCGAAAAACATTTTTCAGCGCGAAAAAGTAATATGCCGTGTGTCCGACCCGCATTTACAGGTGCTCTACCATAAGGCCTATGGTCTTGATACCATCTGTCCGACCATCCTCACCGAGCAGGCTGTGTTTCGTGCACTGGCAAAGTGATCTCACCTTCCACATGAAATGAGGTTGATGTTATGAAAGTTTGTATTGCCGGCGGCGGAAAGGTCGGTATGTATCTGGCGCAAAGTTTGCTGGCGCACCGTCATCAGGTAACCATCATCGAACCGATCGAGTCGCTGTGCCGCACACTTGCTGACACCCTGGATGTCCCCGTGATCTGCGGCGATTCCGTCAGCATCGACACCCTGCGCACCGCTGACATCTCCAGTTGCGACGCCTTTGTCGCCGTGACCGGCTCGGATGAGGACAACCTGATCGCCTGTCAAATCGCCAAACGAGAATTCGGTGTTGATCGCACTGTAGCCCGTGCCTCCAACCCCAAAAACCGTGAGCTGCTGCACACGCTCGGGGTAGACACCGTGGTGTGCGGCACCGACAACCTGAGCCACATCCTGGAGCGTGAGATCGAGACCGATACGATCCGGCAGCTGCTGTCTCTGGGCGGCGGCACCGCAAGCCTGAACGAGATCCTGCTGCCGGAAAATTTCCGCTATGCAGGTCAGGCGATCAAAGACATCCCCATCCCGGGCAATGCCATCCTTGTCAGCATCACACGCGACACCGAGTTCATCATTCCGCACGGCAACACCACGCTTCTCCCATGGGACCGTCTGCTGTGCCTGACACAGGACAACACCCTTCATCTATTGATGGATGCCTGGGGACTGTCGGATAAGTAAACGCACCTTCATCACCGCATCGTATAAACGAGGAGCAGACTTAATGATCAAGACGGTATTATTTGATTTGGACGGCACGCTGCTGAACACCATAGATGACCTTGCCGATGCCGCCAACTGGGTGTGCACGCAAAACGGCTGGCCCACTTTTTCCGTCGACACCTACAAGCGCTTTGTCGGCAACGGGATACCTAAACTTGTCGAGCGGTTTTCCCCGATAGAGTTCCGCAGTGCGGAACAGCTTTCTGCCACACTGTCGCAATTCACCGCACGATACGATGCGCACAAAGAGGACAAAACTGCGCCGTACCCCGGCATCCTGCAATTGTTGGACGATCTGCAGTCCTCCGGCATCCAATGCGCCGTATTTTCCAACAAAGCCGATGACCTTTGCAAAACCATCATTGCGCACTACTTCGGTGCACATCGTTTTGATGCCGTACGCGGCAGTCTGCCCGGTGTACCCACAAAACCGGATCCTGCCGGACTTTATGCCCTGATGAGGCAGATCGACGCAGACCGTGCTCACACATTGTTTGTAGGCGACAGCGATGTCGATATCCTCACCGGACACAATGCCGGCTTGCCTGCAATTGGGGTGCTATGGGGCTTCCGCGGACAGGCGGAGCTGTCTACCGCCGGCGCCGATGCCATTGCCGCAGCCCCGAATGACATTTACCGCTATGTCGCAGCACACAACCGATAAAACGGTGTGCTCCCTCTGCCCCTATACATATTTTTCGCTGTGTCGTCTTTTTATGGCTCTTTGCCTTGCATTTTTAGCTTTTTTGAAATTTTTTGAAAAAAATTATTGACAAAACATGTGATTACAGATATAATAATGGGGCACCGTTCAAGTGCACGAATATGTGGCGGCATAGCTCAGTTGGCTAGAGCATTCGGTTCATACCCGAAGTGTCACCGGTTCAAATCCAGTTGCCGCTACCACTTTACAGAGTTTCGCTAAGATATGGGGGACGGTCGTCTGCAGTAGCGGATGATGGAAGTCGGAGGTTTTAGCGAAGCTCTGTATTTATGAGGCCCGTTGGTCAAGCGGTTAAGACACGGCCCTTTCACGGCTGTAACATGGGTTCGATTCCCGTACGGGTCACCAAAAGCTCCTGATTTTTCAGGAGCTTTTCTTTTTTCGTATAAATTTACCATCGAACCTTTACCGAAAAATTACGCAAAAAAAGCCGGCACAGCACGTGCCAGCTTTTTGTTATGCCTGTTATATCCGTTCTGCCTGCCTGCAATAATCAACAACGTGGTGGAACATCTGCTCAACCGCAGGCGCCATAGCCGCAGGACGCTGCACAGCAAGACCTACCACGCGGTACTCCTCCGGGCAAATCGGGTAAATTTTGACCGCTGCCGTGCAATTGCGCAGCAACATCTGCGGCATAATGGAAATGCCGAGCCCGGCCTCTACCATGGCAATGTTGGACTGGTCGTCGATTACATGGCAGCGACGCTCTGTGCCGATCCTGTACTTCTTGAGGAACTGCCGCATCTCTGCATCTGTTGCGTCACACTGCACCACAAAACTCTGCCCGTTCATCAGCTCCGGCGTCATCACGCCATCCGGCGGTTCCGGCCAATCCTGCGGGACTATGCACAGCAGCGGCTCACGGAACAGCTCGGTAAGCGCAAATTCTTCACGGCATGTAGCAGACAGAAATGCAATATCCACCTGACCTGTGCGCAGCCATTCCTTCACATCATCGTATGTGCCCTGATAGACCTCAACCTCAATCTGTGGGAAATTGGTCATAAAGCCCTTCAAAAGGCCCGGCAAAAGGGAAGCGCATACCGAGTTGAATGCGCCCAGCCTCACCTTGCCTTTCTCCAAACCATTAAGGCGCGCAATGCTCTGCTTAAGCGCCTCATCGCTGTTGAGCACCGCACGAATGGAAGGGTACAGGGACGCCCCGTAGCTCGTCATGGACACGCCATTTTTGCCACGATTGAACAAGGCAAAACCAAGCTCCTCCTCCATGACGGCAATCGCATGGCTGATTGCCGAAGGGGTCAAATGCAGCTGCTGCGCAGCCTTGTTAAAGCTGCCCTGCCGTGCTACCGCATCAAAAATCTCATACGAAAAAAGCGTCATATCACAGCCCCCTTTCCGACCCACAGCCAAGCCGTACAGGTATGCAGCTTCTGTGAATCTTTTTCACCTTTCATTTGATAAAGTTCAAATATCTTCTTGATTGTACTATCTGATTTCCTTCCTGTCAAGCCGTTTTGCGGGATTTCTGCACGCTTTTGGCACATTACACTTTACAACACGAGGTGTTCGCATGTTAACCCATACCGTTTCCACGCAGGGACGCAGACTCGACGGTACTATGCTAAAATGGATCGCCTGCATCACCATGCTTATCGACCATATCGGCTGCATCTGCATCGAAACGCACTTCCGTTTAAGCGGCATCACACCGCCCGGCTTCCTGCTTTTGGTCAACCTGTTTCTGCGCATCATCGGGCGCGTATCCTTTCCCCTCTTTTGCTTTCTGCTGGTCGAGGGCTTTTTGCACACGCATAATGTGCGCCGCTATCTGGGGCGGCTTACTCTGTTTGCGCTATTGAGCGAGGTACCATTTGACCTTGCCACCACCGGTACACCTTTTGATTTGCAGCGCCAGAACGTTTACTGGACACTTGCGCTCGGCGTTGTCATGCTGTGCGCTTTGCGGCGCTTTCAAACGAAAGGCGGCAACGGCTGGCTGGGCATCGCCTGCGCAGCCGGCTGTGTTGCTGCTGCCTATCTTTTGCATACCGATTACAGTGGGCTCGGCCTGCTTGTCATCCTCGTCATGTACCTTGCCAGAAACGACCTCAAGGCACAGGTCCTAGCCTGCGCCGTCCTGTTTATAGCGCTTGGTTCGCTCGAAATTTTTGGCCTGCTCGCCTTCTGCTTTATAAAAAAGTACAGCGGTCAGCGCGGAAGCTGCACCACCATCTTAAAGTGGGGCTTTTATTGTTTTTATCCCCTGCATCTGCTCGCACTTGCATATATCAGCATCTTGTGATCACCGACCGCATTGTGATGCACCCATCCAACCCGTAAAAAAGGAAAAAGCCCGCGATCTCATCGGATCAACGAGCTTTTTCTTGGCGGAGTAGGAGGGATTTGAACCCTCGCGCCGTTGTTTAGACGACCTACGCCCTTAGCAGGGGCGCCTCTTCGGCCTCTTGAGTACTACTCCAGAGCAAAGTGCATAACACTTATTCAATAAAAAATGGCGGAGAGAGTGGGATTCGAACCCACGGTGCGTTGCCGCACGGCAGTTTTCAAGACTGCTTCCTTAAACCACTCGGACATCTCTCCTTGTGGACATCCGGTGCCGTATCGAATGCCTTTATACTTTACCAGATTTCACGCCATCTGTCAAGGGTCAATTTCAACATTTTGATCCTTATCCCCACAGATTTGTATCAGAACAACCTTTTTAACATTATTTAAAATCACCCCTTTACAAAAACACCTTAATGTTGTATACTGAAGATGTCAAAAACCAACCACAAAACAAAGGAGACCATTATGACGACGTTTGCTGAATTACTAAAGCAGTGCCGTAAAAAACAGGGTATGAGTCAGGCCGAACTCGCATCCAAGCTCGGCATTACCCAGCAGGCGGTTGGCAAATGGGAAAGCGGAAAGTCGTCCCCTGACCCGTCTACCGTCGCACGCATTGCCGAACTGCTGAATACCACCGCTGATTACCTGCTCGGCCTGTATCGTCCCGTCAATGACGTTGTGACACCGGAGGAACGTTTTTTTGGCAGCTACACCGAATGCCTGATCCCCGTTATCGGCACGGTGAAAGCCGGCTACGGCGCACTTGCATTTGAGGAGGACTACGGGCAAGAGTACGCCCGTGTAAAAGACCCCGCCAACTATTTTTACCTTGTAGTGCGCGGCGACAGCATGGAGCCCCGCATCCAAGACGGTGATCTTGCTCTGGTCCACCGTCAGGAGACCCTGGAAAACGGCGACCTTGGCGTTTTGATTTACGGTGATGAGGGCGAGGGCACATTGAAGCGCTACCTTTTGCGTGGCAACTGTGTTGTACTGCAGCCCTTCAACTCTTCTTACAGCGAGATGGTCATCAAGGGCGAGGACTTAAACAACCTGCACATCGCCGGTCGTGTCGTCGAAACCAAAACAAGATGGTAACCTACCCGCCCATTCCTCCTGTGCAGTAGAGCTCTATTTTGCTTGCCCGGCTTGCGGCCGCCATCCTTTGCCGTTTTTTTACAAAAACGTTGCATCTGCACCGTTGCGTCAAAAAAATTATGTGTTATACTATTAAGGTATCATGGCAGCGTATCTGCTGCGCAACCCTCTGTGGGCAAAACAAAAGGAGTATTATAGCGTTATGGTTCGCATTACTATGGAAGACGGCGGCATCATCGACATTGAATTGAACGAAGAGGTTGCCCCCATCACCTGTGAAAACTTCAAAAAGCTGGTCGGTCAGGGTTTTTATAACGGTCTGACCTTTCACCGCGTGATTCCCGGGTTTATGATCCAGGGCGGCTGCCCGCTGGGCACCGGCACAGGCGGCCCCGGCTGGAATATCAAGGGCGAGTTCGCCGCCAACGGCATCGAAAACCCCATCAAGCACACCCGCGGCGTCATCAGCATGGCACGCAGCATGAACCCCAACAGCGCCGGCAGCCAGTTCTTTATCATGCACAAGGATGCACCCCACCTGGACGGTCAGTATGCCGCCTTCGGCAAGGTTGTTGCCGGTATGGATGTAGTGGACAAGATCGCAGCCGTCCGTACAGACTGGAACGATAAGCCCACCACCCCTGTCAAGATGAAAACGGTCGAGATCATCGAAGCTTAATCAGGTTTCCACCAGCCTGCCATCCACGGATGGCAGGCTTTTTTGCAAAAGTACGTCACCCGCCGCCCATGCGGGAATATTAAATACAACTTGAGCAAAAACAGCCTATCTGCTATAATCAAACTGTTGCGGCGGGCTCTTTTGTTTTCTATGCTGCAATAATTTGCACAGTATCTAAAGAAACTTTTAAGGAGATATATAAGCTATGAAATTAGGTATCGTCGGCTTGCCCAACGTGGGTAAATCCACCCTGTTCAACGCCATTACCTCTACCAAAAACGCAGAAGCGGCAAATTACCCCTTCTGCACGATTGAACCGAACAGCGGTATTGTCGCTGTGCCGGACAAACGGCTGGACAAGTTGGCCGAGATTTGGCAGACAAACAAAAAAACGCCTGCTATCGTAGAGTTTGTCGATATCGCCGGGCTTGTCAAAGGTGCAAGTCAAGGTGCCGGGCTTGGCAACAAGTTCCTCGGGCACATCCGTGAATGCGATGCCATCGTGCATGTCGTGCGCTGCTTTGATGATGACAACATCATCCATGTGGTGGAGGATGTGACCAAGGCCGAGAAGGTCGACCCGATTGCCGACATTGAGGCAATTGACTACGAGCTGATCCTGTCAGACCTTGAGGTCGTGCAAAACCGTGCCGGACGTGCGGCAAAAGCAGCAAAGAGCGGCAACAATAAAGGCGCCGCCGCCGAGGCGGCATGGCTGCAGCTGCTGGCAGATCATCTGAGCACCGGCAAGCCGGCACGCAGCTTTGAGTTTGATGATGATAATGCAGAGCAGCAGGCGGTATTGCACGAAATGGGCCTGCTGAGCACAAAGCCGGTGCTCTACGCCTGCAATGTGGGCGAGGATGACCTGATGGAAGGCATTGAGAACAACAAATATGTCCCGCTGGTGGCAGCACGAGCCGCCGAAGAGGGCGCACGCTACATCCCCATTTGCGCCAAAACCGAAGAGGATATTGCCGATTACTCCGCGGAAGAAAAGAAAGCCTTCCTGGCTGAAATGGGTATCGAGGCAAGCGGTCTGGATAATTTGATCACAGCAAGCTACGACCTGCTCGGTCTCATCTCCTTCCTGACAGACGGTAAGAAGGAATGCCGTGCATGGACGATCCGCAAAGGTACCAAAGCACCTCAGGCAGCCGGCAAGATTCACAGCGACTTCGAGCGTGGTTTTATCCGTGCAAGCGTGATCGGCTATGCCGACCTGGAAAACAACAATTTTGATTATGCCGCCGTCAAAGCAAAGGGACTTCAGCGCACAGAAGGCAAAGAGTATGTTGTGCAGGACGGCGATGTGATCGAGTTCCTGTTTAATGTCTAAATCGCTTTTAGAGAGAGGCTTACTATGATTTTTGGAATTATGGGCGCAATGCCCGATGAGGTTGAACAGCTGTGCAAAAAGCTGGAGCACGTCACCGTTGAAAACTATGGCGGCGTGGAATACCACAAGGGTACCATCGCCGACAAAGACGTGGTCGTGTGCTGTGCCGGCATGGGCAAGGCAAATGCCGCCGCAACCACACAGGTGCTGATTACAAAATACGGCGTACAGCGCATTATCTTTTCCGGTATTGCAGGCAACATGACCAGCAAAATCGGCATCGGTGATGTGGTCATTGGCAAAACCGTGCTGTACCATGACGCACAGCTGGATATGATCTGCCAGAATCCCCCGTTCCTGAAGGAGTACACCGGCGATGCCGGGATGATCGCTGCGGCTGAAAAAGCATGCGCCGATGCCGGTGTCAAGGCTCTCGTCGGCAAAATTGCAACTGGTGATCTGTTTGTAGGCGATGCCGAGACTAAGGCAGCAATCGAGGCCAAATGCGCTCCCGACTGCGTGGAGATGGAAGGCGCAGCTGTCAGCCAGATCGCTGCCAAGAATGATGTGCCGTGCGTCATTCTGCGTGCCATGAGCGACAACGCAGATGAAGACGGGCACGAGGTACTTGTTGTTAAAAAGTTCAGCATTGCCGAATATGTCGCCACCGCAACAAATATCGTTGCCGCCATGCTCAAAGCACTCTGATCCCATCATTTATCAAAAAAGAAAAACATCTGCAGCACTATGCCCGCACAAGGCGGGAGCATAACTGTGCTGCAGATGTTTTTTGCTGTAAAAACTTAAACTATCCGGTCGCCGCCGGCAGCCTGTGCTGCACGCAAGCGCTGGTCGCAGGCAGTATACAACGCCTGCCATCCGGTCATGCCGGGCTCGTTCAGCCCCGCACAGGCAGCCGTAAGCGTAAAATGCACACGCTGCATCATGCCGACAGAAGTGACGCATTCATGCGTCATTTTGCTGTATATTGCACGCATTTCCTCTGCAAGCTGCTCGCCCGTGACGCCTGCCCAACCCACGATAAACACGTTGTCCGTCAGACGGCACACAATACGCTCATCCGGGGTATCAAAATTCTTTTTCCACTGGTTTGCCACAAAACAGATCAGCTGATCCATCACGGGCTGACCATACTCATCCCGCAGTGCCGCACTGTTATCCAATGCCACCAGCGCTACTGCCGCCGCACGATTTTCGGTAGCCCATTGGTTCAGCTTTGCAGCACACACCGTCTCCCAGTAGCGGCGATTGTATACGCCTGAGAGAAAATCATGGTTCATGTCCTCGCGGCATATCTCACGCTCACGGGCGGTCATGCGCTCTTCCGGCAATGTATTGCCGGCAAGCGGCGCCGACATCTCCAGCATCCATTGCTTTCCGTCCGCCTCCATGCGGCGGCGCAAAATGCAGTCTACACGACCGTTGCGCAATGCATATTCCACCTGCAAAGCGTTGTCGTGCCAACCGCTGCCGGGCTGTGCCTCCGACAGTTCCACTGTCTCAAACACTGCCTGTGAATCCTGTACAAAACCACGTAAATCCTGCTCAGTCCATTCTTTTTCCATCATCCATTATGCCCCATCATCGACCGTCGCTGTTTCCACCGCAGCGCACATCATTCCATTTTGCTTTGCACCGTCAGCCTTTCGGTGCCAATATTTGGTATTATAGCACCATGCAGAAAAATTTTCCAGCAAAGAGACCAAATCGCGCAGCAGTTTTCTCATTTTTATTCTTTTGCCGGGCTTTCCTTCAGGGGCTCGCACTCTCGCACACGACTGTAAACAGCGCATTCGTCCCGGATGCTCTTTGCCAGTGATTTTGGGGTAAAGCCGGCCGCCGCACGCCATGCCCAGTTGCCGCCCAGACGACCCGGCGTATTCAGGTGTGCCTCTTCTCCCAGACCCAGCCAGTCATACATCGGTATGATCGCACGGTCTGCCACAGAACCCAGTGCTGTGCGCAAAAGTCCAATGCGGACATCTGCTGTTTTTACAGCCGCCACTTCCTTTTCTGTGGGCTTGTAACCGGTCAGGTGCAGATACGCCGTCACGTGCGCCTTTTCTTTTGCGTTGGCAACATTTTCCCACCAGTCACTCAGGGTCGTATTGTCGTGTGTGCCGGGGTAGACCACACCGTTTTTAACATGATTGTGCGGCAGATATTCGTTATCACCGCTGCCAAACGCAAACTGAAGCACTTTCATGCCGGGGAAACCGCTTTCTGCCAACAGCTCACGCACACTCGGGAACAATTCGCCCAGGTCCTCGGCAATGATTGGCAGTTTGCCGAGCTGCTGCTCCAGTGCGCGGAACAAATCCATCCTAGGGCCTGTCTCCCACTTGCCGGTGCATGCCGTAGGGCTGCCTGCCGGGATCGCCCAGTACGTATCAAAACCACGGAAGTGGTCGATGCGCAGCAAGTCGTAGATGCCCAGAGCGTGGCGCACACGGCGCACCCACCATGCATAGCCGGTCTGCTTATGATACTGCCAGTCGTACAGCGGGTTGCCCCACAGCTGACCGTCCGCCGAAAAATAATCCGGCGGGCAGCCTGCTACACGGGCAAAGCCGCCATCTGCATCTATTTCAAACAGCTTTCCGCCGGACCATGCGTCCACTGAATCAGCCGAGACGTAAATCGGCACATCACCCATGATCTGCACGCCCTTTTTGTTTGCGTAGGCCTTAACCTTCTTCCACTGAACAGCAAACTTGTATTGCACAAACTTCCAGAAGCCTATCTCCTCAGCGTTTTCCGCACAGAATGCGTCCAACGCACCCTGCTCACGCAGGCGATACGGACGAGGCCACTCCACCCAGTTTTTCATACCGTTTGCATTTTTCAGCGCCATATACAGCGCATAGTCGTCCAGCCAGGCCTCATGTGCCAGGGTAAACGCATAGTAGTCATCCGGGAAGTAATAGTCACAGCCATGTGCGCCTGCACATTGCCGCAGCCAAGCGGCATATGCAAGACGCAATGCCTTATAGCGACTGGTATACAGTGTACCGTAGTCCACTACCAATGGGTCCTCGCCCCATGGCAGTTCTTCGAGCTGCTCAGCCGTAAGCAGCCCCTCCTCTTTCAGGGTGTCCAGGTCGATAAAGTAGGGGTTGCCCGCAAAAGCGGAGCAGCTCTGATACGGGCTGTCCCCATAGCCGGTCGGACTCAGCGGCAGCAGCTGCCAAATCCGCTGTCCTGCATCCGCAAGGAAATCAACGAACTTGAATGCCTCCGCACCAAAACAACCTATCCCGTAAGGACCGGGCAAGCTGGACACAGGCATCAGAATACCACACTCACGCATTGGTCATACCATCCTCATACTAATTTCCGCACAAACATCGGTAGCTCTTATCATAACATAAGTATAAGCTATTTTCCACTGGCAAAAAAAGTGGTATACTAACATCCATGGGATCAAAAAGCAGCCCGTAGGAGGTTTATATTCCATGCAACAGACGAAAAAACTTTTTGAAAACGATGCTTTTCTGACCGTATGCTCCGGACGCATCCTCGCTGTGGAGAAGGACAGCAAAGGCAGCGGCGGGCAGCTCGCTTTAGACACCACTGTATTTTACCCGGAGGGCGGCGGGCAGCCTGCTGACCGCGGCACACTGACGCTTGCCGATGGCACATCGATGCAGGTAACGGACGTGCATGAGCGCAGCGGCATGATTTGGCACGCTGTGACAGCTCTGCCCGCAGAGGCTGCGGTTGGCAGCACCGTGACCTGTGAGCTTGACTGGGAATGGCGCTTTGATAAAATGCAGCAGCACACCGGAGAGCACATCCTTTCCGGTATCCTGCACCGGATGTTCGGTGCCGAGAACGTCGGGTTTCACATCGGCAGCGATCTTGTGCGCATGGACACGAGTGTTCCCATCTCAGCCGAGGGACTGCGCAGCGCCGAGCTTGCAGCCAACAAAATCATCTGGCAGAACGTGCCGGTACAAATCACCTACCCTGCACCGGAACAGCTCGCCCTGCTGACCTATCGCAGCAAAAAAGAAATTGCCGGACAGGTACGCATCGTCACTATCCCGGGGGCTGATGTATGTGCCTGCTGCGGCACACATACCGCTTTTACCGGGCAGGTAGGACAGATCAAAATCCTGACTGCCGAAAACTACAAGGGCGGTGTGCGTCTGGGCATCGCATGCGGTCAGCGTGCACTGGCGGCCGCCGGACAGATGCGTGCCCGACAGGCTGAGATCGGTGCGCTGCTGTCTGCAAAAGCCGATCAGACTGCCGTCGCCGTTCACCGTGTATACGACGAATACACGGCTCTCAAGTTTACACATTTCGGCGTTTGCGGCCAGCTGTTTGACGCACTTGCCGCAAACATACACCCCGGCGAAGATGTCATACGCATTGTGCCGGGGCTTGACCCGGACGAGCTGCACCGGCTGGCTGTGCGCCTGAGCAGTGTGACAGACGGACTTTGCGCCGCATTGACTGCAAATGAAAAAGGCACAGGCTATTGCCTTGCCCGGACCGGCGGAGATGTGCGCGCGCTGACGAAAATGTTAAATGTCGCCCTGAACGGTCGCGGCGGCGGCAAACCGGAGATCTGTCAGGGCAGCTGTGCCGCCCGCCCGGAGCAGGTAGAAGATTTTTTGAAGAACAACAAATAACAGCTGCAAGGAGAACAAACCATGAGAATGCGCTTTAAACCCTACGCACACGATGAACTGATGGCCGCCGATTTCCACGTACACGACCCGTTTGTGCTGGGCGGCAAATGGCACGCACAGTATGCACGCCCGGAGCAGCCACTGGTGCTGGAGCTTGGCTGCGGCAAAGGCGGCTTTATCTCGCAGCTGGCAAGTGCTCACCCCGAAAACAACTATCTTGGCATCGACATCACCGACAAGGTGCTGATCCTTGCGAAACGCAAAATTGAGGCAGCATATCAGGACGCCGGTGTGCCCATTGACAACGTAAAGATCATGAGCGCCGATATCGAGCGCATCCACAACGTGATCTTCCCGCAGGATACGGTCAGCCGCATCTACATCAACTTTTGCAACCCGTGGAGCAAAAACGGGTCATCCAACAAGCATCGTCTGACGTACCCCCGTCAGCTGATCCAGTATCGTGCTTTTTTGCAGGACGGCGGCGAGATTTACTTCAAAACTGACGACGACGATCTGTTCCGCGATAGTCTGGCGTACTTCCCCGCTTCCGGGTTTGATATCGAATGGATGACCACAGACCTGCACGAAAACGAACCTGCGTGGAACATCCGCACCGAGCATGAGGGCATGTTTACAGAAATGGGCATCAAAATCAAAGCTTTGATTGCACGCAAAAAGCCTGGTGACGAAACAGTGACCTGGATTGAGCCAAAGGTGCTCAAGCGCATGGCAGCCGCACAGGCTGAAAATGCACCGGCAGAGGCAGACCATGAATGACCCCTGTGAAGTGTGCCTGAACAACGTCCAGGACGAATACGGCAGTTGGTACTGTGCGCAGGGTCCCGCTTTGGACGAGGACGAAATGGCGCATTATCTTGCCTATCGTATCTCCGCATGCCCTTTTTTTGAGCCCGGTGATGAGTACAAAATCATCCATAAGCAAAACTGATTGGAGGCACTTTGTGATACCTTTTTTAACCAACACGACCATCTTTAATTTTTCGTTGTATCAGATCCTGATCTACTTTTTGATCTACTCATTCCTGGGCTGGTGCACGGAGGTCGTTTATGCCGCTGCAAATTACGGCAAACTCGTCAACCGCGGGTTTCTGAACGGACCGGTGTGCCCGATTTACGGCTTTGGCATGATCCTGGTGCTGTTTGTGCTCACGCCACTGCAGCACAGGCTTTTTTTGCTGTATCTTGGCGGCGTGATCCTGCCAAGCCTGCTTGAGCTTGTCGGCGGATGGATCCTGTACAAGCTGTACCGCACACGCTGGTGGGATTACAGCGACCGTCCCTTTAACATCGGCGGGTTTATCTGCCTGAAATTTTCGCTGCTGTGGGGCGTGGGCACCCTGGTCATGATGCGGATCGTCCACCCGACAGTTGCCATTATCGTTGCGATGCTGCCCGTCAAAGCCGGCACCATCGCCATGTGCGTCCTGTACGCAGTATATGCGGCAGATGTTGCTGCAACCGCCGTATTCGCTTCCGGCATTGCAGAGGAGCTCGACACGCTGGAAAAGCTCAGCGATGGCATCCACGCCGTGAGCGATGCCATGACATCGCTGATCGGCACAACAGCAATCGCAGTCGACCAGAAAACCGACGAGGGTATTTTGCAGCTCAAGCTCGCCGCAGCCGAGGCAAAGGATGCTCTGCCCGAGCTGCCGCAGCGCGCCAGCATGGCTTCCATCCGTGCAAGCGCCGACTCTGCCATTGAAACCGCCCGTCGCATCAAGGACACCGCCAGGCTGAACGCCGCTGAGGCTGCCACAGCAGCAAAGCTTGCCGCCAAAGGCACTGCGGAGTACGCCGCCGATCTGCTGCAGCTGCAGGCGTTGTCCGATGAGATGCAGGCACGTGTTGATGCAATCCAGTCGCACATGATGCGCCTGCCAAAATTTATAGGTCCCCGCCGTTTGCTGCGTGCCTTCCCGTCACTGCGCCACGGCAAAAAACAGCTCTCGCTGGAGGTTTTGCGCAAGCAGCTTGAGGAATACAAAAAGAACGACTGAGCTATCGCTTTTCGTACCCGGCGACCCGGTGCACCACGACTGATTTCAGGCATTTACGGCATTGTGCAGCCGGACACAAGACGTTTTACCTGCAAGGTTACTTAAATATTTTCATCGATTTGTTGTTATTTTTGGCATCTTGTCGTCATTTTTACCTATCTTGAGTGGCACTTTTGTTGCACTTTGTATACGACGTAAATTTTCTGCCCATTTTCTTGTCATCATTTCTTCAAATTAACTATTTTCAAATCAAAAATCAGGTGATATACTACAAAATAGGATTGATAGGTCTTTCAGTCCCACAGTGTGTGTATTATCAAGTAATTTCGGGACAAGATTCAGGTCCCGATTTAACATGGCTGATTGCGAGGAATAACTTATGGCAGAGACAAAAAACAATGTTCCAGCTGCCGGCTCACCCGCCGTGGAGACGCTCAAAAGCATTGCGCAAAAGGACCCCTTCCTTGTTCAATTGCAGGGTTTTTTGAGCGCACACAAAACCGAAAAGTGGTGTGTGGCAGCCATCGATATCGAACACCTCAAGCTCTACAACGAACTATACGGCACACAGCAGGGCGATGCGCTTCTGTCGGCTCTTGCATCGCATTTGCTGTCCTATGCACAGCGCGTTGGTGCTCCGGTCAGCTACTGGGGCAACGATGATTTTTTGCTGTGCGTGGCAGACGATGCAGCTCAGCTGCGGTCGATTTTTAACGAGCTGCAGGGTTGCATCAACACGCCGCAGCACGAGGTCTCGTTCAACCTGCGCATGGGCATTTGCCCCGTTGCCGAATATCCCGACGCAGACCCGCAGGCGCTGTGCAACTATGCACAGATGGCGGTATCCGACCCGTCCAATACCGGCATCCGCCGCTTTACGCAGGCGATGCTCAGCCAACTCAAGGCTCAGCAGCAGCTGCTTACCGAGCTTGAGCACGGTCTGGCAAACCACGAATTCTGCTTCTTCCTCCAGCCCAAATGCAACAGCGTGACGCGCGCCATCGTTGGCATGGAGGCACTTGTGCGCTGGAACCACCCCACACGCGGCTGCGTGTCGCCGGCTGAGTTTATGCCCGTGCTGGAAAGCACCGGTCTTATTACACAGCTGGACCAGTATATTTGGGAGTCCGTGTGTGAGACGCTGCACAAATGGCAGGAGAGCGGCAGCAACCTTGTTCCTGTCTCCGTTAATGTGTCTGTTGCCGACATCCTCAGTCTGGATGTGCCACAGATTTTCTCACAGCTTGTTGAAAAGTATCAGCTTGAGCCGAAGCTTTTGACCGCTGAAATCACTGAGTCCATGCTTGCTGAAAATGCCGAGGTCGTCGAGCAGGCGATCCAGGGTCTGCACCGCAAGGGCTTCTCCGTTATGATGGACGATTTCGGCAGCGGCTACTCATCGCTGAACATGCTCAAGGACACAAATGTCGATGCGATCAAGCTTGATATGAAGCTGATCGACATGAACGAACAAAACCAGAACAAGGGCGTGCAGATTGTAGAATCCGTTGTCAACATGGCACACCGGCTGAACCTGCCGATTATTGCCGAGGGCGTTGAGACACCGGAGCAGGTATCCATGCTGCAAAAGGCGGACTGCGTGTATACGCAGGGCTACTACTTCTACAAACCAATGCCTGTCGAAAATGCCGAAGAACTGCTGGCAAAGCCCACGAATCAGGATTACTGGGATATGCGCCGTGATCAGTTGCGCCGTGACCGTCGGTCGCTCTCTGTCAAGGAAAGCGGTGATGCAGGTGACAGCGCTGCCATGCAGGCATATCAGATTTTTACCGACAGCGCACTTGAGCTCGGTCTGCTGAACCTTGTCACCGGTGAGTACCACATTGTAAAGCGGGACAGCAGCCTGTCTCAGGCAGAGCTGAAGCAGGAAGACTTTACTGAATGCTGTGAGCGTCTTGTCAACGAAAACGCCATCTACCCGGATGATATCGAGCAGTTCCAGGATCAGACCGACCTTGAAATTTTACGGTCCGATTTGTTCCACACGCAGGAAACACGCTTTTTGCGCTTCCGCCAGCAGATCGGCAACCAGTTTGTATGGGCCACGGTTGAGTTTTTGCCTTGTCGTGGCTGCTGTGCACAAAGCCCATGGGCAACTGTGCTGATGCGTGAGGACCCGCAGGCAAACCAGCTTTCGGATGAGCTTGATTTCTCTTACAGCCACGATAATCTGACAGGCTTGTTCAACCGCAGCCAGTACGAGGCAGATTTGCGCACATTGCCCTATTCCGGCGAGAACACGATGGTCTGCACTTATATCGACGTTGTCGGTCTGCACAATGTCAACGACCATCTCGGTCATCGCAGCGGCGATACGCTGCTGTGCTCTCTCGCCAACGCTATGCGCAAGTTCTTCTCGGGCAGCCGCATCTATCGTGTCGGCGGCGACGAGTTTGTTGTGCTCACGTCGGCTGCCTCGCCTTATGATGTATGGGCCGACTGTGACAGGATGCGTGCATTCATGCGGGAAAAGGAGTGCGAAATTTCAATCGGCATCCAGAATGCATCAGATCTGCACAAATTGACAGAGGCGATCAGCCTTGCCGAGGCTGCCATGCGTGAAGACAAACAGGCATATTATGACCGTCACGGCGATGTGCGCCAGCTGAAGGGCTTGAATGAAAAGCTGGAAAAGATCCTTGTTGAAAAGCATGATACTGAGCATTTCCTGCGGCTGATTGCGCCAAAGTACACCGGTGTGTACGTGGTCGACCTGGAGCAGGACATCCTCAGACCGGTCATCATCCCCGATTTCTTCAAGAAAACGGTGGAGACAAGCGGCAATCGCTTCAGCACAGCTTTGACTGCATATCGTGACATAGCTGTTATGCCTAAGGATCACGACACATTCAATGCAATCCTCGACAAAGACGCTGTCCGTCAAGCTACACTCTCCGGACAATCGATGGAGTGCCGCTATACACGAAAAGATGGTGTTCATTTCCGTGTGACTGTCACACCGTATTCCTCCAGCGGCAGGCATATCAACGAGACGCTCTGGGTCTTCGCAAATGACGAGAGCGATACTACGCCACCCATCACATTCTGAAACAACGGTAATCAACCGTATTTTTAGTACAAGGTCCTCTGCACGATGTGCAGAGGACCTTGTACTTTTTTGCTTGGCTTTTAATTCCACAGGTTTTCGGGGTATTCGCCTGCGGCTGTTTTTTCTGCGATTGCATTTACCACAAGCGGCTTGTCTTCACGGTATGTGACACCATACCACTTATCTGCACTGCGCAGCACCTGTACCGTTGCTTTTCTCTCATCGATCAGCTCACTGACCACAAGCGGCAAATAATACTCGCACTTCATCGGGTTTACGGGCAGATTTTCACGCAGCCACCCCGCAAAGCGTGTTTCGGCCTCCTGCAAAAAGCTCTTGCCAAATCCCCACAAATTCATGCTGACAGGCGTTTCGCCTTCCACGTCTGTCCAGCTCTCGCCGCCGTCCTCTGTGTAGTGGATCCCACCATCGTAGGTTTCAATGCGTGTGCGTTCGGTCACGCTGTCCAGCGTTCCATCCGGATTTTCCGCACACACGCCGCGCGCCACACTGCCGTTTTCTGAAACGGTGTTGCGCAGCAGATAGCTTACCATGCAGTAATGGTACATTGCATCGTCCTCATGCGTGGCAAGATAGTTATACATTTCCTGGAACGCCTTCGGGCCGTAGTAGTCATCTGCATTGATGACTGCAAACGGACCGTCAATCTGATTCTTTGCTGCCAGCACAGCATGGCATGTACCCCATGGCTTTACACGCCCCTGCGGTATCGTCACCCCATCAGGCAGATCCTCCAACTGCTGAAACGCATACTTCACCTGCATAACCTTCGCTACACGGTCACCGACCAACTCACGGAATGTTTGCTCAAGCTCACGTTTAATGACAAAAACAACGGTATCAAAGCCTGCACGATGCGCATCATACAGCGAATAATCCATGATCACCTGTCCGTTTGGTCCTACCGGATCGATTTGCTTCATGCCGCCGTAACGACTGCCCATTCCTGCCGCCATAACGACCAGTACCGGCTTGTTCATTTTGTGTCCTCCTCGCATTCGTCCGCGCCTCAATGCACAGCGCCGACACGTTTTTTGCCACGCAGTTTCAGCGCAGCTGATTGGTATCATCCATTATACTCCCGTTCGACTTTGGTGGCAAGAAAAAGCAAGCTTTGGAGCTTTAGCAAGCAGAAATTGCATATTTTGTGAATTTTATCTTGCCAAGCCATTGTTTTTGACAAGTTTTTATTGTATACTAAGCATGTTATCGGATGGTCTGCCATGGCCATGCACGGAATCATTGTGCGCACAGTAATTCCAAATAGTATTTTCTTTACGATGTTGTACGAAAGGGCTATATTATGAACGAGGCTGTCACAAAGCGTTTCCTGCTTTATTTCCGTTTGATGCTGCTGGTTTGGATCCTGGTTGCAAATGCGTTTCTTCACGCCATCAGTTTTGAGTATAACTGGCTGATTTTTCTCAGCAATATTATGCTCTTTACCATGGAGGGCGATGTCAAAGATCGCTTTATCTCTGTTGAAATCGGGGGGCTTGTCGGCCTGTTGCTGACGGTAGGCGCTCTGCTTGCCATTACAGCACTGACCCCCGTTTTGGGCAGCATGGCAGGTTTTTTGATTCCCCTGGCAGTCGTTTTGTTTCTCTTGGTCATTGTGCATCCATATGCGCCCAAGGTATTTAACAATGTCGGCTTTGCCTACCTGACCGTTGCCTGCATTGACACCACTGCCTTTGCCACGCACATCCCCATGTTTTTTGCAACCTTCATTGTCGGCTCGCTGATTTTTAACGGCGTTTGCATTCTTCTGATGAAGCCCGCCAAAGCGCTAGCCATCAAGAGCATTAAAGTGGAAGGCTGATTTTTTTGCACAACAAACCCCGACGCTGCACATACGGCGTCGGGGTTTGTGTTGTTTATCTATTCTGTTTCGATTTGCTCAGCAGCCTTCTTTTTCTGCCAGCTTACGTCCCATCAGCACGCCCATCACAGACGCCATCATCAAGCCACGTGTCCAGCCGGAAGAGTCACCCAGGCAGTGCAAACCCTCGATGTTCGTGTCGAGATTTTCGTCCATTTTGACCTTGTTGGAGTAGAACTTCAGCTCCGGGCTGTACAGCAGCGTCTCTGTCGCAGCAAAACCGGGCACGACCATATCCAGCATCTTGATAAACTCGATGATATTGGTCATCGCACGGTACGGCATCGCAGCCGTAATATCACCCGCGACCGCATCCTTCAAGGTTGGCTTGACATTGGATTGCGCCAGCTCTTTCGGCCAGGTGCGCTTGCCATCCAGGATATCGCCGTAGCGCTGCACCATAATGTGCCCTGCGCCCAGCATGTTGGTAAGCTCGCCTACTTTTTGTGCGTAGGCAATGGGCTGATTGAACGGCTCGGTAAAATTGTGAGAGACCAAAATAGCAAGGTTCGTGTTCTCGCTCTTCTTTTCCTTAAAGCTGTGACCATTGACAACGGCAAGGTCATTGTCGTAGTTTTCCTGCGCCACAAAACCGCCAGGGTTCTGACAGAACGTGCGCACCTTGTTTTTCCAGGGCTTGGGGTAACCAATCAGCTTGGACTCGTACAGGACCTTATTGACCTTCTCCATGACTTCATTGCGGCACTCCACACGCACACCGATATCAACCGTACCGGGCTTATGCGCAATGTTATGCTCTGCGCAGATTTTTTCCAGCCAATCTGCACCGCGGCGACCCGTACCAATCACAACAGTGTCTGCGTACACAGCACGCGCTTCCGTCTCGCTGCGTCCCTTAAGCAGTATACCCTTGCATTTTTCGTCCTCGAGGATGATGTTTTCACATTCGGTGGAAAACATCATCTCCACGCCGTTTTCCTGCAAATAATTCTGGATTGCAAGGTACAGCTGCTGTGCTTTTTCTGTGCCAAGGTGACGGATGGGACAATCCACCAGCTTCAAGCCTGCATGGATCGCATTTTTACGGATCTCTTTGATCTCCTCTCCCGTGTAAATACCCTCAACATGCGGGTCGGCGCCAAACTCAAGATAAATTTTATCCGTGTAATCAATCAGCTCCTGCGCAAAGTCCTCGCCAATCAGCGTAGGCAAATCACCGCCCACCTCGTAAGAGAGGCTCAGCTTGCCATCTGAAAAAGCACCTGCACCGGAAAATCCGGTCGTGATTGCACAGGTAGGACGGCAGTTCACACAGTGACCAACTTCTGACTTCGGGCAGTGACGCTTCTCTACCGGTTTGCCTTTTTCCACAAGCAGGATGTGCTTCTTGCTGCCGTGACGCAGCAATTCAACAGCGGTAAAAATACCGGCAGGACCGGCGCCCACAATAATCAAATCATACTTTTCCATTTCTCTTTTTCCTTTTTAATAATTTACGCGGAAGCAACATCAGTTCTCCACATTCTCTTGCTCTACCGTTGCGCTTTCGTCTACCTCGTCCAGTTCAACAGCGGTAACCTCGGCATCTGCATGTGTTACGTTCGGTGCAATCACGCCATCGCCGTTCAGGTCACAGCCGGTCAGCTCTTCCAGCATAGACTGCGTTTCGGGGTGCAGCTTGGTGAAGCGATGCACAGCCAGCATGGTGTACAATGCGCTCAACAGGTTCAGCGCTCCCTCCAGGATAAGGATCACACCAATGGCCATCACCAGCGTTTCGACCGCCCCGAACGGGTCTATGATCATGATCACGCCCAGCACAATGCTCAGCAGTGCCAACAGCAAAAAACCTTTCCAGCTGCCATAATCGCATCGGCGCAGCTCCAGTGCATTCTGCACGCGCCCCAGACTGTCAAAGATGACAAACAGCCCGAACACAATCGGCAGTATCTTGATGACGATGTCGCTTCGAATGATCAAAAAAGCGCCGAGTGCAAGACAGACAACGCCCGAAATCAGTGTGAGCTGGCTTTGAAACAACCCATGCTCCGTCGTAAAATAGCGGATAAGCTGTACCGCAGCGCAAGCCAGCACGACACCGCCGAGCGCATAGCACACGATGTTGAGTGCTGTGCCGGGTACCGCCAGCAAAAACACGCCCAATGCAATGTACAGTATGCTCATCAGAATCAGGTTCCATTTCAGCTTTTTTGCCATACCGATCACATTCCTTTCGTGCAAAAGCTCCTCAGTCTTTGTACATTGGAGCAATGATTTTACGGTTGCAATAGCTCATAAATATCAGGCTGAGCAGTAAGCTGACGATTTCCGCAATGATAAATGCCCACCACACCATATTTACATTGTTGGTAAGGCTCAGTACATACGCTGCCGGCAAAAGCACGATCAACTGGCGGCAGGCGGAAACAATCAGGCTGAAAACACCGTAGCCGAGTGCCTGGAAGACCGAGCTCAAAATAACGCCGATGCCTGCCAGCAAAAAGTGCGGGCAGATGGTGCGCAGTGCCGGTATACCGATTGCAAGCATCTCATCACTTGCCGCAAAAAGCCCAAGGATCTTGCCAGGGATAAGCATAAACATGGCAAAACCAATGAACATGATGCACTCCGCATAAAACATTGCCAACTTCATGGTCTTTTTTATGCGGTCTGGTTTGCGTGCACCGTAGTTATAGCTAATGATGGGCACCATGCCATTGTTCATGCCGAAAACCGGCATGAACACAAAGCTCTGCAGCTTAAAATACACGCCAAACACCGCAACCGCCGTTGCCGAAAATGTCATAAGGATCATGTTCATGCCAAAGGTCATCACACTGCCTACGCAGGACATTGCGATGCTGGGCAGACCAACGGTGTAAATGCGCGCGATGTTCTTGATATCGGGACGATACCCCTTGAAGTTGATTTGAATATCAGGGTTCTTTTTAAGGTTGAAATAAATCGTCATGCCAGCGCCGCAGAACTGTCCAATGACAGTTGCAACGGCCGCACCGGTCGTACCGGACAGCGCCTCGCCGCAATAGCCGAAAATAAAGATGGGATCGAGGATGATGTTGACAATTGCGCCTACCAGCTGGCTGACCATGCTAAGCATCGTGCGTCCAGTGCCGCCCAAAAGCTTTTCGCCCATTGTCTGCATAAACAGACCCAGGCTGAAAATACTGCACACTGACAGATAGCGGATGCCCTGTTGTGCGATCTCCATATCATCGGTTTGTGCGTAAAAATACGGCTTCATGCAGGTAAAGCCTACAACAAGGAACACGAGAAAGCTGCACAACGACAGAAAAACACCATTTTCCGCTGTTTGATTTGCACGCTTCTGATTTTTTTCGCCCAGGCTTTTTGAAAGCAGTGCGTTGACGCCGACACCTGTACCGACACCAACGGCAATCATCACGTTTTGCAGTGAAAACGCAAGCGAAACCGCCGTAAGCGCAGACTCGCTGACATGTGATACAAAGACGGAGTCTACCACATTGTAAAGTGCCTGCACCAGCATCGAGATCATCATCGGCACACTGAGCTTGACCAGCAGAGGATTGATCTCCATCGTGCCCATGATATTTTCACGTGTTTCCGTCGCAGATGTCTGTGACTGATTGGTTTCCATGTTTTCTCCTTTTGACAATGGTTCATATATTTTTCAGGCATAGCTGCTCTATCCTCAAACTTTGCCTGTCATTAAACGTGGGCAGAGCGCCAAAGCGCCCCACCCACGTTATATCGATTGTTTTTAGCCCAGGCTCAACCCTTTAACCCAGGCTTTTCTCCTTTGCTGCAACCGCATCCAGGATCATCTTGACGCAAGTCTCGCGCCCCAGTGAGGCATTGATGGCAAGGTCATAGTTATGCGCATCGCCCCAGCGGTTCTGCGTATAGTAGTTGTAATAAGCCGAACGGTTGCGATCCTCGCGGTCAATTATCTCACGCATCCGTTTTTCGTCTTTTTCTTTCATCAGCGGGTCATTTTTAGCCTCTTCACGGCGCCACTCTATCGGTGCATACAGGAATACACGCAGCACATCCTTACGCTCACGCAGTACATAATCGCCGCAGCGCCCCAAAATCAGACAGGGTCCTTCCTCTGCCAGCTGCTTGATAATACGGCTTTGAAGAATAAACACCTGGTCACCGAGCGGCAGCTCGTTGCCCATCGTATACAAGTTGTACAGCAGGCTGTGCGTGTGCCGTTTTTCGCTGGCTGCAACAGCCTCCTCCGACAACCCGGACTGCTTGGCTGCCAAAGTGATCAGCTCTTTGTCATAGAGCTTAATGCCCAGCGCATTTGCCACGTCTTCTGCGATAGCATGTCCGCCTGTACAGCATTCACGTCCGATGGTGATGATCGTCTTTGCCATAATGTATTTCCTCCTATGATAAATTTTTGCCTGAAAGCCTATAATTTGAACAGGTCGGTTTCATCGGTCTGCTCGGCGCTCACATTTACGGCCGGCTTTGTCTCCGCCGCTTTGCACAAAAACGGCAGGCGCACCTCCGCCACACGCATGCGGCCGGCTGCATCCACAGCATAGATGCTGTACTGACCGCCCTCTTCAAGTTGCTCCTGCGGGAAGCGAATCCCTCCGTCTTCCGTACGCTCCATGCGGTAAAATGTCCGGTGTGCCGTTGTTGCGTGTGCCACGCCGTCATGCGGTGCGCACGCCAGCCAACCGGAAAAGTCATCCGGCAAAGGCTCGCGCTTGCCGCGCTGCACAAAGTAGTAAACGCCTGCTGTCTCTCCTGCCTGCGTCTCACAGCAGATCCTGTGCGGGCGGGTCGCCCTTGTATTGCGCTGTTTGGGACGCAATGCAATGGCGCGCCCGGTAAAATAGCGCATAAAATCCACCAATGCCATTGTGCAGCTTGCCGTTCCGTCTGCATCAGCGGTTGGATCGTTCAGCAGTACAAAGTCAGCCATCACGACATCGTCATGCCCAAAGCCGTGCAAGCCCATCCATACACGTACCGGGTCTCTCTGCCCACGAATGCGGCGCTCGACCTGCACCGCAACAGAGCAGTCATCGTGGATCTGAGCACGAAGCCCCTCCAGGTCCATCCACGCCTGCCAGCAGGCATAACCGCAGCTGCCGGCTGCCGCAACCGCAAACGCACCGTTCGCTGTGCTGCTGGTCGCCATATCCTCCATAGTGTAAGCGACCTCTTCCGGCAGGATATCCTCGCCCCAGCGGTTCATGAGCGCCGCCATGATCAGCGGCAGGTCCATATTCCGCCCAAAGCTCGGGTCGTGGTTTGCAAGGCTGTACTCCGGCAGGTAAAGCTTTCGGTTCAGCGGGTGACCGCTGCGTTTGTCCCAGTCAAGGGGGCGCACTGCCGCCGCTAACAGCCGCACCGCGGGGGTT
This sequence comes from Oscillospiraceae bacterium, assembly GCA_963596815.1. Taxonomy (GTDB): domain Bacteria; phylum Bacillota; class Clostridia; order Oscillospirales; family Ruminococcaceae; genus Faecalibacterium. The sequence continues at coordinate 107,962 of CAVBNV010000001.1, forward strand.
GTTTTATCGTCGTTTGTTGAAAGATTGACTTGCAGCTGCACCCCTGTGCCTCCACCGGGTGAGGCCACCGTGATCGTATCACCGATCAAAAAAATCATGCCGTCTTCGCTTTGTGTGTTAACGCTGCATCGCGGATAATCCGGCGCCCACTTGCCAAAGCTCATCCAGCCCGTCCACGAGTTGTTTGCATACACCCGGCATCGCACCTCGACCATGGTGTTGTCCGGTGCCAGTGCATTCCAGCTGATATTCAGGTTGCAAAAAGCAGGCATTGCAAATTCCGGTGTCGTGTAGCTGCCATATTGCAGGTAACGACCTGCCACACTGTCCAGCACCAGACTGCCGTTTTCAAGTGCGACGTTGTCCAGCTGCCCGCGCGAGAACGTCTCGGTGCCCTGCAGTACGAGATTATTGCGTTGCTCCATCTGCAGCCCCCCAGACTTTTCATGAAATAATCATAGTGTTACCTTTACAGTTATAAATATACCTGTATTTTGTTGATTTTGCAAGGCACAGAATGTAGCATTTGTAAAAAAAGTCATTTTTCTCCCAATTTTTTTGATTTTGTGCTACAATAGAGCTGTTTTACAATGGAGGGAGGAATTCCATGAGCATCTTTCGCACGATTGCGATGCTGATTTATTTGTTTGGCTATATGGTCGTTCATTACGGCGTTCTGCTGCGCGGCGAAAAAGCACTTGCCGCCGGGGATACTGCCACGGCAGAACAGATCGTCAACAGGCATATCCCACGTTGGAGCCGCACTATTTTGAAAATCACCGGTGTTCAATTAACGGTTGAAGGTCTTGAGAACATCCCCCGTGATACCGCCTGCGTTTTTGTAGGCAATCATCGCAGTTATTATGACATCCCACTGCTGCTGGCGGGTCTGGATGCCCCGCACGGCATCCTGGCAAAGGAGGAGTTGGAAAAGATCCCTCTGTTGAACCGCTGGATGAAGCTTTTGGGCTGTGTTTTTGTGAAGCGTGATGACATACGCGCCTCTGTACAGGCGCTCAATAAAGCCACCGCCATTGTGCAGGGCGGCAAAAGCTTTGTCATATTCCCCGAAGGTACACGCTATAAAGGGGAAGAGGGCGGCGCCGGTGAATTCAAAAACGGAGCATTCCGCATCGCCATTAAAACAGGCGTCCCCGTTGTTCCTGTCGCCATCTCCGGTGCGCGCGGTCTGTTTGAATCAAATGGAAATCGGTGCCGTCCAGGTCGGGTACACATCAAGGTTCTGCCGCCCATTCACACCGCCCTTATGAGCAAAGCCGAACAAAAGCAGCTGCCGGATGCCGTGCGTCAGACAATTCTGGCGCAGATGGAAAAAATGTGATGCGTTACCGTGTTATAAAAGGCGGCAGCGCATACCGCTTTGCGTTTGATCGCAAACCATCGCTGCCATCGGATGACGCTTTGCTGCTTCTGCCGAGAGCAGCAGAGCTCGACAACCCTTACGGCCTCTACTACAGCAAGCCCCGCAGCCGTGAGCAACTGTGCCAACAGCGGCTTGAGCAATACAAACAATACAAATAGCAAACAGAAAACCGCCCGCATGATCACGGGCGGTTTTCTGCGCTTAAAAATCAACCAGATAGATCCCTATACCGATTTGCGTAAAGCTGCCTTTTTGTTCCATCGAAGTAATTTTCGCCTTCAGCATTTTGCCGGCATCCATGAGCTTTGCAAAAACAATCTCGTCCTTTTCCGGTACGTAGCCAATCTTTTTTCTATCACCCGTAAGGATCAAAACAGCGTTGCTGTCAAATTTAGTTGCTTCGCGCTGCAAAAGCAAATCATCCCCTGTGTGCAGGTTCTCCAGCACAGACGGATCCTTCAGACGCATCGTGCCCGCCACGTATGAGTCAAACAGATGGATCTCGCGTATCAGTGGCTTGATCACATCGTCCAGCCCATGATTCTCCATCAGCGTTAAAACGCCGTTTTTTCGCAATTCAATCTCATTCGTCATAAAAAAGCATCCCTCCCGCCATCATCTGTGCTATCAAACCGTTCAACTCGTCCTCGTAAGTGCAATATTCCTTTATTTCTTTTTTTAGCTCCATTTTCTTTTCCGCAACAGCATCTGCGTCGCTGAGGAGATACTTATACTGATACGGGTTCGTTGTCTTGATTTTGTAAATCTCATCCCGCACCTTTTCTGCCCTTTGGGCGATATCCGCGATCTCAATTTCCATCGCTGTCAGTCCGTTCTCTGCAAGAGCTCGATTCACCAGCACTTCCGCCTCCTGTAAGGCGTCAAGGTCATTTGCATTGTAGGACACCGTGATCATCTGCCACAGCGATTCCAGTGTCGGGATCTCATTGGTTTTCGGGTTGATGTCCGGATGGATCATTTTTGCAAGCTTCCGGTACAGCCTTTTGATCTTTGTCAGGCTGCTTTCGCTGACGCAATCCATTTCACGCGCTGCCTCATTCTCTGCAAGCATCCGTCTCAGGGTCCTGTTATATTCCTCCATCTCAGCTTCCAGATATTTCCACATTGCGTTTTGATTTATCGCCTCGCCTTTGTTGATCGACATCTGGCAATAGGACAGCATCTTTTTCTTTTTGATGCACTCAATTTTTTTCTCAAACAGCGCTGTGACCAGATCCCCGAATTCCGCCATGTACTTCGCCTTCAGGATGTACGCTTCCTTGCGCAGCTTGTCCCTCTGCATCAGCAGCTCCTCGTATTCTGAGAGGTCTGCATTTTTTGACCAAATCAGCTCATTCATAACGATCATCCCCAAATTTCAGCAGCTTAAAATTTTCAAGCCGCTGCTCAATCGTCGTCAGGTGTTCGCTGACAAACTCAATCTCATCCGAATCATCACAGGAATCATAGATATAGCCCAAAAGGGGTACATCGATGTACGCCTTCTGGAAGAACTCATCCCGATCACGATACCATTTGTCGTCAAAATGCACCACGCATGCATTGTCCTCCATCAGAGACTCCAACATGTGTGATTTGCCCATGAAATCAAACGAGATTTTTGCCGGCGATTTCAGCAGATAATAGCAGTCATAAAGGTCAAAATCTTCTCTGTCAAACGTTTCCAACTCATACAGGTCATCGATCAGCCACTTCATAACGTTCAGGTCGCCAAAGAAGTGGTTGTGTCTTAAACGGGTCGCAAGGTTTGCCTTTGCAGTCTTATAAATACGGACAGCCTCTTTGGTTCTGCCCTGCTTTGCACGGATCCTCGCCATACGGGTGTACACGTCCGCCACCGGTCCGCCCCTGCCTCTGCGGAGACGTGCATAAAGCTTTTCAATGATGGAGACATACTTGTCATAGTCCTTTTCCACGTAGTAGCCGTTTTTGTACATATCGGCAACCTTATATGCACTGATCATATTACCGCGCTTCATCGAGCGCTCAAAGCATTCGAACGCCTTTTTATAGTCGCGTTCCCCCGTGCGCCCGTAGTACCATATATAGCCAAGGCAGGTGTCGGCATCGTCGATGTCATAGACCGCTGCCATCTCGTAATATTTCAGGGCAAGATCAAATTTTTTCAGCCCGTAATAATAGCCGCCCAGGTTCATCATGTCGTTCGGGTCATGCTCTGCATCGATCAGGTAATCCATCGCCTCAATGTACATAAATTCGTCATCTGCAGACGGGACTGATATGCGGTAGAATCTTCTCTCAATTTGTCGTGCTTCTCTTACAGTCATCTTCGACACTTCCTTTCCTGCAAACATGGTAACACAGCACGTATCCCATAATATGGACTTTTTGCCTTCTCTGATCTTGCTGTATTTTCAGTATACGCCTTGGCACGAAAGTGTACAATACGCATCTTTCCCGCAAAAAATCAGACACATGTCGGTTTGATTGCCGCCACTTCAATTCTGTTCTTTTTTGTCTGCTCACAGTTGAAATTTTCTTCACATACAACAGGGTCCTGTTTTGTTGTTTCTACATCCCTATTATGGTATACTGGTAAAGTATTTCAGCTATCAAAATTATCATGTAAAGGATGTGACCCTATGGACGCATTACAACAGGCGCGCAACGAGATTGATGCTGTAGACGCACAGCTTGCCGCACTGTTTGAACGACGCATGGCGGCCGTATTGCAGGTCGCCGAATACAAGCGCGCCAACAATCTTCCTGTTTTTGACCCTGCACGGGAGGCCATTGTTCTGGACAAAGCCTCTGCCCGCATTCATGAGCCGGCGCTGCGTCCGTATTACCGTGACCACGTGCAGCATATGATGGATATCGCCAAGCAGTACGAAGCCGAGATCCTGGGGCAAAACCGTGTCGCCTATCAGGGTGTTGAGGGCGCTTTTGCTCACATCGCCCTGCGTGCGCTGTTCCCTCATGCGGAGGCCGTAAGCTATGCCACGTGGGACGAGGTGTTCCATGCCGTGGAGCAGGGTGATGCCGCATACGGTGTCGTACCTTTTGAAAACAGCCATGCCGGGGATGTATCGGCAGTATTGGACTTGTGTTATAATCACCCGGAGCTGTGGGTGGTCGACGTGTACGACCTGCCTATCTCTCAAAACCTGCTGGTGCTGCCCGGTACGCAACTGCACGAGATCAAAAATGTTTACAGCCACCAGCAGGCGATCGCACAAAGCGAAACATTTTTGAAGCAATTTGGTCTGCCTGCCACAGCCATGACCAATACCGCCATGGCGGCAAAGTTTGTGGCGGAGAGCAAGGACCGCACCAAAGCCGCCATTGCCAGCGCAGAGACAGCGGCACTTTATGGGCTGGAGGTGCTTGTGCCGCAAATCAACACGGACGGCGACAACACGACGCGCTTTATTGTGCTCAGCCGCAAGAAGCCTGCAACCGGCAACCGCTTTTCGCTGCTGTTCACCGTGGACAACAAACCCGGCAAGCTTGCCGAGGTCATTCAGATCATCGGTGGCTGCGGCTTCAATATGGAATCCATCAAAAGCCGTCCCATGCCGCATGTGCCTTTCGAGTACTACTTTTACGTTGAGCTTGTGGGCGACCCTGCATGCGATGAAACCGCCGCGCTGCTGCGCGAGCTGAACCGCACCTGCCGTACGGTGCGGCTGTTAGGAGTGTATAAAAAATGAGCGAATTTATCGGAGCAAAACTTACCATGAACCTGGGTGAGCGCAGCTATGACATCATCCTCAAGAGCGGTGCGTTGCAAAACTTATACCAGTTTGCGCGGCTGGACCGCCGGGTCGCTGTCGTCACAGACAGCGGCGTGCCCGCACAGTACGCACAAATCGTCGCCGACCAGTGCAAAGAGTCCCTGATCATAACCGTACCGCAGGGCGAGGGCAGCAAAAGCATTAAAGTACTGGAGTCTGTTCTGCGTCAAATGCTGTCGTTCAACATGGGGCGTGGCGATTTGGTGATCGCTGTCGGCGGCGGTGTGATAGGCGACCTTGCCGGTTTTGCCGCATCTATCTACATGCGCGGCATTGACTTTATCAACTGTCCCACGACAACGCTCTCTATGATCGATTCCTCAATCGGCGGCAAAACAGCAGTCGACCTGGGTGACACCAAAAACAGCGTCGGTTCCTTCTGGCAGCCAAAGCTTGTCATCGTAGACCCCTCTACCCTGTCCACACTGCCCCGCCGTCACTACATCAACGGACTGGCAGAGGCTGTCAAGGCAAGCATCCTGGCCGACCCCGAGCTGTTTGATATTTTTGAAAACGGCGATATCGATGCGCAGATCGGCGAGATCATCAGCCGCAGTCTCCGTTTCAAGAAAAACATCGTAGAGCAGGACGAGAACGAGCACGGCATGCGCAAGGCTCTCAACTTCGGCCACACCATCGGCCATGGCATTGAAGCCGTAAAGGGCATCAAGGGTCGCCGCACGGTCGGTCTGTATCACGGCGAGTGCGTAGCGCTCGGCATGCTGCCCATGATCGAATCCAAGTCTCTGCAAAAGCGCGTGCGTGCCGTATTGCGCCGTCTTGGACTGCCGACACGCACCACCTACGACCGTGAAAAAGTATACGCCGAGATGCTGCATGATAAAAAAGCACAGGGCGGCAGCATCACCATCATCAAGGTGCCCGGTCTTGGCTGCTGGCGTGCCGATACAATCCCGGTAGAGGGTCTGCGGACGCTTCTCGGCATGGACGCCTGAGGGACGTATTATGAAAAACACATTTGGCAGCGTCATTTCGCTGACGATTTTTGGCGAAAGCCATGGCAGGGCCATTGGCGCAGTATTGGACGGCATGGCCGCCGGCGTCCCGGTTGACGAGGCATTCCTTGCCGCCTGCATGGAGCAGCGCCGTGCACGCGGCGACGGTCTTTCCACCGCGCGTATTGAGGCCGATCAGGTTCATTTTCTGTCTGGCGTTTTTAGCGGGCATACCACCGGCACATCCATTGCCATGATGATTGAAAACCAGAATACACGCAGCGCCGATTACGCAAAAACTGCTGACCTGCTGCGCCCCGGTCACGCCGATTTTACCGCCTACGCAAAATACCGCGGCTTCCAGGATGCGCGCGGCGGCGGTCATTTCTCCGGCCGCATCACTGCAGCCCTGGTTGCGGGCGGCGCACTTGTGCTCGGTGCCCTGCACCGTGCCGGCATCGATATCACCACCCACATCGCACAGTGTGCCGGTATCTCAGATACACCTTTTGCCGCAGACGACACAGCCAAGCTGTCCGCACAGGTGCAGATGCTGGAAAGCAGGCATTCCGGTTTTGCAGTGCTGGATCCGTCCGTAGAGGAGGACATGAAGGCAGCAATACGTGCCTGCGGTGCCGAGGGCGACAGCGCAGGCGGCATCCTTGAAACCGCCGTTATCGGTCTGCCCGCCGGCATTGGCGAGCCATATTTTGACAGCATAGAAAGCATGCTCGCTCATGCCGCATTTTCTATCCCTGCCGTGAAGGGCATTGAGTTCGGCTCGGGGTTCGGGTTTGCATCCATGCATGGCTCCACAGCCAATGACGCCTTCCGCATCGGTGCAGACGGCAGCATTGTCACTGCCACAAACCATAACGCAGGCGTCAACGGCGGCATTGCCAACGGAATGCCTGTCGTGTTCCGCACCGTGGTAAAGCCAACACCAAGCATCTACAAACAGCAGGACACAGTTGATTATATTGCGCATAAAGAGTCCACACTTTCTATCCAGGGCAGACACGACCCGTGCATTGTGCCGCGTGCTGCGATCGTGCAGACCTGCTCGGCCGCACTCGCTGTCGCCGACCTGCTTACCATGCGCTACGGCGAGCGCTGGATGACCAACCCCACCGCATTTCGCAAGGAGGACAAATAAATGGAATATGGCCTGATCGGCTCCCGCCTGGGACACTCATACTCCAAAATCATCCACGAAATGCTGTGCGGCTATCACTACGACCTATGCCCGCTGCCCACAGAGGACGATGTCCGCAATTTTCTGGTCAAGCGTAATTTTAAGGCGATCAATGTTACTATCCCCTACAAGCTTTTGGTCATGGAGTACTGTACTTACATCGACCCCCGTGCCAAGTCAATCGGTGCGGTAAACACAATTGTAAACAAAAACGGTCTGCTCTACGGCTATAATACCGACTATCTCGGCTTTGCGCATCTTTGCTCCAGCCATGGGGTGCAGTTTGCCGGCAAATCCGTCCTAGTTTTGGGTACGGGCGGTACACACAATACCGTCTGTGCCGTTGCGCGGGACAACGGTGCCGCACAAGTCCTTACTGTCAGCCGCAGACCGAACACCGAAAAAGGCGAGCTGAGCTATGCCGAGGCCGCACGCTCGGGCGCACAGATCATCATCAACACTACGCCTGCTGGGATGTACCCGAACGTCGGTGTCTGCAACCTTGACCTTGCGGCCATGACCGGCGTGGAGGCAGTTTTGGATGCCGTGTACAACCCCGACAAGACGGAGCTGCTGCTCCGCGCGCAAGAGCTCGGGATACCGGTTGCTGCCAACGGTCTTGAAATGCTGGTCGCACAGGCCGTATATGCCGCAGAGTATTTTCTTGACCAAAAATTCCCGGATGCAGATGATGAGATACGCCGTGTCACCGCCGCGCTGCGCCGTGATACCCTGAACATTTCTCTGGTTGGTATGCCTTCGTGCGGCAAGAGCAGCATCGGGCGTGCGCTTGCCGCAAAGCTGGGCAAGCGGTTTGTCGATTTAGACGAGGAGATCGTACGTGCCGACGGACGCAGCATCCCCACTCTTTTTGCCGAGGAAGGCGAAAGCGGCTTCCGGCAAAAAGAGAGCGAGCAAATCGCGCGGTTTTCAAAAGAGAACAACCAACTGCTTTCCTGCGGCGGAGGCGCTGTAAAAAATGCCGCAAATGTGCGTGCTCTGCATCAAAACGGCATCGTTCTGTTTATCGACCGTCCTGTCGAGGCACTTGCTGTAGGCGGTGACCGTCCGCTTTCCTCCAGCATGGATGCCCTGCGCAAAATGGAGCTTGAACGCCGTCCGCTTTACACCGCAGCGGCAGATGCCATCATCCTGAACGACGGCACATTCGAGCAAGCCGTGCAGGCTGCGCTTGATGCGCTGGAACATCTGTTCCGGCTTTGAGCTCTTTCGGGCGCAAATATGTTACTAAAATCAGAAAGGATCTACTATCATGATCATCTCTACCAAAAAAGGAACCCCCAAAATCGAGCTGGAAAAAATTGTCGATAAATTTGAAAAGCAGGGCTTGGATGTCACCCTGATCACCGGTAAAGATTACAACGTCTTCGGTCTGGTAGGCGACACGACAAAAATCGACGAGCGCGATGTGCTCGCCAACCCCTGGATCGACAATGTGACACGCGTCTCCGCACCCTACAAGCGTGCCAACCGCCTGTTCCATCCCGCCGATTCCGTCATTGACTGCGGCGGTGTAAAAATCGGCGGCAAGGAAAAAATCGCCGTGATGGCAGGTCCTTGCAGTATCGAGGGCGAAGAGCAGGCATTGCGCATTGCAAATGCTGTAAAGGCAGGCGGTGCCTCCCTGTATCGCGGCGGCGCTTACAAACCACGCACCTCGCCGTACTCTTTCCAGGGTTTGGAAACGGAGGGCATCCTGGACATGGTCAAGGCACGTGAGGCTACCGGCTTACCCATCGTCTCCGAGCTGATGAGCGAGGATCGCATCCCCGAATTTGAAGAATACGTCGACGTTGTGCAGATCGGTGCACGCAATATGCAGAACTTCCAGCTGTTGAAGGCTGTCGGCAAAATGCACAAGCCGGTACTGCTCAAGCGCGGTCTGTGCAACACCATTGAAGAGTGGATCATGAGCGCCGAATACATCATGGCCGGCGGCAACGAGCAGGTCATTCTGTGCGAGCGCGGCATCCGCACCTTTGAAAAATACACCCGCAATACGCTTGACCTCTCCGCAGTGCCCATCATCCACGAGAAGACCCATCTGCCCGTCATCGTTGACCCCAGCCACGCCACCGGCAAGTCCAACCTTGTCGAGCCGATGATGATCGCCGCTGTCGCCGCCGGTGCGGATGGTCTGGAGGTCGAAGTGCATTACGACCCCGCACACGCATGGAGCGACGGTGCGCAGTGCCTGACCCCGGATGCCTTTGCTCAGGCCATGGCAAAATGCCGTCAGGTCGCATGGGCAATCGGCCGCGAAATGTAATGTATGCGGGCTCACCCGCCAAGGATGACTTATGCTTGTAAAAATTCGACGCAGCTCTGATGCCATCGGCGGCACTATCACCGCACCACCCAGCAAAAGCATGGCGCACCGGGCTGTATTGTGTGCGTCGCTTTCGCAAGGGCTGTCGCACATCCGCAACCTTGAGTTCAGCAAGGATGTTTCTGCTACTTTAGGTGCTGCTTCGCAGCTATGTGCCCGGGTGCAGTCGGACAAGGACAGCGCCTCCATAGAGGGACTTGGACATTTTGTGCCTCTGACAGGACCCGTGGACTGCTGTGAGAGCGGAAGCACCCTACGCTTTTTGATCCCCATTGCAAGCCTGACCGGTCAAACCGTCACGTTCTGCGGTCGCGGGCGTCTGATGGATCGTCCCCAGTCCGTATATGAAGCCATTTACCGGCAGCAGGGGCTTGTGTTCCAGCAAACTGCGGACAGTATTACCACAGCAGGGGTCCTCTCGGCCGGGGAATACACGCTTGCAGGCGATGTCTCCAGCCAGTTTATCAGCGGACTGCTTTTTGCGCTGCCCTTGCTTGAAAAAGACAGCATCCTGCATTTGCTTCCACCGGTAGAAAGCCGCAGCTATATTGATATGACCCGTGCCATGCAGGCACGGTTTGGCGTGCAGAGCAGTTGGGAGGACGACACAACCCTGACTGTACCCGGCGGACAGCGTTACAGCCCCTGCGATTATACTGTTGAGGGCGATTACAGCCAGGCTGCTTTCCCGGCTGTTTTGGGCGCCGTATGCGGCGGCATTTCGATTAACGGACTTTCTGACGATACACTGCAGGGTGACGCAGTCATCCTTGATATTTTACGCCGCTGCGGGGCCGTGTTTGCGCAGCAGGGTCAGTACGTCAGCTTTACCAAAGCCGCATTGCACGGTATAGAGATTGACCTCGCCGACTGCCCGGATCTTGGCCCTGTACTGATGGTACTTGGCTTGCTGTGCAGCGGCGATACCGTGATACGCAATGCACAGCGTCTCCGATTGAAAGAGAGTGACCGCATTGCTGCTATGGAGAGTGAGCTGCGGGCTTGCGGCGGCCTGCTGGAAAGCGATGGCGGGACAATCATCGTTCATGGCTGCCGGGATGCACTGCATGCACCGGTAAGTGCGCTGTGCGGGCACAACGATCACCGTGTGGTCATGAGCCTTACTGTTCTCAGTCTCGCCACAGGTATTCCGCTCAGCATTCAGGGTGCAGAATCCATCCAAAAAAGCTGGCCGCACTTTTTTGATGCGGTACGGCCACTGGGCGCGGAGGTAGAATATGTTGGATAAATCGAAACGTTATCTTATTGTCGGTCTGGGACTTTTGGGCGGCAAATATGCGCTTGAGCTGACACGTGCAGGGTTTCAGGTGGACGGCATCAACCGTAGCGAGGGGCATTTGCAGTACGCTCTGGAGCACGGTTATATCCGCAGCGGCAAAACCCATGATTTCGAAGATCTTGTCAGCAGCGCAGACCACATTATTTTCGGTCTGTACCCCACTGCACTGCTCGACTGGTTCAAGGCCTATGGTCATCTGCTTAAGCCCGGCTGTATTTTTACCGATGTTTCAGGCGTCAAAACCGGGCTTGTAGAGCCTGTGCAGACCATGTGCCCACAGGGCGTTGAGTTTATTGCAAGTCACCCGATGGCAGGTCGCGAAACGTCCAGCGTAGAGCATGCCGCCGAGGTAAATTTTGCGCCGGCCAATTTTATTATCACACCGACAGAGAAGAACACGGCAGAGGGCATCCAGTGGGTACGAGAGCTCGCCGAGGTGCTCGGATTTTGCCATATCTGCACCTTGACTGTGCAGGAGCACGACCGCATGGTCGGCTACGTCAGCCAGCTCTGCCACGCCATCGCGGTCAGCCTGATGTGTGCCAACGACAGCACCTCTCTGTGCGAGTACACCGGCGATTCCTTCCGTGATTTAACAAGAATTGCTCGCATTAACGACAAAATGTGGGCTGAGCTGTTTTTGTGGAACAAAGAAAATCTGATTTCAGAGATTGACCAGTTCGACGCCGCCTTGCAGGAAATGCGCCGTGCACTTGTAGACAACGACCGCGACAAGCTTGAGCAGATGTTCCGGCTTTCTACCCAGCGACGGGCGGCTTTTGACAAAAAAATGCCGTAAGGCACAGATTACGCACGATTGGAGGGACGCGTTATACCTAAGCAGGAAGGTCAAAAAACAAAGCTTCTGACATTGCTTCGCATTTTTGAGCAAAAAACAGATGAAAAGCACCTGCTCAATGTACCGCAGCTGGTAGAGCTGCTGGAGCAGCAGAATATCCTGTGTGAGCGCAAGAGCGTGTACAACGATATCGAAACACTGAAGGCTCTCGGCTATGATATCCAGCTGCAGCGCGGACGCTGCGGCGGTTACTGGCTCGCCAGCCGCCCGTTTGAGCTGAGTGAGCTCAAGCTGTTGGTGGATGCCGTACAATCCAGCAAGGTGATTTCTGCACGTACCAGCAACCGTTTGATCCGCAAGCTGGAAAAGCTGTGCTCCAACTACGAAGGCAGCCAGCTGCAGCGTCAGGTGTACGTTGACGGACGTCCCAAAAGCGACAGCGCCACCCTGCTATACAGCATCGACGCTCTGCACACAGCCATCAACGCCGGGCATCTTGTGCGCTTTAAATACAAAAAAGGCGACGCGTACGACGTGCGTGTCGTCAGCCCGTGGCAGCTTGCATGGGATAACGGCTGCTACTACCTCATCGCCTACCAGGACGAAAAAATGCCCGGTGACATCCGTCATTATCGTGTTGACCGCATGAAGGACGTGAATGTGCTGGATGTGTCCCGCCGCGGTATGGCTCAGTTTCGGGAGTTTAATCTGCCTGCATACCTGAAAAAGCACTTCAACATGTTTGGCGGCCCGGAATACCGTGTTACCTTGCGCTGCACCTCCGATTTGAAGGATGCCATGGAAGACCGGTTTGGCAAGGACATCTTTATCATGCCCGAGGATGATGGCGAACATTTTCACTTTGATGCGCCAATCTGCGTCAGCCAGCAGTTTTACGGCTGGGTTTGCGGCTTCGGCGGCAAAATAGAGGTAATTGCCCCTGCTGAGGTGCGGAACGGCTTACATGACATGATTGAGCAGATTTCAATGATGCATATTTAATCACATACAACAGCAAGCCCTCCGGTGTTCGCCGGAGGGCTTGCTGTTGTATTAAACATCCAATTCAAAATCGCCGGGCAAAATCAAGTCCAGCTCGGCCTCCGGTTCAGCGATAAGCCGGCGGCTTTGATTAAAAATTGCTCTTTCCAGCGTGTTTCTGGCAAGGCGCCCGTTGCCCGCTGTGCGGCTGTCCTCTGACTGACGGCGTTCATAAAAATCGACAAGCCGCTCACCGCAGCCATCTGCCAAACGATAGCCCTTGCTCTTCGCCTGCACACACGTTATTTTCAAAAGCTCCTGTGCGGTATAATCCGGGAATTCGATTTGGTTCGGGAAGCGGCTTGCAAGACCGCTGTTTGACGCAAGAAAAGCATGCATTTCCTTTGTGTATCCGGCTAAAACCACAACAAGCTCGTCCCTGTGGTCTTCCATGCCCTTTACCAATGTGTCGATTGCCTCCAGGCCAAAGCTGTCCTGTTCGCCGCGGTACAGGCTGTATGCCTCATCGATAAACAGCACCCCGCCCAACGCACTTTGGATCACGCTGTTTGTCAGCGGCGCAGTGTGACCTGTATACCGTCCTACAAGGTCGCCCCTGCTCACCTCGACCAGCTGTCCGCCCTTCAGCGCTCCAATCGCCTTAAGATATTTTGCGATCAAACGTGCAACCGTTGTTTTTCCGGTGCCAGGGTTGCCCGTAAATATCATATGCATCGAAAGCTGAGCCGTTTTAAGCCCCGCAGCAGCGCGGCGCTGCTGCACCTGCAGGTTATCTGCCAGACCAAAAACATACTCTTTGACCGGCGCAAGACCCACAAGTGCGTCCAATTCTGCACGCACTTCATCGGCGGCACCCTTATACTCTGCCGGCAACAGACCAAACAGCTCCGCCGGTACACTGCCATTGATGCTGTACCGGACACTGTCTTCCTGCATCGTCAGTGTTACCGTGCCCGAAAGCGCCGCATCTGTTTGCAGGCAGTATTCACTCAGCGCACGGAACATACGGTCACAGCAGGCAGACAGACCTGCCGCACCCTGCTTTTTATTGCACTGTTCTGCCACAAAATCCCGCACATCTGCACCTGCCGCAAGTGTCAGGCCAAGACGTGTGCTGACTTTTTTTGCAAGTGCGTTGAGCTGCTGTGCTGCCAGCGCTGTCAGGTCCTCCTGTGCAAATGGGCTTGTCTGGCACACATCCCCCACCGCAGATGCAAAGGACGCACCAAATTTTTCTGCCAGTGCGTCAAGGCCCTTATCCGAAAAGAAGATCAGGTATTTGCCGCAAGGGTCAATGCTGTTGATGGCTCCCGGCGCAAGCGCCGTCCCCGCATCTACCAGGATACCTTCACGGTTGACAAGATAGCGGCTGGACAGCGGTGCTTTGCCCTTTGTGGCAAGGTCTGCAACCGTCCTTAAAAAACCGGGGCAGCAGTTTTCGTAATGCGCAAACGCCAGAATTTCGCCCTGTGCGTGCAGTGCCGCATAGAGATCCTGTAAAAACAGTTTTTCTTCGCCGGCAGTCGGGTAATCCGCCAGGTCCATTTCTGCAATTTTTTCGTTTTGAAGCAGCCCGCGCGCCGCCATAATACGCGCAGTTTCACGCAAAGCGAAGTGACGCCCCGTCCCGCTGCCTCCGCAGATCAAAATCACGTTGCGTGCCGCCGGTCGTTCCGTCCCAAGCACAAACGGTCTGCGCATTGCCTTTACAAGGCTGTCCACAAAAGCATCCTGCCCGAGCACTGTCTTTTTTACCTGTGCAGCAAGCCCTTCAAAGGTGCCAATCTGCTCCGTGGGCGTCTGCGCAGTACCCTTTGCCAGCAAGCCATCTGCTTCCAGCTCCTGCAGCATTTTGCGGCTTTCCGTCAATACCGCATGTGCATCGTCCTCATGCAGCTTTTCGTTCTGTTTTTTTAGCATCTCATTCAGCCGCTTCTGGTTTTCCAGCAAAACAGCATTCAATTCCGCATTGGATGCTTTGCATTTCCGTTCTGCCGCATCCCCGCCTGCAGCAGAGGAGGACGTCCGCATTCTTCCGCCTGCGCCAAACACGCCGTTCATAAGGGTTTCCCAGTCATCGGTGTATGCCATAAAGCAGCCTCCATCAATCATTTTTTTAAGTATAGTGTAGTTCGCCCCCGTTTGCAAGCAATTTTACCTCTTGAAAAAGCATAGCAAGTTGTTTAAACTTGTTCTGTCTAAATCTGTCAAGAAAGAATGGAACGACTCATGAGTGCACAGTCTCCTGCTGAATGGAAAAAACTTTTTGAGAGCGACGCTTTCGCTCAACAGACATATTACGCCGGCTTGCTGGGGCAGGACTACGCTCCGCAGGGCACGCACCTGCGTCTTTGGGCTCCGACAGCACACGGTGTCTCGGTAAACCTGTACACCCACGGCAACGGCGGCGTGCGAATCGGTTCCCTGCCGCTGGAGCTCGGCGCACGGGGTGTGTGGAATATTTATCTGCCCGGTGATCAGCACGGGCATTACTATACATTCACCATCAAAGACGCTCATGGCACACGCGAGACCTCCGACCCGTACGCACGTGCGGCGGGTCTCAACGGGCACCGCAGCATGATCGTTGATTTACAGCGCACTGACCCGCCTGACTGGCAAAACGATACACGCCCCGTCATTCCGCCCTCACGGCGCGCCGTCTGGGAGGTAAGCGTCCGTGATTTTTCACAGGATGCCGCCTCTGGTATAGACCACGCCTGGAGAGGTAAATTTTTGGCCTTTACACAGCAGGGCACTAGCCTGCACGGCGCCGGGCTGCAGCCCACCTGCCTTGCATATCTCAAGCGGCTCGGCGTAAAATATGTACAGCTGATGCCCATTTTTGACTTTGGCAGCGTGGACGAAGGCCGCCCCCTGCTGCGGCAGTATAACTGGGGATACGACCCCGTAAATTACAATGTGCCGGAGGGCAGCTACTCCACAGACCCTGAGCACGGTGAGGTGCGCATCCGTGAGTGCAAGCAGATGATTGCGGCGCTGCATGCGGCGGGCATCGGCGTGGTTATGGATGTCGTGTACAATCATATGTACTGGGCAGACAATGTGCTGAACCGCACTGTACCGTATTACTACTTTCGACAAAATGAGGACGGCTCGTTTTCAAACGGCAGCGGCTGCGGAAACGAGTTTGCGAGTGAGCGTCCGATGGCTCAACGCTACATGATCGACTCTGTGCTGTACTGGGCACAGGAGTATCACATCGATGGCTTCCGCTTTGATTTGATGGGGCTGTACGATGTGGATACCATGAACCAACTGCGTGCAGAACTGGATAAGCTTCCCGGCGGGCGTGACATTTTGATGTACGGTGAGCCGTGGCAAGGCGGCGGCAGTGCACTGCATCGGTACGAGGCAAGCAAAGCCAATCTCTCTATGCTGGACCATCGTATCGGCATTTTTTGCGATGACACACGGGATGCCATCAAAGGCAGCTGCTTTGACGCACGTGAGGCCGGCTATGTGGAAGGCAAACCTGACAGCTTCTGGGACATCGGCGGCGCAGTAGCGGCATGGTGCCGCAGCAATCGTCTGCCGCATCACAGCGCCGGTCAGATTGTAAGCTACGTCTCCGCACACGATAACTTCACCCTGTGGGACAAGCTGATGCAGGTACGCTATTCCCACCCGGAATACAAATCCATGGATGCGATGGTGCTGGCACAGAACCGCTTGACCGCCGGCATTTACCTGACAAGCCTTGGCATGCCTTTTATGCAGGCCGGCGAGGAGTTTGCGCGCACCAAAAAGGGTGTTGGCAACAGCTATCGCTCCTCTCCCTCGTTAAACCGGCTGGACTGGCATCGGGCAGAACAGTTTCACAGTCTTGTTGATTATTACCGTGGTCTGCTGGCTCTGCGCGCCGCTTTTCCACGGCTGAGCGCTGTTGATGAGTCCACACCGGATGCGCTGCGCTTCTTCTCGCTGGAGCAGCCGCTTGTCGGCTGGGTTTTGCCAGCTGCGCCCGGCGACGGTGCATGGTGGGGTGCACTGTGTGTGTTTTACAATCCAACCACTGTTGACAAAACCGTCTCTCTGCCGGAGGGATGTTGGAAGCTTTTGAGCAACGGCACCTCATCCAGCCTATGGCGCGGGGACAGCCACATCTATGAGGGCGAAATCACCCTTGCGCCTGTCAGCGCAACGATCCTCGGTTTGCAGTAAAACACAAAAACCACGACCGGGTGTGCGCACTCAGCCGTGGTTTTTGTGTTTTTATCTCTGGCGGATGCTATGCAGATTTCTCAGTTATTGTTTGGCATCCGATTGTTTCCGCTCTCTTCTGCGCCGTCGGAATTCTGTGCTTCTTCCGTTGTCTGTGTCGCAGTTTCGTTGTTTTTCTCGCCCAAGGTGACATGGATCTCCTGCATCTGACCGTTGCGAGCAATCGTCATGGTGACACTGTCACCGGCGCTGTACTCCTGCATCAGCGTTCCCAAATCACTCTTTTGTGCGATTTCTGTGCCGTCCATGCTGACGATTCGGTCACCTGCCTTCAAACCGGCTTTATCGGCCGGGCTGCCGCTCGTCACGCTCACAACATAGATACCGTAAGCAGAAACGCCGAGCTGCTGTGCCGTTTGCGAATCTGTGACAGCCATGTAGGTGATGCCCAGATACGGTCTGCCAGTCACATAACCATTCTCCATCAAATCCTTCGCAACGCTGATTGCATCGTTGATGGGGATCGCAAAGCCCAGACCCTCTGCATCCGAAGAGGAAGACTTCGCATTGACGATACCGATCAGCTCACCGTTCATATTGAACAGGCCGCCGCCGGAGTTTCCGGGGCTGACAGATGCATCCATCTGGATCAGGGACATCGTATTTACAGAGTTTGTGCCCTGAATGGATACGCTGCGGTTCAGTGCACTGATCATGCCGCCGGTCACCGTGCCGCCAAGCTCACCCAGCGGGTTGCCGACGGCGATCACGCTTTGACCGACCTTCAGGCTGCTGCTGTCACCCACTGTAGCAGGTGTAAGGTTCGCTGCCTCGATTTTGATTACAGCAACATCGCTGGTGGTGTCCTCGCCGATCAGTGTCGCATTATAATCCGTATCATCAATGGTTACCGTAATCGACGTCGCACCGTCCACGACGTGCGCACAGGTCAGGATATAGCCATCCGAGCTGATGATTACGCCGCTGCCTGCACCGGACTCCACCTGGCTCTGTCCGTACCACGACCACTGCGAGTAAACGACCTGCTCTGTCGTGATCACCACTACGCTCGGGCTGACCATATCGGCGACCTGCTCTGTTGTCAGGCTGCTGCCGGACGATGTCGTGCTCACCACACCCGAGTCGCCGGTGCTGTCAGCACTTTCGGCACGTGTGACCTGTTGGATGACAACCTTACCGTTGCCAAGGTATTTGCTGCCCACGTAGCTGCCGGCAATGCCGCCGCCAAAGCCGACCGCTGCCGCCAGTACCAATGCCAGCACGCTGCGTGCCACCTTGCCGCCATCGATATTGCGCCCGTGATTTGGGGACTGCACAGGCATTTCTCCGTATTCCTGCGGGGGCATCGGCGGCACATTTCCGCCGCCGGCACCGGCTGCCGTGCGGTTCACGGACGGACTCTGCGGTGCAGCACTTTCGCCGGATTCCCGGTTTGCGTACTGATTTGCCGTGTTCAGACCGCTGCTGCCTACATTTGGATAGCCGCTGTCGCCAGCCGCTTTGCTATTTGAAGTGGTATAATCGTATTCCCACTTGATCTCGTTATCCATCTTGGTCCTACCTTTCAATCGGAACGGGTATAAATCTTTGATGTTCTTTTGAACAGTCCCTATTGTAACGACCAAATGTGAAAATCAATCGCTTGTGCCGTGAAGAAACTGTGAAATACCCATTTTGTCATCAAAACCAATATAAAATCACTTGTCATCGTAAATATAAAGGAGCATTCATCCGTGAAACTGTCAAAAACACCAACCGGCTTTGACCTCTATAAAGAGCATCTTTGCGTTGGCAGCTGCATCCTGCAGCCCACTGCCAACGGGGCAGACATCTCATCTGTATCGATTTTGCCTGAGTGGCGGCGCAAGGGCTACGGATCCTACCTGCTCAAAGAAGTGCTGCGCACACTGGATGGATATGACCGCGCAAAAGCTACTGTTTTTACCGCACCGCTGCCATCCGATGCATCTGAGCTGACATTCTGGCAGAAGTTCGGTTTTACGCAGGATGACGCACAGCTCATCCGCAGGCGTACTCCCGATTTAACAGCCGTCAGGCTTGTGCAGGATATGATCACACTGCGTCTTCCCTCACCTTCACTCTGCATTGACGCCACGTGCGGCAACGGCGGAGACACGTCTTTCCTGTGTCGTCTTGCCGCACCGAACGGCCGTGTCCTGGGCTTTGACATTCAGGCGGCTGCCATTTGCGCTACACATACCCGTCTTGCACAAGAAGGGATCTGCGCTGAAAGGTACGAGCTGATCTGTGACAGCCACGCCAACCTGCTGCAATATGTTTCGCCCTGCACAGCAGATATTGTTATGTTCAATTTCGGCTGGCTGCCCGGCGCAGATCATGCGGTATACTCAACCGCCGACAGCAGTATCCCTGCGTTGGAAGCTGCCCTGCAAATCGTGCGGCCCGGTGGCATTGTAAGCGCCATTCTTTACAGCGGGCAGGTCATTGGCTGCGATGAAAAGCAGCGCATTCTGCAGTGGCTGCGGGGGCTGCCCCTGCAAAAATACACCGTGCTTGTGTGCGGCTTTGAAAACTGGGCCGAAACAGCGCCGCTGCCCTGCCTGATCCTTAAAAAATGACGAAATCTCTTGCAAAACATTACATTTTCGTATAGAATAAAGGTTGTATGTGTAAAGGGGAACTGTGCCAATGTAACACAAAACCGCTTGCTTGCCATTCATCTCTGCCGATCATGGCAGTTTCCACAGGAGAATATCATTTATGACAAATCGTGAAGAAATCGAGCGCCGCCGGACGTTTGCGATCATCAGCCACCCGGATGCCGGCAAAACCACACTGACCGAAAAGCTGCTGCTGTACGGTGGAGCCATCAATCAGGCAGGCTCCGTCAAAGGCAAGCAGAGCTCCCGCCACGCCGTATCCGACTGGATGGATATTGAAAAGCAGCGCGGTATCTCCGTCACTTCATCCGTCCTTCAGTTCAACTATGCCGGCAAGTGCGTCAATATCCTGGACACGCCGGGTCACCAGGACTTTTCTGAGGACACCTACCGTACCCTGATGGCTGCCGACTCTGCCGTCATGGTCATCGATGCTGCCAAGGGCGTTGAGGCGCAGACGATCAAGCTGTTCAAGGTGTGCACCCTGCGCCATATCCCCATTTTTACTTTTATCAATAAAATGGACCGTGAAGCACGTGATCCTTTTGAGCTCATGGAAAACATCGAGGAGATCCTCGGGATCAAGACCTACCCCATGAACTGGCCTATCGGTTGCGGCAAGGAATTCAAGGGCGTCTTTGACCGCAACGCACGTCAGGTTTTGGCATTTTCTAGCGACGGACGCGCCAACGGCGTTAAAAAAGTAGATGAGACCACAGCAGAGCTGGGCGACCCCGCACTGGATGAGCTGCTCACCCCGTATTTGCACCAGCAATTGACGGATGAAATCGAACTTCTGGATGGTGCCGCCGAAGAGTTTGACCTGGACAAAGTCCTGCGCGGTGAGCTGAGCCCAGTATTTTTCGGCTCTGCACTGACCAACTTCGGCGTTGAGCCTTTCCTTGAAAACTTTCTTCGCCTGACACCGACACCGCTTGCCCGTGTCGACAGTATTTCGGGCGAGGCGGTCGACCCGTGCCGCGATGATTTTTCTGCCTTTATTTTTAAGATCCAGGCAAACATGAACAAAGCGCACCGTGACCGCATTGCATTTATGCGTATCTGCTCCGGCAAATTTGAGCGCGGCATGGAAGCATACCACATGCAGGAGGGCAAGAACATCAAGCTTGCCACCGGCACACAGTTAATGGCACAGGACCGTGCAATTGTAGATGAGGCTTACGCCGGCGACATTATCGGTCTGTTTGACCCGGGTATTTTTTCCATCGGTGATACACTGTGCACCGGCAAACAGAAGGTTCAGTTTGCCGGTATCCCGACTTTTTCACCGGAGCACTTTGCGCGCATCGAGCAAAAAGACACCATGAAGCGCAAGCAGTTCGTCAAAGGCATGGAGCAGATCGCACAGGAAGGTGCGATCCAGATTTTCCGTGAAGTGGGCGGCGGTATGGAGGAGGTCATCGTCGGCGTTGTCGGCGTGCTGCAGCTGGAAGTGCTGGAGTACCGCCTGAATACCGAGTACAACGTTGAGATCCGCATGCAGCAGCTGCCTTTTGAGCAGTTGCGCTGGGTCAAAAACGAGCCCGACACCTACAACCTGCGTGATTTGGACCTTACCAGCGACACAAAGGCTGTCGAGGATATGAAGGGCAGCCGTCTGCTGCTGTTCACTTCTGATTGGGCGATCCGCTGGGCCGAGACGCACAATGAAGAGCTCAAGCTCAGCGAGTTTGGTAATATTTAACAGCCAAAAACACGACATCCGCAAAAGAGGCTATCATTATGGAGAATATCAGCATCGGAAGCAGCGGTATCTCTGTACCGTTTCTCGGCATGGGCACATGGGCGATCGGCGGCGGCAGCTGGTGGGGTGATAACAACGACCGCGAGTCCGTCAAGGCCATACAAATGGCCATTGAGTGCGGCATCCGCTGGGTCGACACGGCGCCGATTTACGGGTTGTACCACAGCGAAAGCGTCGTGGGCGAGGCGCTGAAGCACATTGACCGTGACAAAGTCGTCCTATCCACCAAGTGCGGGCTGGAGTGGCGCCACAAGACACCCATCCTGCACAAAGTCGTCGACGGAACGGCAGTGTATCGTGATCTGTCGTCTGAAAGCATCATCAACGACGTGGAGGACAGCCTTCGTCGTCTTGGCACAGACCATCTGGATGTGTTGTACACCCACTGGCAAAGCCCTGATTTTGATCTGTATCCGTTGGAAGAAACGGTGAACGCCCTGATGAAGCTGAAAGACCAGGGTAAGATCCGAGCCATCGGCGCATCGAACGTCACCGCCGATATCGTGCGCAGCTATTGCAAATACGGCGAGCTTGATGTCATCCAGGAAAAGTACAGCCTGCTGACCCGCCGTATTGAAACGCAGCTTCTGCCCACCTGCAAAGAGCTTGGCGTGTCTGTACAGGCATATTCTCCACTGGAGCAAGGACTGCTGACCGGAAAAGTTACCATGGAGACCGCCTATCCACAGGGCAGCACGCGGAATGCCAACCCAAGCTTTCAGCCTGCACGCCGTTTGCAGGCACTGCAGATGCTGGAAAAATGGAAAGATTTGACAGAAAAATACAGCTGTACAATGGCGCAGCTTGTAATCGCCTTGACTGCACGCATGGTGCCCTCGCTGCATGTACTGTGCGGTGCCCGTACGCAGGCGCAGGTGTCAGACAACGCCGCAGCACTTTCGCTGACGCTTGATGATGCCGATGTTTTGCGCATGAAGCAGGATGTCGACCTCATCTCCTAATAAACAGCACAAACGCAGACCCGCCCGGAGCAAATTGAACTGCACCGGGCGGGTCTTTTTGTTACCGCACACAACCACACAAATCATACCTAAAAGCGCCGTTTCACATCCATTTAATCAAAGGCACAGTCAAAACCAACCACAGTACTCGCCTTCGTCCGCACACCTCCTGGATGTTCCGTGACTCTTTATTAAAGAATACCATTGTTCAAGGGTAATAAACCGGACTTTTAAGCATCTTGACAGAAAAACGCAGCGGCTCATGACGAACCGCTGCGTTTTTTGCATTATTGCCCGTGCAATGTGCAGATTTTCATCTTACTTCCACAGGAAGTTTTCGACTGCATTTGCAAAGGTCAGCTGCCAGCACTCCCAATCGTGTGCCGCAGGTACCTGCAGGTAGGTGTAGTCCAGACCAAGCTCTGTCAGGTTTTCGCCAAAGGTCTTTACCGGCTGCTGACCGAAGTCCCAGTTGCCGGCTGCCAGCATGATGTGCGGTTTCTCACTCAGAGAGGTCAGGCGATCACGAACCGTCTGGCTTGTAATGCCCTCGGCACCGCCGTAAGAGCCATCTACATTTGCGTAGCTCCAGATGCCATAGTAGCTGAACAGGTCAGGATGATGCATCAGCATGTTGCTGGTGGTAGAACCACCCATGGACAGACCTGCGTAGGCACGGCCATCGGCAGTGGTGCTCACATTATAGTTTCTCTCAACATACGGCATGATGTAGTTGATTTGATCCTCTTCGATATCCGAGTACTTCCAGTTTGCGCCGGAGTGTCCCTCGCCCTGGCCGTACTGCTGGTTGTTCATCGTTACGACAATGAACGACTCCGCCTTGCCCTCAGCAATCAGGTTGTCCATGATGTTTGCCACCGCGCCCTCGTTCATCCAGCGCAGCTCGTCGCCGTAAATATCGCCCGATGTGCCGTGAGACAGATACAGCACCTTATACGGCTCGGCACGGTTTGCATCGTAATCTGCAGGCAGATAAACAGCCAGACCATGCTCTGTGCCGTCTGCACCCGTATAGGACACGGTCTCAACCGTACCGCGCTTATTCTCATCCTCCTGCGGCAGCTCTACAGAGCGGTCTGCCCATGCGCCGGTACCCTGCTTTTCTGCATTATACGGCACGTAAACCATGCTGGACAGGCTGCGGATGCCGGTTGCTTCGTTGACAAGCGTCGGGTTGCTCGGGTCATCCAGACGGGAAATCTGATCGCCGTTTTCAGCGGTCACGCGGAAATTATAGACAAATGCGCCGCTGGACAGCGGGATCTTTACGCCCCAGCGACCCTCCGCAAACTCTTCCATCTCTGCGTAGTAGGTCGTATCGCCGCTGCCGCCTGCCGGTGCCATGCCTGCCTTATACTCGTCCGGTGTCGAAGCAAGCGATGCGTCCACACTGCCTGCCTTACCCTCGTCCTGGTTAAACAGCAGGAAGCAATCGCTGTACAGCTCTACCTTAGTCAGCGGGTTTTCCTCCGTGTTGATCGTCAAGCCAGACTTGGATGTATAGCTCTTCTGCTCTTTGTAAACAAAAACAGCGTAATAACCTGTGGGGGATGCATCGTCCGCCACCACGGTGACGCCGGGCGCATACTTTGCAAATTCGCTCTTGTTGAACAGCTTGATCTTGGTGTTCTCGATCCAGTCGCTCACGCTGGATGCTGTGATGCAGTTTTCCTCTGCTGTCGGTGCTGCTGCCATGGCGGCTGATGCTCCGCTCAAAGCCATGGATGCAACCAACACCGAGGCAATACAAGTTTTGACAATACGCTTCATGTGGCTTCTCCTCTCACAATCTTCTTTTTTAACGATCCTTTTACGTTCCTTCTCTTCTCAGGTCGCTTTGTATCGTCTCCTCCGGCACGCTCCTTTCTCTTTCATTTTAAGATTTGGGTAACTTGTATCGATTCAAGATCTTGAAAAGTCTGTATGAAAATTTATCGCTTACCATATGTGCATCAAGCACTATTTTATTTTTTCTTATGAATTCTTTTTGTGCAGTTTTTGATGAAGTTGTGATATTAATATATCATCGTGTCCGGTCAAAATGCGTCGTATTTTGTGACACGAATCTCGCAATTTGTGATATCTATGCCCACTTTTATCCCCGTTTGCTTCAAAAAAAGACAGACTTTACACGCAAGGGGCTTGCCTGCGATATCTGTTCGCTCTTGCTTTTTTCGGCCAAGAGGAGTAGAATACAAGACAACAATAAAATACAGGGGAGCTTGTGACTGCGGGCTGAGAGGAAGTAATCAAACTTCGACCCTTTACCTGATGCGGATAATGCCGCCGTAGGAAGTCATATCGTTACGATTTTTTACAGGAGACACCGCATGGCGTCTCCTGTTTTTTGTTGTTCAGTAAAGGAGGAACCGTTTCGCCGATCACGGCGGCTCTGTGGGCAAAGCCCGCAGCGGATCGAGGGGGAGCGCCCTGGATCTTGTATCAGCAGCGATGGGAAGCCGTGTTCCGGCGTGAGAGGAGACCAGAAAGTCTCGACCGCTTCTTCGGCTCCGGATGCACACGCTGTGTGGCCGGACACTTTTACGAGGGGCAGCTGTCGATACGGCAGTGCCGTGATCTGGAAAGGAAAGGTCTTTTATGAAAAAACAACATGCAAAAAAGCTGGCGCTGGCAGGTATGTTCTGTGCGCTATGTGTCGTGGGCAGCCTATTCAGCTTCCCGATGTTTGGCAGCAAATGTGCACCCATCCAGCATATGGTAAATGTACTTTGCGCCGTGCTGCTGGGTCCTGTTTGGGGCACAGGCGTTGCATTTGCGGCATCACTGCTGCGCAATCTGTTTGGTCTTGGCAGTTTGATGGCCTTTCCGGGCAGCATGATCGGTGCGCTTTTATGCGGCGTGCTTTACAGCAAAACCAAAAGCCTTCTCGCAACAATGGCAGGTGAGGTTTTTGGTACCGGCGTTTTGGGCGGTCTATGTGCCTACCCCGTAGCAATTCTGTTTATGGGTAAAAGCGCCGTTGACATCGCGTTTTATGCATATATCGTGCCATTTCTTATTTCGACCGCCGTCGGCTCTATTGTGGGCGGTGCCGTTATTTTCAGCTTGCAACGCTCCGGTGCTCTGCGCAGCGTACAAAACAGCTTATCTTAATTTGGCTCATCAAGGAGGAGGTTCCCGTTGTCTGCTCTCATTTCTGCCAGTGATACACTTGCTCTGCTGAAAAATGCAGCACCGCTGGTACATTGCATTTCCAACCAGGTCGCAGCGAATGACTGTGCAAACGCTTTGCTTGCGATTGGGGCATCCCCCATCATGGCAGACGCACCCGAGGAGGTTGCCGAGGTGACCGCTGCATGCAGGGCTCTTGCGCTCAGTCTCGGCACACCGAGCCGCTCAAAAGCTGACGCAATGCTTTTGGCCGGAAAGCAAGCTTTTGCACTTGATTTGCCGGTTGTATTCGACCCTGTTGGCGTCGGCATGTCCGACTTTCGGCGCAATATCGCTGCACAGATTCTTTCACAGGTTCATCCCTCGATTCTGCGCTGCAATGCGTCCGAGCTTTGGTCTTTGGCAATGCATACCCCCAGCCATTCCGGTGTAGACGCCTCCATCGATCAATATACGCTGCCGCAAACCGCACAGCTCGCCATGCAATTTGCGCAGACACATTGCTGCATTGTAGCTGTATCCGGTGCAACCGACCTTGTTACCGACGGAAATGCACTTTATCGACTTTGTGTCGGCACACCCTTGATGCGCAAAATCACCGGCTGCGGCTGTATGCTGACCGCTCTGACCGCCGCCTTTGCTGCCACCGTACCGCAGCATTTGCTTGAAGCGTCGATTTATGCCGCCGGTGCCATGGGGCTGTGCGGCAGCGCCGCTGCTGCACGGATGCGTGACCGGGACGGTACCGGGTCACTCCGTGTCTACCTGATCGATGCACTGTCATGCCTGACACCCGATGCTTTGCAAAACAGCTTAAAAATAGAGGAGATCACCCACCATGAATTGCACTGAACAGACAATGCTTCTTTATGCGGTCACAGACCGTGCATGGACTGGTCGGCAGACATTGCCCGAACAAGTCGAGTCCGCACTGCGCGGCGGCGTCACTTGTGTACAATTGCGCGAAAAGAATCTGTCCGAGGAACATCTTTTTCAACAGGCATGTGCCATCCGGGAGCTATGCCACCGTTACAATGTGCCTTTTTTGCTGAACGACAACGTGGATATTGCGCTGCGCTGCGGCGCAGACGGCGTGCATGTCGGTCAAAACGATGCAAATCCCGCCGATGTGCGCAAAAGGGCCGGCAAAGATTTTATCATCGGCGTATCAGCGCACAGCGTACAGGAGGCTTTGGCGGCACAGGCTGCCGGCGCAGACTATTTGGGCTGCGGGGCAATGTTTTCCACCGCCACTAAAACAGACACCGTTGTGCTTGAACGTGAGACCTTGCGAGACATTTGCAAAGCTGTCCACATCCCTGTGGTGGCAATTGGCGGCATCAAAAAACAGAACATTTTGCAGTTGAGCGGATGTGGTGCAAACGGTGTGGCGCTGGTCAGTGCTATTTTTGCAGCCGATGACATCGAGGCAGAATGCCGTACGCTAAAGCAGCTGGCTGAAAAAATCGCCGAAAAACGGACCTGACCGTCTGTTTTGTATTCCCTGCCGGGAGAAATAGAGAGCAAAAAGTATCGGAGGAGCACACATGCAGAGCTACACCACACAGATGGACGCAGCCCGCAAGGGCATTGTTACACCACAAATCGAGGCTGTCGCAAAAAAGGAATTCATGCCGGTCGAAAAAGTCATGCAGCTTGTTGCCGAGGGTAAAATCGCCATCCCTGCCAACAAGCACCATAGCTGCCTTGACCCGGAGGGCATTGGCAGTATGCTGCGCACCAAAATCAACGTAAACCTTGGTGTATCGCGCGATTGCAAAGATTACGCCGTTGAAATGGAAAAGGTGATGAGCGCCGTCAACATGGGCGCAGAGGCTATCATGGACCTGTCCAGCCATGGCAACACGCAGCCGTTCCGTCAGAAATTAACGCACGAATGTCCGGTAATGATCGGCACAGTGCCGGTATACGACGCGGTCATCCATTATCAGCGCGATTTGGCAACACTGACCGCACAGGATTTTATTGACGTGGTGCGTCTGCACGCTGAGGATGGTGTTGATTTTGTCACGCTGCACTGCGGCATCACCCGCAAAACGATCGACCAGATCCGCACCCATAAGCGTAAAATGAACATCGTCAGCCGCGGAGGCTCGCTGGTTTTTGCCTGGATGAGCATGACCGGAAACGAAAACCCCTTCTATGAGCACTTTGACGAGATCCTTGCCATATGTGAGGAGCACGACGTGACTGTCTCGCTTGGGGACGCCTGCCGTCCGGGCTGTCTTGCCGATGCAACGGATGTCTGCCAGATCGAAGAGCTTGTGCGCCTTGGCGAGCTTACAAAGCGCGCATGGGCACACAACGTGCAGGTCATGGTTGAAGGACCGGGTCATGTGCCCCTGAATCAGGTTGCAGCCAACATGGAGATCCAAAAGGGCATCTGCATGGGCGCACCGTTTTATACGCTTGGACCTCTGGTCACCGACATCGCACCCGGCTATGACCATATTACAGCCGCTATCGGCGGTGCCGTCGCAGCTATGAGCGGCGCAGCCTTCCTGTGTTACGTAACGCCGGCAGAGCACCTGGCCTTGCCCAACGTTGATGATGTCAAGCAGGGCATCATCGCATCCAAAATCGCAGCACATGCCGCAGACATTGCCAAAGGTGTCCCCCACGCACGAGATATCGATGACAAAATGGCAGATGCACGCCGTGTTTTGGACTGGGACGCACAGTTTGCCTGCGCCCTTGACCCTGTCACTGCCAAGTCCATCCGCGACGCACGCCTGCCGGAGGATGACCACAGCGACACGTGCAGCATGTGTGGCAAATTTTGCGCTGTCCGCAGCATGAATAAGGCGCTTGCGGGCGAATACATCGACATCCTGTAAAGGTATTCAGCACGCACAAAGCCCCGAGGCGTTTTACCGCTTCGGGGCTCATTTTATGCGTAATTATGCTTTATTCAGCAAACAGCGGGGTGGACAGGTAACGGTCGCCGGTGTCGGGCAGCAGGACGACAATGTTCTTGCCCTCATTCTCCGGACGCTTTGCAAGCTGAATGGCAGCCCACACGGCAGCACCGGAGGAGATGCCGACCAGAACACCCTCCTTGTGTCCGAT
The DNA here is from genome assembly GCA_963596815.1 of Oscillospiraceae bacterium. Lineage (GTDB taxonomy): Bacteria > Bacillota > Clostridia > Oscillospirales > Ruminococcaceae > Faecalibacterium. The sequence goes on from CAVBNV010000001.1 coordinate 136,545, forward strand.
CAAACGACCGGTTGCAAAAGCATCCTCATTTTCTACGGCGATGATTTCATCGTAAATCTTGGTGTCCAGCACATCCGGCACAAAACCTGCACCGATGCCCTGGATTTTATGTGCGCCGGCGGTACCCTTGCTCAGCACCGGAGAAGTTGCAGGCTCAACTGCAACGACCTTGACGTCCGGGTTCTTGCTCTTCAGGTATTTACCAACGCCGGTAACTGTACCGCCGGTACCAACACCTGCCACAAAGATATCAACCTTGCCCTCGGTGTCCTCCCAAATCTCCGGGCCGGTACTCTCAATGTGTGCCTGCGGATTTGCAGGGTTGACAAACTGTCCCGGGATAAAAGCATTCGGGATTTCTTTGGCCAGCTCATCCGCCTTGGCAATTGCACCCTTCATGCCCTTTGCGCCCTCGCTCAGCACCAGCTCTGCACCGTATGCCTTCATCAGCTGACGGCGCTCTACGCTCATGGTTTCAGGCATAACAATGATGATACGGTAGCCCTTGGCAGCCGCCACAGCTGCCAGACCGATGCCGGTATTGCCGGAGGTGGGCTCGATGATCACCGAACCGGGCTTCAGTTTGCCGGTTGCCTCGGCGTCATCAATCATCTTTTTTGCAATGCGGTCTTTGACAGAGCCTGCCGGGTTAAAGTACTCCAGCTTTGCCACCAGCTTTGCGTTCAGACCCTGTTCCTTTTCAATGTGGGTCAGCTCCAGCAGCGGGGTGTGACCGATCAGTTGATCTGCGGAAGTATAAATCTTGCTCATAATAATTCCCTCCATAATATCATCGGGGCTCTCACGCCCCGCTTCCGGGTATCCCGACCTGTTATACCTTCAAACCAATCTGGTTTGTGGGTTTGACAGCATTATACGCCTGCTCCACCCGCTTGTCAATGCCTTTTTCAAAAAAAGTGGGATTGAAATATTATTTACCCTGTTGTATAATAGGTTTATCGAAATTTCCGTTGTTTTTTGTCTTCTATGCACAACAGCGGACGGCTTTCCCGTCCATTTTAATCACTTAAATTTACAAGGAAGTATATCGCCATGATCGTATCTACCAAAGGCCGTTATGCTTTGCGTGTCATGATCGACCTTGCAGAGCACCAGTCCGAAAAATATGTTCCGCTCAAGGAGGTTGCTGAACGTCAGGAGATCTCTGAGAAGTACCTTGAAAACATCCTTAAGGTGCTGGTACAAAACGGTTTTTTGGAGGGCTTGCGCGGCAAAGGCGGCGGCTACCGTCTCACACGCAGCCCGGATCAGTACACCATCAGCGAGATTTTGCTGCTGACTGAAGGCAGCCTTGCCCCCGTCAGTTGTCTGGTGCCCGGCGCCGCCCCCTGCGAGCGCATGGCAAACTGCCGCACGTATAATATGTGGAAGGGTCTGAATGACCTGATCAGTAATTATTTTGGCAATATCACACTGGCAGACTTAGCCCTGCCCAACCAGGCCGGCAACGATTATATCATATGATCCGGCCTGCAGCTGTCCCTTATTTTTACGCACCGTCTGGTGCGCTTTTTATTTGACAATTCTGCGGTAAATGTGCAAAATTTATTGGTCACAATTGCGCTTGAGGCTCTTTGCTGCATGCGTTATACTGTATGCATTACCGTGGCGCACAACCGTTGCCCGTGCATTTCGTTAAAAAAGGAGCGATCAACCACGAAATACGTCTTTCAATTTGCACGCATCCTGGCGTTTTGCTTTTTGGGCGAGGTACTGCACGCTGTGCTGCCCCTGCCTGTACCTGCAAGTGTTTACGGCCTGGTTTTACTGCTTATCGCCTTGCGCTGCCGTCTTGTGCGGTTAGAGGATGTCAAGGAGACAGGTATATTTTTGACCGGCATCTTCCCGCTTTTGTTTGTCCCCGCCGCCGCAGGTGTTATGGAGCTTTGGGCACAAATCGGCGAAATGCTGCTGCCCATCCTCATTGCGATCATTCCCATTACCGTGCTGGTGCTTGTTGCCGCAGGGCTTACCACGCAGCGTTTATCACGGCACGGTCAGGAGGCAGACCATGACTGAGTTGCTCAACGACTTTCTCCACGGCTCCGCCGCATGGGGCGTATTGCTGACACTGCTCGCCTTTGCTCTTGGCACCGTCATCAACCGCCTGACGGGCAAAGCCATTTTTAACCCGCTGCTGCTGGGCAGCATCTTCGTCATCCTGTTTCTGTCGGTGTGCGGCATCCCTTATGCGGATTACAAATCCAGCGCATCTCCAGTCAATTACCTGCTGCTGCCCGCTACCGTCAGCCTTGCAATCCCCCTTTATGAAAAATGGGAGCTGCTTAAAAAGAATGCCCCCGCCATCCTGGCAGGCATCACAGTTGGCACCCTGACAAGCCTTGTCAGCGCTTTTTTGCTGGCGCTCGCACTGCACTTGACACAAGAGCAATATGCGACCCTGCTGCCGAAATCTGTCACCACTGCCATCAGCATGGACGTCTCTGCAGAGCTTGGCGGCATTGCCGCTCTGACCGGCGCTATCGTTATCCTGACAGGCATTGCAGGCAACCTGATGGCAGAGACCGTGTGCAAATTGTTCCACATCACAGACCCCATTGCAAAGGGTGTCGGCATCGGCACCTCGGCTCATGCCGTGGGTACAAGCCGTGCTTTGCAAATGGGCGAGGTGGAAGGCGCCATGAGCGGTCTTTCGATCGCCGTTGCAGGTGTGCTGACCGCTGTCTTGTGCCCTGTTTTTGTCAATTTCATCCCGTAAAAAAGCAAAAGCATCTGTAAACGCCACAGACACCCAACTGTCAGCGGTGAGCATACAGATGCTTTTGTTGTGTCGGTCAAATCACAGGTCGAATATCCCGAACATCTCACTAAGCCCTTTCAAGACCCCTGTTCCGAGGCTGTTTTTCTTTGTCAGGTCCTCAATATACACATAGCCGTCCCAGTAGACATACTGGCGCATTTGACGCTGCTCTGAAACAACGCCGAACAATGTCCAGTCGGCGACGTCGACCGTCAGGTCTTTTTTCGAGCGCACAAGACCGTGCTGAAAGAACAGCTCCACTCTTTTTGCGCCGCGCCGTGCCGACACCATCGCATCCTCCAAACAGGACCGCACCCTGTATGCAACGTTAAGCGTGGATGCAATCAGTCCGCCGCCGATTGCATCCATCTGCTCCTCACGGTCTAAAACGGTATACCGTGCCGGAAACATCATGTCATGCTTTTTCATTGTAAAACCTCCTCATAAGTATATCGCTACCCAAAATATAGCACACTTGCCTGAAAAATTCCACAAAAGATGTTTTAGCCGTCTGGCAGTAATCCATTTGCGTATTTTTTAACGATTTTGCTTTTCCGTACAACTCTTTACAAAATCAGGCAGAATCGTTACAATCATGGTATCAGAAATCATCTGCACGCAGCCTGCGCGCACAAAACAGCTCCCAGGAGGCTTTTGATATGAAAAAGATCTCTCGCCGTTCCATGCTTCGCATTACCGGGGCAGCAGCAGCCGCATTTGCTTTTACCAGCTGCAACGTGACCGCAAGCGCCGCAGTAAGCGGCAGCCTGCCCTCATGGGTGCAAAAGCTGTTCGGGGGGGACACAGACGCTTCCTCTGCGGCATCTCAGGCAACAGGTGCAGATGTCCCTGCCGCATCAACTGCCGCATCCGAAGCAGAGGCGTCCTCTGTTGCGCCCACGGAAGAAGTAGACCCCGCCTACTCGCAGCTCCCCGTCTACGATGCCGACCCGCTGACCGGTGAGGAAAAAAGCGGCAACGGACGCATTGTCGGCGTAATGGTCAACAACATCTCCAACTCTGAGCGGCAGAACGCCCGCCCGCAGCGCGGTCTTTCCGCTGCAAATCTGGTTATCGAGTGCAAGGTCGAGGGCGGCATTACCCGCCTGTGTGCCGTGTACAGCGATGTAAACTCGATCCCGGAAGTGGGTCCGCTCCGCTCCGGACGTGATCAGTTTTTACAGCTGCTGATGCCGTGGCAGGCGCTCTATTACCATGACGGCGAAAGCGCCGCCTGCACCAAATTTATCAGCGTCTACCACTACTCCGGGCTGAACATCGGCGGCAAAAGCTATTTTAATACGCCGACGCACGCTCACGTTGCGCACCGTGACAGCCGCGGACGCAATGTGGCGTATGAGCACACCGAGTTTACCTCCGGCAAGGAGATTCGTCAGGCTGCCGCCAACGCCGGTATCGGCCTGACATACCCGTACGAGAACACGTTTTTCCGTTTTGCAGACTACCGCACCGGCGCTGTAAACACAATGGACAACGCCGCGTCCTGCACAAAGATCCGCATAACGCACTCTGACAGCTACAAAACCGCACTGAATTACAGTGCCCTCGACCACACCTACAAAATGCAGATGTACAGCCGTGCCGCAGGTGCATACGAAAAGACCGTGGATGAGCTGAACAACAAGCAGCTCTCGTTCACAAATGTTCTGGTCTGCTTTGCCTCCATCGCACCTTATGCGGGTGATTCCGGCGATGTACAGCAGGTAAGCTACATCAGCGGCGGCGAGGCATACTTTTTTACCCGCGGCGGTATGACAAAAGGCCGCTGGGAAAAGGCATCCCCCGAACACCCGCTCAAGGTGTACGATTCCAACGGGGCCGAGCTGGTTTTTAACCGCGGCAAGACCTATCTTGCCATCGTGGATGACGATGAGTGGTCAAGCTTCAGCTATCAATGACCCCCAAACGAGGCAGATTGAATGAAGCATGTTATACTTTCCATCCTCAGCAGCATCGTGGCAGGCATTTTGCTGCTTGTAATTTTAACCTGGGGCAGCCCTGACGAAGAAGACAGCGCAACCGCCGCTGCAGACCCTTTTACCGGGCAGGAGCTGACACAGACTGACCAGCGCCCTGTTGCCGTGGTCATCGACAACGCCGATGACAGCACGACGCAATGGGGTGTCGGCAGTGCCAGCGTTGTGCTGGAAGCGCAAACCGACGAGGTTTCTCCCTCCAGCTTATGCCTTGTCTATTCCTCTGTCGATGACATGCCAAAGGTCGGCCCTGTGACGCTTGGGCACGACATTTACTGGCGCATCCTTTCGGTGCAGGGTGTCCTGCCCGTGCAAAAGGGCTGCGGGCGCTACACAAGCAACTACCTTGCCAGCTACGGCATACACGCCGTGGATGCGCTGGAGGTCGGCAGAAACGTCTTTTCGTGCGATGACCAAACCTGGAGCAATTCTCCCATGTGGTACACAAACGGCGATGCCGTCAAAAAGGCCGCCGGGCAGCTTGGCATTTCCACCGTGGTGACGGATACCGATGCATCATCCGACGACAAGAACGCCGCCGGCGATGGACTGTCACCGCTTTTGGCGCAGTGTGAGGACGGCAGCTCCCTTTTTGCCGACGAAAGCGATGCGTATAAGATAACCATCCACTTCGGCTCGCTGAGCTCCACAGGGTTTACCTACGACGCCGAAAACGGCGTTTACTGCATGACACACGGCAGCGGCACGCCGCAGGTCGATGCCAACACCGGCAAGCAGGTCACCTTTGACAACTTACTGATCCTTTACAGCGCCGCCAACCTGCGTGATGACGGCACGACCCTGGACTACGACCTCTCTATGGGCGGCGGCGTATGGCTTTATGACGGCAAGCTATGGGACATTACCTGGACGCAGGGACAGGACAGCACCTTTGCCTTTTATGACGCCAGCGGGCGCACGCTGAAAGTCGCCAACGGGCGCAGCTACATCGCCCTTGTCTCCAGCGTGACCGGGCAGGAGCTCAGCGTACAAAGCTCGGACGGCAAAGCCCTGCGTTGACCCCTACTCTGTTTTTTACAGCACAAAGCCCCGGCAGCGAGCGCTTGCTCACTGCCGGGGCCGCTTTGTTTTTGCCTGGCTTACGCTGCATTTGCAGTCGGGTTTGTGACCTCAATTACGACGCAAATATAGGTACCGCTGGTTGTGGTCTTTGCTGCAACCGCAACCTTTGTCCACTTGCTTGACGAATTGACCTTCAGCGCATCACCTGCATAGTTGGCAGCTTTAAGACTTGCCTCAAGAAGTGTATCAACCCAGTCAGCATTACCCACAAAGTAAACTTTTGCCGTGCCATTGCCACTTTCCACATCCACCTTGAAATTCACCTTGTAGTTGCTTAATTTTTTCAAAGCTTCTTCCAGGTGTGCTTTTGCATCGTACTTGAGCTGCATATTATTGTCCAGCTCACCCTCACCTGCCGATGCCACGCTTGCGGTGTATACATTATTCACAACAGCCATAGCATTTTTTTCAGCAGCTTTTTCTTCCTGCGTTGCAGGTGCGGCGCCGCCGGAGCAGGCTGTAAGCATCGACAGCGACATCACTGCGACCAGCAGCAGCGCTACCAGTTTACCAAACTTTTTCATGTGAGAATGCCTCCAATCTCATATCCAATCGATCCATCTTTTATCCTTGCTATGCTGACTGCGTGCCAGATAGCTCAATATTATTATATTTTTTGTGCCATCCCCTGTCAATGGCTCAACCCGCCAAACATTGCATGTATATTTCATCTCAAATGACGAATTTGCGCTAATTTTGTTGCGCTTTTGATACAATAGTGCATATCTGTTACACGCTGTGGTTACAGCTTTGCCGTCCGCGCAATAGCATGTGCGCTGCCATTTTTGTGCAGTCTCTGTTCAAATTACACAAAACTATCTCTTTTGGCTCCAAATCTTACACAATTTTACCACGGGTTCGCGCTAGAATGTACTTAAAATAAGACGAATGAGAGGATACCCCCATGCATCACTGTCCTGCGCATCCGGCAAAACGTCTTGTCGCAATTCTGCTTGCGTTGCTGCTTATGCTGGCTTTGGCTGTGCCAAAGGCGCATGCGGCTGCCCTGCAAGACCGGTACGGCATCTCTGTGCTGAGCTTTGACGACAGCGATATCCTTTCGATCGGCAACCAGAGCGCTGGCAAATGCAGCCTGTACGCTTTGCGCTATGCCCGCACCATCCTGGACGGTACTCCCTCGTCCGGCAGTGGCATGTGGTCAAACGGCGCAGTGTGGTCCGCAGGCGGGTACGGCGCTTACAGCGGCAGCCTTTCCGAGTGCTTGTCCAAAATGTACTCTGAGCTGAAGGCGGGTCGTCCGGTCATCGTCCATTTGCAAAACACCACAGTCAGCGGTGTTTCCAAGCACACCAACCGCGTTACCACCTACGAGTATCACCTGACCTCCTCCGGCTGGAAAAAGGTCAACTACCCGCACATCGCTACCAGTGCAACGTATGGTCATTGGGTCTGCGTGGTCGGCATTACTCCCTCTGCCGACCCCAACAACCTGAAGGAAAGCGACTTTTATGCACTGGACCCGGCACGTGTCAGCGCGGGCGGCACTTTGGCATTGACCCAGCTGTTGGACGGTACGATTTGGACGTCCAATTCACCGTTAAAAATCGCAAGTTGATCCGTTTTCGTTGTAATCATCATAAAACAGCAGCAGCGACTGGTACTCCCTCAGTCGCTGCTGTTTTGTTTTAATATCCCCTTACCGAAAAGCCGCGCTCCCACGGGTCCGGCGTCAGCTCCTCCTGTCGGATGCCTGTAATTTGAATGTAGTCGCTGCGCTGGATCATAGCAAACAGCTTTACAAACTGGTCTGCATCACCCTGTACCTCCAGCGTTACACTGCCGTCATCCTCATTTTGTACCCAGCCGGTCAACGCCAGGGTCTGTGCCGCATAGTGCGCACGGTAACGAAACCCTACCCCCTGCACCTGCCCGGTAATGGTATAACGGCGCCGCACAGTACCTGCCGGCAGAGCAGGCGGTGTGCGGTCTTTTTTGTCGCTTAAAAAATCAAACATGCCGCTTACAGCTCCTGATAAGCACTCATCACCGCCGGGATAAACTGCTTTTTACGGCTCACTACGCCGGGCAGCACCCAGCTGCCGTCCTCACCGGCCTGCGTATGGAACCCTTCTGCAAGCACATCCCCCGCCAGACGCCCTGTGCAGATGACAACACTTTCTTCTTTGGGCACATCCGTCAGCAGCATGTAGACATCCTCCACATTCTGTTTACGGCGCTCTTCCTCCAGCGCAGGCGTCAGCAGACGCTGTGCTGCTGCAAGATTGCTGCGCGTCATATAACTGCCCTGTGCCACGCCAAAGCGGATGTCGCCGCACATAAACACCTTAAAGTCCTGCAAAAAGACCTCCTCGGCTGTTTTGCCGTCCAGGTTTTCGCCGGCTTCAAACATCTCATTTGCAAACGCTTCAATTTCCACCCCGGCAATTTTGGCAAGTCGCTCGGCAGTCCTTACGTCCACAGATGTGCAGGTCGGGCTGCGGAACACCAGTGTATCCGACAGTATGGCAGCCAGCAGCAAGCCTGCGATCTGCGGGCGTATCTCCACACCGTTTTCGTCATACATCTGGGTAACGATCGTTGCGGTGCAGCCTACTGGCTGATTGCGGAAATAGACCGGCCCGCTGGTTTCCAGGTTGCCAATGCGGTGATGGTCGATGATCTCCAAAATCTCTGCCTGGTCAAAACCCTCGACGGCCTGCGTCGCCTCGTTATGGTCTACCAGAATAATGCGGCGCTTGCGCAGGTTGATGATGTTGCGGCGGCTGATCATGCCGCAATACTTGCCGTCCTCATCCAAAATCGGGAAATAGCGGTGGCGTACCTTTGCCATCAGGCGTGTGACATCTGCCACCGGTGTGACAAGCGTGCACTTCATAATGCCGTCACGGGTCATGTAGTAGGAGATGGGCGCAGACTGACTGATCAGCTTGCCTGCCGCATAGGTGTCGCACGGCGCTGTCATAATCGCCACACCCGTCTCCTCTGCGATGCGCTGAATGGTGCGTGTCACCTTGGCGCCGTTGCAGATGATGATCAGCGATGCCTCTTTTTCAATCGCACACAGCTGGCTCTCGTAGCGGTTCGTCAGGATCACGATGTCGCCTTTTTCAACGGCATTTTCCAGCATTTCCGAGTTTGCCGTGCCAATATGGATGTTGCCGGTGGTACACACTGCATTTTCGTCGCCCACCACCAGCGTGCCGCCCAATGTTTCCAGGATGTTCTTAAAGCTGGTGTGGCTCTTTGCAAGGATGGTAGTGTCAAACAGGTCCATGTTTGCCGTTGCAATGTCCTTGACCGTGATCAGACCCTCCAGCTCATTATCCGGTGTTGTCACCGGCAGGGTGTCGATCTTCTGGTCTCGCATGATCTCCCACGCCTTGCGCAGGCTGGTATCACCCGATATGCCGGGCATCTCGCGGTAATCCACATCACGGATTTTCGGGTTTACGTCCGTACACATCCGTGGCGGTGTTACGCCAAACCTCTTCAGCACATATTCTGTTTCCTGGTTCATTCGCCCTGCACGGCGCGGCTCGCAGACCAGCGAGCTTGTCTTATTTTTCAGCTCTGCATATGCAATGGCAGAGCAAATCGAGTCGGTGTCCGGGTTTCGGTGTCCGATAACAACGACCTTATGGGTTGGCTTCGGCATAAAAATTTACCCCCTTACTGGGTCATCTTTTTTTATCTTTCCTCACTGCAGGTACCCCTGCACGATACTTGCAGATGTTAGTTTTATTTTACCACATTTGCAAACGGGGGTAAAGTACCGCCCGCTCCGCAAGACACGGCAGACATGCAACAATCTGTTCTTGACAGGTTTTGCGGGCGGCTGTATCTTAGTGTTGTACGTATCTTCCACACCCATTTTGCAGGAGAAGTTTTATGAAAAAACATTTTCGCTCTCTTCTGGTCGGCGTGCTGACGCTGGCATACCTTTGCAGCGGCATGCTTGCATTTGCCGCCGAGGACACCGCAAATATACCGGCTGCCGAGCCAACCACAAAATCAGGTCCTGCAACCTATGAGCCTGATGGCAACTTGCCAAACTCTATGCGAGACTTTATTGGCTTTACCACATCCTACTGCCTGCCCTTTCGTTTTGTGCAGGCTGACCACAAGGCAAGCATCCAGCGATATGGCGATGCCCCGACCGAAGATGCTGTTGTTCTGATTCGCTTGTACACGAACGGCACAGCAAATGACCAGCCCATCAATCTCAGCGGACACTCCTTTATCACGCTGACCAACGTGACCGACAGCGACTTGAACATCGGCGGGCTGATGATCGCACCGGACACCAGTATTACCGTGGGCACCCGCAGCAACCGTGCAGAGCACAAAGGAATCTGGTATAACTACGAAGGTTACGCTGCCTATTACTCCAATTTCTACGAGAACCGCATAACGATCCAGGCATCACTGGATGCCGACCAGCTTGCCGTTGTCAACGAAAACATCTCCCGCTCGGACAAATGGTCTGTAACAAGCAACTGCTCTGCCTTTGCCACAAACATATGGAACTCCGTCTGCGCCGACAGAGTGGACGCCGGCATCCCCAATATGCCCTATGACCTGCGCTGCTATATTATGGCGCATTACGCCGATTACGCCGTCGCTATGGCAGAGGTACCGTACGATTATGCTGTCTACTGCGGTTACCCGGCACAACGCAGCAAGTATTACAACTAATGCGTCCTTTACTGATTTAAAACAAAAAGCAAAGCATCTGCCGCCCTGTCCTCCGTTTGCCTACCCGGCAAACGGACATGTGTGCAGATGCTTTGCTTTATTTTTTCTCTGTCAGCTTATTTCTTGTTTGTGGGAACCATGACCTTCAAGCCACCCATATACGGCTGCAGTACCTCAGGAATGGTAACGCTGCCGTCTGCCTGCAAGTGGTTCTCCAAGAAGGCAATCAGCATACGCGGAGGTGCAACGCAGGTATTGTTCAGCGTATGCGCCAGGTAGGACTTGCCATCCTTGCCCTTGATGCGGATGCGCAGACGGCGTGCCTGTGCATCGCCCAGGTTTGAGCACGAGCAAACCTCGAAGTATTTCTGCTGACGGGGACTCCAAGCCTCAATATCACAGCTCTTGACCTTTAGGTCTGCCAAATCGCCAGAGCAGCAGTTGAGCTGGCGCACAGGGATCTCCATGCTGCGGAACAGTTCAACGGACATCTGCCACAGCTTCTCGTACCATTCTGCGCTCTCCTCGGGGCGGCAGACGACGATCATTTCTTGTTTTTCGAACTGATGGATGCGGTAAATACCGCGCTCCTCAATACCGTGTGCACCCTTTTCTTTGCGGAAGCAGGGGCTATAAGAAGTGAGCGTCAGCGGCATTTTTGCCTCGTCCAGCGTCTGATCAATAAAGCGACCGATCATGGTGTGCTCGCTCGTGCCGATCAGGTACAGGTCCTCGCCCTCGATCTTGTACATCATGGCATCCATCTCCGGGAAGGACATGACGCCCTGCACCACATTGCCATGCATCATAAACGGCGGAATAACATAGGTAAAGCCCTTACCGATCATAAAGTCACGCGCATATGCCAGCACAGCCTCGTGCAGACGTGCGATGTTGCCCAGCAGATAATAGAAGCCATTGCCTGCCACACGCCCCGCAGCATCCATGTCAATACCGTCAAAGCTTTCCATGATCTCGGTATGGTACGGGACCGGGAAGTCGGGCACTACAGGCTCGCCGAAGCGCTGTGCCTCAACGTTATGGCTGTCGTCCGGACCGATCGGCACGCTGGGGTCGATCATTTGCGGAATGGTGTACATGATCTCCTGGATGCGAGCTGCCAGCTTTTCCTGCTCAGCTTCCAGCTCTGCCATCTTGTCCGCGTCGGCCTTGACGGCTGCATTGTTGGCATCGATCTGCGCCTGCAGCTCAGCCTTCTTTGCATCATCCGTGCACTTTTTCAGCTGGCCGAACAGCGGACCGTTTGCCTTGCTCAGCTTATTGCGCGCAGCCTTGAGTGACTCAACCTCTTTCAGGCACTCGCGGTACTTTTCGTCCTTTTCGATAACCTCATCAACCAGCGGGAGCTTTGCGTCCTGGAATTTTTTCTTGATGTTTTCCTTGACAGCATCCGGATTTTCACGGACAAACTTAATATCAAGCATGATTTACTCTCCTTAAACTCTATTTCTGCACGGCAGTATTTCCGCCGTGCCGTTCAAAGGCGGTGCGCCCGCCTCAGATCGCGTGATTTGTTTTAATCGGACATCTCCTGCTGGTACTGACCCAGCAGATTTGCAAATGTGCGCAGCTGCTCATCTGAGCTGAAGTGAACCGTCAGCTTCCCTTTGCCGTCGTGGTATGCAACCTTTACTTCATTTCCCAGAGCCTGCTTTAGACTTTCCTGTACTTCTATCGGGAATGCCTGCTGCATTGGCTGCTCTTTCTTTGCCTTTGGCTCTTTCGACAGCTTTTTGCAAAGCTCCTCCGCCTGGCGTACATTGAGCTGATTGTCTGCAATAATCTGCGCTGCCTGCTCCTGCAGGTCTGCTGTAGGCAGGCTTAAGATTGCTTTCGCATGTCCGGTATTCAAAAAACCGCTCTTCAGCAGGTCAAGCACATTTTCAGACAGGTTTAGCAACCGCAGACTGTTTGCAAGGGCGCTTCGGCTTTTGCCAAGCTTTTGCGCCGCCTGCTCCTGTGTCAGGCTGCACCGTGTCATCAGCTCACGGATACCTGTTGCCTCTTCAACGGGGTCAAGGTCTTCACGCTGCAAATTTTCGACCAGCGCCAGCTCCATCGCCTGTTCATCGGACACGTCCTTGATAATGACAGGTACTTCATTCAATCCTGCCATTCGGCAGGCTCTCCATCGCCGCTCGCCTGCTATGATTTCATAGCTGCCAACCCCTTTGGGACGCACTGCAATCGGCTGAAGCAAGCCATGCTCTGCAATGCTTGCAGCCAACTCGCTCATCGCATCCGGATCGAAATTTTTTCTCGGTTGGTTTGTGTCCGGCTCGATCTCACGCAGAGGCAGGGAGTCTATCTTTGCATCCGATTCAAAACTCGGCGCTGCGTCCTCGAACAGACTTTCTAGACCACGTCCGAGGCCGCCCTTTCCTTTTGCCATTTTCTTCCTCCCTGTGCTCAGTCTTCAAGTGCGTTTTTGTTTGTTTCTTCTGCTTCCGTCTTGCTCTTCGCACGTCGTTTGCCGACAGCATCGTGCGGACGGTTACGCTTTACAAATTCGATCGCAAGGTCCATATACGCCTCGCTGCCTTTCCCCTTTGGTTCATAGAAGTTGATCGGCTGACCGTAGCTTGGCGCTTCCGAGATACGGATCGAACGCGGAATCGTCGTGCTGTACACCTTTGCCCCAAAGTACTTTTTTACCTGTTCCACAACCTGCACCGTTAAATTGTAGCGCAGCGAAAACATGGTAAATACCACACCCTCGATATCAAGATAGGGATTGTATTTCTTCCGGATTGTCTTCAGCGTGCTGATCAGTTCTGAAAGTCCTTCCAGTGCGTAATACTCGCATTGTACCGGGATCAGTACGCTGTCACAAGCGCACAGACCATTCAATGTGAGCAGATCCAAACTCGGAGGGCAATCAATAAAGATAAAGTCATAATCCTTCTGCACCGATGCCAGAGCCCTCCGCAGACGGCTCTCACGTCCCTGCATACCGATCAGTTCCAGCGCAGCACCTGCCAAACGCGTATTTGATGCAATCACATCTGTCCGAAACTCTGTGCTGCGAATTGCCTCTGCAGCACTCGCCTCACCAATCATGACCTCATATGTTCCCTTTTCTACGCTGCGTTTCGGGATGCCATAACCCGTCGTGGTGTTTCCCTGTGGATCAAGGTCAACAATCAGCACTTTTTTGCCGAGCGCCGACACGCAGGACGACAGGTTTACAGCGGTCGTTGTCTTGCCCACACCGCCTTTTTGATTTGCAATTGCGATTATTTTTGCCACAGCTCTTCTTCCTTCCGGGAAACCTGTGTTGTTCCACGTGGAACACTCGCAGTCCGATGCCGACGTTTCCCTTTATTCACGGCACCTCAAAAGCTAGTATAACACAATCAAAAAATTTTTTGAACAGTTTCCCGGGTTTTTGCTTTGTAAACAAGCATCTTGTGTCAATTTTTATTTGAGCGGGCTTTTGGCAATCTTTCCACCGTTGCGCGGGTATGCCGCAGGCGTAGGTGCTATTTTTTTGCAGAGAATCAGCGTGCGCACATCACCCGCCGGTAAATGGAAGGTGCGTGTTTCCTTATATTCTCCCCCAAGTTTTTTTATCGCACCTTGCGCAGCGGCAAGTTCCTCCTTGCCGGAAGAGCCTTTCATTGCCAAAAAACATCCGCTTGTTTTTACAAGCGGCAGACAGTACTCGGCCAGCATCGGCAGCGCAGCAACCGCACGGGCAGAAGCTAAATCGAACTGCTCGCGCCACCTTTTGCGTGCAGCCTCCTCTGCACGCTCCTTGGCAAATTCCACCCCTGTAAGCCCGATTTTTTCGCAGGCATATTTCAAAAAATCCACGCGTTTTCCTGTCGGCTCCATCAGGGTGATTTCCAGCTCAGGCTTGTAGATTTTTGTCACGATACCGGGAAATCCTGCACCTGCACCGACATCCACCATTTTTCCGCATACTTCCTGCTGGCTGGCGAAAAGCAGACTGTCCAAAAAGTGTTTGTTTTCAATTCCTTCCGGGTCTGTGATGGCTGTCAAGTTGACCTTTTGATTGTATTCCACCAAAATTTCCGCAAAAACATCCAGCTGGTCCAACTGTGTTCCTGTAAGACTGATGTTCCACGTGGAACATTTTGCCTCCAGGCGCTGCTTATCGATCATACGCTTTCCTTTCGTCAAAACATTATCGCTAATGCGTCAATTATTCACCCGTCAGATGTACAAAAACCGGTTCATGACACACTGCCGGCAAAAACTTTTTAAGTACATCCTTTGTGCGCAGCTTGAGCGAGGACGTATTGATGCACGGGTGGCAGCCCAAATATTCTCCTGCAGTAACATCCTCGTCCATCAGCAGCTGCACCCTGCCTTCCGCATCGTTTGCAAGCCCCATAATAGAGGATGAACCCGGCGTGCAATCCAGATATTTTTCCATATCCTCCGCAGACGCAAAGCTTAACCGAGCAATGCCAAGCTGATGGGAAAGCTCTTTTGTCTTAAAAGGCTTATCTCCCGGCATCATCAACAGGTAGTAACTTGTTTTCTGGCGGTTGCATAAAAACAAATTTTTACAAACCGTTGCTCCAAGGCAATCATCAATCACCTTACAGTCCTCCATGGTATCCGCTTTCATCCATGGGTGATCTGTGCGCCAAAAAGGGATTTCCAGCCGTTCCAGCAGCTCGTATGTCCGCACCTCTTTCAGCATTCGGTCCGAGCAGTCCTCCGGACGTCCCTCGTACAGTGTCAGGTTCATTTTCTTTCTTCCCTCCCCTTCTCTTTATCTCCTCGCCGCAAGCGCAATGCTCAGTTGGGCTGCATCCGACGGAGAAACACCCGGGATGCGGCTTGCCTGTCCCAAATTTCGCGGCCGAATTTTCGCAAGCTTCTCACGTGCTTCCAGCGTCAGCCCCGCCAGCTCGGAATAATCAAAGTCCATCGGGATCAGCGTCTTTTCATGGCGTGCCACTTCACGGATCATTCTGTCCTGTCGGGCAATATAACCGGCATATTTTATTTCTGTCTCCAGGCGTTCTGCCAGCATCGCAGTAATTTCCTCGCCCCAGCCGATAACGCCTGCAATCAATTCATAGTGGATTTCCGGTCTGCGAAGCAGCTCTTCTGCAATGCCGCCCTCAGCAGCGGGCTGCAGCCCTTTTTCCTCCATAGCCATGCGCAGCTCCGCCGTCTTCAAATGCGTCTCATGCAAGCGCCGGCGTTCCGCCTCCAGCACCGCTTGCGTATGACAGTATTTTTTCCAACGGTCATCCTGCACCAGCCCGTATTCCCTGCCAATGGGCGTCAATCGTGAATCAGCATTGTCCTGCCGCAATGTCAGCCGGTACTCGCTGCGGCTTGTCATCATTCGGTAGGGATCCATCACACCCTTTGTTACAAGGTCATCCACAAGCGTCCCAAGGTAGCTGCTTTGCCGCGGCAAAATCAACTGCGTAAAACCAAGTGCATTGCGTGCGGCATTCAGGCCGGCAAGCAGACCTTGTGCAGCTGCCTCCTCGTAACCGGAAGTGCCGTTGAACTGTCCTGCCCCGTACAGCCCGCGCACAATCTTGCTTTCCAGTGTGGCCTCCATGCTTGTGGGGTCTACGCAGTCGTATTCAATGGCATAGGCCGGACGCATGATCTCAAGATTTTCAAAGCCTTGAATGCTGTGATAAAATGCGTTCTGCACATCCTCCGGCAAACTGCTTGATGCACCTTGCAAATACATTTCCTCGGTGTTTTCTCCGCAGGGTTCAACAAAAATCGGGTGGCGGTCTTTACCGGCAAATCTCACCACCTTGTCTTCAATGGACGGGCAATAGCGCGGCCCTACTCCCTCAATCATGCCGCCATACAGCGGGCTGCGCTGAATATTGTCCAGAATAATTTTGTGTGTATCAGGATTTGTATACGCAATCCAGCAATCCACCTTGTTATGGATAGGCTTTTCTGTCAAAAAACTAAACGGCTGCAGCTCGTTGTCGGGGTCGCCGGGCTGACATTCCAATTTGCTAAAGTCAATGCTGCGGCGATGCACGCGTGCCGGTGTGCCCGTCTTAAAACGTCGCAGCGGCAGTCCCGCCTCTTTCAGGCTCTCGGTAAGTGCGTTTGCGGCATGCATGCCATCCGGGCCGGAGGCGTACCACGCATCGCCCACAAATATCTTTCCGCCTAGGTTTGTCCCCGTAGCGATCACGACACACTTTGCGCTGTATTCGCCGTGCAGCTGGGTAACAACACCCTTTACGCGTCCATCTTCCACCTCAATTTTTACAACCTCTGCCTGATGGATCGCCAGTCCCTGTGTTTTTTCAAGCGCATGTTTCATGTACTCATGGTAGCGTTTGCGATCCGTCTGCACACGCAATGCATGTACCGCCGGTCCCTTGCCCTTGTTGAGCATACGGCTTTGCAGGTAGGTCTCATCCGCTGCAATTCCCATCAGTCCTCCCAGGGCATCCAACTCACGCACAAGCGTCCCCTTTGCAGTACCGCCGATACTGGGGTTGCAAGGCATATTACCGATTGCATCAAGGCTCATGGTAAACACTGCAGTCCTGGCCCCCAGCACCGCTGCGGCGTGGGCAGCCTCGATCCCCGCATGCCCTGCGCCTATTACAATCACATCATAGTCTCCCAAATGGTTCATCCTGAATTATTCCCTCTATTAAATGCAGATTTTGTGCCTTAAATTTTCCACTGTTTTTTCAAGACTTGTTGAAAATTCGGCACAATTATTTGCCCACGCAAAAACGCTCAAAAACCTGATCGATCACTGCCTCTGATGCATTTTCTCCCGTCAGCTCACACAGTGCGTTCAAAGCATCATCCACGCAGACCGAAACCGCATCCAGCCCAAAACCAGCCTGTGCTGCATCCAACGCACCCGCTATCGCATCGCGGGCACGCATCGCTGCCGAAAGCTGCCGCTGGCCCGAAAGACTTGCCGCATGCGGGTCAATCTTGTTTGTCCCAAGCACCCGTGCAACTGCTGCGGCAATAACCTTGCGGCTCGCTTCTTCTTTGCAGCACACCGGCAGCACCATTGCAAAATACGGCGCAATTATCTCTGTGTCGAATTGTGCCGGTCGGTCCTCTTTATTGACCAGTGCAATTGCCGGACGTCCCTCACAGCGTTTTGCCAATTGCAGATCCTCCTGCATCAGCATTTCCGAGCCGTCGTAGACAGCCAGCACAAGCCCTGCTTCTTCCAGTTTTTTCCAGCTTCGACGGATACCCTCCGCTTCGACAATGTCATCCGTCTCGCGCAGCCCTGCCGTATCAAACAGATTCAACCGGATGTCCCCCAATTGCACCGTCTGCTCTACAACATCTCTTGTTGTGCCCGCTACCGGTGTTACAATTGCACGGTCAAACCCTGCCAGAAGGTTGAGCAATGTCGATTTTCCGGCGTTTGGTCTGCCTACGATCGCACAGTCTACTCCTTCTCTTAGCACAGTGCTCGCATCATAGTGATCAATCAGCTCGTCCAGCGTTGCCTTTGTACTCCGGAGCACTGTTAACAGGTTTTCATTCTCCAGCTCCGGTACATCCTCCTCCGGGAAGTCGACCCATGCCGAAAGATGTGCCTGTAATGCCATCAGCTCCTGCTTTTGTGCATCGATTGCTTTTGCAAGTGCACCATTCAGTGCCGAATTTGCCAGTGCTGCACCCTGCCGTCCGTCCGCGGATACAATATCCATCACCGCTTCTGCCTGTGTCAAGCTCAGCTTTCCATTCAAAAAAGCACGGCGTGTGTACTCGCCAGGGGCAGCCGGCTGTGCTCCGGCCGCAATACAGGCTTCCATTAAACGCCGTGCGACCGCACTGCCTCCGTGACAGCTCAGCTCAATCACATCCTCGCCGGTGTAACTGTGCGGTGCCCGAAAGAAAAGGGCGATTCCCTCGTCGAACGCTTCGCCTTTTTCTATAAATTTGCCGTATATAGCCGTGTACCCCTGGGCATCTTTTACTTTTTTGCCCGCACTGTACGGTCTGAAAACCTGTGCTGCAACTGCATAGCTCTGTGCCCCGGAAAGTCTTATCACGGCAATACCACCGCTGCCCGGCGCCGTTGCAATTGCCGCAATCGTTGTATCCTGCATATTTGTTTCCTCTGTTCGCTCTGTCACGGTGCATCATAATAATACACCAACCCATGATATTGTACCACGGCTCAGCCAAAAAAGAAATAGAAGTCCTCTTTTTATCTCGGTTTTCAACATATCGAAATAAAAAAGTTGAAAACAGCAGAAAAAAGCACCTGACGCTTTGTTCATTTACAGACCATGCGTACAGGTGCTCTCTCTTTATTTATCAGCGCGTACGCCCGTGTACGCGGTAGTACTGCTCCTTATCCAGATACATCTGGCGTTCTGCCTCTTTTCGCAGCAGATTGGAATCGATCGTTTCGATGCTCTGATGTGCCATACCGATCGCAACCGAATATCCGCTTGCCTCGATCGCTGTACGGAATTCCTGCATCATTTGGCGTATCTCTTTGCCCGGCTTATCGGACAAAAAGGCCACAAACTCATCACCGCCGATCCGGTAGCAGTTCGACTCGCCAAAATACGTGTGCATCTTTTTGCCAACTTCCCGCAGCATCTGGTCGCCTGCATCATGCCCTTTTGAGTTGTTCAACTCATGCAGTCCGTTTACGTCAATGTAGATGCAGGCGATGCACTTTTTGCTGTTTTTGGCATATTCCTCCTGCTCATATTCAAATGCATTACGGCTCTTTAACCCTGTGGTCAGGTCGTAATCGATCATCCGCTGCATGTCGTCACGCAAAACAAAGCTTTCGTGTGTCCGCTTTGTCTGATAGGTCGATATATTGCATGAAACCAGGGTAAATATAACCGTGTTGAGCAGGTCTCTGTAGAACAGCGCATTTGACTTGAACAGAAAAGATAACATCAAAAATATTGCATCATAAAACAAGAGCATCAGCCAACTGAAAATCGGACGGATTGCAAACAGTGGCGGCACCACCATTAAAAAAGCCATAAAGGTAATTGCAGGTGAATCCGGAAAGACAACCGTGCCGATTAAAATCGACAAGCCAAACAGCAATGCATCAAACAGATTGACCAGCAGCCACATTGAGCGCTCGCTGCTCTGGTTCATCACATGTCTCATGACCTGCAGCAGCAGACACCCTGCAAAGGCGCCAAAATAAATCACCCAGCCCCTGCGCACTGTTTCGGATAAAAAAACCGAAAAGATAACCGGAATTAAAAACAGCGTACAGCAGTTTATGTACTTCTCAAGCATTTTTATATTCGATTTCAATATCAACGGCCGTATCCGTTGATATTGCTGTTCTTCTATCCCTGCGTAGAAGAGGTATTTTTTCAGCTTATCCATTTAGACCCCTCCATTAAAAGGAACTCATCCATGCCATACATCACACACTCACAATTACCGCACACCGTGCAGTCCTCGTCCACTGTACTATTCAGTTTACCACGTAAAACAAAAAAAAGATATCTTTTTACGAAAGTACGCGCTTTGATTTTGTCGATTTTCACTTTTGACCAAAAATGATCCCTCAAAATTATATCATATTTCGGGATACAAAATGTGATATAAACCAAAATACACAAAAACCGGAAAGGTTTTTTGCCCTTCCGGTTTATTGCTGTTACAGATTTATTCTTTTCACGCTTACAGCTCGATTTTACCAAAGCTGAAATCCGCAAAATCATCTACACGCTCTGTACGCTTTGGTGCTACCGGTGCTGCCGCATCGACATCACGCGGTGCATAGGTGCGTTCCGGCACGCCGGACGTGCGGCTGCCACGGTAGCCGCCATTACCAGTGCGGCTGCCGCCGCGATAGCCGCTGTTGCTGCGGCCGCCACGCTCTCCGCCACGGTCAGAACGGTTGCCGCCGCGATAGCCGCCATTGCTGCGGCCGCCTGCAGGACGCCGACCATTGCCGCGTCCGCGGGGACGACGCTCGCCGTAGGTGTTTTCGGTCTGTGCACCCGGTGCAGTAGAGTAAATCACGACACGGCGGTCACGTCCTTCACCCTTGCTCTCACTGCGCACACCTTCCATCTTACCAATGGCAGAATGGATAATGCGTCTCTCGTAGGGGTTCATGGGTTCCATCGCAAAACTGCGGCCGGTCTTGCGCACCTTAGCGCCGATGCGCTGTGCAAGTGCGGTCAAATCGCTCTCACGCTTATCGCGATAACCTGCCACATCCAGGCCCAGTTTGATATAATCGCCCTCCAGGCGGTTTGCAACCAGACTTGCAAGGTAAGACAGGCTTTCCATCGTTTCTCCGCGACGACCAATCAAAGCCCCCAGCTTTTCACCATTCAAGCGGATGATCGTAGCCTCGCCCTTCTGCACAGCACTAAACTCGACGTTTTCCACACCCATCAGTGCGATAACGCCGCTCAGGTACTCCACAGCAGCCTTTACCTTAGCATTTTCTTCGATCACAATGGGGACTTCCACTTCGATTTCCTCATCCGGAACAGACTGCGGAGAAGTCTGCTCCGGCTCAGCAGCCGGCGCTTCCTCTGCCGCCGTTTTCTCGGCATCGGCAACCGCATTCTCCTCGACAGGTGCAGTAACCTCCGGCTGTGCCTGCTCGGTCGGCTCAGCGGCGATCTGCTCGACTGCCGGCTCTGCAGGCTTTTCCTCAGCCGGGGCATCGGGCTCCTCCACGCTTACACGGACCTTTGCCGGGGTCGTTTTCAGCCCCAGAAAGCCGGTTTTTTGGGGCATTTCCAGCAATTCAAAGGTAACATTCAAATCTTCCGGCTGCACACCCAGCAATGCGCACGCATTTGCGCGCGCTTCTTCAACCGTTTTGCCGGTTGCTTCCTGCGTACGGATCATCAAAATCAATCCTCCTTATCATTATTCAGTTCACTCAGCGGGACAGTGCGCTCATCCTTGTAGCGCTCTGCATCCAGCTGGCGTGCATATTCCAGACGGCGCTTGTTCATCTCACTGGCAGACAGGTTCTTTTCAACAACCTTGCCTGTCTTTTCATCAATGACCTTGACCGTCGTGCTCTTCACACCGCGCTTTTCCTGCTTGCGGCGCTCGGCAATCTGTGCCTCAACCTCTTTGCGCATCTTTTCGGGGTCATATACCTTACGCATCACCTGCGTCTGCACAGTCATCACGATGTTAGAGATGACATAGTACAGTGAGAATGCCAGCGGGTAGGTAAAGCAGAAGAACAGGTACATCAGGGGCATCATGTACATCGTTACTTTCATGCTGCCCTGCATTTTCTGACCGGATGCCTTCATGCTGATGTGGGTGGAGATAAACATCGTTACCACCGAGAGCAGCGGCAGGATAATTTCCAGAGACAGACTGATCGTCGGGATGTGCGTCAGATCAATGCCCAAGAAGTTCATGTGCCGGCTGAACTCTGTGATCGTCTCGATCTGGTCTGCGGTAAAGCAGCTCAGCACGCTGCTCTCACCTGCCACCACCTGCGCAATAATGTTGGTGTCACGGGTAATAGCCGTAAACGAAACACCGGCAGCCGTCATTGCCTCGCCGGCTGCGGTCAGCACATCCGCACTGATATGGAAAATGCGCTGCAGCGGGTTGTACACAACGCCGATAACGCCAAACATCACAAAAAAGTTGAGCAGCATCGGCATGCAGCCGGCCGTGGGGCTGTAGCCGTATTCCTGCTGCAGCTTCATCATCTCTTCCTGCTGCTTTTCGGGCTTATCCTTGTATTTTGTCTGGATTTCCTGCAGCATTGGCTGGAATGCCGACATTTTGGCCATGCTCTTCTGCTGGCTGAGCTGAAGCGGAATCTTTACAATGTTGATCAACAGTGTAAAGAGGATGATGTCCCAGCCATAATTGGGGATCAGCTTATAGATCCACTCCATTACATAACCAAGCGGGACTCCTAAGATGTACAGAAAATTACCCATATCTTCGTCCATTCTGCCCTGTCTGTGGTACAGGACGCATTATTTTTTATCGTAGGACACCTTACCCACAGTGTAAAGCGTCACAAGAAGCTTATTTAACGGTCTTGTTTTCCACAATCGCCTCTGTGTACGGTGGAAAACGTTTTGGGCGGGTACAGCACCCTCGTCGGGTTTTTCCAATAC
Source organism: Oscillospiraceae bacterium (assembly GCA_963596815.1). Taxonomy (GTDB): domain Bacteria; phylum Bacillota; class Clostridia; order Oscillospirales; family Ruminococcaceae; genus Faecalibacterium. Next base: position 159,185 of record CAVBNV010000001.1, read on the forward strand.
CCATGCTCCGGGATGGGGTCAAAACCCCATTTGCCGAGCGGGTTGCAGCGCAGTATGCGCCATACTCCCAGCAGACAGCCCTTGATGCAGCCGTGCGTCATAATCGCCTGCATGGTGTAATTGCTGCAGCTCGGTCGAAACCGGCAGCTGCGCCCGATCCACGGGCTCAGTGTGCGTTGATACACCAAAATCAAAAAGCACAGACACTTGCGGCACCATCGCTGCACTGCGGTCATTGATCCACTTCCCTGCGGCTTACATCCGGCTTTTTTGCTTTATCCGGCAGACCCGCGCGTGCAAACAGCTTTGCCACCACAGCAGATACCTGCCAGCTCTTCAGTCTCGGTGTCACCCCGCGTGCCACAAAAATCAGGTCATATCCCCCGATGTTGTAGTCCAAATGCTCATCAATTGCCGCCTTCATTACGCGGCGTGCACGGTTGCGCACCACAGCATGACCTATTTTTTTAGTGGCAGTAAGCCCCACACGTGTGCGCTTGCTGCGGGTTTTCATCACATACAGTACCAGCGCCGGATCTACATAGGACTTACCGCGGGCATATACCCTGCCGAACTCGCTGTTGCGACGAATAGGACGGTAACGCACGTTTCGGCGCCTCCTTTCCGGGATCAGAGCGTAAAACAGGTTTACTCTCTAGTCAGTATAACAAAAATTTTTTTACAATAAAAGACCATTCCTTCAATTTGAGAGAAAATTTCCTGCTCAAACAGAATCAAAATAAAAATAAGACCGCCAACTCAATATCAGCGGTCTTTTGTGCGCATATTCATTTCTGCGCCGATCCTGCTCAATCGAGAAAAGATCAGACAGTCAGGCTCTTGCGGCCCTTTGCACGGCGAGCGTTCAAAACCTTGCGGCCATTTCTGGTGCTCATGCGGGCCAAAAAGCCATGAACTTCCTTGCGATGACGCTTCTTGGGCTGAAAAGTTCTTTTCATGGTGGTATCCTCCGTAAAAACTTATCCCCGTTTTGTGGGGTCTATTCTGGTCCCAAAATGGGGACAGGCTTGCAATTCAACAGTATATCGCACAGTATCCCCTTCTGTCAAGCATTTTTTTCACTTTCCATCAAACTTTTCTGTGAAAAGATTTTCAACTTTTTCACAGGTTCCGTGTTGAAAACCCGACGCATACAAGATATTGTAGTCTTTTTTTGTCTTGTACACAAGTGCCTTACAGCGGATTATATTTATGTATTATAAATTACATTATATAATATAGACGCACGCAGAATTTTGTGGTATACTCTCAAGGTATCGATAGCATTGTTGAAAACTTCAATGGAGTGGATATTTTATGGATTCTTTCAAGGACGTTTTAGAGGCTGCGCAAAGCTATTGCAAAACGCAAATGGCCGAGCCGACCTATAATCTTTATATCGATGGACTGGAGCCAATCAGCTTTGAGGATTCCAGCCATATCACACTGTCTGTGCGCAACGACTTTATCCGCAAAATCGTCTCCGACCGTTATCTCGGTTTGCTGAAGGAGGCGTTCAAAACCGTGCTGGGCTTTGATGTGGACATCACACTTGTCGTGCCGAGCACCCCGCCGCATGAGGTCGTGCTGGCACAGCAGTACGAGGCAAACCCCGCCTCCCCGCAGGGCAATTACGAGTTCACCTTTGAAAATTTTATAAAAGGCCCTTCAAACCAGTTTGCCTTTGCCGCCGCACAGGCCGTTGCCGCAAATCCCTCAGGTGCATATAACCCCCTGTTCATTTACGGCGGTTCCGGCCTTGGCAAGACCCATCTGCTGACGGCAATCCAGACAGAGATCAAGCGCACCCACCCCGACTTTGTCATCATGTATGTCACCTGTGAGCAATTCACAAACGAATTGATCGCCGCGATTCGCTCCGGCAGCACAGAGGATTTCCGCATGAAGTACCGCGTAGCTGACCTTCTGCTGGTCGATGATATTCAGTTCATCGCCGGCAAAGAGTCCACGCAGGAGGAGTTCTTCCACACCTTCAACTCTCTGCACGATGCGCACAAGCAGATCGTCATTGCGTCCGACCGTCCTGCCAAAGAGATCAAAAGCCTTGAGGAACGACTGCGCACCCGCTTCGAGTGGGGTCTGACTGCCGACGTGCAGCCGCCAGACTTTGAAACGCGCGTTGCTATCGTTAAGCGAAAAGCAGAGCTGCTGCATCTGGATCTGCCCGAGGACGTTGCCGAGTTCATCGCCAATCACTTAAAGAACAACATCCGTCAGCTGGAAGGCGCTGTAAAAAAGCTGAACGCCTACTACATGCTAGAGGGCATCCAGCCCGTGATCAGCGTTGCACAAAACGCCATCAAGGATATCCTCAACGAGACACAGCCTGTGCCCGTGACGATTGAAAAAATCATCGGTGAGGTATCACGCACGTACAACGTATCACCTGCGGACATCCGCGGTACAAAGCGCAATGCCAATGTTGCATCCGCACGCCGGGTGGCGATTTACATCCTTCGTGACGTGACAGGTATGAGCATGGAGGAGATCGGACGCGAATTTTCGGGTCGAGATCATTCCACCATCGTCTACTCGCTGAAAACCATGGAGCGTGACATGCAGAACGACCAGCACCTGCGGGAAACCGTCAGTGACATCATCAAAAACGTAAAAGCATAAACAACGCCCGGTGTAAACCGGGCATGTTTGCCCTATAAAACCGCAAAATATAGCAGGTAACACATCGGAAACAGGCAAACAGAGACAACATCTTGTGAAGGCAGAGGCGAGCTTTCCACATTTTCCACCGAGTATTCAACATTTAACACAGCATTTCAACGCATGATGTTGAAAATAAAAATCAACACAGCACTTCACACTTCCTCAACAAAATCTCCACAACGCTGTGGAAACCGAAATCACAGCATCAAATCAAGGTAAAACGGAGTTTTCAACAAAATCCCCACTCCCTACTACTAGTGCTACAACAAATTTATTATAAAGCAAACACCAACCAACCGGAACCAACCGAAAAGGAGCGAATTCAACTTGAACATTATCTGCGATAAAACCCTGTTGAGTACAGCAATCGACGGCGTCTCCAAAGCAGTACCTAGCCGATCCACAACACCTGTCCTTGAAGGTATCCTGCTGAAAGCTGAAGGCTTCCAGCTGACCCTGACAGGCTACGATATGGAAATCGGCATCGTAACCACGATCGAGGCAAACGTAAAAGAAGACGGCGAAATCGTGCTGAATGCAAAGCTGCTCAGCAATATGGTTGCCCGCATGCCGGCCGGACAAATATCCATTCTCTCCAGCGACAACGGAAAAACAACGATCCAAGGCGGAGTTGCACAATTTGAAATTCAATCCATGCCTGCATCCGACTTCCCTGAGTTACCCAATACCGAGACCGAAGAAACCCTTACGGTCAAAACAAATGTCCTGCGCGATGTAATCGACCGAACCTTGTATGCCGTCAGCCAGGACGAAAGAAAACCTGCGCACACCGGCGAAATGTTCGAGATCACACCTGATAAATTGACCGTTGTTGCGCTGGATGGATATCGCCTTGCGATCGTCGAACGCCCGGTTACAGCGGTAAAAGAAATCAACATCATCGTGCCGAGCAAAACCATGAATGAAGTCAATCACCTGCTGGCAAACGATGATGAAGAGGATGTCCATATCAGCGCAAACCGAAACTTTGTAGTGTTCAAAACGGCAGGTTACACCATTTTGAGCCGCCTGATCAATGGCGAATTTCTCAAATATCGCAATGTCATCCCCTCCGGCAGCCGCACCAGTGTTGTGCTGAACACAAAGGACTTTATCGAGACCATCGAGCGAGCTTCGTTGATTATTACAGAACGTTTAAAAAATCCCCTGCGCATTTCTTTTACAACTGGTAAAGTGGTCGTTCGGTGTCAGACAAATCTTGGCCGCGTTGTGGACGAATTTGGCGCAACGTGTTCTGGCGATGAGGTTGAAATCGGTTTCAATAACCGCTATCTTCTGGATGCGCTGCGCAATGCACGCACGGAAAACGTGCGCATGGAAATCAGCGGACCGCTGAGCCCGGTCAAGGTCTTACCGGAGGAGGGCAATGACTTTTTGTACCTGGTTCTGCCGGTGCGTTTCAAAAACGATTAAGGGGGCTTTTCGATGCAGAAAATTCTCATACATACAGACTTTATCAAGTTAGATGCACTGCTTAAGTTTGCCGGGCTCTGCGAGACAGGCGGCGAGGCAAAGGAACTGGTACAAAATGGAGCTGTGCGCGTGAACGGCGAGGTATGCACAATGCGCGGGAAAAAATGCATCCCCGGCGATGTGATTGAGCTGGACGGACAAAGCGTGGAAGTCGGGCGGGGCAAATAAATGCGTCTGCTCTCGTTGGATGTCCAAAATTACCGCAACATTGCGCAGGCGAGCCTGACACCCGGTCAGGAGCTGACGGTCATCTGCGGCAACAACGGACAGGGAAAAACAAACCTGCTGGAGGCAATCTGGCTTCTAACAGGCGGCAAAAGCTTTCGCGGGGGGAAGGATGCAGAGCTTGTGCGCCGTGGGGAGACGTTTGCGGTGCTGGAAGCCGCTACACAGCGTACCGAGCAGGCGGGGGTGGAGTCGGATGACCCTGTAAAGGTCCGCATGACGATCGGTACGCCGGAAACACCTCGCCCGGGACGGTATGCGTCTGTCAATGGCGCATCACCGAAGCGGGCCTCGGTGATGGCGGGCAGTTTTCCTGCAGTTGTGTTTGACCCGGGACACCTGAGCCTGGTAAAGGGAGCGCCGGAGGGACGACGGAGATTTTTGGATGCCGCGCTGTGTCAGCTCTACCCTGGATACCTTGCGATCTATCGCCGCTATGTGCGCGTTTTGCAGCAAAAAAATGCATTGCTGCGGCATACTTCCGCAGTGGCAGAACGACCTTACGCAGAAAAGCGCGCACTGCTGGAGGTGTTGAACACAGAGCTTGCCATGCAGGGAGAACAAATCCAAAAGAGACGCCTGGAATACCTGACCCTTTTGTCGCCTCTGGCCTGTGCGAATTACGCCGAGCTTTCGCATGGGGCGGAACGCTTGTCAGTCCGCTATGCTGCACAATTTGAGGCAGGAGCCCTGGCGGATCTGCTGAAAAAGAGGCAGGAGGAGGAGCTGCGCGCAGGGCAGAGCCTGTGCGGCATCCACCGTGAAGACCTGGAGCTGCTGCTGGATGACCAGCCGGCAAGGGTGTTTGCGAGCCAGGGACAGCAGCGCAGTGTGGTACTGTCCCTGAAAATGGCAGAGGCTGCGGCTTGTGCCCATATCACAGGGGAACACCCGGTGCTGCTGCTGGATGATGTGCTCAGCGAGCTGGACGATGGCAGAAAGCAATACCTGCTGACACGCATGAAGGAAAAGCAGACATTTGTGACAAGTTGCGATGACACCGCATTCCTCAAAACAGACGGTGAGGTTTACCGCATGAACAACGGGACACTGAGGCGTGCGTAAACAAGACACGTATGCATAAATATACATATAAACGCAAAAAGACAACACGGCGACACATACACATGCATGGGGAAATTACAGAATGTATATTCATCTTGGGCGGGATTATGTGCTGAACGATAGAGACATCATCGGCATCTTTAATCTGGAGACGACAACGGTCTCCCCGCGTGGGCGGGAATTTTTGAATTATGCCCAGAAGAATGGGGCGGTGGTGAGTCTGTCGGATGAGCTGCCGCAGAGCTACGTGCTTGCGGACGCCCCCGTAGATACGATATATCTCTCTGAGCTGTCCCCTGCCGCGCTGCGCAGGAGAGCAGAGCGCACAATGTGGGAAGAAGAAACGTCATAACGGCGGCGCATTTGGACCCAAATGCAGTTTATGCCGCTTTAGAATTTGCAAAAAAGGGAGAAAGGATATGGCAGAAGAAATTATTACAAGCACCAATGCCGAAACGGCTACCGACCACGAGTATAATGCCAGCGAGATCCAGGTCTTAAAGGGGTTGGAGGCTGTCCGTAAGCGCCCCGGCATGTACATTGGCTCTACCGGCGAGCGCGGTCTGCACCACCTTGTGTACGAGATCGTCGACAATGCAATCGATGAGGCGCTGGCAGGCTACTGTGATCATATTGATGTTAAGATTTTGAAGGATAATATCATTCAGGTCACGGACAATGGACGCGGCATCCCGGTCGATATTCAGGCGGATACCGGTTTGCCTGCCGTTACGGTCGTGTACACCATCCTGCATGCCGGCGGCAAGTTCGGCGGCGAAAATTCAGGCTACAAAGTCGCAGGCGGTCTGCACGGCGTGGGCGCATCGGTCGTCAACGCATGTTCTGAGTGGCTCCGCGTCAACGTACGCCGTGACGGCTGCGAATATGAGCAGACATTCCGCCGCGGCGACCCGGACGGAGATCTGAAAAAAATCGGGACAGTTGCAGATGGAGTTACCGGTACCCGTGTCACGTTTAAGCCGGACCCGGAAATGTTCAAGGACACTACGGTCTATGATTTTGAGACCCTTGAAAAGCGTCTGCGTGAAGAGAGCTTCTTGAATGCCGGTGTAAAAATTACTTTGACGGATGAGCGTGAGCTTTATACACCGATTTTGGAGGATGGCAAGGAGGGCGAGCCCTGCTACCGCACCGAGGTCATGTGCTACGAGGGCGGCATCAAGAGCTTTGTGAGCTACCTTGGCGAAAAGCGCAAGCTGGAGGTGCTGCACCCGAATGTGATTTACCTCAAGGGGCAGACGGAGCGCGGCATGGCGGAAATCGCTCTGCAATACAATTCGAGCTACAACGAGCTCCTGCTGAGTTTTGCCAACAACGTCAACACCCCGGACGGCGGCACCCACGAAGAAGGCTTTAAGTCCAGTCTGACACGTGTGTTCAATGACTACGGACGCAGCCACGGTCTGCTGAAAGAAAAGGACGAAAACCTGTCCGGCGCAGACGTGCGTGAAGGTCTGATCTGCGTGATCTCCGTAAAGCTGCAGGAGGCTGAATTCGAGGGACAGACAAAGGCAAAGCTTGGCAACACCGAGATCCGCACCCTGGTCTCAAACATGGTATACACCAAGCTGATGGAGTTTTTTGAAGAAAACCCCGGCGTGGCGAAGGCGATTTTTGAAAAGGCTACACAGGCGGCACGTGCCCGTGCGGCAGCCAAAAAAGCACGCGAGCTGGTACGTCGCAAGAGCGCACTGGAAACAAGCCGTATGCCCGGAAAACTTGCGGACTGCCGCGAAAAAGACCCGACAAAGACCGAAATTTTTATCGTCGAGGGCGATTCTGCAGGCGGCTCGGCAAAGATGGGACGAGACTCGGCGATCCAGGCGATTCTGCCGCTGTGGGGCAAAATGCTGAACGTGGAAAAAGCACGTGCAGACCGCATTTACGGCAACGATAAACTGATGCCCGTCGTGCTTGCGCTCGGGTGCGGCATCGGAGAAGAATTTGATATTTCAAAGCTCCGTTATGACAAGGTTTTTATCATGGCGGATGCCGACGTTGACGGCTCGCATATTTGCACTCTGATGCTGACGTTCTTCTTCCGCTATATGCGGCCCCTGATCGAACAGGGACATGTCTATGTTGCCCAGCCGCCGCTGTTTAAGGTGCAGAAGGGCAATACGATCAAATATGCCTATAACGATGCAGAAATGGCAGTTCTTTCGCAGGAGATGCCGGGCGCAAAGGTAAACCGTTACAAGGGCCTTGGCGAGATGAACCCGGAGCAGCTATGGGAGACAACGATGAACCCGGACAACCGTGTGATCGTGCAGATCACCATAGACGATGCCGAAAAAGCAGATGAGGCGTTCACAATTTTGATGGGTGACCAGGTCGAGCCCCGCCGCCGGTTTATCGAGACCAACGCCCAGTATGCAAACCTGGATGTTTAATGTGATTTCTCCCCTGAAAGAAGCTTTTGCGATGATAAAATCACCCTTCCGGCAAAGGGAGGGTGCTACCCTACGGAGGAACAAATGGAAGAAGATTATGTTATGATACCGGGCAGCGGTACGAAAAAAATTATCCGCGATGTCACAAAAGAAATCGAGACCGCTTTTCTGGATTACTCGATGTCTGTCATCGTGTCCCGTGCGCTGCCGGATGTGCGTGACGGCTTAAAGCCGGTACACCGCCGAATTCTGTATACGATGCATGAGCGCGGCAATGACCCGAGCCATCCCTACCGCAAGTCGGCAGATACGGTCGGTGCTGTGCTGGGCTCTTATCACCCACACGGCGATGCATCTGTTTACGATGCAATGGTTCGTCTTGCACAGGATTTTTCGCTGCGATATCCGCTGGTAGACGGCCAGGGTAACTTCGGCTCGGTCGATGGTGACCCCCCTGCTGCTTACCGTTACACCGAGGCCCGCATGAGCCGTATGGCTGTGGAAATGCTGACCGATATCGAAAAGGACACCATCGACTGGGACCCCAACTTTGATGAGACTAAAAAGGAACCCAGCGTTCTGCCCAGCCGCTTCCCGAATCTGCTGGTCAACGGCAGCCAGGGCATCGCTGTCGGTATGGCTACCAACATTCCGCCCCACAACCTGGGCGAGGTAATTGACGGGTGCGTGGCGTATATCGATAACCCGGATATTGACCTTGCGGGCTTGATGGAATACATCAAGGGTCCGGATTTTCCGACGGCTGGCATTATTATGGGACGCAGCGGCATCCGAGCAGCTTATGCAACCGGACGCGGCAAAATCACGCTGCGCGGACGTGCTACGATCGAAGAGACCAAAAACGGGCGCACGCAAATCATCATTACAGAGATCCCGTACATGGTAAACAAGGCACGCCTGATTGAAAACATGGCAGACCTTGTAAAAGAAAAGCGCATTGAGGGTATCACCGGCCTGAACGATGAGACAAACCGCAAGGGCATGCGCATTGTGGTGGATATCCGCAAGGACGCAAACGCACAGGTCATTCTGAACCAGCTGTACCAGTACACACAGCTGCAGGACACCGTAGGCGTAATCATGCTGGCAATCGACCACAAGGTGCCAAAGGTTTTGACGCTGAAGGACATGCTGCGCAAGTACGTCGAATTTCAGGATGAGGTGGTCCGTCGGCGTACACAGTACGACCTGAAAAAGGCAAAAGAGCGTGCCCATATCCTGGAGGGATTGAAAAAAGCTACGGATATCGTGGATGAACTGATCGCAACGATCCGTGCATGCAAGGGCGGCATGGCCGAAGCGAAAGCAGCCATCATGGAGCGATTCGGTTTTGATGATCTGCAGGCAGATGCAATCGTCAAGCTGCAATTGGGTCGTTTGGCAGGTCTTGAAATCCTGAAGATCGAGGAAGAGCTGCGCGGTCTGCATGCGAAGATCCGTGACTGGGAAGAGATCCTTGCGGATGATGCGCGTGTGCTTGCAATTGTAAAAGAAGAGCTGCTGGAAATGAAAAAGCGCTTTGGTGATGAGCGCCGCACGGAAATTCAATCCGTGACAGGAGAAGTGGACATCGAGGATCTGATCGCTGAGGAGCAGTGCGTTTACACCTTGACAGAGGCCGGCTATATCAAGCGTCAGCTCAAGGCAACGTATCAGGCACAGCATCGCGGCGGACGTGGCATCTCCGGTATGACCCGCAAAGAGGAAGACATCGTGCAGGAAATGTTTGTCGGATCTACGCACGATTACGTGCTGTTTGTCACAAACAAAGGGCGCCTGTTCCGCATTAAGGGCTACAACATTGCAGAGGGCAGCCGCACCAGTAAGGGCGCAAACATTGTAAATCTGCTGCAGCTGACAGAGGGTGAAAAGGTCACGAATATGATCCGCCAGAGCAGAGATGCAGACGCAAAGGGCGGCTATGTGACGATGGTCACCAAGAAGGGTTTGATCAAGCGTACGGAGCTGTCGGCATATGCAAACATCCGCAAGAGCGGCTTGATCGGAATTGCACTGAACGAGGGCGATTCTCTGGCATGGACCCGCCTGACGACCGGTGACGACATGCTGATTATTGCTACCCGCAACGGCCAGGCAATCTGCTTCAACGAAAAAGAGGCACGCCCGATGGGACGCAACGGTCACGGCGTAAAGGCAATTAAGCTTGCCGATGGCGATGAGGTGATTGGCGTATGCATCTGCCGTGAGAGCGGCAAGGTGCTGACCGTTACAGAAAACGGCAAGGGACGTCGCAGTGAGATCGATACCTACCGCATTACAAGACGTGGCGGAAAGGGTGTGCGAAACTACGATGCAACGAAAGACAAGGTCGCCGCAATCAAGATCGTGGACGATGTGGACGATGTACTGCTGAGCAGCCAGAATGGTGTCATTATTCGCCTGCATGCGAATGAAATCCCGGTTCACAGCCGCTACGGCGCAGGTGTGCGTGTGATGAACCTGGGCGAAAACGACAAGGTAATGGTTTTGGCTCGTACAGACCATGATGATGAGGCACATACCGAAAAAATCGATGTCTCCGAGGACGAGGCAGAGCCTACCGCAGAGCAGATCGCCGCAATGGAAGCAGAAGAAGCGTCTGCTGCGGCAGAGGTGCCTGAAACAGATGAGGCTGAAAACACAGAAGAGTAATATAACACAAAAATAGCATTGCAAAGGGACACCCCGATTTCGGACAGGATAGGATACTGTTTCGAAAAAGGGGTGTTTTTTACGCAAATCGGGCTTTGATATTGACAAGATCGGCAGTACTGCCGTAAACTTGAGCTATGATTTGCAACCAATGCCACACAAGGGGGAAGGCTGAATGGAAGCTGCACATTTCGAAAAAACGCTATCCAGAGAGGTACTGTTTGAAGGGCATGTTGTCACATTGACACTGGACCAGGCTTTACTGGAAAACGGAAAGACGGCAAGTCGTGAGGTGGTGCATCATCACGGCGGCGCCTGCATTGTACCGTATTTTGAGGATGGAACGATTTGCATGGTGCGTCAGTTTCGGTATGCGATGCAACAGGAGCTGTGGGAGCTGCCGGCAGGCAAGCTGGAAAAGAATGAAGATCCGTTTGAAGCCGCAAAACGCGAACTGGAAGAGGAATGCGGCCTGACAGCGGACAATTATGTATCGCTGGGACAATTTTATCCGACGGTCGGCTACGATACTGAAATTATTTATACGTGGGTGGCTACGGGTCTGCATGAGACACACATGCACCTGGACGACGATGAGTTCCTTACACCGGATCGGGTCCCGCTGGAAAAAGCATACGAGATGGTTATGAGCGGTGAGATACGGGATGGAAAAACAATTGCAGGCGTGCTTAAGCTAAAGGCGCTGATCAACGAGGGCAAAATTTGATATTGTATGAGGATGCAGCACTCGTGGTGCTGAATAAACCGGCGGGTCTTTCCAGCGAGGGAGATGTGCCGCAGAAATTGCGGGAGAGATGGAGTGATCCTGATGCCTTTGTGGGTGTGATCCATCGACTTGATACAGGGGTTTCCGGCTTGATGGTATATGCAAAAACGCAGCAAGCGGCGGCGGTGCTGAGTCGGCAGGTCTTGCAAAGCCGGAATGCATATGCCGAAATGGACAGACAAACGGGTATATTGGCAGTGTCCGGCGAAAAGCCGTGTTTTGTCAAACGCTATCGAGCTGTTTTGTCCGGAAGAGCGGATGAAGCGCTTGCTGAAGGAGGCATCCTGCGAGACTATCTGTTCAAGGATGGACGAAGCGGAAAGGTTTACCCTGTAAAGAGACAACGCAAGGGGGTGCGGGAAGCAGTGCTGGAATACCGCATCACGGCACAGGCGGCTGACTGCTCTCTGGCGGAAATTACGCTGCACACAGGGCGAACGCACCAGATACGTGTTCAATTTGCAAGCCGGAAACACCCGCTGTGGGGGGATGGAAAGTACGGCAGTCGTGAAAAGGGCGAAATCGCTTTGCAGAGCATGGAGCTCTGCTTTGAACACCCGGAAACAAAACAGATAATGAGTTTTCAGCTCCCGCTGCCAGAGGGACAGCCGTGGGAAAAGTTCAGGTGAGAAAGATGGAACAACAATACAAAACCGACGCAGAAATATATGACGTCCTGGAGCGAGAAATCATTGATTTGACGCTGCGCCCGGGCAGTTCCCTGAGTGAGAACCCTCTTTGCACCCGCTTTGGAGCACCCAGAAGTCTGATTCGAGTCGTGCTGCAGCGCCTGAAAGAAAACGGACTTGTGCGTATTGTGCCGTATAAGGGCACGACAGTTACGCGGCTGAACCGGAAAATTGTGGAAGAATTGATTTACGAGCGCACGGCAGTTGAGGCAAAAATTCTGCGTGATTTTACGCCTCACTGCACACCGGCACAGATCGCTCTGATCCGCAAACGGGTGGAGGCATACGAAAAACTGGCAAAGGAGCCCAGGGTAAATTATAGCCGCTTATACGAAGCGGACCGTCTGCTGCATGAAACATGGTTTGCTGCGATGGATAAAATGTACCTGTGGAACACATTGCAGAATGCACATGCGGACTATACTCGCTTCCGGATGTTGGATACTGTGACAAGCGGTGGGCTTGCTGATGTGATAGAAGACCACCGAAGCCTGCTGGATGCGATTGAAAAAGGAGATTTGCAGGCGTTTGAACCGTTGGTGGAGCGCCACCTGTACGGCAGTATCCGCAGACTTGGGACAAAAGTTAAAACCGAATTCGCAGATTATTTTGAGCCGGAAACAGATGCACCGATTGTTCCCCGTGGAACAAAATGAGTACAAACCAGCGACCAGGCATTGATAAGAATGTATAAAAATGCACCCCTGCTAAAAAAGCAGGGGTGCATTTTTGGCTCTTTTTTTTACAGACCGAAGACACCGGAAATGAATATTTCAAGCCCGATGCCGATCAAAATGATGCCGCCGAGAACAGAAGCTTTACCGGACAGCTTTGTGCCGAATTTTTTGCCTATGACAAGACCCGCGGCACAGATAAAAAAGGTGACGGTGGCAATGATAAGCGAGCACACCAGAGCCATCAGCCAGCCATACTCCGAGATAGTAAAGCCGACCGAAAGTGCATCAATGCTGGTGGCAACGCCCTGTACAAACAGCGCACCGGAACTGAGCTCTGCGGCTTCCTCGGTCTCCTCACCACGGATGCCTTCAATCAGCATTTTGCCGCCGATGTAACCAAGCAGTGCGAGCGCGATCCAAGGGATGAACTTTTCAAAAGACGAGAAAAGCTCTACGATTGTGTGAACACAGACCCAGCCTGTCATGGGCATGACGGCCTGAAATACCGCAAAGGTGCCGGCGATTTTGCACATTGTGCCGCGCTTCATTTTAGGGTCGTGCAGACCGTTTGCCATAGAGACAGAAAATGCATCCATTGCAAGACCTACGCCAAGCAATGCGCTGTTGAGAAAAAATACGAAGCTCCATTCCATAATTCGTTCCTCCGAGATCAGATTGCGGGTGCAATAAAACAAAAACCCGGTTTCGGTGCGCGTTGCACGCCGAAACCGGGTACTGATCGAAAACTCGATATCAGACACCATGTGTAAGGGCGCAGCAAACACGCACCGCAAAACACATGAGTCTCGCATTTTACGGCAGCTGTCATGGCGACAAACCGCCGCAAAAGTCAAGCCAGGCTGCTGACCGGCAGCCAGTATGTTGACTTGCTGTACCTCCTGCAAAAAGGCACTTGCTACTCCCCCACGGGTATTTGTGATTGTCTTGTAAGTGTATCAGATTTTGACGTTAATGTCCAGTTGTATTTTTAAGAAAATTGACGACAATAGCAATGCAAGATGGTTAGTCACAACTATCTCTTCCGCAGGCAAAACGTACGATTTTACAAAACTTTAATGAGTTAAAGAAAATTAAAATTGCCCAAAAAAACTTTTCAATTTTGTTATGTTTTGTTGGGTCCTTTGCGTTTACAATGTGAGAATAATTTGCTATTATAGTATACAAGCAATAGTGCCTTTATGGGGTTCTCCGGTCCCATGCGGGGCATATTGCCTCGCGCAAAAGGTACCAAAAACTGAATAATGGAGGAAGAAAAATGCCTAGAGCAAAGCAAACTATGGATGGCAATACCGCTGCCGCCCATGTAGCGTATGCCTACACGGACGTAGCTGCCATCTACCCCATTACCCCGTCTTCTCCGATGGCTGACTCTGTGGACCAGTGGTCTGCTGCAGGTCAGAAGAACATCTTCGGCAACCAGGTCAAGGTCGTTGAGATGGAGTCCGAGGCAGGCGCTGCAGGCGCTGTGCACGGCTCTCTGGGTGCAGGTGCTGTTACTACCACCTTCACTGCTTCTCAGGGTCTGCTGCTGATGATCCCCAACATGTACAAGATTGCCGCTGAGCAGCTGCCCTGCGTGTTTGATGTTTCTGCACGTACAGTCGCTACCCAGTCCCTGAACATCTTTGGTGATCACAGCGACGTCATGGCATGCCGTCAGACCGGTTTTGCGATGATGGTCGAGAGCAGCGTACAGGAGGTTATGGACCTGTCCCCTGTTGCTCACCTGAGCGCAATCGAGGGTCGCGTCCCGTTCCTGAACTTCTTCGACGGCTTCCGTACTTCTCATGAGTACCAGAAGATCGAGAAGTGGGATTACGCTGACCTGAAAGAGATGTGCAACATGGAGGCTGTTGAGGAGTTCCGCAAGAACGCGCTGAACCCTGAGCACCCCAAGATGCGCGGCTCTCACGAGAACGGTGACGTGTTCTTCCAGCACCGTGAGGCTTGCAATACTGTCTACAACGAGCTGCCTGCTGTTGTCGAGAAGTATATGGCAAAGGTCAACGCAAAGCTGGGCACCAATTACGACCTGTTCAATTACTACGGCGCACCCGATGCTGACCGCGTGATTGTCGCTATGGGCTCCATCTGCGATGTCGCAGACGAGGTCATCGACTATCTGAACGCCAAGGGCGAGAAGGTTGGTATCATCAAGGTTCGTCTGTATCGTCCGTGGGTCTCCGCTTCCCTGCTGAAGGTTCTGCCCAAGACCGCCAAGAAGGTCGCTGTGCTGGACCGCACCAAGGAGCCCGGCTCTCTGGGCGAGCCGCTGTACCTGGATGTTGCTGCCACCCTGCGTGAGGCCGGCATGAATGATGTCGTCCTGACCGGCGGCCGCTATGGTCTGGGCAGCAAGGATACGCCCCCGTCCTCCATCTTCGCTCTGTTCAAAGAGCTGGAGAAGGATCAGCCGAAGGAGCGTTTCACCCTGGGTATCACGGATGACGTCACATTCCTGTCTCTGCCCGAGATCAAGCCCGCTCCCATCACCGCAGCTGCCGGCACCAAAGAGTGCAAGTTCTGGGGTCTGGGCGGCGACGGTACTGTCGGCGCAAACAAGAACTCCGTCAAGATCATCGGCGACCATACCGACAAGTATGTTCAGGCATACTTCCAGTATGACTCCAAGAAGACCGGCGGCGTGACGATCAGCCACCTGCGCTTCGGCGACAAGCCCATCCGCAGCCCCTACTACATCAACCAGGCAGACTTCGTGGCTTGCCACAACCCCGCATACATCAACATGGGCATGAAGATGGTCCAGGATGTTAAGCCCGGCGGCGTGTTCATGATCAACTGCCAGTGGTCCGATGAGGAGCTGGCTCACCACCTGAATGCCGATGCAAAGAAGTATATTGCTGACAACAACATCCAGCTCTATACCATCAATGCAATCGATAAGGCAATCGAAATCGGCATGGGCAAGCGCACCAACACCATCCTGCAGTCTGCTTTCTTCAAGCTGGCTGAAGTCATGCCCATCGAGGATGCCATCAACTTCATGAAGCAGGCAGCTCAGAAGAGCTACGGCAAGAAGGGCCAGGACGTCGTTGAGATGAACTGGAAGGCCATTGATGCCGGTGTTGATGCAATCCACAAGGTCGATGTTCCCGCTTCCTGGTCCAACCCCGAAGCAGATCCCGCACCCAAGGCTCTTGTCGGCCGTCCGGAGCTGGTCAAGCAGATCCGTGAGGTCATGGAGCCCATTTCCCGTATGGACGGCGACAGCTTGCCTGTCTCTTCCTTCGTGGCAAATGCAAACGGCGAGTGGGAGCAGGGCGCTTCTGCATACGAGAAGCGCGGTACTGCTGTCAGCGTGCCTGAGTGGGATGCTGCAAAGTGTGTTGGCTGTAACCAGTGCGCATTTGTCTGCTCTCATGCAACCATCCGTCCCTTCCAGCTGACTGCTGATGAGATGGCAGCTGCTCCTGCACAGATCAAGAGCCGCGACAACCGCCCGGCAAACGAGTACAAGTTTGTCATGGCAGTGTCTCCTCTGGACTGCATGGGCTGCGGCGAGTGTGTCACAGTCTGTCCCACCAAGGCTATCGTGATGAAGCCTCAGGAGAGCCAGGCAGACCAGCAGGCAGTCTTTGACTACTGTGTTGCCAACATCTCCAAGAAGCCCAGCAAGTTTGCTGATGATACCGTTATCGGTTCTCAGTTCAACCAGCCGCTGCTCGAGTTCTCCGGCTCTTGCGCAGGCTGTGCTGAGACCTCTTACGCTCGTCTGATCACTCAGCTGTTCGGCGAGAAGATGTACATCTCCAACGCTACCGGCTGCTCCTCTATCTGGGGCGGTACTGCATCCATCTCTCCGTATACCGTCAACAAGGACAGCGGCCATGGTCCTGCATGGTGCAACTCCCTGTTCGAGGATAATGCTGAGCATGGTTTGGGCATGCACATCGGTCAGAAGACCATCCGTGATAACCTGATCAAGGTCATCGCTGAGGTCGCTGAGTCCGATAAGGCCTCTGCAGAGATGAAGGCTGCATACGCAAAGTTCATCGAGACCAAGGACAACACCAAGGCAAACGATGAGCCCGCAAAGGCTTTGATCGCAGAGCTGGAAAAGGCTGCTGCTGCAGGCTGTGAGAAGTCCGCAGAAATCCTGAAGAGCAAGGATTACATCGCTAAGAAGTCCGTCTGGATCTTC
Source organism: Oscillospiraceae bacterium (assembly GCA_963596815.1). Taxonomy (GTDB): domain Bacteria; phylum Bacillota; class Clostridia; order Oscillospirales; family Ruminococcaceae; genus Faecalibacterium. The sequence goes on from CAVBNV010000001.1 coordinate 176,074, forward strand.
GGCGGCGACGGCTGGGCATACGATATCGGCTTCGGTGGTCTGGATCACGTCCTGGCTTCCGGTGAGGATGTCAATGTCATGGTCTTCGATACCGAGATGTACTCCAACACCGGTGGACAGGCCTCCAAGGCTTCCAACATCGGTGAGGTTTGCCAGTTTGCTGCTGCCGGCAAGGAAATCAGCAAGAAGAGCCTGTCTGAGATCGCTATGACCTATGGTTATATCTACGTTGCTCAGATCGCCCTGGGTGCAAACCCGGCACAGGCTGTCAAGGCAATTGCTGAGGCTGAGGCTTACCCCGGCCCGTCTCTGATCATTGGTTACGCACCCTGCGAGCTGCACGGCATCAAGGGCGGCATGACCAACTGCCAGAACGAGATGAAGAAGGCTGTAGAGGCTGGTTACTGGAATCTGTTCACATTCAACCCCGCAAACAAGTTGAATGGCAAGAATCCGTTCACCTTGACCTCCAAGCCTGTCAACAACGACACCTATCAGGCACTGCTGGCAAACGAGACCCGTTACAGCCGCCTGACCCGTGCCTTCCCCGAGCGTGCTAAGACGCTGTTCGAGCGTAACCAGAAGGTTGCAAACGACCGTTATGAGCACCTGAGCCGTCTGGTTGACCTGTACAAGTAAGCTTTGATTTGACGATACGGATGTTGATGCGCGGGGGCACCTTAACCCATCAGAAGGGTGGCTGCCCTGCACCGGCGATTTACTGCGAAATGCAGCGATGCAAACTGTGTTCTGATAACATCCGGAGGGTCTACAAAGAAAATCTACAGGCACAATAGGCTGTTCTGTATGATTTCACGGCCTCGGCAGCAGGCAATGCTGTCGGGGTTTGAAATACCAAAGCGCCCGCGAGGGTCCTTGAAAGCACACCCCGCGTGTGTCAGGAGCATAAGGTCCGGCAACGGATACCTTGCTCTGCCTGTTGCATAAGACCCGGCTTGCCGGGGATCTTGTAACAGAAAAAACAGCAGTGTTTTTGGCGCCTCCTTCATCTGCAAAGATGATCGAGGCGCATTTTTTTGTCCAGACGTCAGGGCGGCATGAAAAGTGTGATAAAAACTTCCACTGTTTTCACATTGGCTTTTTACAGTTTTTTAATAGGTTTTTCATGAAAAGAAAGCGGAAAACTGTTATACTTTTGCCATGGAAAGCGGAGCCGCAACCGCCTTCCACGTAACATGATTCCTCCTCACACCAAGGCAATATCCAAACAAAATATTCCCCTCGGCATGCCGCAATGCTGGGGGGAATATTTTGCGCTTACGAGAAAAAAGATCAAGCGACAACTTTTAGGAAAGGAAGATAAAAATTCCTGTAAAAAAGAGGGTTTAGGGTTGACCGCGTTTTTTTGCGGCGCTATAATTAAACCGTCAACGATAAGCACAGGAGGTGAACGCAGAGCAATGGACCCGGATCATAGTCCAAGACGATACATCGGCGCGGTAGATCAGAAAACAAAAGGCTGCGTTCGTCTCCTTTATATTGCCTCACAGAAGAACCTTCAGAGGGGGCTGTGAGGCTACGGTTTTGCGTGCTTTTCTGCAAGGAAAGAGTTTTGTCAGCAAAATTGATAAAGGCAGGCGCGCCTTGTTGTGCATAATTTTATGCACTGGGCGGCGCCTTTTGTTTTCTGGTATGCTTCGTCCTCTTAACGCAGCGTGCGAATGCACGTATGGGTGATAAACCAAGGAGGTACGGTAGATGGAAGAAAAGAAAGAAGTTTTTGAGCAGCAGGCGCTGCCGGTTCAGGAGCTGCCAACTGATATCCCTGCAGAGGTTCGCCAGCAGCTGGTGCAGGACCTGAACGAGGAAGCAACAGAAGACTTGAAACAGGACGTGCGGGAGGCAGAGGCGGAAGAGGCAAAGGACGAAGAGGTCAAAGCCAACCCGGAGATGCTTACAAAGAGCAGACTGCTGAAGCTGCTGATAAAAAAGCAATACGTAAAGCTGCGTGAAGTGACAGAGGAGGAACAGCCGGCTGACCTTGCAGAACTGTTGGAAGAGCTGGACGAAAACAACCGTCTGCTCGTGTTTCGCTTGCTGAAAAAGGACGTTGCAACAGAGGCATTTGCCTATATGTCCGATGAGGCGCGAGAAGATCTGGTAAACGCCTTCTCGGATATCGAACTGGTAAGTGCTATTGAAGAAATGAGCCTTGACGATGCGGCAGACCTGTTGGAAGATATGCCTGCAGGCGTCGTCAAACGGGTGCTGGAAAAATCTTCAAAGCAGACACGCGAAAGTCTGAACAAACTTTTGAATTACCCTGAAAACTCTGCCGGCAGCTTAATGACGCCTGAATATGTGCGTTTGCGCAGAGACATGACGGTTCAGCAGGCATTTGAAGCGATCCGCAGACAGGGCGAAAATGCTGAGACGGTGTATACCTGCTATGTGGTGGATCGCAATCGCTTGCAGGGCGTTGTTTCGGCACGCAGTCTGCTGCTGGCACGACAGGATGAGCTGGTAGAGGACCTGATGGACGATAACATTATCGCAGTGAAGGTCACGGACGACCAGGAGTATGTCGCACGAGAGATGCAGCGCTATGATTTTAGCGCAATGCCAGTGCTTGACAACGAGGGCATGTTTGTCGGTATTATCACAATCGACGATGCGATTGATGTCTTGACGGATGAGAGTACCGAGGACATGCAGAAGATGGCGGCTATTTTGCCAGATGACGATGCCACGACTTATTTTGGTACGAGCGTCTGGACGCATGCAAAACAGCGTATCCCCTGGCTTTTGATCCTGATGCTTTCTGCAACGTTTACCGGTATGGTCACCACACATTACGAAAATGCATTTGTCAGCCTGCCACTGCTGGTATCGTTTATGCCGATGCTGATGGATACAGCCGGCAACTGCGGCAACCAGATCAGCACGCTGATGGTTCGCGGTCTTGCGCTGGGCGAGGTGGAGCCAAAAGACATTGTAAAGGTCCTCCTCAAAGAGATTCGCGTGGCTGCGATCGTGGGTGCAGTGCTGGGCATTGTCAACGGTCTGCGTATTTACCTGATGTACACGTTTATGTATCCGGGTAAGTACGACAATGTTGTCGGTTATGCTCTGGTAGTCAGTGTTTCGCTGTTCTTTAGTGTTGTACTGGCAAAAATGGTGGGTGGTATCCTGCCGCTTGCAGCCAAAAAGCTGGGTGCAGACCCGGCAATTATGGCAACACCGTTTATCACAACGATCGTCGATGCCTGCAGTCTGATCCTCTACTTCCAAATTGCAATGCTGGTATTCCGCAACGTGATGGTTGTATAATAGTCTTAACAAAAGCGCCTCTGCCTCTCGTAGGTGGGGGCGCTTTGCGCTTGTGTTGAAAAGTGGAAATTGAAAAGTTTTCCACGTGAGGAGATACATGAGAAAAGGATGTGGAAAACTTGACACTCGAAAATTCCCCACGGGAGAAAGTTTGTCGATGATGTCGCAGACTGCTGCAAATAATAAAGAAAAAATGAGAAATGATTTATGATGTAAAGAAAAAACAATGATTTGACCGTGAATGACAAGGCAAAATAAAAACGAAAATACGGCTTGTATAAAGAAATAAGGATTTTGAAGTTGAAAACCCGGTGGAAAAAGTTGAAAGCATTGTGGGAAAAGTCCTTGTTGTTCACAAAACTGGTTGAAAACCCGGTGGAAAAAGTTAAAAAATCCATCCGATGAGCGAAAACAGACAGCTTTGAGTGAGATTGAAAAATGAGTGCCATCCTTGAACGACCTGTCCAATCATGATACAATAGGAGCTATCAAGACAGCCCTAGAGGGGCGTTATTCACGGAGGTTGCTGCTATGAATTGGCTTACCCGCCTTGAGAAAAAATTTGGACGATTTGCCATCCCGAACCTAACGAATATTTTAATTGCCGGGCAGATCCTTGTATTCGCTGTTGAACTTTTTGTAAACAGTACGGCGGCATATTATCTTACGCTGAATCGCAGCCTTTTGATGCAGGGACAAATTTGGAGGCTGGTTTCGTTTGTGCTTGTTCCGTTTTCTGGGGGCGGAATATTGAGCGTTATTCTGGGCATATATTTTACGTGGTTTGTGGGCACCGCACTTGAAAAAGAATGGGGCGACTTCCGTTATACGGTGTACTTTCTGTCGGGGATGCTGGGGGCAATTTTGTCCTGTCTGCTAACGGGGATCACGGCGAGTACATACTGCCTGTCACTTTCGCTTCTGCTGGCGTTTGCCATGCTGTACCCTGAGGTACAGCTGCTGCTGTTTTTTGTGATTCCGGTAAAAGTGAAATACTTCGGCTGGTTTTCTGCCGCATTATGGCTGTTCAGCTTTATTGTATCGAGCCCGATGGGAAAATTGAGCTATATTCTGAGTATGCTGAATGTATGGCTGTTCTTTGCACCTAAGGCATGGCGCAGCGTGCGTGCTTGGGTTCGGCGTGAGCAGTGGAAACGGAAAAACAAGCGCTGACAGGTTTGTGCAAAGGAAGTGGTGCCCATGATGCTGGAAAGAATGGCAGGTAATGCGGAGCTGAAGGCCAGCATAAAGCTGATGCTTGACTCGCGCCGCCTGACACACAGCATACTTTTGGTGGGTGAAGAAGGACTTGGAGCAGGCTTTGCTGCACGATGCATTGCGGCAGATTACCTTTATCCGGCAGGAGGTGCGCCGGCAGAGTCGCTGCTGCGCGGAGAATGCTGCCATGCGGTGGCGAAAGCAGGCAAGCGCGACAGCGGTCATGTGGAAACAGGCATTGTGCGTGAGGCGATTGCGGTGGAAGGAATGGGCAGCGGCGGCAGGTACCTTGTGGGACAGGTCACCGCAATGCGCGCGGAGATTTTTAATACAAGCCTTTCGGCACGTGGACGTGCGGTGCTGCTTTACCACGTGGAGAGAATGAATGAGGAGTCGGCAAATGCGCTGCTTAAGGTGATGGAAGAGCCGCCGGAAGACGTTTTGTTTTTGTTGACGGCAGACTCGCTGGCAGGTGTTCTGCCTACGATTCGCAGCCGATGTGTCAGTTTTGCAATGGCGCCGGTTTCGGCTGAGGAATGTGCAGAGTATTGCACAAAACAGGGTGTAGAGAAAAAAACAGCTTCCCTTTACGGAGAGCTGTTTGATGGTCATATCGGTACGGTTCTTGCCGCTGCACAGGACGAAACGCGAACCGTGCAGGTGCAGCAGGCCTTAAAGCTTGCGACAGCCGCACAGGAAAAGGACAGCTATCGTGCAGCAGTCCTGCTTGCCGGCTGCGAAAAAGAAAAAGCAGCCGCAGCAGCTCTGCTGACAGATCTGCGTGCGGTAGCGGCGGCCGGCATGAAGCAGAGCAAATATGCCCCTGTGCAGGGCGATACGGCCCGTAAATTGATCAAAATAACAGATTCTGCCTTGCAGCGTCTTGCAGCGCAGGTGAACCCCAGGATTGTACTGACGATGTATGCGGCAATGTTTCGCACGTTATGATATGAGATAAAAAACAGAAACTCCCTCCGGCGCTTGCGGTACACCGGAGGGAGTTTCTGTTTGGGGTATTGCTTTGGTGTGAGGAGGAATCATGTGCAGGAAGATGGTTGCGGCCCCATCTTTCCTACAGCATATAGTATACACGACTTTCGGGAGAAAGTCATTATGTTTTTGTGAAAAACTGTGAAAAAAAAGAGAAAATAATGATTGTAAAGAAAAGCCTTTTTTAAAATAAATTAAACAAATGCTAAAAATTGATGAAATAGGCAAAATAAAATAAAGCCGACGAAAAAGTGTTATTCTTTAAGGATGCCGCACAGCTCGGCGGAATGCATTTTGCCGTATTCCACGTAGTGAAGAGCGTTTGCTAAGTTATCTGCGATTTGGTCGGGGCGCAGCTGCTTGACCACTTTTGCGGGGACACCGACCGCAACCGAGCCGTCCGGAATCGTCATGCCTTCCGGTACAAGAGCACCGGCACCGATGATGCAATTTTTGCCGACGGCGCAGTTGTTGAGCAATGTGGCATTCATACCGACAAGGGTGCCGTCGCCGACGGTGCAGTCGTGTACAATGGCGCCGTGACCGACGGTAACAGCGCTGCCAAGCACGACTTTGCCGCCAACATCGCAGTGCAGCACGGCGTTGTCCTGTACATTGCTGTTTTCGCCTATGATCAGCGGTCCGTCATCGCCGCGCAAAACGGCACCGTACCAAATGCTTGAACCGCGCTTCAAAACAACATTTCCGAGCACGGTTGCGCTTGGTGCCACAAAAACGGCACCTTCGTCGACGGGGACTTTTCCACCAAATGATAAAATCATGTTAAAAACTACCTTTCTCTTTTGTCTCGTTTATGATATGCTTTATGATATAGAGAAGCGGATGCTGAAAAGGGGGAGAAGCTGATGTCCAACAAAAACATGATCCGACGTGTACAAGCGCTGGCTCTTACCGCAATGCTGATGGCTGCAATGCTTTTGCCGTGCATGGCTGCCTATGAGATGCCAATCGAAACGGCAGCCGCTGAGGAAGCGGTTTACATGTTTGATGCGGATACCGGCAAACCGATTTTACAGCAAAATGCGGACGAGCAAAGGTACATTGCGAGCCTGACCAAGCTAATGGCAGCGCTGCTTGTGGTAGAGAGCGACAAAGAAGGCAATGCTGTGGTGACAGTGCCGGCAGAGCTGACGCAGGAGCTTAAGGATATCCGTAATGCCAACGGCACAACGATTGGCCTGAGAATCGGGGAAACGCTGACAGAAAAGGATCTGCTTTATGCAATGGTGCTGGGCAGTGCAAACGATGCGACGAGCACGCTTGCTTACAGTACGGCGGGCAGCCTTGCAGCTTTTGTGAAAGAAATGAACGCACGTGCGGAGGAGCTCGGGTGCACTGCTACCAGCTTTAGCTGCGCGCACGGTCTATACGATTACGGTAATGCTGCGACTGCACGGGATCTGGGAAAAATAGCTGCGGCATGCAACGAAAACGAGGAGTTTGTACGGGTTGTAAAAACGGACACCTACACGCTGCAGACAACGAACTACCACGCAGAGCAGCGGACGATTGGCGTATTAAACCCGCTGATGGACACAGAGAGCGGATATTACCGTGACTACATCCAGTGGGCGAAAGGCGGGTTTACCACACTGGCAGGGCGATGCATTGTTGCCTTTGCACAAAAGGACGGCCACACATACGGTCTTGTGATCCTTGGATGTGACAGTCAGGAGCATCTGTATGCAGAGTGCGATGCGTTGTTTGACTGGGCATTTGAAAGCTTTTGTGACCGTGAGCTGGTTGACACGGAAACGGAATTGACGGCGGTAGCGCTGAACAAATGCCGCACAAGCGATGTGGCAGAGCTGTATGCGGCGGATGCGGTCAGCGGCTATGGACACGAGGACGACAAGGTGACATATTCGTTTGATGTGCCGGACAGCATCTCTGCAACGGTAGATAACGGGCAGGTCGTTGGTACAGCAACGGTATATCTGGATGGCTACGAGGTGGGCGTTGTAAACCTTGTGACGCACAGGGAGTATGTGTCCGAGTTCCGCACGGACTGCAAGGCGACGCTGCTGTTGCTGGTTGGTCTGGTCTTTTGCTTGAGCGTGCTGACTGCGGCGACGATCGCGCTGGGTGGCGGAAGCCTTAAAACGAGCAGATATCGCAACAGGCGCAAAAGAAGATAGTAATAAAGCCCTCGACGCTTTATGCTGCGTCGAGGGCTTTATTACAGTGCGCCGTAAATGCCGCGGACGGACACCTCACCGGTAAAAACATGCTGCTCACCGTCGGCGGTGCGGACGATCAGACGACCCTCATCATCCACATCGACAGCCTCCCCGCTGCCAAGTGCGCCGTTGGGCAGATCGAAGGTGACGTGGCGGCCAAGGTTGATACAGGCTGCTTTGTACTCGTTGCGGATCGAAGTAAAGCCATCACGTGCATAGGAATACAGGGCACGGTCAAACCCGAAATCCGTCAATGCTTCGGCGAGCCAGTGGGGGTCTGTTTCAAGGTCAACACACGCACCCTGCAGGGCAAGCGAAGTGCCGTTGGGCAAACCGGCGGCGTCGAAATAGCTTTGCGGCTGTGCAAGGTTGATGCCGATGCCGCAGAGGATGCCGCGTCCCTGCTGCTGAAAGCCGTAGCTGACGCTCTCGCACAGGATACCAACGATTTTTTTGCCGTTCAGCAGCAAATCGTTAGGCCATTTGATCTGACATTTTACACCGTATCGCGCCTCAAGCTGCTGACTTACGGCAAGGCTTGCCAGCAGTGGCAACGTGGAGGGCTGTGCCAGGGGCTCTTTGATGGCAACGGTATAATACAATGCGCGACCCTCTGCATTGATCCAGGTACGTCCAAGACGTCCGCGTCCGGCGGTTTGATTTTGCGTATAGACAGCGGCGACCGGACCGAATTCTTCAAAATGCTCCTTCACATAGGCATTTGTACTGCCGCATTCCGGCAGATAGCGCACTTCATTAATACTCATTGCTTCGGTACCTCTTTATGCTCATAGGCTGCAACGCTGCCGTTGTCAAGTGTTAACAGGCCGTAAGTGTTTGGACCGGTGTAGCAGCGGCCGCAGGACCCCGGGTTAAACAAAAATACCTTACCGCATTTTTTTGCAACCGGGATATGGGTGTGCCCAAACAAGGCAACCTCTGCACCGCGGGCAGAAGCGGCATCTGCGAGTGTGTCCAGATCGTATTTTACACCATACATATGACCGTGCGTGTAAAAAAGGATGACATGCTCAAAGGCGGCGAGGCCGTCCAAGGGCTCAAGCGCGCCGTAATCGCAGTTGCCGGCGACCGAATACGCCCGCAGATGAGGATATTTTGTCAGTGCCTGCTCCAGATCACGCAGACCGTCGCCGAGAAAAATGAGTGCGTCGATATTTTGAACTTCTGCCGCCAAAATACGCTCGATTGCGCTGCGACTGCCGTGACTGTCGCTCAAAATCAGAAGTTTTGTCAAAGGTAGTATCCCCCAATCCTGATTATATGCCAATAAATAGTGTTATTGAAGCAAAAGTAAGAGCTGCTTATAGACATCGCTCTTGGAAAAAGGTGTGTCCTGTGCAGCTGCCTTTGCGGCTGCAGATGTGCCAAAGCCCTGCTCGGTCAGTGCAAGCGCACGCTGTGCTGCCTGCTCAAGCGTCAATGTCTGCTCGCAGTTTGCATCTGCCGGTGCTCCTGCCATGACCAGAACATATTCGCCGCGTGGGTCGTTGTCGGTGTAATGCGCCACTGCTTCGCCGAGGGTCGTTTTCCAGATGTCCTCGTGCAGCTTTGTGAGCTCTCGGCAAAGGGTGATGCTGCGCTCTGCGCCGAAGGCGGCGGCAAGATCGCTGAGTGTGACACGCAATTTGTGCGGCGCTTCGTAAAAAATGATAGTGCGCTTCTCATTTAGCAGCTCGGCGATGCGCTCTTTTTTCTGCTTGCGGTTCACGGGCAGAAACCCCTCGAACACCCAGCGAGACGTGTCCTGACCGGAAACAGCCAGGGCGGTAACGCAGGCACTGGCGGCAGGTACCGGCACGACCTTGATACCGCGCTCGATCGCATCCCGCACAATCACCTCGCCGGGGTCAGAGACACACGGCATGCCGGCATCCGAGCAAAGCGCACAGCTCTCCCCTGCCTCAATGCGGCGCAGGATGCCCTCGCCTTTTTGCAGGGCATGCTCGTAATAGCTTACCATGGGCTTTTTCAGCCCGAGATAATTCAGCAGTTTCATGGTCACACGGGTGTCCTCAGCAGCAATAAAATCTGCACTGCCAAAGGTTGCGGCTACACGAGGCGGCATGTCCTCAAGGTTGCCGATGGGGGTGGCCACAATGTAAAGTGTTCCTGCCATAAATAGCCTCCTGAATTTATCTTCCGTACAGAGCGGCACCGGCGCTTATCAGCACGTCCGGCTCTACACGCAGACCGGTTTTGCGGTTCTTTTGTGCTTCCACCAAAAAAAGCCACGGGGCAGCATCGGGACTGTTTTTCACAAAAGCAAGGCGCTTCGGCTCAAGGCGGTTGGTACGCAAAACAGACAAAACCTCTGCAAGACGCTCCGGTTTGTGGCAAAGGGCGAGCCTGCCGCCATCTTTCAGCAGCCGAAATGCGCAGCGGCACACATCCTCCAAGGTGCAATCGGTCTCGTGCCGTGCCGTTGCACGGGCAGCAGCGGCACTTTGCGGTCCGGCTGTAAAATAGGGCGGGTTGCATGCGCAAATATCAAAGCTGCCGGCATCCTGTGCAAAGGTGCGCAGGTCGGCGCAATAAGGTACAATGTGATCGATCTGCTGCTCTTGCAGAGCATTTTGCAAAAGCAGGCTGCCCTCCGATTGCAGTTCGACAGCGGCGCATGGACCGCAATGGCCGCGGTCGTGCCATTCAAGTGAAACTATGCCGCACCCGGAGCACAAATCAACGGCACGCTGAAACCGCTTTGGCTCACAAAAACGTGCCAGAAGCAGCGCATCCGAACCGAAGCGGTGATTTTCGGTGCAATAAACCATGGTTCTATTATACAAGACTTCCGTTGAATGTTCCATAGATAGCGTGTTGTTTCCTCTCCAAAAAAAGGTACACAAAATTATCGGAAATTTGTGCACAAACAAAAAGCGGCAGACCTGTACGCCAGGTCTGCCGCAAAGAACTTGCTTACAGCAACGACAGCTGATTATTCAGCGGTGATTGCACCAGTGGGGCATGCACCCTCACATGCGCCGCAATCGATGCAGGAATCTGCATTGACAACAGCAACGCCGCCATCGATAGCGACAGCGCCAACCGGGCAAGCGCCCTCACAAGCGCCGCAGCCAACACATGCGTCAGAAACCTTGTGTGCCATAATAAACTCTCCTTTTATCCCCGTGCCATCATCAAATATGAAGAACTGTGCACCGGCACGGCTGTCACGCAGCTCCTCGGAAATCTATCCTTGACTGCATTCTAACAAAGCAAAAAAGAAAAGGCAAGACTAACCGTATCACGTTGGAATTGATTTTTCTTTTTTTGGTGGGTTGCACAAAAGCATCGGCTAACTTATGGATAAAATTGAAGGAGATTTTCAGTAAAAATAACGAATAACAGTTAGTTTTCGCTTACTAACTGAATCCGTACCGCATTATTTTTTACAGCCGGGACAACGAGGACCTTCATCGGACGAGGCAACGACCGGGGCAGGGTCACGCACACCGGAATAATCATCCTCTGGGTCGGGACGACGGGGTGCACGTTTGCCGCCGCTGATGTACTCACACACGCCGACCTTATAATAGCGTGGGGAAAGGCTCTCGGAGCCGCAGCGTACCCGCAGATAGCCGGAGATAGGGTTTACCTCCAATACGGTGCCCAGCCCGTCCGGGGTGCGCACTGTGCTGCCGACCATGGGCATGATACTGTTCAGGTATTCGTAAGCACTTTCCTCGTAGGCAAGGCAGCACATAAGGCGACCGCATGCACCGCTGATTTTTGTGGGGTTGAGCGAAAGCCCCTGCTCCTTTGCCATTTTGATGGAAACCGGCTGGAAATCCTTCAAAAAACGGCTGCAGCAAAACGGCTGACCGCAAATGCCCAGACCGCCAATCATTTTGCTTTCGTCACGCACACCGATCTGCCGCAGCTCGATGCGTGTGTGAAAAATGCTGGCAAGGTCCTTGACGAGATCGCGAAAATCGACACGCCCGTCAGCGGTGAAATAAAACATAATTTTGGAGCGGTCCAATGTGTACTCTGCCTCTACGAGCTTCATTTCCAGACCGTGACGTGCGATGCAGTCCTGACAGGTGTGAAATGCCTTTTTTTCATCCTCACGGTTTTGCCGCATGCGGCGCACATCGACGCTGTCCGCCATGCGTGTGATGGTCTTGAGCGCCTTTGGCACGGCAGCGTCGGTGACCTCCTTTACACCCTGCACCACTTCGCCGCATTCGATGCCGCGCGCAGTCTCCACAATAACATAGTCACCGGTGTGGATATCGGCATCGGCCGGATCAAAATAATAGCTTTTGCCGCCCTCTTTGAAGCGGACAGAAATGACTTTTTTCATATTGTTCCTCGTTCTGGTTGTCAATCTATCGGATAAGCCTGCAAAAGAGGCTGCTACTCCATTCTAAATCAGTATAACATATTCAGATACATATTTCCATGAAAAATTGAAATACAGCCATCCGACAGAGGCACAAAAGCATGTGTATGAGGGTAAAAAAACGTAAAAGTTTTAAAAATTAACAGCCTTGTGCTATTGCAACGCTCCCCGGTGCGTGTATAATAGGACTGTTAAAACAATGTTAGCCGCATTTGCGGGGGAACGGTAGGAAAAAATGGAAAAATACAGTGTCAAAAAGCCTTTTACAGTGCTTGTGGCAGTGGTGATGGTGCTGATCCTTGGGTTTGTGGCAATCACAAAAATGCAGACAAATCTTTTGCCGGATGTCAACACGGCGTACCTGATGGTCGTTACAGTGTACCCGGGTGCAAGCCCGGAGCGTGTAGAGAGCGAAGTTACCAGCGTGCTTGAAAATGCGCTTACGGTGCCGGGTGTGGAAAAAATAACGTCAACCTCGGCAGAAAACTACAGCTTACTGCAGATACAATTTGCTGACGACACGGATATGAACAGCGCACTTGTAAAAGTGTCCAACAAGCTCGACCAGGTAAAATCGGACTTGCCGAGCACCGTTCTGACACCGTCGATTATTGAGTACAGCTTGAACATGAATGCATTCATGACGGTCGCGGTCAGCCGTGAAGGCAGTGATATGTACGAGCTTTCAAGCTTTGTGGAAGACACGATGGTGCCCTATGTGCAGAGAGAAAGCGGCGTTTCCAGTGTGTCGGCAAATGGCCTGATCGAAAAGATGGTTCAGGTACAGCTCAACCAGGAAAAAATTGATGCGATCAATGCAAAGCTGCTGGAGCAGGTCAACTCGCAGCTGGCGATTTACAGCGAACAGCTGAAGAGCGCTGAGGCGCAGATTGAGCAGGGACGCAAGGAATATAACAAGCAGTACGATAATTTTGGCAATACTGTGTCTAATACGGTGATGGCACAGCTGACCGATGAGGTTGGAGAAGCGGTCGATGTGGTGCGCAAGCAGGCAGAGGCTTTGCTGGAAAGCGTAAACCAGCTGATCGCAATTGTAAAGGAGCCGGAGATTCAGCAGGCGCTGATCGAGGTGCAGCAGGGCCTGGAAAAGGTACTGGATGAGTTTAACCAGACAGGTCTGCGTGACATTGACTCGTTGATCGAAATCGTTTCGGAGCTGCGTGGCATCACAGATAAGCTTACGGCGGCACTGCAGCAGCTGCAGGAACGCGTCGGTACGGGAAGCGAAGATGAAGACGGCACTGTTGCAGACCTGGTAGACGAGCTGGAATTGCAGAAGAGCCTGAATACAATCTATTCCACGCTGGAAGATACGATCAAGGCGATGGACAACGTGCCGCAGCTGACAAGACAGTTCTCGGATGCGCTGGGCAGCTTTACCCAGCAGCAGCTGCAGGCTTACATGCAGTTTACAGAGGCTCGTGAGAAGCTGAATGAATACGAGCAGCAGCTCGAGGACGCAAAGCAGGCATACGAGGAGGCAAAAGAAAAGGCACTTGCAAGCGCAGATGTTGCAAAACAGCTGGATATTGATACGCTTGCGACGTTGATTTATGCGCAGAATTTTTCGATGCCGGCAGGCTATGTGCAGGACAGCGACGGACAGTCGTGGCTGCTGAAGGTCGGTGAAGAGTACGACAGCGTCGACGATATCAAGGGCGCTTTGTTGCTGCACGTGGAGGGCTTTGGAGATGTCCGTTTGTCGGATGTGGCAGATGTTGAGGTTATTGACAATGCGGCAGACAGCTATACCCGCCTGAACGGTGAGCGGGCAGCCGTGTTGAAAATCTATAAAAATGATGCATCCAGTGCCAGCGATGTTTCCAGCAATTGTCTGAATGCGTTCAGCGAGCTGGAAAGCCAGTATGACGGATTGCATGTTGTCGTCCTGTCCAACCAGGGCAATTACATCACAATTATTGTAAAGAGCATTCTCAGCAGTATGGCTGTCGGTGCGGCACTGGCAATCATCGTGCTGGCAATCTTCCTGAAGGATATCAAGCCAACGCTTGTTGTCGGCATCAGTATTCCCCTGTCAGTTTTGTTTGCCGTTGTACTGATGTACTTTACCGGGTTGGACATGAACGTCATGACGCTTGCCGGACTGTCGCTGGGCATTGGTATGCTGGTGGACAACTCGATCGTCGTTATCGAAAATATCTATCGTCTGCGCAGCCGCGGGGTGCCCGCAGCGCGTGCGGCGGTGCAGGGTGCAAAGCAGGTGGGTATGTCCGTTGTGGCTTCCACGCTTACCTCTGTGTGCGTTTTTTTGCCGGTCGTGTTCTCCTCAAGCCTGATCAAGAGCTTGATGCAGCCGATGTCGATGTGCATTGGATACTGTCTGATGGCGTCGCTGATCGTGGCAATTACCGTGGTACCTGCCGCATCGGCTACAGTGCTGAAAAAGGCGGAGCCGAAAAAGCTTGTCTGGTTTGAAAAAATCCAGAATGCATACGGCAAGAGCCTTGCATGGTGCTTGAAACACCGTGCGCTGCCGCTGCTTGCTTCAATTGTTCTGCTGGCTTTCTGCGGCTGGAAAGTATTTTCCATGGGCGTGGAGCTGCTGCCGTCGATTTCCAGCAACGAGGCAATTATTACGCTTTCCACCGACGAAAGCCTGACAAAGGAAGAATCTTATGCGGTTGCCGGTGAGGTATCGCAGGCGCTGCTCGACATCGAAAACGTACAGGAGGTCGGCATCACAACGGACACCAGCGTTGCGGGCATTGACATCAGCCAGCTCGGCTTGCCGAGTGCCATTACAGACCTGCTCAATGCTGCAAGCAGCTACGGGAGCTACCAGATCAACGTGATGCTGGACGAAAGCCTGTCCTCGACGCAGATCGAAACGGCACGTCTGGCGATGGTGGATGCGATCGACGGTATAGATGACTGCACGGGAACGGTTGAGATCTCCGGTATGCAGGAGCTGACCAGTCAGCTTGCCAGCGGACTTACTGTGAAGATTTACGGCTCGGACAGCGCTGCCCTGACCCAGCTGTCTGAAAAGGTTGTTGAGATGGTCAACGAAACCGAGGGCTTTACCAATGCCAGCAACGGCCTTGGTGCAGGTGATCAGACCATCAATCTGCACATCGACCGTGACAAGGTGCGTTCCTACGGGTTGACAGTTGCGCAGGTTTACCAGCAGATTGCGGCAAAACTGACGACAACGACGACCGCGCAGACGCCGGTAAACATCGACGATACCAGCATGGATGTTAAGATTACAAACAACCTTGACCCTGTGACAAAAGAAAACCTGCTGGATATCACCTTTGAGACGACAACAATCGGGGCGGACGGAACAACGACGAACGGCACCTGCACGCTTGGCGACATGGCAGAGATTGTTATCGGAACAGCACCGGATTCGATTACAACGCAAAACCAGACGCAGTTTGTGAAGGTTACCGCAGACACGGAGGAAGGCTATAACACAACGGTACAGTCGCGCATCCTGAAGAAGAAGCTGAATGAATTTGCACAGAGCTCTGAAATGCCGGAGGGCTGCTCGTTCTCGCTTGGAGGTGAATCGAGCAACGTAAACTACATGGTGGACGAGATGCTGCAGTGGATGGGATTGGCATTGCCGTTTGTGTACCTTGTCATGGTGGCACAGTTCCAGAGCCTGCTGTCGCCGTTTATCGTGCTGTTTACAGTGCCGCTTGCCTTTACCGGAGGTCTGCTGGGTCTGCTTGCAACCGGACAGCAGCTGACGATGATCTCGCTGATGGGCTTTATCGTGCTGATGGGCACGGTCGTCAACAACGGCATTGTGTTTGTGGACTACGCAAATCAGCTGCGGCTTGGCGGCATGGAACGGCGTGCGGCGCTGGTTGCGACCGGCAAAACCCGTATGCGTCCGATCTTGATGACAACGCTGACGACGGTGCTTGCAATGGTCCAGCTGATAACAAGCAACGATATGGCCAGCCAGTTGATGAGCGGCATGGCCATCGTTATCATCTGCGGCTTGAGCTATGCGACATTGATGACGCTGTACATCGTCCCGATCATGTACGACATCCTGTTCAAGAAGCCGCCGCTGAATGTGGATATCGGCGACGAAAACGACTTGAGCGATATCCCGGACGATGCGGCCGAGTTCCTTGCACAGGATAACGGGGATACTGCGCCGGCACAGGCATAAGCTGAACTGAACCGATTTGACACCGCTTGCGTATGCAGGCGGTGTTTTTTTCTCTGGCAAAAAAACCTACAAAAATATTCCTGAAATATTGTACGGAAAACATAAACTATTTCAACACAAAAATACGAAATTGTGATATAATCATAAATAACAGTAAAATGCGTAGAATGGTTTTCTGCGCATTCTCCGCAAAAGTCAAAGGAGGCGAGGCCCAATGGCACAGATTCGCTCAAAGCCCTTCGGTGTGACCAAAGAGGGCGCAAATGTTACGGAGTATACCATCTCGAACCCGGGCGGGCTGACGGTAAATGTTCTGGATTACGGGTGCGTAATCAAAAATATCATCGTTCCTGCCAAAAACGGTCCGGTGGATGTAGTGGTCGGCCACGATACGATGGCGGACTACGAAAATGATTTTCGATCATCCACCACCACGTGCTGCGGTGCGCTGGTGGGGCGTTATGCAAACAGAATTGAAAATGCTGTTTTCAGCGTTGACGGCCGCACCTATCAGTTGGAAGCAAACAGCGGTAAAAATCATCTGCATGGGTGCTTTCCGTGGAAGATGTACAGTGTGAAATCGTTTGGTGATACCTTGCTGATGGAGGCGGAAAGCCCGGCAGGAGAGGAAGGATTTCCGGGTAAATTAAAAATCGCAGTGCGGTATACCCTGACGGAAGATAACATGTTTCGTATGGATTACCGCGTTTCGACAGATGCAGATACCCTGGTAAACCTGACTACACACAACTATTACAACCTTGACGGCGAGGGGGATGTGCTCGGGCAGAAGCTGCGGATTTATGCCTCCAATTTTTTGGAGGGCCGCAGTGACGGTTGCCCCACCGGCGCAATTTTGCCGGTGGCCAATACACCGATGGACTTCACGGTAGGAAAGCTGATTGGCAGCGAAATCGATTCCGGCTATGCACAGACAACGATGGCAGGCGGTGGGTATGATCATTGCTATGTCATCGACCGTGGACGCGGGGCTAGTCAAAGCATCTGTGCATGGGCGACGAGCGAAAAAACCGGCATCAGCATGAAGCTTTATACGACACAGCCGGGGCTGCAGCTGTACACGGCAAACTTTTTGCAGGACTGCCCGTCTCCGGGTAAAGGCGGTGTCCCGATGAAAAAATACGGCGGCTTTGCATTGGAGCCGCAGCACTATCCGTGCAGTCCGTCGCATCCCGAATTTCCGTCTACGGTGCTGAAAGCCGGCAAAGTGTTCCGGGCGACAACGACCCTGCGCTTTTTTACCGGTAAGCAGTGCGGTAAGCTTTGACGGACAGCAGCGGATATCCATGCGCAAAACAGAAAAAAACATTTGAAATCAAGCTGGTGATTGTCAAACAAGCAACAAAACTGCATTTAGATAATACGACAGCACTTGCGTGACAACGCAAAAAGAGGTATGCTTTAGGCAAGCCGGGGCTTGACCCGGGGATGAATACTGTATTTGCATTGATGAGAGAGGTTTTACAGCTATGGCAATTTTGGTTTCCGGCGGTGCCGGCTATATTGGCAGCCACACTTGTATTGAACTCCTGAACGCAGGTTACGATATCGTTGTGGCGGATAATTACTACAACGCATCCCCTGTTGTGCTGGATCGCGTAAAACAGATCACGGGCAAGGATTTCCGCTTTTATCAGGCAGATATGACAAGCCATGCGGACGTCGAAAAGATCTTCTCAGAGTGCGGCGACATTGATGCAGTGATCCAGTTTGCCGCCTACAAGGCCGTCGGTGAAAGCGTTGCAAAGCCAATCGAGTATTACTCCAACAACCTGAATTGCACCCTGGTCATCCTGGATGTGATGCGCAAGTACAACTGCAAAAACTTCGTATTCAGCTCATCAGCAACGGTCTATGGCGACCCTGCCAGCGTGCCAATCACCGAGGACTTCCCCACCGGCGCAACCACAAACCCTTATGGCACAACGAAGGCCTTTACCGAGCGTATCCTGACTGATGTATGCCACGCTGACCCGGAGCTGAATGTCGCTTTGCTGCGCTACTTCAACCCCATCGGTGCGCACAAGTCCGGTTTGATTGGCGAGGACCCCAACGGTATCCCCAACAACCTGATGCCGTATATCGCAAAGGTCGCAGTCGGTAAGCTGGAAAAGGTGCACGTTTTCGGCAACGACTACCCCACACCGGACGGGACTGGTGTGCGTGACTACATCCACGTGGTAGATCTGGCCCGCGGACATGTCTGCGCGATCAGAAAGCTGGAGACAAAATGCGGACTCTTTATCTGCAACCTGGGCACCGGCAAGGGCTACAGCGTTATGGATGTGCTGCATGCCTTTGAAAAGGCTTGCGGACACGAGATTCCCTATGTCATCGAGGCACGCCGTGCAGGTGATATTGCAGAGTGCTATGCAGACCCCGGCAAGGCAAAGCGTGAGCTTGGTTGGGAGGCACAGTACGGCATCGAGGATATGTGCGCGGACAGCTGGAACTGGCAGAAGAATAACCCTGACGGATACAACACAGTAAAATAAACAGGCTGTACCTGTATATGAAGTACACCCTGAAAGCCAGACAGAAATAAGAAAAACGAAACGGTCTGAAGCCTGTATTGTGCAGGTCTCAGACCGTTTCGTTTTTTAACTATTTAACTATTTATTGCTTTGCTTATTGCTTTGCGGGCACTGTAAAAATCGTCATGGCATCCTTGTAGCAGTGCACAAAGTAAAGGATCTCGGCAATCGCTGTCAGTGTCCATGAGCACGGGTACAGCGCATACAGCGATGGTATGGTGTGAAAGTGTGCGAATATGGTATACACCCATATCACACGGAATACGCACGAGCCAAGGATAACAATGACGGTAGGTACGACTGTTTTGCCAAGACCTCTTGAGGCTGCAATCGTGCAGTCCATAAAGGCGGAGATGCAATAAGAAAAGCCCATTACGACCACACGCTTCATGCCGGCATCAATGACTGCACTTTCGGTGGTGAACAGTGCAAGGAAGCTGCGCCCGAAAAAGAACAGGCAGCCGCCAAGCAGCAGACCGACGCCAAACGAATAGGCAAGGCTGATAAAGTAGCTTTTTTTTACACGGTCTGGCTTGCCTGCGCCGTAGTTTTGACTCATAAAGGAGGCGCACGCCATATAAAAGGCCGCCATGGCGTCATAAATCATGTTGTCCGCATTGGCGGCGGCAGAGTTGCCCTTGACCATCAGCGAATCAAATGAGTTGACACCGGCCTGGACGAACAGGTTTGCGATGGCAAAAATCGCACTTTGCAGTGCTGCCGGGATGCCGAGCATTAAAATCTGACGTGTCATAACCGGGTCAAGCCGTGCCTGCTTGAAATCAAGCGCATAGCAGTCTTTCACCTGTGTGAGGGCGTGCAGAATCAGCCCCGCCGAAAAGCACTGCGAGATCACGCTTGCCAAAGCGACGCCTGCAACATCCAGCCGGCATACAATCACGAAAAACAGGTTAAGCGCAATGTTCAGCACACCGGCAACGGACAGATACATCAGTGGTCGCTTGGTGTCGCCGAGCGCACTGAACACGGCATTGCCGAAGTTGTAAAGCGCCAGCGCCGGCATGCCCAAAAAATAGATGCGCAGATATAGGACAGCACCCGGCAGCAGGTCCTCTTTTGTATTCAGCAGCCGCAGCATGGAGGGTGAAGCAATCAACCCGAAAAACAGCAAAAGCACACCGGCAATCAGGCTGATGATCAGTGCCGAGTGCACGGTTTTGTGCACATCGTTCGGGTGTTGTGCGCCGTAATACCGTGCAACCAGCACGTTGATGCCGTTGCTAAGCCCAATCAACGCACCGGTAAACAGTGTGACGAAAATGCTTGTGGAGCCTACTGCCCCCAATGCCGTGGACCCTGCAAAACGCCCGACCACGGCAATGTCGGACATGTTAAATAAAACCTGCAGCAGGTTTGACAGTGCCAACGGGAGTGCAACCAGCAAAATCTGCTTTGCGAGTGGACCTTTGGTCAGTGTCTTTGTAGTGGAGCTCATATTCCTATCCCTTTTCCAAACTTTGCGGACAAATACTGTGCCTGCGCACACCGGGGCACAGGTTTTATTATAGAGCGAAAATCTGTTTTTGCAAGGAGATTTTACCCTGCTTTGAAAAAGGGCAGGATGACGCTGCTGCGCTTGAACGAAAAGCTGTACGATGCCCTGGCTGCCTGGGCTGAGGATGACTTTGGCTCGGTAAACGGTCAAATTGAGTGCCTGCTTACCGAGTGCGTGCGTCAGCGCAAAAAGAACGGTAAATACGTATCAGACGAAATCGATGTCCCGCCGGAGCTGGATCTCCAATGAACGGAATATATAATTATAAAAGGCTGCTGCGCACAATGAGCCTTGCGCCGCAGTCTTTTATGCTAAAAATCTATTGACAAAGTCCGATATTGGACTTATAATTCCTATGCCGTCAAAATCCAATGTTGGATTTTGACTCAATAAAATCAAAAGCTACTCAAAAAGAGATGATGTGCCAGATGGAAAAAGAGATAAAAGAGCTTAATAAGGCTTTAAACCAGCTGTATAAGCGTCAGCAGAAGCCGTACGACCGCTATGCGGCATACTGCGGGCTATCCTCCCCTGCTGTGCTGGTGTTGTATGCGCTATTCGAGTCAAGCGAGCCGATCACGCAAAACGAGCTTGCCACTGACTGGTGCCTGCCAAAGCAGACAGTAAACTTTACCGTATCCGGTCTTGTAAAAAAAGGTTGTCTGCGCCTGGAGCGATTGGGCGGTGCACGCAACCGCAAGGCGATATATCTGACCGAAGAGGGGCAGACCCTGTGCGAAAAAATCATTCGTCCGCTGGTGCAGGCGGAGGAGCGTGCGCTGCTGCAGATGACAGAGACCGAGCGTGCACAGTTTGTCTTGCTGGGCAACAAGCAGTGCGACTGTTTTGAAAAAGAAATCGGTGCGCTCATCGGTAAGACATCGTGTTGAAGGGGATTTTATGTCAAAACAAGCAATCCAGCTTTCTGACCATTTTACGTATCAGCGACTGATACGCTTTGTGTTGCCGTGCATCGGCACGATGCTGTTTACCTCTATCTATGGTATTGTGGATGGTCTGTGTGTATCAAACTTTGTGGGTAAAACGGCATTTGCGGCCGTCAACCTGATCATGCCGCTGCCTATGCTGCTCGGCTCGGTGGGTTTTATGCTCGGCACCGGCGGCAGTGCTGTCGTGGGCATTACCCTGGGCGAAGGTGACGAGGCAAAGGCCAGCCGATTTTTCAGCATGTTTGTGTGGGCGACCATGATCAGCGGCATTGTCCTTGCTGCAATCGGTCTGGTCATCATCCGGCCGGTCGCCGCCATGATGGGTGCTGAGGGTGAGATGCTGGATTATGCTTTACGCTACGGCCGCATCCTGATGACCTCGCTGCCCACATTCGCTTTGCAGAATATGTTCCAAAGCTTTTTTGTCACTGCCGAAAAGCCACAGCTTGGTTTTGGCTTTACCGTTGCCGCCGGCTGTGTCAACATGGTGCTGGATGTCTTGCTTGTCGGTATGCTGCACTGGGACGTTGAGGGAGCTGCGATTGCCACCTTTATCAGCCAGATCGTTGGCGGTGTCCTGCCTGTGTTTTACTTCCTCGGCAGGCACAACACCTGTCGGCTACGGTTGGGCAGACTTGAATTCCGCCCCGGCGTTTTGCTGAGCGCATGCATCAACGGCTCTTCCGAGCTGATGACCAACCTTTCGGCCTCACTTGTAAACATCCTTTATAATGCACAGCTGATGCGCTTTGCCGGCGAGGACGGCGTGGCGGCCTATGGTGTCATTATGTACGCAGCCTTTTTATTTGTTGCTGTTTTTGTCGGCTATGCCGTGGGCAGCGCACCGATTGTCAGCTTCCATTACGGTGCACGCAACCACGCTGAGCTGCACAACCTTTACCACAAAAGTCTGCGGCTGATTGCCATCGTGGCTGTTGTCATGACTGCTATTTCGATGGTCTGTATCCCGTTGGTGGCGCAAATCTTTGTCGGGTACGATGCCGGATTGCTTAAACTGACGAGCCATGCCTTCCGCATGTATGCCATCAGCTTTTTGATCATGGGCTTTAACGTGTATGCATCCTCGTTTTTTACCGCACTGGGCAACGGTCTGATCAGTGCGCTCATATCGTTTTTGCGCACACTTGTATTCCAGATCATAGCCATCCAGCTGTTGCCGGAGCTGTTTGGTATTGACGGTGTATGGCTTGCCATCACCGCAGCAGAGCTTGCAGCGCTCGCAGTCAGTTTTTCCATGTTCCTCGTCAAAGATAAGGACTACCATTACCGTCGTGCATAAAACGGCATGGCCAAACACAGCAAAAAGCCTCCCCGTTCGGGGAGGTTTTTTTGCTGTACATTTTCATTTTTGAAGGATGGAGAAAATATGAGAAGGAGTAATGTTTTGTTTAGATCTGCCTTACACAGTTACATACGCATCGTACTGTGTAAATGTTACATCCGCCACGGCTTTTCTATATAAAAATGTGCTCTAATTTTGTGCGTTCTGCCCCTGCCGCATGGATACAGATTGTGCTACAATGAAAGCATCCTGGTGCAAAATGCGCATCTGGACCTGAACTGAATGTGAGGACAAATCTATGACAGTTTTTTTGACCAGCAGCCCGAGCGGCTGCCCTTTTGAGCCGGGTCCAAGCATCCCTGTGCTGGATGTCCGCAATCATTTTGTGGAAAATCTGCGTGCCGTGTGGGGCGCGCGGCCCCGCCGTGGGCTTGCGCTTACCGCAGACCCGAAGGCGTTTGTGCAAAACGATGATATGTGCGCAGTTTTTTTGCAAAGCTTTGCCAATGCGCACCTGCCCCTTGCGTCGCTGACACCTTGTGACGACCGCAACCGGGACGAGATTGCACCCCTGCTCAACCAATGCGACTTTTTAATGCTGTGCGGCGGACATGTGCCAACGCAAAATCATTTTTTCTCGCAGCTTGGTCTGCCGGGGCTTTTGCGCAGCTTTCACGGCATTGTGCTTGGCGTAAGTGCCGGGTCGATGAATGCCGCAAACCTTGTATATGCAGCGCCGGAGGAGGCGGGCGAGGCGGTTGATCCGACCTATTGCAGGTGGCTGCCCGGACTTGGACTGACACAGACACGCATTTTGCCGCACTATCAGTTTATCTGCAGCAATCTTTTGGATGGTCAGCGCATTGCAGACATCGCCCTTGCCGACAGCTATAAGCATCCTTTTATTGCCCTGCCGGATGGCTCGTACCTGATGTGTGCTGACGGACATGAGACCTTGTACGGGAAGGGCTGGTATTTTGCGGACGGCATGATGGAAGAAATCAACGAGGATGAGGATGTCCTGCCACTGCGGTGATTTTTGCGGTTTTTTCATGTCCTTTGTAACAAAGGCGGTGCTGTCAACGTATCCTTGACTATAAAGGACAAACACCGAAGCATGATGCAGGGCGAAAATTGTGCCCCACTGAAAGGAGACTACCATGAAACTGAATAAATTTTTATCTCTTGCGGCCGCTGCGCTGGTATGCTGCCTTGCGTTGACGGTTCCGCTTGCCGCCTCCGCACAGACACCGCTTGAGCAGACAAATGACATTTACCCCGACCATCAGGCCTACCTGTACATCGACCAGGACTCGATTTACATTTATGTGCCGGAGGGCAGCAGTTCTGCGCAAAGCGCCCTGACGGCAAGCAGCAGCTATTCCGATGGTTTTATCAGCTGGTCTTCCAGCGATACCAGCGTTGTCACGGTAGACAGCCACGGCATTGTTACAGGCTTAAAGAGCGGCTCGGCTGTGATTACCGCCTCAGCCTTCAACTATAAGGACACATGTACGGTCACAGTCTACAAAGAAAAGACCTCTACCTTGAACAAAACTTCGGCTACGCTGACCATCAAGTATAACGACCTTCACCCGACCACACAGTTGTACCTGTCTGAGGTCGCAAATTTTGACGGTATTCGGCAGTGGTACAGCGGCAACAACAACGTTGCAACCGTCGACTCTAACGGCACGGTGACGGCGCAGTCTAAGGGTACTGCTACGATTTATGCCACCACTCAGCGCGGCAAAACACTTACCTGCACCATCACCGTAAAAAGCGATGTTGGCAAGGTTACCTTGTGCCGCGACGGCGAGTCTATGCAAGGCTACACACTGTCGATTTATAACATTGGCGCAACGGATAGGTTCACCGCAAATGTTGCTGTTGCCGACCCCTCCGCTGTCACCATCACATGGACAAGCTCGAACCCGGCGGTCGTTACGGTAGATGCCGACGGCGTCATCACTGCGGTGTCGGACGGTGAGGCAACGATTACTGCTACGGCGTCCACCGGTTATTCCGACAGCTGTGACATCTTTACCGGTACGGTCGCAAAGCAGAAACGGGAAGAAAGAGAAAAGCGCGAGAGCAGCCTGTGGTACAAGATTTTTGGCGATTAAGCACCATGCTATTACTTCAGGACACAGCAAAAACAGGGAGCACGTGCAAACGTGCTCCCTGTTTTTGCGTTACTCTGTCAGCCGGATAAACGGCGCAATGGCATTGGCATCGCCGTGACGAACGATGGAATACGTGATGTCGCAGTACGGCTGGATGGCAGTGCTCTTTTCGACCGTCGAAATCAGTAGTACCTGCAGCTGCATCCGGCGGAACAATTCCATCATCGGACGTATGCGGTCGCTGGTCATTTTGCTGAACGCCTCGTCCAGTAAAACAAGGCGGATGCTGTTTTCGCTCTTCTGGTAGATCTGCAAAAGGCTTGCGCAGATTGCAACGTAGAACGGTGCCTGATTTTCGCCGCCGGAGGAGTCACGGCTTACCCGGGACAGGCTTGCCTGCTGCCCCGTAACGCAGTTGGTCACCTTGATGTCATAATCCAGGTAGGTGCGGTAATCCACATAATCCGACAGGGTACAGCCGTCCGGCTTGCGTCCCTCCTGGCGGGCACGTGTGTTCTCGTCAACGTCCGCCATGATTTTTTCCATCAGCTCATCCACCTGCCGCTCATAGACGGGGTCTGCCGTTGCGGCAAGGTTGTCCAGCGAGTCATCCTCGGTCATTTGCTGGTTGCCTTTGTCCACGATCACCTGGTAAAAGGCGGCAAGCTGCGCATCACGGCTCGGCTCCAGCTCAAAACGGTAGACCTCCTCGCCGTAGGTCAGTTGCTCCATCACCTTATTTAGCTCACGGAACTGCCGCCGTGCGTTAAAGATATCATCCTTCATGCGGAAGAGGATGTCCTTACGGAAGCGATCCTTACAGTCACGCTGTGCCTGCTCCAGCCGTGCGGAGTATCGCTCCAGGTCAATCCGCACAAGGCTTTCGTACTGCGTGCGGTACTGCGCAAGCCCTTCAAGCCCGAGCGGATAGTCGCATACATAGTGCTCGTTGTATGCCTTTTGCGCAGGCTCAAGGGTGTTTGCCAGGTAGGCAATCAACGTGCTGTCCAGCTTTGTCTGTGTCTTTTCGGCGGCCTGTGCAGCGCTTTGCGGCGTCCGCTCCGCCACCCATTGCTGCAATTTGTCGTTTGACAGCGGCTCAAGCAGCGGATATTTTGCAAAAAAATCCGCTGCTGCCTGCTTGCTTTGGCAGGCGGTATCGGCGGCCTTTTTCTGCTGCGTCTCGCAGCTTGCCAGCTGCTTTTCGCAGACACGGATATCGCCGCCGATTTGCTCCACAGTCTTGCGTGCATCCTCCCACGCCTTCTCGCAATTCTCCTCTTCACGGTATAGCTGCTGCAGCATCGGGTCATCACGGTAGTCGGCCAGCTTTTGCTCCAGCTGCAAGGTCTGTGCCTGTGCCGCACGCAGGGCACTTTTTGCCTCCCACAGGTCCGCAAGCTTTTCCTGTTCGGAACCGTGCCGCAGGTTTTTGTATTGGTCGTAGGCGGTCTTCATGTTTTGCTCTGTGCGCTCGGCGGCACGGGCGCGCTCTGTCAGGGCATCCAGTTCCGCATGCAAAGTCTCGGCACGGGTACGGCATGCGTCCATACCGATGTACCTTTGCGGCATGCGCAGACGCTCCAACCGGAACGGATGATGCCGCAATAGATCCCGCGTGACGCTGTCGGGGTAATTCTCCAGCGTGTCAGGTGTGTCACAGCAGACGATACGCCGCAGGATAGTGTCCGCATATTGTGCTGCTGTGGGGTTTTCGCTTGTCACCTGCGCTGCAAGGCTGTCCGGCGGCGGTGTTGCGGCGTGCCGGTTAGCAGCCCGGATGCCTGGGGTGTCCAGCAGGCTGATAGGACCTACCCTATCCTTTAGGGCAACAAATGCGCTTTTGGCGGCCTCGTAATGGGCAGGCGTCACGAGGATATCAAACCGTCGGTCACCCAGACAGGCCTCCACGCAATTCTGCCAGCTCTCATCCTCCACACGCAGCAGCTCGCAAAAAATCTTGGCATCGGGCTGCATCCCTCTGCTTTGCAGCTCAGCGTTGACCGCATCCCTTACACGGGTTGCAGCATCGCCGTGCGGATACACCCACTTGCCGCCGGACACAGCCGTCAGCTCCGCACGCTTTTCGGACAGTTCACGCCTCAGTGTGGCAGATGCCTGCCGTGCCAAAAAAAACGCTTCCTCCAGCGGCTTGTCCTGTGCGGCAAGCCACTCCACCTGCGTGGACAGTGCCTCTGGTGTCAATTCATCTGTCTGCACGTCCGGCACGGATGCAAACCCGCACCGCCGCAGGAGTGTAAACAGTTCCTCCATTTTCTGTGCTGCCTGCTCGCATTGCTCTGCACGGCGTGCGGCGGCGTTTTGCGTCGCTTTTGCACGGTCCAGCGCGGTACGGGTGGATTCTAGTGCTTTACCCTCGCTGCCCGCAGCGGCTGCCCCGTGCGCATCAAGATATGCGCGTCGTGCCTTTGCCTCGGCGTCACGTGCCTCGGCATAGCGAGCCTCCAACCGGGTCTTGTGCTGGCTCCCGGCCTCCGAACGGTTTTGCCAGGTCTTTTGCTCTGCCTCGTCTGCGGCTGCATGTGCCAGCAGCGCTGCTCCGCGGTTGATTTCTGCCTCCGTCTGCTTTAATTCCGCTTCACGGCCATACTCCACGATCTGCGCCAGTGCATCGGCACGTGCTTTCGCCTCGTTCAGCACGGCGTGCAGGTTTTCAAGCTCCAGCCGGTCGCCCTGCAAAGCCTCGATGTCAAGCTCCGGCTGCGGGAGGATGTACTGATACAAAAACTCGCGGAAATTCGGGATTTCGTCCATGCTGGTGCCCATCTGGAACACCTCGTTGAACTTTTTGCCGAGCGGACTGGCGGCACGCCCGATGCCAAGTGCACGGCTGATGCGGTCCCTTGCCTCGCTCGGGCTGCGTGTGTACGACAGTCGGCCAGCCGCCGGCTTAAAGTCCTCACGTGCACTGGGGGCGCCGGTGGCGGCATCAATAAACGGCAGCTGTTCCAGTGTACAGCCATCCTCCGAGATATACCATATCTGGTCGCCAGGGTGCAACTCCTGCATGGGTCCCTCTGACTCCACTCGCACCGCTATGACAAAGGGTACACGTTTTACGCTGTCCCAAAATTCCGCACCGATGTATGCCACTGTGTGTCCGGGGCGGCGGTAGGCATTTTCGCCGCGCTGCTTTGCGTGTACCGACCCCTGCAGGGTACGTCCGCTTTTTTTGTTGCCCAGCGCATTAAAGCTGCGGTTGGTCGTCAGACAATAGCGGATCGCATCAAGGATCGTTGTTTTGCCCACGGCATTGACACCGATCATATACGTCAGCCGTGCACAATCAAAGGTTGCATTTTCAAAGTTATGCCAATTGATAAGCTTCAGACGTTTCAGTTCGATCATTCTTCCACCTCTGTGACGTCCTCCGGCCGCTCGTACAACGCAAGCTCTTCACGTGTGTGTGCGGTCTGTGCGGCGGCATCTGCCAGATCTGCATCGGGCAAAGCAAGCAAAACCGTCGGGAATATTTCGATGCGGCTGTCCAGGCTGGAAAGCTTGTCCAGCGGTCTGGCAAGGTTGTAACGGCGCAGCGTGCGCAGCAGCCGCTCCAGCGTAGGCTGATCCAGCTTGCGGGGCAGGTTCATTTTTTGCAGCTCCGTCTGCACCTCCTCGACTGTAACCAGCACCCGGTCGGCGCCGGTGGCAAGGTTTTCGCGCTTTTGCAGGTAAAGCAGGCGCAAAATCAGCAGTAAAATGCTCTCGTACTTCAACAGCCTCGCCTGGCTTCCCTCGTGGCGGTTGATCAGCGCTGCAGCCTGTAGCGGCGCCGGGTACAGCACGACTGAGTAGCCCAGCGGTGCAAATACGGCACGCACATCGCTGAGATGATCCTGTACATAAAGATATTTTGCCCGCTGATCCTCTACGCCGCCCAAAATAAAGCAGTGGTTGAGCAGGTAGTTTGCGGTATCCTCCAGCATATTAGTTGGTTGTGTCATCGTCTGCCTCCCTCCTGCGGTGCATCAGGATAAACTCTTCAAATCGAAAGCCGCCTCGCTCCACCCAGACGCCGGTAAGTGCGATGTCATAACAGCGCCGCGGCGACTGCGAATACGTGTGCAGCCCGATGATCCTCGCAAAATCGTTGGGATATTCGGCTGCCAATGTGCTGGCCGCAACCTGCAGCCGTGCCGACAGAGCCAGCCGTGCCAGACGGTCTACATTTTCTTCTGTGACGGCCAGCCGTGCATAGCTCAGCAGCAGCTGCTGTTCTTTTTTTAGCTGTTCCGGGTCGATGGTTTGCGTCCCGACGGCGGCAAGCGGCTGCATCGTACGCGGCGCTGCCGGCGGGTACAGCGGTTTTTCGCCAAATACAGCTGCCGGGTACAAATGCAGTCTCTCGGCGATGGGACCGTCGTCCGGCTCGAATAGCTGCTCTGGCGTGTGGATGCTTTCAGCATAGTGACGAAGCAGTGCGGTCACATTTCCTTGTGACGAGCGGTCGCTCAGCAGCAAAAACTGCGCCCGCTGCACGGCGCGCTTGCGGTAGCGGACATGGCTTGCGTCGATCTCACGCATCAAGGTACTCATCTCTTCCAACGCATCACGCATGCGCTGCAGCAAAGCCCTTACTGCGGGTACCGCCTCGTTTGGTGCGCAGCGCTCCACACGGGCATAATCTAAAGCCAGCTGCGGCAGACAATGTGCCTCGCACTCGTCCAGCCCCTCCTCAAGGTAAGCACGGTAGTTGAACAGATTATCGCTTGTCTTAAAGCGATGATATGCCGAAGCAACTACCTTTTCTTCGTATTGATCGAACAATTCCAGTACTTCCTGCGGCGAGCGGTTTCTGGTCAGTCGGTCGATATAGTGTCCGATGGACGCATTCAGCGCCCGCAAAGAGTGGTTAAGAGCGTCCAAATCGCCCGATACCTCGCGAAGTACGTTTTCGTAGGGGCTTTTTTCCTCCCCGATATTGCGGATCAGCTGCCATGCCTTGTATAGCTTGCCGGTGTACGTAATGACACGCGGATTCAATATTTCTTCCAGAGCCTCCAACAGCGGTGTGGCCTCCGACACAAACGCCAGCGCTGGCTCGGATGCATAGTCGCCGGGCTGCTCCTCCAGCCAGCCGGTATGACGCAGGCGCAGCAGAAAGCCAAGTGCCAGTGTATGGGGGTCACGTGTGGGCTGTTCCTCCTCATCGCCGGCGCCATCCGCATCCAGCGCCAGCGGGCGTGCCAGCGAGGCAAAGTAGTCCTCTGCACGCGAGACCGCCTCTGCACGTGAGATGCTGTAGTTTGCTGTGTATCGGCACTCCTCCCACAGCAAAAGCATCAGCTCTGCATAAAAAGCCCGGTTTGGCCCTGCCAATGGGCGGAATAACCGTGGGCTGACCAGTTCAAACAGCTGCATGGAAACATCCTTTCGTCTCTTTGATAGGATACAGTTTTATTGTATCACAGCAGGCAGCATTTGTCACAAAAAGGGTGCAAAAAGCCCCGGCTCCCTTATGCGGAAACCGGGGCTGTAATCACTTGGATTTTAAGCGATCTTATTCATCAGCGACTGGAACCAGGTTGTCACATTTACCTTGCCCTGAAGCATTTTGTACATCGTCACAGTGGTGTTGTACACCTTCTCGCTCATGTCGTTGCTTGCGCTCGTTGCGGCAGCCTGCTTTGCCTCCAGGCTGTCGGCCGCAGCGACAGCGGCCTTCATGTCTGCAAAGTCATCCATAATAGACTCCTGCAAGGAGGCATACACTGCCTTAACGGCTGTCTTATCCTTTTCGGTCACGTTGCCGTAGGTCAGCAGGTTCGAGAGGGCATCCCGTGCACCGTAGAAGGAGTCGGTCCAATCATCCGGGTAAGTGAAATATCTTCCCTTCTGGTCTTTGTACCAGACACCCTTTGTCGGCTGCTCGTCCGAGCGCACGACCTTGCCGGGCGATACCTTATACACATCGGCGGTGTCGGTCGTCAAGATCGGATAGTAAGGCACGAATGCGTTGTATACGTTGTCATCAAATGCGGTCCACTCAACGATTGCCGTCTCCAGTGCGCCTGTTGTGCTCACCTGGAACATGTGCGTCTCAATGTTGCCCGTCTTGCCGATCGGTTCAGTCTTGAAGAAGTTGAGAGCATCCTCGACAGCAAACTTCTTGGTCAGCTTGATGTTGGTGTAAAGCGTGACAATGCTGCCGTTTTCGTCAACGTTGCTCATCGCAAAGTCGTTCTCGGTGTAATTGTCAGCCGTAAAGGTGTCCACACCGTTCAGGTAGTTCAAGCCGGCAGACATACGGGAAGAGCCGCCGACATCGTTGTAGGATGCGCTCAAGTCAATGACATTTGCTTGTGCATCGCCCACAAACGTGCCTGCCTGCTGTGCAACAGAGATCACATTTGCGGAGGCAATGACGTTATCGGTGTCGTCCAAATCGATTTTGCCGATTGCAGCAATGTTCGGCTGCATAAATACAACGCTGGAAGAAAGCTTCAGTGCGATGTAGGTGTGACCGGTCAGGTTTTCGACAAACCAGGTCTCATTCTGGTCTGCGATAAACACACCGGAGCCACCGGCTGCACCGGCATTGTCGTAAATAGAAGTCAGCAGCGCAACGCCTTCACGGGCGGTAGCTGCCTCGCTCAGCAGCACGGTTGTGATTTCAGCCTCCTCGATGCCGTTGTCCTCATACGGGTCGACTGCCTGCACCGCCTTTGTACCGTACAGAGACTCCGTAGCGGAGACCATCACGCCCATTTCGTTCGTGCCGGCCTCCTCGTAGGGGGTGTGCTCGTGTGTGCCGTCGCAATCCGGGCAGACACCCTGTGTGTTGTCATCACGGCGTGCGGTGTAGCGGTAGCTGTCGTGCGTAAAGGTATAGGTAAAGCCGTAGCAGCCGCTGTAAACCTCACCGGCCTTGTGGTTGCCGGCCGCACTGACGTAGAACAGCTTGTTGTAATCGTTTGTGCCAAGGTCCTCAATACGGCCAAACATCGTTGTGCCGTCCTCTGTGAGGTCGCTGCCAACGTAAAGAGCTGTACATGCGAACGCAGAAGGGATCACTGTAAGCATCAAAGCGATGGAACTTACAGTCGCTATAATCTTTTTAAGTGACATGGTTCAGATTCCCCTTTTATGATTGATTTTTATCAACATCAAGGATAATACACCAATTTTACAAAAAATGCAAGTAAAAATACAACAGTTTACTGCATATATGCAATGAAATTAGATATTTTTTTCGCTTTTGCAAAAAATGTCCCGGCTTCTTTTTACAGAAACCGGGACAGAGATCGCTTTATAAAGCTCTGTTCAAGCGCTCACGCAATTACTTGCGGGGGTTCTTGATGGCAGCCTGTGCAGCAGCCAGACGTGCGATAGGCACACGGAAGGGAGAGCAGCTGACGTAGTCCAGACCGACATTGTGGCAGAACTCGACGCTCGTCGGGTCGCCGCCATGCTCGCCGCAGATGCCCAGACCCAGGTCGGGACGGGTTGCACGGCCATCGGCAGCAGCCATCTTGACCAGCTTGCCAACACCGGTCTGATCCAGGTGCTGGAACGGATCGCTCTCGTAGATCTTGTTCTCGTAGTATGCACCCAGGAACTTAGCGGCATCGTCACGGCTGAAGCCGAAGGTCATCTGGGTCAGGTCGTTGGTGCCGAAGCTGAAGAACTCAGCCTCCTTGGCGATCTCACCGGCAGTCAGAGCTGCACGGGGGATCTCGATCATGGTGCCGACCTGGTACTTCATCTCAACGCCGGCCTCTGCAATCAGCTTGTCAGCAGTTGCAACGACAACGTCCTTGACGTACTTCAGCTCTTTGACCTCGCCTACGAGAGGAATCATGATGTGCGGGGTGATCATGTGACCGGTCTCGGCAGAAACCTTCAGGGCAGCCTTGATGACAGCATTGGTCTGCATCTCAGCAATCTCAGGGTAGGTAACAGCCAGACGGCAGCCACGGTGACCCATCATGGGGTTGAACTCGTGCAGAGATGCAACGACGTTCTTCAGGTCATCAAAGGTCATGCCCATATCGGCAGCCAGCTCCTTGATGTCCTCGTCCTTGGTGGGCAGGAACTCGTGCAGAGGCGGATCCAGGTAACGGATGGTCATCGGACGCTCGCCCATGATGCGGTACATTGCGGTAAAGTCTGCTTCCTGGAACGGCTCAACCTTTGCCAGAGCGGCCTTGCGCTCCTCAACGGTACGTGCGCAGATCATTTCACGCACAGCCTTGATGCGATCCTCGGCAAAGAACATGTGCTCGGTACGGCACAGGCCGATGCCCTCAGCGCCCAGATCAACAGCCTGCTGTGCATCACGCGGGTTATCAGCGTTGGTCATGACCAGCAGCTGACGTGCAGCATCTGCCCAGCCCATGAAGCGGTTGAAGTTCTTGTTGCCGGTAGCTGCAACGGTAGCAACCTGCTCGCCGTAGATGTTGCCGGTAGAGCCATCGATGGAGATCCAATCGCCCTCAACAAACTTGTGGCCGTTGATCTCAAAGGTCTTAGCCTCCTCATCGATCTTAACATCGTTCTCGTTGCCGCAGCCGGAGACACAGCAGGTGCCCATACCACGTGCAACAACGGCTGCATGGCTGGTCATACCGCCGCGCACAGTCAGGATGCCCTGAGACACCTGCATGCCGACGATATCCTCGGGAGAGGTCTCCAGACGAACCAGAACGACCTTCTTCATCTCACCGGACTTGACCTTTTCCTCGGCTTCCTCAGCGGTGAAGACGATCTGACCGCAGGCAGAGCCGGGAGAAGCTGCCAGACCCTTGCCGACGACCTCGGCAGCCTTCAGGGCTGCTGCGTCGAACTGGGGATGCAGCAGGGTATCCAGCTGCTTGGGCTCAACGCGCAGGACAGCCTCCTGCTCGGTGATCATACCCTCGTCGACCAGGTCGCATGCGATCTGCAGAGCAGCCTGAGCGGTACGCTTGCCGTTACGGGTCTGCAGCATGTACAGGTGACCGTCCTCGATGGTAAACTCCATATCCTGCATATCGCGGAAGTAGTTCTCCAGGCGGTTGGCGATTTCAACAAACTGATCGTACACCTCGGGCATCTGATCCTTCAGGTGGCTGATCGGAGAGGGAGTGCGGACACCTGCGACGACGTCCTCGCCCTGAGCATTGATCAGGTACTCGCCCATCAGCTTCTTGGCGCCGGTTGCGGGGTCACGGGTAAATGCGACGCCGGTACCGGAGCGATCGCCGGAGTTGCCGAATGCCATCTGCTGCACGTTGACAGCAGTGCCCCACTCGTAGGGGATCTCGTTCATCTTGCGGTAGACGTTTGCGCGGGGGTTGTCCCAGCTGCGGAAGACGGCCTTGACAGCCTCGATCAGCTGATCGCGAGGATCCTGGGGGAAGGGACGGCCTTCGTTCTCCTCGTAAATCTTCTTGAAGATGGCGACCAGTTCTTTCAGGTCCTCAGCGGTCAGGTCAACGTCGTTCTTGACGCCCTTGGCCTCTTTCATCTTGTCGATCTCGACCTCGAACAGACTCTTCGGAACCATCATGACGACATCAGCGAACATCTGCACAAAACGGCGATAGCAGTCATATGCAAAGCGTGCGTTGTTGGTCTTCTTTGCCAGACCCTCAACAGCCTCATCGTTCAAGCCGAGGTTCAGGATGGTGTCCATCATGCCGGGCATGGACTGACGTGCGCCGGAACGGACAGAAACCAGCAGGGGGTTGGTGTTGTCACCGAAAGTCTTGCCGGTGATCTTCTCCAGACCCTTGACGTGCTCGAAAATATCAGCGGTGATCTCATCGTTGATCTGACGGCCGTCTGCGTAATACTGTGTGCAGGCCTCTGTGGTGATGGTGAAGCCCTGAGGAACGGGCATGCCGGCTGCAGTCATCTCTGCAAGGCCAGCGCCTTTGCCGCCCAGTGTGTTCTTCATTGTGACCTTGTCGCCACCGAAAGCTTCATTGCCCTCGCTGAAGTAGTACAGGTACTTTTTGCTCATGCGTTGTTTACCTCCCATTGTTTTGGCTGCGAAAGCAAATGCCGCAGCCTCATCGTTTGCTCTGTCTAGTACGTACGATGAACATTATTTTATGAATGCTAAACTATTATACCAAAAATTCTATTGTGTGCCACCGTGCAAAATCCCGAAAATAGCAAATGTTTTTTATGCAAATCACTTGAATTTTACCAAGTTTTCCTGTAATATAAACTGGGAGAAAGTTGGAGAGGTTTTTTGTTGTACAGCGTTACTTTTTGTGCTGTTGGATACAACTTTCTATCCCTGAAACTTTTCAAAGATATTACCATATATTTAATGATCACACTGTGCCCGCGCCGTTTTGCGGCAGCGGGCAGTGTTTTTCTGCCGGCTGATGCAGCCGCACACAGGACAATACATAGAATAAAAGAGGTTATAAACCATGAGCGATACATTTTCTGCCGCACTGGAAGCCGCACGCGCAAAACTGGACGCTGCACAGCAGCAGCGTGAATTTACCCTGCTGCGGCACATTGCGAATGGTGTCATCATCGAGAGCCGCAATGTCGAGATCGGGGATGACGTACAAATTGCCTCCGGCGCAAAAATACTGTCCGGCAGCATCCTGCGCGGCAATACAGTGATCGGTGCAGACTGCGTGATCGGTCCGAACAGCCTTATCGAAGACAGCACCGTAGAGGATGGCACCTGCGTCAATGCCAGCCAGGTGTACAGCTCGCATCTCGGTCCGCACAACAATATCGGTCCGTTCACCCATGTGCGTGCAAACACAGTCACGGACTATGGCGTGCATCTCGGTGCTTACGTTGAGACAAAGAATTCCAACTTTGCCCGCGGCAATACCGTCAGCCACCTGACGTACATCGGCGACAGCGATGTGGGCAAGTATTGTAATTTTGGCTGCGGTACCGTTACCTGCAATTACGATGGCGAGGGCAAGTTCCGTACCACGATCGGCGATTACTGCTTTATCGGCTGCAACACAAATCTGGTCGCGCCGGTCCGTGTCGGCAGCGGCGCGTATACAGCCGCCGGCAGTACGATCACCAAGGATGTGCCTGCACAGGCTTTGGGCATCGCACGGGATCGACAGGTAAACCTGGAGGGCTGGGCAGAAAAAAAGATGGAAGCCTATATCGAAAAAAAGCAAAAGCTTGAAGCAGAGCAGACAAAATAACTGCCATGACAAAACATTTTTCGGTCCGCAAGTGGATATTGTTTCTCCTGCTTATACTTGCGCTCGCAGCACTGGCTGCTGTCGGCTGGGTCTGTCTGCATATGCATCACCCTGACACCAAAGGCTCGATGGGACAGGCACAGGTCGTCCTCTCGCAGCTGCTGAGCTGCTCCATCGCCGAGGATGCGGCAGGTGTATCTACGGACAAAGAGGACGCAGCATCTACCGGACTGACCACGGTATACGACAGCGGGATTGGCAGCTGGATGAAAGCGCAGCTGGATGACCTTGTTACCGAAGAGTGTATGGATGCCCTGATGCTTAATCGGGTGCCGGCACGCATTTCTGCGCTTGTAAGCCTGTATGACAGCAGCATTGAGACCACGATGATTCAAATGACAGCAAGTGTGGATGAAGAGAACAGCTTTGATTATACGGCTGATCTGCAAACCATTACCGATCACACTGTTGTGGGTGCAGCCTGCGGCACGATCACCATGGTAAAAGAGGACGGCGTATGGAAGGCAAGCAGCATTACGCTTCAGCTTGAGACGCAATCCGCGATCATAAAATAAAGGGTGTCGCAAGGTACCCGTTTTTAACACAGCTGCCCCTGACCGCCGTACAATTTTGTTCCGGCAGACAGGGGCAGCTGTGCAGTATAACAGAAAGGTAAAGGTTTATTCCGTTTTATTTTTGGGCAGCAGGCCTGCACGCTCCAACGCAGGATGCAAAGCCAGATAAAGGATCACAACACAGGCTGTGGAAGCAATGCTGTTGACAAAGGTGACGCCGCCCGCGATTTTAGAAAGAGCTTGTGCCACGGTGTATTCCTGCCCAAAAATGTATACGTTGCGGAAGTACCCGAGAAAAGGGTCCGTCAGCACATTCAGCAGTAAGCCGGATGCGGCCGAGACGGTGACTTTGCAAACGTAGAGCACGCCCTCGCGTTTTTGGCTGTTGAGATGAATCAACTTGTGTGCTACGGCGCCGCAGGTGATGCCGATGATAAACTTCAGCGCAAAGGTCGTTATCGCATATCCCGGGTCGCCGGCAACGATATCTGCCAGTGCAAGACCGATTGCACCTGCCAGTCCGCCGGAGACACCGTCCAGCAGCAGAGCGGTCAGGGCGGTAAAGGTGTTGCCCAAATGGAACGATGAACCGCCGTAGAACGGTATACGGAAGAAGGAGTACGCCACAAAGCTGAGCGCCGCCATTACGCCGATAAGCGACAGCTCATGTGTATCAAAACGGCGCTTGTATAATACGCTTCCAAAAAGAATCAGGATAACCACGACTGCCAACAACAGCCACATTGCAGTGCTAGACATAATGTTCCCTCCAATATATATTCCCATAAATCCAGTGGTTTTGTATTGACTTTTTGTTTCCCGGCGGGTATGCTCCTATTATACACAGGACTGATACCATTAAAATATCCAGAATAAAGTTTTTTTGTGGTATCAGTTTGCAAAGCTGCCTAAAAAAGAGGTTGGATTTATGGTTCATTTGACTACAGCACTCGATCCGGATGCCGGCATCCCTCTTTATGAACAGCTCTACCGCAGCCTTGCGGCAGAGCTGCGCTCCGGCGAGCTTGCGGCAGGTACCCGTATGCCCGGGAAGCGTCGGCTTGCCGCAGAGCTTTCGGTTTCTGTAAACACCGTGGACACGGCATACCAAATGCTGTCAGCGGAAGGCTATCTGGTCTCGCGGGAGCGCAGCGGCTTTTATGTGCAGGAATATCTTGCTCTGCCGCAGACATATAAGGCACCGGAACCGGACAGGATGCGCCCGGCATATCTGAGCCGGGCTGCCGAGCGGCCGAGCCATGAGACGTCTGCAATGCTCGACCTCTCGACCCGAGGCATTGACCCACAACTGTTCCCGTTCCGCACATGGGCACGGTTGCAAAAGGAGCTGCTGTACTCTTCCCCTCAGTTGCTGACCCACGGTGACGCACAGGGCGACCTTGAGCTTCGGCAGGCGCTTGCGGGCTATCTTGCCGAATACCGCGGCGTGCAATGCGGGGCGCACCAGATTATCATCGGTGCGGGTATGGAGTACCTGCTTGGTCTCCTTGCTCCGCTGCTGCCGGGCTTGACTGCGGTTGAGACCCCGGGCTACTCCCGTGCAAAGCAGGTTCTTGAAAATAATGGTGTTTCCTGCTGCTGTCTACCCGTGGATGCCGGTGGACTTTCGTTGACGGCGCTGTCCGAGTCCGGCGCTTGTGTATGTTATGTCACGCCGAGTCATCAGTTTCCTACCGGCGTCACAATGCCTGCACCCAGGCGGGCAGAGCTGCTGCGATGGGCATCCCGTGCCTCGGGCAGGCGCTACATCATCGAGGACGACTACGACTCCGAGTTTCGCTTTGACACCCGACCTCTGCCAAGTTTGCAGGGCATGGCGGGCGCAGACGGATCAGTTATTTACCTGTCTACGTGCTCGCGCAGCCTTGCGCCCGGTATCCGGATTGCCTATATGGTCCTGCCGGAGCATATGCTGCCGCTTTGGCGTGATGCTTACCGCATGTACTCGTGCACGGTCGGTCGCTTTGAGCAGCAAACGCTGGCACGGTTTATCAACGAAGGATATTTTACACGCCATCTTGCGCGTGAGCGTGTTGCCTACAAGGCCCGGCGGGATGCCCTTGTTGCGGGAATTGAAAATGTTTTTTTACCGGAGGAGATTGGCCTCACCGGTTTGCACACCGGTCTGCATCTGTTGATGCGTCTTGCCGATGCCCCATGTGAGGATGCCCTGCGGCGTGCGGCACAGCAGTACAACATCAGGCTTTCGCTGTTGAGCGACTTCGACCTTACCGGTGATTTGCAGCAAACCGGAACTTTCGTCCTTGGTTACGGCTCGTTGCCGGAGCAAGTCTGCCCCGAAATTGGCGGATACCTAAAAAAACTCTGCACCGCCGCAAGGCAGTACAGAGAAAAATAACATGCTTTCATCGCACACCGGCGCGAGCGGCAGACCGTGCAGAAACCGTGCACGCATGGCTTAAAAAACAAAAAAGCCATAAATCTTTCGATTTCACGGCATTTTTTGGTGCGATGGAAGGGACTCGAACCCCCGGCCTACTGATTCGTAGGAACCGAGCAGCATCTTTCGTCCATTTGTCCATTTCACGAAGAATCGTCATTTTCATCGAAACACCGTGGTTTCAGCATTGTCAATCTATTGTATTCCTTTGCATTGTTTGTACTCCTTTGCACCTGTTATCCATCCTTGCGATGTGCAGAAAATGTGCAAAAGTGTGCAGAGCCAAAATCAGGCCGGCAAAATAGGCCGTTCTATATAGGCCAACTTGCTGAATTTTAGCGGTATCTATTGTGCGAAATTTTCCAATTTTATCCAGACAACAATCTTACATGACACACCGGTTCTATGGCAGGGTTTAGGACATCCGAACAGACACCGTTTGATATAGAAATGAGGTTCACTATGAACAAACTGCTTTCCTGCCGCTTCAATATGGACACCAACCGAGTGGAATCCCGGTTCGCAGATGGCTCCACTGTTGCCATCGACTGCATCGCCATCGAGGACGAATACGGTGACACCCCGGCACAGCGGGCAGAACTGGACTGGCTGCTCTACAACAAGCCCTTGGAGTATGCGCAGATGGTGTTGAAAGGGGAGATGGAGCATTATCTGTCGCTAGGCTGTGACCATGGCAGACTGGAAGATTAACATATAAATTATTATAGAAAG
Source organism: Oscillospiraceae bacterium (assembly GCA_963596815.1). GTDB lineage: Bacteria > Bacillota > Clostridia > Oscillospirales > Ruminococcaceae > Faecalibacterium. Next base: position 215,637 of record CAVBNV010000001.1, read on the forward strand.
CGGCCACCTACTGCATCAGCTGGTGCAATAGGTGGCCGTTCTTTCATTTACCTTCTTTTTGACTATCCTCAGCCGTTGAATGCATTCATCAGTTCATCATCATGATGATAGCCGATCCGGCATTCCGGCTCAAAGATCATGGTCGCACCAGTCTCGGTCGTGTAAGCAGGCCAGTCGATCATGCCGTCATGATTGGGGTCGCCGGTATGAGCAAAGGCAGACCATGCACCCAGCATGATGGATTCCAGCTTATGGCCCTCTTCGGTCACACCGTTCAGGGTGCCGTGCTTGGAGACGTTGCCGAACACAAACGGCAGGTCGGAGCAGTGGGTCGGCAGCAGGCCGCCCAGCGTCGGGAACTCATAAGAGAACATATAGCGATAGACAGGTGTTTCCATCTGAGCGCGCTTTTTAAGCACTTTTTTCACGTTCAGAAGCGCAGGAGAACCCACAACATCAATGTAAAGCACATCTACGATCGGTTTATTGGGATATGCTTTACGGAAGGCTGCAACGATCGCATCTTTTTTGTCACCAAACTTTTCGGTCAGCTTGGCATCCACCACAGCTTCATCCCATGTATTTTTCTCGTACGGCAGACCCTTGAGCATATCCATGGCATTGCTCGTCATTTCTCCAAACACAGAACCGATCATCATGGGAATATTGCCGCCACGGGTCGGCTGGATGCCATCATCCGCCCAAAGATTCGTCAGGAAACAATCTCCATCAACCACCGAAGCCCATCCAATCGAATGGCCTGCTTGTTTTGCGGCCTTTTGGGCAGCAGTGGTTCCAGCCGCAAGGAGTTTATCGTATTCTACTTTTTTAAGAGCTTCAACATCACCTTCAGCAATATTAAGCTCTTCAAAAGTAAGTTTTGCAACAAGACGTGCATCTTCCTGTGCAACAGGCTCCGCGCCATAAGACTGCACGATGCACTTATTGAACAGCCCCTCCGCTGCGGGCATAGCCAAAAGCGTCAAAACTTTTGCGCCGCCGCCCGACTGGCCGAACACGGTCACATTGTCCGGGTCGCCGCCAAAGCAGGCAATATTGTCCTGTACCCAATGCAAGGCGGCAACGATATCCAGCATACCGGCATTGCCGCTGTAGCGGTAGGTCTCGCCGTAGGCGGACAGATCCAGATATCCAAGGCAGTTCAGCCGGTGATTGATGCTGACGACCACCACGTCGCCCTGGTCGCACAGATTGTGGCCCTCGTAGCAGGGCTGTTCAATGCTGCTGCCGGTAGAAAAACCACCGCCGTGGATCCAGAACATGACCGGCTTTTTCGCCGTCACATCCTTCGACCAGACGTTCAGCTTCTGGCAGTTTTCTTCCATGGGCCAGAAGACGTGTGGATTGATCATTTCAGATGCCTTGATACCGCGTGACTCCTGCGGGCAGATGCCGCCGTACACCACGCAGTTCCGCACGCCATCCCATGCCGTGGGTGCATGGGGTTCTTCAAAACGGTCAGCCGCTGCATAGGGGATGCCGCGGAAGGTATAGATGCCATTATCAATAAATCCGCGCACCTTGCCGGCCGTAGTCTGCACGATGGGGTTGTCAATGTCAAAAACGATTTCAGGTGTGCTCTGCTTCTTGGAAGGAAAAATCTTGCTCAGGTCGCAGGCGTCCGCTTTAGGAGCACTGCCTGCACCCACGCAGGTGGTAAATGCCGCAGCGGCGGCAGTCAGACCGGATGCTTTGAGGAATTCACGACGACCAATGTTCAAACCTTTTGCGCTCATAGTCCTTCACCTTTCTGTTTTCTCAGTTACCTTCTTATCGCTTCTTTTTTTACAGCTCTCTGCCGTTGGTATGGATCACATTCTTGTAATACTCGAACGAATCCTTCTTG
>CAVBNV010000002.1:0-187902 GCA_963596815.1 Oscillospiraceae bacterium
TTTTGCCGCAGCTGTTTGGTGATTACCCCAGTGTACAGCTCCATCTTACACGAAAGGGATAAGGAAAAATGACAAGTTAAGACAATTTTGCCCCTCGCCTTGCTAAGTATAAAGACGAGCTTGAATTGCTTTGAAGGTCTTGACGATCTCGCCCGCGGTGACGTATTCGGTAATGCCCTTGATCTGGCAGCTCTCCAAAGACTTTGCATCATAGACTGAAACGGCAATCTTGCCGCCGTTGGCAGCCAGATTCTTCAGAGTGGTATCGAGGAAGACATCACCAACCACCGGCTTGCCATCCGGGGCCACATCTTTGAATGCGACCGGCATGATATTCGGCTCGCCGTTTGCACAGGTGGCCAGATTCCACATACTCTCTTTCAGCAGCTTCTTTACAGATTCGTTCATTATAATAGCCTCCAATCAGAAATTTTGCTCGACCGTTCGGTCTTTTTGGATGTTATTATAAGAGAGCAGCATAGAAACGACAAGATATGAGTAAATTTATGAGCAGCTTATAATTTTAAGAGTGATACAAAACAAAAACAGGGTGCGCCCCTGAATAGGACACATCCTGCCATCGCAATTCACGATTTGATTCGTTGGCAACAACCGTGAATTGCATATCGCAAACAGGTCGTTGAGAATTACGCTGCTTGTAAACCTTGCGATTAAAGCCACAGACAATAATGGTATGTACACCAGGGAGTTCTCCAGTGGGAACTTCCTGGATTTCTTTTTTATTTGCATGATGAGCCTGTTCCGCGTGCCATAGGCAAGCTCGCGTTTGCACAGCAACAAAAGCCCCAGTGGGGCTTTTGAGCGATCGAACGGTTTGCGCAGCAAATGGAGGGGCTTGCCCCGACAAGCGATTCCCCAACAAGATCACTTTGAAAACTCGCAGGAGTTTGAAAAGTGAAGTCCCGGTGGAGGACAAGAATTTCAAGAATTAAAAATTTGTGGCCACGGGACGGTTCTTGCCCTCTACCGCTGCGCTCAAAATGCTTCATCAACAAATATTTCCGAATTGTTAGGATGCGCAAAACGCAAGTGAGGGTTCTCTCTGCTCATAGATATGTTTCACCTTTGCGCTGAACGAAGTTCCTGCCAGTGTTTGTGCAGCGGCGTTGTCCAGCTCGCTCACAGAAAAATGTGAGAGTCATGGTGCGGTATCACGTTCAGACGGCTCATGAAATTTTCAAGGTACAGCTCACTAAAAAAAATACCGCCCATGCAGCATAGCGATGGATTTTGTCGGGGGAATCAGGCGGCAAAATGAATCGGGCGTTCTGCCCAAAAAGCAATGTCAAAATTAGCGGCCTGACGAATAGAACCTCTTTGATAATTGTGATATAATTAAAAATCAGATTGAGATTGAAGGGAGGAAGAAGCTGTGCGTGTTGTAATTGTGGAGGATGACGCTGCATCCAAACAGCGATTGGAAGCGTGTCTGCGCCAGTATGAAGCGGAGTGCGGAACGCAATTTTCGATTCAATGGTATGAAAACGGATTTGATTTTCTGGAGAAATGGCATCAGGATGCGGAAATTGTTTTTATGGATGTGGATATGCCTGGAATGAACGGGATTGAAACAGCCCGCAGGATGCGAGAAAGCGACCCGAATGTGGTACTGATTTTTGTGACGAACCTTGCTCAGTATGCAATTGAAGGCTATTCGGTGGATGCAATGGATTATGTTCTGAAGCCGGTAGAATATTTCGCATTCAAGCTGAAAATCAAAAAGGCGCTTCGCAGTGTAGCTTCTTCGGTAGAAATAATCATCCCCCTCGCCTGTGAAGGGCAGATGCACTATCTGAAAAGCAGCGAAATCTTATACATAGAGGTCGAAAAGCATCTTCTGACTTACTATACAATCCGTGGAACATTTGTTTGTGAAGGTTCTCTCAAGAGCGTAGAAGAAAGCTTAACAGGAACAGATTTCTATAGATGCAACTATTGCTATCTTGTCAACTTGCAATATGTTTCATCCGTTGGAGCGGCAAATGTTTGTGTGGGCGAACATGTTCTGCAAATCAGCCGAAACCGCAGGAAGGGCTTTTTGGAGAAACTGACAGAATACTATGCAAAAGGAGGCAGAGCACGATGATAGGCTTTTTATTTGGTCGGATGTTTTTTTATGACCTGCTGCTGACCGGGCTGATTTTAACGTGGTCGCTGCCCAAACGTCCTCATATGGGAGCAAGGATTTGCTGTGCAGTGGTTGGATGCTCGGCAATTAGTGTGCTTTGGTCCAATATCTTTGCCCAATACAATGAAAATTTCTTTGAAATGATATGCAACTATTTTGGCGCATACCTGATTATTCTGGCGTCGTTATGGTTTATTCTGGATTTGGAGCGGTGGTCTTTTCTGTACATAGGCACTTTTGTTTGGTTCACGCAGCAGATCGCCAATGCACTGGACTTTGCGCTGATATCAGGTGGCGGAATGAACTGGCTGAGTTGGGTCAAACATATGCTTCTGATGGCGTTAGCTGCATTTCTGGTATACTGGTTCGGAACTCGAAAGTTTCAGAACACGGTGCTGATACGGCTGCAGCTGAATCGGGTTGCGCCGATCTGGTTTTTGATGTGTCTGATGTGCTGTGGTCTGAACAGCTATGCAAGTTTGAGCGGTGGAACGAGCCGTGCGTTCTATCTGGCAGAGCTGTGCTTTAACATGCTGGGAATTTTGTATTTGCACAGCCTGTATATGATGAGCGGTCTGGAGCGGGAAAGCGAAAACATCCACTTTATGATGGAGCAGGGAAAGCGGCAGTACGAAATCAGCAAAGAAAATATTGAGCAGATCAACATCAAGAGCCACGACCTTCGCCATCAGATTCGGGTGTTTCATAAAAAGGGGCAGATTGATGAAAAAATACTGGCTGATATGGAACACACGATCAACCAGTATGATTCCATCGTCCATACCGGCAACGAAGCAATGGACATTCTTCTGACAGAAAAAAGTCTTTCCTGCCAGGGCAAAGGTATTGGGTTCACCTGTATGGCTGAAGCATCTGGTATCGGATATATAGATGCCGCAGATCTGTATTCTCTGTTCGGCAATGCCTTGGAAAACGCAATGGAGGCAGTTGGAAAGCTGGATGATCCACATAAAAAACAAATCTCGTTCACGATGCGGAGAGTCGGCGGTTTTTATGTGGCGCAGCTTCAAAATTATACAGGGGACGCACTCCGGCTTCACGACGGCTTACCGCAGACGACCAAGGAGGACAAGCGCAATCACGGAATTGGCGTGCGCAGTATGCAGCTGTTGGTAGAAAAATACGGCGGGCAGATGACCTTCTGTCAGGAAGATGACATTGTGGAGCTTGATTTGATCTTTAGTGCAAAGTGAGGTTTTGCAAAATTTATTGAAGTATACATAATGCACAAAAACTATTGCTCCTTGAGCGAAATTACAAGTTATGCTGTCCATTCTGACAGGTTATGCGGAGATTTGTGATCTCCGCATTTTTTATGTTAAAACAGAGCCAAGAGTTCAGAGCTCCGTTTTGGAAAGTGACTTTGAACAAAACGAAAACTGTTTTTACACGAAAACAAAGGAGGAACAGGATGAAACGCAGAGACTTCCTGAAAGGCATGGCGGGTACAACCGGCCTTGTTCTGGCAAATGAAATGGCGGCTTCCACGCTGCTGTTTCAAAATCAGGGCATGATCAATCAGGCCTTGAACGTGACGACGAGCCGTGTTGTGCAGACCGATGGAGACAACACGAACACCACTTACTATGGTGCGGATGTCCTGAAGCAGTACGGCGAGGATGTTTCCAGTAAGGCAAATGCCTTGAAGGTGGAGATGGCCGCTGCTGCTGAGAGTGTGACGCAGGCCGAAGAAGGTACGGTTGTTTTGATCAACCAGAACGGCTTCCTGCCACTGGCACCGGACAGCACCAAGATTACTGTTTTTGGCAACGGCTCTACCAATTCACGCTACAACAAAAGTAAGAGCAAGAGCACGGTGGATGCCATTCCGATGGTGACATTCAACGATTCTATGACGCAGACCTTTGGCGACTCCAATGTCAATCTGACACTGAGTACCAGTGTATACAGCAAACTCAGCACCACGGACAGCAGTACGGTGTATGAAGCCCCCATCTCGGATGTCAAGTCACAGGAGAGCAGCTGGAAATCTACCGGTTCTGTCGCAGTGGTCGTCTTTACTCGTTACGGCACCGAGGACTCTGAAAGTGCCATGCTGGTAGATGACAACGGAACCACTCGGCATTATATGGGTCTGATGCAGAACGAGATGGACCTGATGAGCTATCTGCAAGCAGGCAAACAGAGCGGTATGTTCAAGGGTATCGTGGCAGTCATCAACTCTGATCAGATGATGGAACTGGGCTGGGCTTATGACTATGACGTGGACGCACTGGTCATTGCCGGTATTCCGGGAACGCAGGGCTTTGAAGGTGTTGCAAATGTTATCAGCGGCAAGGTGAACGCCAGCGGCAAGCTGGCCGACAGCTATCCGTCAAGCTCTCTCAGCGCACCTGCCTGCACCTATGCGGCTGCTGAAAATTCCCGGCAGTGGGCAAACCTCAGCGAAGTGATGAACTACATTGACGAAGAGTTTGTCGTGGCAGAAAATCACTCAGATGATTATGTAATCTACGCCGAGGGCATTTACGTCGGCTACAAATACTACGAGACCCGTTACGAGGACTGTGTGATGAGCCGCTACGGTGCAAACGACACCGTGGGCAGCACTTCCGGAAGCGCATGGAACTACGCCGATGAAATGGACTTCACCTTTGGCGCCGGTCTGAGCTACACGACCTTTGACCAGAAACTCAAGGATGTCAGCTATGACAGTGCCGAGGATACCTACACGGTCACGGTGGAAGTCACCAACACCGGCAGCGTAGCCGGCAAGAGCGTTGTAGAAGTATATGCGCAGACGCCTTACGGCGATTACGAAGTCAGCAATGGCGTTGAAAAAGCAGCTGTCCAGTTGGCTGGCTTTGAAAAGACCGATGATATCGAGCCAGGTGTTACCGTTACCGTGGAAGTGCCCATTGAGCGTTATCTGTTGGCGAGCTACGACAGCAATAATGCGCGCGGCTATATCCTGAGCGAAGGCACCTACTATTTTGCTATCGGCGAGGATGCCCACGATGCACTGAATAATATTCTGGCTGCAAAGGGCTACTCCTCTGCAGATGGTATGGTGGATGCCCGCGGCAATGCGGTGGACGGCGATTCTTCCAAGACCTATACCTGGACCGAAGATTCGCTGGACAGCACGAGCTACCGTTACAGCCGCTACGATGAGGATGTAGAGGTCACCAACCAGTTTGATCAGGATCAGCTGTCGAACTATGGTGTGGACTTTACCTATCTGACCCGTAGCGATTGGGCAGGTACTTTCCCGGCAACAGCCTATGCTGTAACCGCCAACGACGATATGATGAAAGACCTGCGCGGTGACTGGTATGATGATTATGTGGCTGGCCTGACCGATGTACCTTCGGTATCTGAATATACGCAGGGGCTGGACAGCGGCATGAGCTTTGTCACGCTGAAAGATGCTTTGTGGGATGATGATGAAATTTGGGATACCTTCATCGATCAGCTGACCGTGGACGAGATGCTGAGCCTGCGCAACGACTCCAACGGCTGTGGTGCAATCGAGCATGTTGCTCTGCCTAGTCAGGCACGCGGTGATGACGGTGTCTGCATCCAGCAGGGCAGTCTGGTGGCAACCGGTGAAAGCTGCTTGAGCTGGGTATCTGAGGTCATCACCTCTCGCACTTGGAACAAAAAGCGTTTTGCCGCTCGTGGCCATATGCTGGGCGTTGAGTCCATCTATTGCGATTTGAATGGTCTGTGGTACGGCGGCGGCAATATCCATCGTACGGCGTTCGGCGGACGCAATATGCAGTACTACTCCGAAGATGGCGTCCTGGGTTATTATGTGGGCTGGTACGAAGCACAGGCCATGCAGGCACTGGGCATTATGTACGGCATCAAGCACTTTGCCCTGAACGATCAGGAAGCTAACCGTGAAAGCCTGGGCGTCTTTGCCAACGAGCAGTCCATCCGTGAAGTCTACCTCAAGAGCTTTGAAGGCCCCATGTGCAAGGGCGGTGCCATGGATATCATGACCGGCTTCAACCGCATTGGTGTCCGCTATGTGGCAACCAACCCCAGCCTGGTCAACGGCGTGTTGAAGACAGAGTGGGCATACAAGGGCCATGTGACGACCGATGCAGGCAGCAACAGCTACAAGAGCCGTCTGCTGGAGCAGCTGGTAGCCGGTATTGACTACACCTGCTGGAACAGTGACAACTCCATCATTGGCACTTACATCAACAACGGCGATGGCTATGCACTGAAGCTGCTGCGCCTTGCCACCAAGCACAATCTGTATGCAGCCAGCCGCTCCACTTCTGTCAACGGCTTGAGCAGCAATACCCGTGTGGAGAAGATCGTACCTGCATGGCAGAAGGCTTTGAGCTATGGCGGCATCGGTCTGGCGGTGGCTGGCATCGCACTGGCTGGCGGTGCGATTGCAGCAGATGTCAAAGCCGAGCCTGCACCTGAACCCAAAGAGCCGAAGCCGAACAAGCTGCGCCTGACAGCAGCTGCGCTGAGTGCGGTTTCGCTGGTCGCCTTTACAATCTACGGTATAGTGTTCAATTACTTTGATACCTTTGTCTTTGGAGGGCTGGCACTGGCAGCGGTTTTGTACGCAATATCCGGCATTGGCAAGGGCAAACTGGCAGGCAGCAAGCTCGCCGGTGCAGCACTCCCGGTGGGTGTGCTGAGTGTGGCAGCTGCTGAAGCACTGTTCTTTGTCAACAGCTTCCCGGTCTGGGCGGATGAGGTGAACGGTATCACGATGTACAACTCTCGTGGTGGTCTGGTTCCTGTCATTGGTCTGCTGATCCTGCTGCTGGCATCGGCAATTACCGGTATTGTAGCATCCTTCAAGGCAAGCAAGGAGGGCAAATAAGATGAAGCTCAGAAAACATGCGGCAACCTGCGCAGTCAGCGTCCTGCTGGCTCTTGCCCTGACGGGCTGTTCCACGACGGTTGGCACGAACTGGGGCATTTATACGCGCTATATGAAACAGATTCTTGGCGGAAGCAATACCAAGACCACAACAACGACTTCTTCTTCCGCAAGCACCGCTACAACCATTGATGCACCGGCATCCTTCACGGTCGATGGTGACACCTACACCTTCTCCGGTGTGGATGATGCAGCACAGTATCTGGTTTATCTGTGCGAAAAGGGTTCGGAGAACGATGACGATGACTACAAGTTCAGTGGTGTCGTTAACGCAGACGGTTCTTCGGAGTACACCGGAAGCATCAATGAACTGACGAATTGTGCTTATGGCGAATACACCGCAAAAGTTTTTGCGGTGGCGAGCGATTATTCCATGAGCAAGGGTGTTCTGGCAGATTACAGCATCAGCGGAACGCTGCCTGCACCGGAACTGGCATACAGCTACGATGGACACGGCATCCTGACGCTCCAGCTGACAAACAGCAGCGCATACGATACAGCCGTTACACCGGATTCTATTACTGTCACGATTTCCGGCCCTGTTGAGCAGGAGGTGGCATTTGACGAAGGCTTTGCGGACTTTGATGTGGAAAAACTGGAAGCAGGCGATTACACCATTACAGCCGTAGCATCCAGCAGCAGCGAATGGGTCACTGCGCCGGAGAGCGAAGCAACCGTCCTGAACGTCACACTGGGAACAGACGAAATCGCATCCGATAACTACACCAAGCCGCAGGGCGGTATGGGTGCAGGTTGGGATATCAAACCTACTGGACTGTCCTTCGCAGAAGGCGAGTCCGAGTTTACCTTCAAAATTGGCGATGTGGATTTCTTCAAGACTACCGCAACATTAGCTGATACGCCGGATGAAGGCGCAACCTATACCTACACACTGGCAAAGGGCGATGCAAACGCTCCGTTCGATGTAGACATGAGCCTGAACCTGATGAGCGATGGCAGCGCAGAGCTGTCCGTTTCGGCAGGTGGTCCCATCACGGCAACTCGTAAATATGGCACATGGGTCAACACTGGCGGAACGATTGAAGTTACTTGGTAACACCCCGTTGAACCAATAAATCCCCGTTATAAAGCTGGGTGCGGCAACTCTCCGATGCGGCCGCACCCTCTTTTGGAAACAGGATCACGTTCTCCTCCTTCGGCGTGGTCCTGCTTCCAAAAGATTAAATGGCATTGAGAGAAAGGAGCATTTCCGTAACACCGGCACCACCGTGCTCGACGGCGGCATCTCGATGGTGCTGTCTATGTTGACCGGCTGCAGCAGCGAATATGACAAGTACCTTAAAATTGTTTTTGGGTCAAGCACGTCGGCTGCCATGACACTGGAGCAGTATACGACCAGTATCTTAAACAACAATGTAAATGCGATTGCGGCTTACCTGAACAGTAAGGCAGTGACAGCTGATGGCGATACTACAACTGCAAGCGGCGGCGACGGCAGCATGTACTATGTGAGCGATGAACTATCGAAGGATGGTGCTGGGGTTGTGAAGGCCGGACCGTGGCAATCCCCAATGTATTTTGTAGGCATCAATGTTACCGAAGGCGGAAATATGGTAGAGTTCAGCAGTGAAGGCCTTGAAGCAATGGCCAAGAATGAGGACGGCTATACACTGCCGACAAGCGTAAGCACATGCATGGATACCCTGCGTACGTATGTCAAAGAAGAAAGTACATTGAAAAACACATACAAGATAATCTCAAACTATGCAGCCCAGGTTGATGCAGTACCGGATAAGCCTGGCTATTACTACCTGCGTATTGCATATCATGTTAATTAAACAGCGAATTAAAAATAATCTGTGACCAGCAAATGACCGCCCATTGCGCCTAAAAAAGGCAATGGGCGGTCATTTTGCGTATGGTGGTGCGGGCTACATCCATTGTGACAGAGCGTCTGCGGTTTGCTGCTGCTGCTCTTTTGCGGAGATGGCGGGGGTGCCGTCATGCTTCTGTGCGCCGTAGCTGCCAAACCCTGCATGACAGCCGCCTGCTATGATGGTCTCGGTGGTGTTTGGCGGCAGATGCGAGCGGTTGGCGGCATACTGCCCACGGTTCAATACACCATCCTCTGTGCCGTAAGTGGAGTATACCCGTAAGCTGCCGGCGGAGAGGTCAGCGGTGGAGTATGCGGCAAGCAGAACCAGACCGGTAAATGCATCCTGGTGCTTTGCTGCGTAGCTTGCGGCCATGACGCCACCAAGCGAATGACCGCCGATGTACCACTGCTGTACAGAGCCAAATGCCTCAGGGATGCCATCGGCTGCATTTGCGTCTAATACAGCCAGGTTGCAGGGCATTTTGACCAGTACGCACAGGATGCCGTCCTCGGCAAGGCTGTGCATAAGGGGAGCGTAGGCGGTGCTTTCCACCTTGCCGCCCGGGTAAAAAATGAACCCGATGGATGCAGATGCAGGCGCAAAGACCCAGTTGCCGTCCCGCTCGGTCACGGTTACAATGTCATCGGATACCAGTGCCTGCGCAGCGGTGGCGTCGGCGTGGTAGTAATCGCTTACATAGACGCCGAACGCAAGGCAGAGCGCTAGCAGTGCCGCCAAAAGGGACAGAACGACCCTGCGCAAAGAAACTTTTTTATGATTCATAGAGCCTCGCTTGCCGGAATCACAGGCTGTCCAGCTCGCTTTGCAGCTGCGCCAGCGCTGTGCGGATGGGGAGCTTTTGCGGGCAGACAGACTCGCACTTGCCGCAGCGCACGCAGTTTTTGGCTTTTTCGGTGTCGGCAAAGCGTGTTGTCCATTGTGTCCTGATGGTCTGTGGCTGGTTGAACATGCCAAGTTTGTTCCAGATGCTGAAATTGTCGGGGATGTCTACGCCCTTGGGGCACGGCATGCAGTAGCGGCAGCCTGTGCAGCCGATTTTAATGCGGCTGTGCAGGATAGCGGCAGTCTGTGCAACGGCGTCCTGCTCGGCAGGGCAGAGCGGTACAAAATGCTGAAAGGTTGCAAGGTTGTCGTTGAGCTGGTCCTCGGCGCTCATGCCGGATAGGATGACATGCACGTTTTTGTGGCTGCCGACCCAACGCAACGCCCATGATGCGCTGCTGGCCTGTGCATTGAGCGCTTGTAGCGGTGCGGCGGCGTCTGCGGGCAGGTTAGCCAGTGTGCCGCCCTTGATGGGTTCCATGATGATCAGGGGAATGCCAAGCTGCTCGGTGAGGGCATAGCCCGCATCACCGGCTACCTCCTCTGCGCGATCATCAGTGTCCAGATAATTGTATTGCAGCTGACAGAAATCCCACGGCTGGTCACGCAAGATGTGCTCTAACCCGGCAAGGTTGTCGTGGCACGAAAAACCAAAATTGCGGATGCGCCCGGCGGCCTTCTGCTCCCAAAGCCAGTCAACGATGCCAAGCGACTTTGCTTGGTCGTAGCGGGCGGCATGCAGCGAGTGCAGCAGGTAAAAATCGATATAATCCACGCCGAGGCGCTGCAGCTGCTCTTCAAAAATGCGCTTGGCGTCATCAAGACTTTTACAGACCCAAAGCGGCATTTTTGTAGCAAGGTAAAAGCTGCTGCGCTCCCAACGTGCGATCACACGCCCCACAAAGGGTTCACTTTGCCCGTTGTGGTAGGGGTAAGCAGTGTCAAAGTAGTTTACACCGTTTGCCTTTGCAGTGTTCAAAAGTGCCTCAGAGCGTGTCTCATCGATTGTGCCGTCTGCTTTTGTGGGAAAGCGCATGCACCCATAGCCCAGCAGGGAAGTGCAGGCGTTGCTTTTGCTCCATTTGCGGTATTCCATAACTCTCTTTTCCGCCGCAGGGCTTGACCGTATCTGCGACGCTCTCCTTTGCAGTAAGTATAGCATAAAACGGGGCAGGAGACAAACAAAAAAGGGCGCCCTCACCTTGCGGTGAGAGCGTCCTCAGAAGTCTTTGCAGAAGTCCGTCAGGACATCAAAGCAGGGGTTAAATTACTTAACCTCAACCTTAGCGCCGGCATCTTCCAGCTTCTTCTTGATGTCGTCAGCCTCAGCCTTAGAGACCTTCTCCTTGACAGCCTTGGGAGCGCCGTCAACGATAGCCTTAGCCTCTTTCAGGCCCAGACCAGTGATCTCCTTAACGGTCTTGATGACCTGCATCTTGGTAGCGCCAGCCTCAGCCAGGATGACGTCGAACTCGGTCTTCTCTTCCTCAGCAGGAGCAGCAGCGCCAGCAGCAGCAGCGGGAGCAGCAGCAACAGCAGAAACGCCAAACTCTTCGCAGTAAGCGTCGATCAGCTCTTTCAGCTCCAGAACGGACAGCTCCTTAACGGAGTCGATGATGGCAGTAATCTTCTCAGAAGCCATAGTAGTAACCCTCCAATATAAATGGTTTTGTTTGTTGATTTCAGTTTGATTTAAGCAGCAGTCACGCAGCGATTAGGCAGCGGGCTCTTCCTGCTTGTCGGCATAAGCCTGCATTGCAACAGCCAGACCAGACAGAGTGCTGGTGAGGGCGCCTGCAAACATGGACAGCATGCCTTCGCGGCCGGGCAGCTTTGCGATTGCGTTGGTCTCGGCAGCGTCCATGACCTTGCCTTCCATGAAGCCGGACTTAACAACGAACTTCTTGGACTTGTCGCCATCCTGATACTTGCACAGGATGCGGGCAGCAGCCATAGGATCTTCCTCGTGAGAGAATGCGATAGCGGTATCACCCTTGAAGTCTGCAGTCAGACCCTCCAGAGCGGTGCCCTTTACAGCAAGACGCAGCATGGTGTTTTTCACGACCATGTATTCAACGCCTGCCTCACGCAGCTCCTTACGAAGCTTAGTGTCGTTCTCGACGTTAATGCCGCCGTAAGCGACGACGCAGCCGGAAACCGCACTCTCAAATTTTGCCTTCAGAGCAGCGACATAAGCCTGCTTCTCAGAAAGAATCTTTGCACTGGGCATTCGGTTTCACCTCGTTTCAAAAAACTTGTATCGAAAGCCGGAGTAAGTAAAAAAGCCTCTCTCCCGCGCAGTGCGCCGAGAGAGAGGCATAAAGTAACTTTACGCACGTTTCTCGGCAGGCGGATACTCTTTACACTGGACTCCAGCGCCTGCTGTCTTAAAAACAGCATGATTATAATACCGCAAACGTGCGGCCTTGTCAAGAGATTTTTTCAAATTTCTGACAAGCTTTTGCATAAAATTCCCGCCGTCGATCAGACAGCGGGAAAAGTCAGATCGTCAAATGATCGGATCAGACACCGTACTTCAGGGTGTTGAGACGGATGCCAGGGCCCATAGTGGTAGCGATGGTAGCGCTCTTGAAGTAAGTGCCCTTTGCAGCAGCAGGCTTTGCCTTTGCAATGGCGCTCATGACGGTATCCAGGTTGGTGTACAGCTTCTCTGCACCGAAGGAAGCCTTACCCACGGGAACATGGATAATGTTCTGCTTGTCCAGACGGTACTCGATCTTACCAGCCTTAGCCTCGCTGACAGCCTTGCCCAGGTCGGGAGCAACAGTGCCAGCCTTGGGGTTGGGCATCAAGCCACGGGGGCCCAGGACCTTACCGAGACGACCAACACGGCCCATCATGTCGGGGGTGGTCACGACAACGTCAAAGTCCATGAAGCCGCCGGCGATGCGTGCGATCAGATCGTCATCACCAACGATGTCAGCGCCGGCTGCCTCAGCAGCTGCAGCAGCTGCGCCCTTAGCGATGGCGCAGACGCGAACGGTCTTGCCGGTGCCGTTGGGCAGGACGACAGCGCCACGGACCTGCTGGTCTGCGTGACGGCCATCAACGCCCAGGCGGACGTGCAGCTCGACGGTCTCGTCAAACTTGGCAGAAGCGGTCTTGCAGGCCAGCTCCAGAGCCTCGGTAATGTCGTACAGCTTAGAAGAATCGACCTGCTTAGCAGCGTCGACATAGTGCTTGCCATGTTTCATTGTATATCCTCCTATGTGGTCATGCGGGCATCTTTATGCCCTCCCACTGTTTGTGTCTCAGCCTTCGACGGTGACGCCCATGCTGCGGCAGGTGCCACGCACCATGCTGCAAGCAGCTTCCAGAGAAGCAGCGTTCAAGTCGGGCATCTTGGTCTTAGCGATCTCTTCCACCTGTGCGGCGGTCAGGGTTGCGACCTTGTCCTTGTTGGGCTTGCCGGAAGCAGTGGTGATGCCAGCGGCCTTCTTGATCAGAACAGCTGCCGGAGGAGTCTTGGTGATGAAGCTGAAGGAACGGTCAGCATACACGGTGATGACGACGGGGATGACATAGCCCATCTGATTCTTGGTACGCTCGTTGAACTCCTTGGTAAATGCAACGATGTTGACGCCCTTCTGGCCCAGAGCGGGACCAACAGGGGGAGCCGGAGTTGCCTTGCCGGCCTCGATCTGCAGCTTAATGTAGCCAGTAACTTTTTGTGCCATAATAAATGCACCTCCAAAAATCTGTGGTGAGTTGCGGCGCGGTGACCCGCGCCTCCCACGAGCGCATGCACCCTGCACACGCTCTATAAGAACCGCTCTGCGGTCTTACCTTGGTTGACGGTTTGCCGGTTGGTTACGGCAGCTCGACCTGACCGAGCTCCACCTCAGCGGGTGTTTCGCGGCCGAACATGTTGACCTTCAGCTTCACCTTGAAGCTTTCGGTATCGATCTCCTCTACAAGACCGGTAAAGCCTTCCAGAGGACCAGCGGTGATCTGCACAGTGTCGCCGATTTTGAACTCGACGCTGAGCGGCGCAGCCTTCTCCACACCCATCTTCTCGACTTCTTCAGGGGAGAGGGGGACGGGCTTGGATGCGGGACCTACGAAACCGGTGCAGCCGCGCGTATTGCGCACAACGTACCAGGTGTCGTCGTTCATCACCATTTTGACCAGAACATAGCCAGGGAACAATTTGTGCTCGACCAGCTTTTCTTTGCCATTTTTGTCGATCTCGGGAACCATCTCGACGGGAACCTTGATGTCACAGATCAGATCGTGCAGACCACGGTTTTCAACAACAGTCTGCAGGTCATTTGCGACCTTGTTCTCGTAGCCGGAATAGGTATGCACAACATACCAAAGTGCCTCATTGGATTGATCTTCCATTTTGGTAACTCCTCCGTTTCTTCAAGATGATTCAGGCGCCGATGATCAAGCTCAGGAGACCGCCAAAGACGGTATCCAGCAGGATCATCACAACCGCCGCGATAGCAACAGTCACAATCACAACGATGGTGTTTGTTTTGACATCTGCCTTGGAAGGCCATACGACCTTCTTCAGCTCACTTTTTGTATCGCGGAAGAACTTCACGATCTTGCCGAAAAAGTTCTTCACAGCGGTTTTAGCTCTGGCCACAAAGCCCGGCTTTTTCTCGGTTTTGTCTGCCATTGTGCGTCCGCCTTTCTCTTACTTGGTTTCGCGATGAACCGTGTGCTTCTTGCAGAAACGGCAGTACTTCTTCATCTCGAGACGATCGGGATTGTTCTTCTTGTTCTTCGTGGTGTTGTAGTTGCGCTGCTTGCACTCGGTGCAGGCCAGTGTGATTTTAACGGTCATTTGTTGACACCTCCATTATAACGGTCGTTTTGAACCTCCCTCGGGTTGCGGGATGCACACTGAAAACAGGGCGCACTTAATAACCCCGCAAAAGAGGTGATATCATTGTATCACGTCTCTTTTCGTACGTCAAGGCGAAAAATGCGTTTTTTTGAAAGTTTTTTTGGGGCGGTGCGGCGGCTTACGTGCGGGGCATTTTGGCGTTTTGCTTGCATCATGCGCACTGATATTGTATAATAGACCGAAACAGCATATCATTTTGCGCTGCCCCGCCCCGGTGGGCAGTGTGCAAATATAAATAGGAGAGATCATAATGCAGTCTGAGAATATCATGTGCGTTGTTGCGCTGTTTGGCGGCATGTCCAGCGAGCATGAGGTGAGCTGTGTGTCCGTGGGCACCTTTGTGCGCAGCATGGACCCGGCCAAATATGAGCTGGTAACGGTTGGCATTACCAAAGAGGGACGATGGCTCTACACGGAGGCCACCGCAGAGCAAATGGCGGACGGCAGCTGGGAGGATGTGCCCGGCAACATGCCGTGTGTGATCAGCCCTGATCGCGCAGACCACGGTATGATCCTCTTTACACCAGATGGGCGTGTTGAAAAAATGCACGTTGATGTTGTGATTCCGGTGCTTCACGGTTTGTGGGGCGAGGACGGCACCGTGCAGGGTCTGCTGGAGCTTGCCGGCATCCCCTACGTAGGGTGCGGCGTGCTGGCAAGTGCTGTGTGCATGGACAAGGCGGTGGCAAATGCGATGTTTGACGCTAATAATATCCCGCACACAAAATGGCTTGCTGCAAACCGCTGGGAGATCGAAACAGACCTTGAGGGTGTCTGCGCCGGCGCGCAGGCAAAGCTTGGCTGGCCGATTTTTGTAAAGCCGGCTAATGCAGGCTCAAGCGTCGGCATCACAAAGGCACATGATCTTGAGCAGCTGAAGGCGGCGATCGCACTTGCGCTTGAAAATGACCGCAAGGTTGTTTTTGAGGCATTTGTGGATGGGCAGGAGGTCGAGTGCGCCGTTATCGGTTCGGAGCCGGCCATCTCTACCCGACCGGGCGAGATCCTGGCGGGCGCTGAGTTTTACACCTATGATGACAAGTATAAAAACGGTGTCAGCCAGACTGTGATCCCCGCACATCTGCCGGAGGAGAAGTTGGATGAAGTGAAGACGTATGCAGCGATGGCGTATACGGCACTTGGCTGCGAGGGACTGGCACGCTGCGACTTTTTTGTTGAACGTGGCACAGGACGCGTGATGATCAACGAGATCAACACCTTTCCCGGTTTTACAGCCATCAGCATGTACCCAAAACTGATGGAAAATGCGGGTACGCCGGTGTCTGCTCTGATCGACAGGCTGATCGAGCTGGCACTGGAAAGGACGGCGAAGCAGCATGGATAACCGTCCTATTGGTGTTTTTGACAGTGGTCTGGGTGGGCTGACCGGCGTAAAAGAGCTGCGCAAGCACCTCCCCCATGAGGAAATTGTTTATTTTGGCGACACCGGGCGTGTGCCATACGGCAGCCGCAGCCCGGAGACGATTTTGCAATATGCACGGCAGGACATTGCTTTTTTGCTGTCAAAGGATGTCAAATGCATTATGGCTGCCTGCGGCACGGTGTCCAGTACCTACCCGGTGGAGGAGGCGGCAAAACTGCCGGTGCCTTTCCTCGGTGTGGTAGATGCCGCTGCGAGAGAGGCGGCGTTTTCGACCCGCAGCCGGCGCATCGGCGTGATCGGCACTGCGGCAACGATCCGCTCGCGCAGCTACGAAAAAATGCTGCGCAGGCTTGTGCCGGGCGTGGAGATAACAGCACGTGCATGTCCGCTGTTTGTACCGCTTGTGGAAAGCGGCTATGTCGACCACAGCGCACCGGAAAAACAGCAGGTGACGAAACTGGTAATTGCGCAGTATCTGTCAGAAATACGGGATGCCGGTGTAGATACGCTGATTTTGGGCTGTACACATTACCCGCTGCTCAAGGCGATGATCGGCGAGTACATGGGCAAAAATGTGACGCTGATCGATCCTGCAAAGACGGCGGCACATCATTTGGAGCGTATGCTGAGTGAGCGTGGATTGAAGGCAAATCGTGAAGGCGGGCAGGCACATTTTTATGTCAGTGATGTACCGGATAGCTTTGTGCAGACAGCGGATCTTTTCCTTGGCGAATACCGGGGCGGTGAAGTTGAGCAGATCGCAATTGAAAAATACTGATTAGGGTAACAACGGTGAGCAAACAGGGAAACGAAGATTATATCATCCGCATTACGAGCACAATCGAACAGCGGCTGGATAAAAATGATAAGCCGGAAATTGTCAGGCTGATGACGCGCGGCAGCTTTTTGCGTAAGGGCGACAACTATTATATCACGTACCGTGAGACGGAGACGACCGGCTACGACGGCTGCGTGACAACGCTGAAAATTGCGGCGGACAGCTCACGCGTGGCAATGCTGCGCTATGGCAAAGGGCAGGGCAGCGGCACACAGCTTGTGATTGAAAAAGGCAGACGCAACCTGTGTCATTACGAGACGGGTTACGGCTCGCTTACGCTGGGTGTGATGGCGGATGAGATTGAATGTGCTCTGACAGAAAAAGGCGGCTCGGCGCATTTCGCTTATCTGCTGGACGCTGACAGTGCCAATATGGTAAGCAGAAACCGGTTGGATATAACGGTCACGCATGTGAATTGAGAGTGCGAAAGGAACATATTTATGACAGAAACTGCAAAAAATTATCAAAACTATAACCCCCGGCAGGCGGCGCTGGATGAGGCACGTGCTCTGCTGACCGAGGCTGCAAAGGCGGCCATGGCAGACGGCTCACTGCCGCAGGCAGAGCTGCCGACTTTTATTGTCGAGATCCCGGCTGATACAAAAAACGGCGATATTGCGTCCAACATTGCTATGGCGGGTGCCCGCACGTGGCATAAGGCACCTAAAATGATTGCAGATGTGCTGCTGGCGCACTTGCCCACACCTGCAAACAGCATGTTTGCAAAGGTCGAGGTGGCAGGCCCCGGCTTTATCAATTTGTTTCTTGCACAGTCCTACTGGTCGGGTGTTGTCAAGGCCGCATGTGCAAACAGCGAGTATGGACGCACCGACCATGGCAAGGGGGCGAAATTTAATGTGGAATTTGTCTCTGCCAACCCCACGGGTCCGATGCACATGGGCAATGCCCGCGGCGGTGCGCTGGGTGACTGTCTTGCAGCTGTTTTGGACTGGGCAGGCTATGATGTGACGCGCGAATTTTACATCAACGATGCCGGCAATCAGATTCAGAAATTCGGCAAGAGCCTTGCAGTGCGCTACCTGCAAAAGTACTGCGGCGAAGACGCATATCCGCTGCCGGCAGAGTGCTATCAGGGCGGCGACATCAAAATTCTGGCAGGGGAATTTGCCGAGCTGCACGGGGATGCATATGTCGCAGCCTGCAAGGGCATGGACGAGGAGACGCTGTTTGCAAGCGAAGCGTTTGCCGCACTGAAGGATGCGCTGGTTGCATATGCCCTGCCGAAAAATATTGCTAACCTGAAAAAGGATCTTGGCAAGTATCGGATCGACTATGATGTCTGGTTCCATGAGAGTACTTTGCACGAGTCCGGCGCGGTTATGGACGTTGTCAACAAGCTGCTGGAGCTCGGTGCGTGTTACAAGGCGGAGGATGGCGCTGTGATGTATCGCAGCGCACAGTATGCGGCAAAATATGGCACCGTCAACAAGAAAAAGACGGAAGACGGCACAGAGGAAGAGGCAAAGGATGAGGTGCTGGTACGTGCGAATGGCATCCCGACATACTTTGCGGCGGACATTGCATACCACTACAATAAGCTGGCTGTGCGTGGCTTTGACCGTGCAATCGATGTGTGGGGTGCTGACCACCACGGACATGTTGCACGTATGAAGGGCGCAATGGACGCAATCGGTTTGGATGGCAGCAAGCTGGATGTTGTC
Organism: Oscillospiraceae bacterium; assembly: GCA_963596815.1. Taxonomy (GTDB): domain Bacteria; phylum Bacillota; class Clostridia; order Oscillospirales; family Ruminococcaceae; genus Faecalibacterium. The sequence continues at coordinate 18,514 of CAVBNV010000002.1, forward strand.
CTGATGCAGATGGTCAACCTGATGCGTGACGGTCAGCCCGTGCGTATGTCCAAGCGCACTGGCAATGCGATCACCCTGACAGACCTGCTGGAGGAGGTGCCAATCGACAGCGCACGCTTTTTGTTTAATATGCACGATGCCGGCAGCGGTATTGATTTTGACCTGGATCAGGCGGTGAAAACCGACAATGACAACCCGGTGTACTATGTGCAGTATGCACATGCCCGTATTTGCTCTATCCTGAAAAAGGTGGAAAGCGAGGGCGTCGCATTTGCCGGTGCAGAACAGGTGGATGCCGCACTGCTGACCGAGCCGAGCGAGATGGACCTGATCCGTATGCTGGCGGCATTCCCGCAGGAAATCGTGATGGCAGCCGAAAAATATGACCCCAGCCGCATCAACCGCTTTGTTATCGACCTGGCAAGCGCCTTCCATCGCTTTTACGGCAGCTGCCGCATCCAGGGTGCAGACCCTGCTGTGCAGCAGGCACGTCTTGCGCTGTGCATTGCGGTTAAAAATGCAATCTTCAACGTGTTGACGATGTTCAAAATCAACGTGCCGGAAAAGATGTGATCTTCGGCGCAGGGCAATCAAAAAAGCTCCTCCTGAAAAGGGGAGCTTTTTTGGCAGAACAAGGGGGATTTGATGGAATCGATCAGGATTGGGACGCTCACATTGCCGCACAGGGCAGTGTTTGGCCCGATGGCGGGCTTTACGGATGCGCCCTGCCGCAGGATGATGGCACAGCATGGGGCGGGTTTTACCGTCAGCGAAATGGTGTCCAGCCGTGCGCTGGTATACCATGACCATAAAACAGTCGGTCTGCTCAGGGCAGAGCCGAACGGTGCACCCTATGGTGTACAGATCTTTGGCGAGGTGCCGGAGATTATGGGCGAGGCGGCTGCGGCGATTGAAGAATATGATTTTGATTTTTTGGACATCAACATGGGCTGTCCGGCACCCAAAATCGTATCCGGCGGCGCAGGCAGCAAGCTGATGCTGGATCCGGACCTGTGCGGCAGGATCGTGGAGCAGGTCAAAGCGCACACATCCCGCCCGGTGACTGTAAAAATGCGCAAAGGCTGGGATGCCGATCATATCACGGCAGTGGAGTGTGCAAGAGCCTGCGAACAGGCAGGCGCACAGATGATTGCTGTGCATGCCCGCACGAGGGAACAGATGTATACGCCGGGGATCGATTTGCAAATCATAGCCCGTGTGAAGCAGGCGGTGCGCATTCCGGTGCTTGGCAATGGCGATATTCATTCGGCACAGGATGCACTTGATATGGTGCGTGCAACCGGCTGTGACGGCGTTATGATCGCCCGCGGTGCGCTCGGAGACCCCTGGCTGTTTGAACGTGTAAATGCTGCATTGGAGGGGCAGCCTGCCCCAAAGCAGCCCAACCTGCAGGCCCGTATGAATGCTTTGCGGCAGCAGGTGGAGGAAATGGTGGAGCAAAAAGGCGAGTATGTGGCTATGCCGCAGGCACGCTCGCAGGCGATCCATTACATGAAAGGGCTGAAGGGTGCGGCAAACCTGCGCCGCTACTGCTGCAGCCTTACACACCTGCAAGACCTGGATGAGTTGATCGCTGCTGTGTTTGAACAGCAGCGGCACGCAGTGCAGGATGAAGATGATGCGCACGAGATCCCTTTCCCGTAAAAAAAGATCTGCCGCCATATCTGCCGCGGCAGAGAAATGAGGAGACAAATGCTGGATACTACTCTGTCCCGACCGCAGCAGCTGCTCGGACGGCAAAAAAATAAATTCTGGCTGACGGTTGGGCTGTGTGCCCTGACGGCGGCGGTCTTTTTCCTGCCGTATTATATTCTGGATGGCGGTTTCTTCCACTACGCAGGCGATTTTAACAGCCAGCAAATTAGCTTTTACCGCTACATGAATGGCTTCCTGAAGGGCAGCGGCTACCCGGACGCGTCGACAGTTGCCGATGTCAGCGTTGCGGACAACACGTTCTCCTGGGCGACTGACCTTGGCAGCGGTGTGATGAATGCGTACTCGTTTTACCTCTACGGTTCGCCCTTTTTCTGGTTTTCACTGCTGTTTCCGCAGCAATGGCTGCCGTACCTTATGGTGCCGCTGCTTGTGGCCAAGTTTGCGGTTGCAGGCGGCGGTGCATACCTTTACCTGCAGCGCTATGTAAGAAAAGCGGACTATGCTGTCCTGGGCGCATGCCTGTATGCCTTTTCCGGGTTTGCGGTGTACAACATTTTCTTCAATCATTTTGTGGATGTCGTTGCGCTGTTCCCGTATATGCTGTGGGCGTTGGATGAGTCGATTTACAACAAGCGACACGGGTTGTTTGCCTTTTGGGTCGCAATCAACCTGCTCAACAACTACTTCTTCTTTGTGGGGCAGGTGCTGTTCCTTGTGATCTATGCGGTATGCAAACTGTCTGCAAGGGACTTTAAGCTTACGCCGAAATTGTTTCTGCACCTTGCGTTTGAGAGCATCCTCGGCGTTGCTATGGGATGTCTTCTGGTGCTGCCGGCAGGTCTTTCACTGCTGCAAAACCCACGCACAGTAGATCTTTCGTCCGGGTGGGGATTTTTGACATACAGCAAGGTGCAGCAGTACTTTGCAATTTTGCTCAGCTGGATCCTGCCGCCGGATTCGCCGTATTTGACATCGATTTGGTCGGAGGGCGTCATCAAGTGGACAAGTATGACCGCCTACCTGCCGGTGTGCAGCCTTGCAGCGGTGGTGGCATACTGGCGCATGCATCGCTGCGACAGCAAAAAGCGGATCATTGCGACCTGTGCGGTATTTGCATTGGTGCCGGTGCTTAACAGTGCATTTTATGCGCTGAATTCCAGCTATTATGCACGCTGGTACTATATGCCGGTTTTGATCCTGTGTGCAATGAGCACAAATGCGCTGGAGGACCCATACACAGAACTTGAGAGCGCCGCGAAGCCAATTGGACGCATTATGCTGGCAACGCTTGCGTTTGCACTGGTGCCTGTGCACAACAGCGAGACAGATGCCTGGACGCTTGGCGTACTGAAGAATAAAGGACAATATTTTACCGTGCTTTGTTTTGGTCTGGCGGGGCTGTGCCTGCTGGTATTCTGGTGGAAAAAGTGGAGGCAGAGTCGCTATTTTGCACGCAGACTTACGGCACTGGTGCTGCTGTTTTCCTGCGTTTTCAGCATGGTGCACATCGGCATCGGCAAGTTTGGCCAGTGGAATACAGACAGTGACCTGGTAGCGCAGTACACCGGTGCTTTGAAGCTGAAGGATAAGCTGCCGGAGGGCGACTACCGTATCGACACATACGAGACGCATGACAACCTTGGTTTATGGTTGGACAAAAGCTGTCTGCAATATTTTGGCAGCACTGCCGCACCCAGCATTCTAAGCTTCTACCCTGCAGTGGATGTCAAGCGCGATGTGCGCAGTGAGCCGAAGCTGTCAAATTATGCATTGCGCGGTCTGCTGAGCGTTGAATACCTGCTTACGACCCCGGAGCACCGGGATGAGTTTGAAGAGGAAGCGGATGCGGGCTGGAGCTATGTATCTGACGAGGAGGGCTACAGCATTTACCGCAATGACAACTATGTGCCGATGGGCTTTACGTATGATTACTACCTGACAGAGACGGAATATGAGCAGACAAGCAAATCAACGCGCTCAAACCTGCTGATGAGGGCAATTGTCCTGTCCGAAGAAGATGCGGAAGTTTATGGCAGATATCTGACAAAGCTGCCGGATGGGGAAAAAGAAAACCTGTATTACGATACCTATGTGAACGACTGCAACGACCGCCGTGTAACGGCATGCAGCAGCTTTACAATGACAAATTCCGGCTTTGCAGCACAGATTACACTGGACAGAGATAACCTTGTGTTTTTCTCGGTGCCGTATGATGATGGCTTTACAGCCTACGTGAACGGCGAAAAGACAGAGATCATAGAGGTAGATGAGGGTTTGATGGCTGTGCTTTGCAGAGAGGGCGAGAACAGCATCGTATTTGCGTATGAGCCGACTGGGCTGAGCGTGAGCCGTCCGGTTACCCTTACGGCGATTGCTGTGTGGGTTATCTACACGGGCTGGTTTGTGTGCCGGAGACGCCGCAACAAAGCTGACCGCCATGAAAAAACAGCGGACCTGCCGGTAGTGTGACTTTATAAAACAAAAATAAAACAATTCTCAAAATCCCCTTGACTTTACACAAATAAAGCGTATAATGCAATCAAACCGATGAGGCGGAAGAGAACCGGCACAGCACACCTTCAGAGAGTCCGACGTGGTGAAAACGGACGGTGATGCGGCAGGATTTCGTGGGCCGCCGAGGGCCGGGCGAACGGGCAATGCTCTACTAGTCTGGGACGGAAGCCTCCGTTACAGGGCAGGAGAGTGTTGGCTCTCCGTGAGGGGGCTCTGCGTGTAGCAGGGCAAGCAAGGTGGCACCGCAGAATCGTATTACGATCCTGTCCTTGTGGTAAACACACAGGGACGGGATTTTGTTTACAGACCCGTTCCGTCAGTGGAGCGGGTCTTGTTATTTTTGCCGCCCGCTCCGAGGAAAGGAGCTATTATTATGAAAAACGCAAACATGATCACCCGCCGCAGTTTTCTGAAGGCCGCAATGGCAGCAGCCGCTGTATCCTCTATGGCGTTGACCGGCTGCGGCAGCTCTGCGAGCACAGCAGGCTCTTCGCCTGCGTCGACAGCGGCTGCGAGCTCTGAGACGGCATCGCAGACTTTTAAGGTCGGCATCGTCAATTACGTGGACCATGCATCCTTGAACCAGATCGTTGAATCTGTGGAGAGCCGCCTGGACGAAATCGGTGCAGAAAAGGGCGTCACATTTGACTATGCAGACTATTACTCCAACGCACAGGCAGACCAGTCCAACCTGAACCAGATCGGCGCAAACCTGGTGGCGGATGATGTGGATGTCATCGTAGCAGTTGCTACCCCGACGGCAGCAACCATGCTGGCTGCTGTGGAGGATACGGATATCCCTGTCGTCTATTCGGCAGTCACCGACCCGGTTTCGGCAGGCTTTGACGGAGAAGAAAACATTACCGGTACATCTGACGCCCTGAATACGGATGCAATCATGAATCTGATCCTTGCAGTAAACCCGGACATCGATACCATCGGCCTGCTGTACGACTTAAGCCAGGACTCTTCCACACAGGCGATTGCGGATGCAAAGGCATTTTGTGATGAAAAGGGCATCTCTTACATTGAAAAGAACGGCACAACCACCGCAGAGGTTCAAATGGCTGCCGAGGCACTGGTCGCTGCAGGCGTCAAGGCGGTGTTTACGCCGACTGATAACACGATTATGACTGCAGAGCTTGCCATCTACGAAACGTTTGTTGAAGCAGGCGTACAGCACTACACCGGTGCAGACAGCTTTGCCTTAAACGGTGCATTTGTCGGTTACGGTGTCGACTATGTGCAGCTGGGCGAGGCTACCGCTGATATGGTTGCTGAGCTGCTGTGCGACGGAAAAACGACCGCAGAGCTGCCGTATCAAACGTTTGATAACGGCATTGCAACTGTAAACACAGAGACCTGCGAGGCACTCGGTCTGGACCTGGAGACTGTAAAAGCGGCTTTTGAAGGGTATTGCACTGAGATCGTGGAAGTGACAACGGCAGAGGATTTCTCTTAAAGCAAAAAGGATAGGGTGCATCTCCGGTACGGTTTTGCCGCACCGGAGATGTTATGTTTACTCATACACGACGAAAGGGGCATACACGACATGCTGGCGAGCATTTTTTCGCTCAACGTGATACAGACAGCACTGGAGCTTGGATGCATTTACTCTCTGGTTGCACTGGCTTTGTTTTTGAGCTACTCGATTTTAAACATTGCAGACCTGTCCACGGACGGCTGCTTTACCTTGGGGTGCGCAGTAGCATGCCAGGTCGCCTTGATGGGGCATCCTTTTCTGGCACTGGCTGCAGCCATGGCAGCGGGCGTGTGCTCAGGCTTTGTGACAGCTTTTTTGCAGACACGCCTCGGCGTGGAGAGCATTATGGCCGGTATCATTGTAAATACCGGGCTATACACCATCAACATTGCGGCAATGGGTTTTTCGTCCACGATGTCGCTTGTCAAAACACCTACGGTTTTTTCACTTGCAAAAAGCGTGTTCGGGTTTCTGGGCAGTTGGTATACGCTGGCAATTGCGGCAATCGTTGCAGCCATTGCGTGTGCGGCGATGCTGGGTTTTTTGGGCACTAGGCTTGGCCTTTCCATCCGTGCCACCGGTGACAATGCCGCTATGGTGCGTGCCTCAAGCATCAATCCGTCGTTTACGATCACCGTTGGCTTGTGCATTTCCGGTGCGCTGTGCGCACTGTCCGGCGGTCTGCTGGCACAGTATCAGAAGAGCTGTGACATCAATGTCGGGACGGGCATGGTGACGATCGCATTGGCATCGCTGATCATCGGCGAGACCCTGATCGGCAAGCGCACGATGCTGCGCAGGGTGCTCAGTGTGGTGTTTGGCAGTTGCCTGTACCGCTTTGTGGTTGCTGTTGCTTTGCGGTTTAATGTGCCTGCCGCAGCCATGAAGCTGGTTTCGGCTGTCATTGTGGCAATTGCAATTTCGATGCCGGCAATCCGGTCACAGGTTGAATTTATAAAGCGAAAGCGTGATGCGCATGCACGCCGCAAGGAGGTGCAATAAGATGGAAATGCTGGAACTGATTGACCTGCACAAGACATTCAACCCCGGTACGGTCAACGAGAAAGTGGCATTGGACGGTGTTAGCCTGCACATGGAGGCAGGGGATTTTGCAACCATCGTCGGCTCAAACGGCGCCGGCAAATCCACATTATTCAATGCGATCACGGGCGGGTTTATCGCGGATGAGGGCTGCATTAAGCTTGGCGGCAATGACATCACATTTATGCCGGAACATCAGCGCAGTCGTGAGATAGGACATTTGTTTCAGGATCCGCTTAAGGGCACCGCACCGAATATGTCGATAGAGGAAAATCTTGCGCTCGCTTATCTGCGCGCAGGCACTGCTCCAAATGCGATTTTTTCACGCATCTCACGCAAGGATAAAGAGCTTTTCAGGGAGAAACTTTCGCTGTTGAATATGGGGCTTGAGGATCGCATGAAGCAGCCTGTCGGTCTGCTTTCTGGCGGACAGCGGCAGGCACTGACATTGCTAATGGCAACGCTTGTTACGCCAAAACTGTTGCTGCTGGATGAACACACCGCAGCATTGGATCCTGCAACGGCAGAAAAGGTACTTGAACTGACAAAGAACATCGTGGCGGAAAAGAAGATCACCTGCCTGATGGTCACGCACAACATGCATCAGGCGCTGGAGCTTGGCAACCGCACCTTGATGATGGACAGCGGACGGATCGTGTTTGACGTCAAGGGTGAGCAGCGCAGCAAAATGACCGTGGACGATCTGCTTGAAAAATTCAGTCAAAACGCAGGTAAGGCACTGGATAACGACCGCATCCTGCTCAGTAAGGTTAAAAAGTAAGCAAAAAACATCCCCTGTAGCGGTGCACGCCGTACAGGGGATGTTTTTGCGCTGTGTCAATTAACTTATTCGTCGCGATGGGTAATGCGATTCAGCAGCATAACAGCCACAACAATGATCGCGATAATAATAATCACGCCTGCCATACCAATGACCATGATGGGCACAGTTGTCATCCACGAAGAAAGATTTAACATTTCAAGGCCTCCTTATGACATCAGGGTGAGGATCAGACCGCCGGCAATGACCGAGGCGATCTGACCCGAAACATTGACGCTGATAGAGTACATCAGCAGGAAGTTCTGGTTGTCCTCTTCCAGACCCAGCTTGTTGACCACACGTCCGCTCATGGGGAAGGCAGAAATACCGGCAGCACCGATCATGGGGTTTAGTTTTTTGTCTGCTGGCAGGAACAGGTTGAGCAGCTTGCCGAACAATACGCCGCCGGCTGTATCAAAAATAAATGCAACCAGACCCAGCAGCAAAATCAACAGGGTGTCGGGGCGTACAAACTTGTCCGCTGTCATTTGACCGGCGACTGTCAGACCGAGCACGATCGTAATCAGGTTTGTGAGCACACTCTGTGCGGTTTCGCTCAGGGCGTTCAAAACGCCGCACTCACGCAGCAGGTTGCCAAACATCAAAAAGCCGACCAGAGCGACACTGGTGGGAGCAACCAGACCGGCAATGACGGTGACAACGACCGGGAACAGGATCTTTGTAAGCTGGCTGACATTGCCTTTTTCGTAGCGCATGCGGATCATACGCTCCTTTTTTGTCGTCAGCAGACGAATGACAGGGGGCTGCACGATGGGCACCAGAGCCATGTAGCTGTAAGCTGCCACCATAATTGCACCGAGGTATTGCGAGTGCAGGGTATTTGCGACAAAAATTGCGGTGGGGCCGTCCGCAGCGCCGATCACGGCAATGGAAGCAGCATCCTTCAGGTCGAAGAAGAAGCCTGCCAGGAACAGGGTGAAGAAAATACCGAACTGTGCCGCCGCACCAAAAAGCATCAGCCAGGGCTTCTCCAGCAGGGGACCGAAGTCGATCATTGCGCCTATGCCGATAAACAGCAGCAGCGGGAACAGCTCGTTGGACATGCCCGCCTCGAACAGAGCGGAAATCGGGCCGACAGTGTCACCCTGCGTGATTGCGCCGGAAAGCGGCAGATTGACCAGAATAGCGCCGAAGCCCATCGGGAGCAGCAAGCTTGGCTCCATCTTTTTTACGATGGCAAGGTAGATCAGCAGGGCGCCGATTGCCCACATTACGATCATCTGCCACGTCAGGTTTCCAAGATTGGAAAACAGACTGATAAATGCGTTTGCAAAATTCATAGTAGTTTATTACCTCCTTTGATTTGCGTGTGGCATGAGGAATAAAAAAGAGACCTCCGCCACAGAACCCGTCTGTGACAAAAGTCTCAAGCGAACACATGACCGCGGGCTTTTGGCCGGGATGACGCTGTCATGCAGCACCTTGCGCTGCATCATAAGCAAAACAAAGTGCCCCTTACTCCCTTTTATCGAAACAATTAAAGCAGAGATACGGTCGATTGTCAAGCAATTTTATGTACCGATGTCCAGAAATGAAATAATTAGCTGCAAAAATCGGCAAAACAAAAAGCATCGCAGATCAATTTTTGCGGTGCTTTTTGCTGTCAAATAAACTTTTAAGGATTACTGGACGTACTCGACTGTGTACTCGAAGCCGTACTCTTCCTGCAACTTCTTCACCTCGGGCTCGCAGTCCTCAATGAAGGTTGCGGCATAAACAGAAGCGCCGTTGTGAGCTTTTTTATAGTCCTCAACGATCTGTTGCAGCTTTGCCCAACCCTCGTTGGCTTTGTTCTGCTCAATGCTGTCGGGGAAGTTGATGATGAATTCACGATGTTTGGGGATACGAGCTTTCATAATAAGATCTCCTTGATGACAAGTTGTTGTTTGTATAAGAAGCGGCCGTGTGACCGCTGCTTGCGTGAATAATACAACGGTTAAACACCGTATACCCTGCGTGCATTTTGTGCGGTGACGGTATACACGTCTTCTGCAGCTGTGCCCTTAAGCTGGGCGATAAAATCGGCGACATAGCGGATAAGAGAGCTGTCGCAGCGGCTTGCACGCACGGGCTCCGGCGCCATATAGGGGCAGTCGGTCTCCAGCACGATGTGCTCCAGCGGTGTGGCGGCAATCGCCTTTGCGGCACGCTTTGCCCCCTTGAAGGTGCAGGCACCGCCAAACCCGAGCAAAAGACCCTGCTGTGTCAGCCACTGTGCATCCTCTGCACTGCCGGAATAGCAGTGTACGATGCCCTTGGGACGGTATTTTTTCAGCAGTGCGTAAACATCGGCATGCGCCTGGCGGTCATGCACGATGATGGGCTTGTCGAGCTCCAGTGCAAGTCTTATCTCTGCCTCAAACAGAGCGAGCTGAGCGTCTTTTGGCACAGGCCAGTGGTAATCCAGCCCGCATTCACCCACTGCCACGACCTTGGGGTCGTCGTAGTAGGGTGCAAGGGTACGCATTTCTGCAGCCCAGTCGCCATTGTATACCGATACTGTCGGGGCGGGTCCATCCTCGCCGCAGTCTGCCGTAGGCAAAAGGCTTTCAGGGTGGATGCCGATGGCGGCATATACCCACGGGTAGCGGTGGGCGAGTGCAAGCACCGATGGCGCATCGCCGGAATGTGTGGCCTGCTCGCAGACGCCGACAACACCCTGTGCGGGCAGACTGTCCAGCAAAGCAAAGCGGTCTGCGTCAAATGCACGTGAGCTGTAATGTGCATGGGTATCAAAAATCGGGCCGGTCATGGCTTCTCCTTCCGGTGTGATGGCGCCCGGTTTACCAGCCAGATGCCGATGCAAACCAGCAACAGTGCGCCGATGTACTGCCAGCGGAACAATGGCTCGCCATTAAGCAGGGCGCTGAGCAGCACGTTGACCACAGGATTGACAAAACCGAAAATCGAGATACGGCTCACGGGGTTGTTTTTCATCAGCAGAGCCCACAATACATAGCCGGCACCGCAGATAAAGGCAAGGTACAGCAAAACCAGCACACCGGCAATGCTTACGCTGCCGAGGCGCCCGCCGAGAGAGAGACCGATGAGAAGCAATGCCACGCCGCCAACAAACAGGTTGATGAAGCACACGGCAAAGCTGTCTGCTTTTCTGGTGACGGATTTGTTCCACGGACCGGACAGAGTGAAGATGACAGTTGCCAGCAGCATACAAAGGATGCCGCGGCTGCTCCCGCCGCCGTGATTGCCGATGGTGCCGATGAGCACACCGGCAAAGCCGACGATGCAGCCTAGCATTTTGGCAGGCGTCATGCGGTCGCTCTTGCCGTAGATAAAGTGTGCAAAGATGACGCCGAGAAAGCTTTGCGTGCTGTTCAGGATGCCGCCGAAAGCACCGGTGAGCATTGCCACAGCAATGTAGTAGCAGGTGTACTGTGCCGTTGTCTGCCACAGACCAAGCGCACAGCACTCGGCTGCAACCCTCCCGCGAGGCAGATGCGGAAGACGTCCCTGCAGCAGGGTACTGCCCAGCAAGACCAGAAAGCTGCCGCAGATAAAGCGCACACCGGCAAAGCACAGGATGGAAGGAGTATCTGCGGACTGTATTTCAAACAGGCGGTAGCCCATTTTGATAAACGGGAAGGCAGACCCCCATAAGGTATTGCAGAAAATCGCCAGCAGCACAGCAAACACCGGTGTGGCAAATATTCTGTCTAGCCGTTCGGTACGATTTGTGGACATAATGGCTCCTTAAACTGACAGATACGATCAGTGAACGCGGCTGCCAACAGGGGTATCATCGTTATAGAAGGCGATAGAGCAGCCGCCGTCAGCGGTATCGGCTGCCATGATCATGCCCTCGCTGACATACTTGCCCTTCATCATCGGGCGAGGTGCGAGGTTGGCAACGATGGCAAGCTTTTTGCCGATGAGGTCATCGGGCTTGAACCATTTTGCAATACCGGACAGGATGCAGCGCTCGCGCTCGCCGTCAAACACGGTCAGGTGCAGCAGCTTTTTGCTCTCCTTCAGGGTCTCGCAGGCACGCACCTCGGCAACGCGGATCTCTACCTTGCAGAAGTCATCAAAATTGATCTCTTCCTCATGCGTGAAGTCTACATCGCTCTCGGCAGCAGCGGCGGGCTTTTCTGGCTCCTCCTTTGCCTTGCTGGCGGCAGCGGCAGCAGCCTTGCGCTTTTCGTCCTCCGCTTTCAGGTAGGCGATCTCTTTGGCTACATCGATGCGGGGGAACAGGGCATCGCCCTTGTGCACGGTGTAGCTCTGCTGCATACCATACACGGTCTTGCTCAGGTCGATAGCACTGCTGTCCAGACCGAGCTGGTCCATGATCTTAGGCGCAGTGGAGGGCAGATATGCGTTGAGCAGAATGCCGCATACACGCAGTGCCTCGCACAGGCGGTACAGCACGCTTTCCAGACGGACCCTGTTGGCTTCGTCTTTGGCCAGTGCCCACGGAGAGGTTTCGTCGATATACTTGTTTGCACGCTGGATCACAGCAAAAATTTCGACCAGTGCCTGCGGGATGGTCAGGTTGTCCATATCGGCGGTGACCTTCTCAAGCAGGCTGTTGATCATGCCCTCAAGGTCGGCATCAACGGCTTCGGTGCCGGGGACGTTGTGTACAGTGCCGCCAAAGTATTTTTCGCACATGGCAACGGTGCGGCTGAGCAGGTTGCCCAAATCGTTTGCCAAATCGCTGTTGATGCGGTTGATCAAAGCTTCGTTGGTAAACATGCCGTCGTTGCCAAACGGGATCTCGCGCAGCAGGAAGTAGCGGATGGCGTCCACGCCGTAGCGGTCGCACAGCACGACGGGGTCAACGACATTGCCGACGGATTTGGACATTTTGCCGCCGTTCATCAGCAGCCAGCCGTGACCAAACACGCGCTTGGGCAGCGGCAGATCCAGTGCCATCAGCATGGCAGGCCACAGGATGGTGTGAAAGCGCAGGATCTCCTTGCCGACCATGTGCAAATCAGCCGGCCAGAATTTGTCGTAATCGTGATAGGTATCGTTGCCGTAGCCCAGCGCGGAAATATAGTTGCTCAAAGCATCGACCCACACGTACATAGTGTGCTTGGGGTCAAACGGAACAGGGATGCCCCACTTGACGGATGTGCGGGAAACGCAGGTGTCCTGCAAACCCTGCTTGATAAAGGCGATCATCTCGTTTTTGCGGCTCTCCGGCTGAATGAACTGCGGGTTTTCTTCGTAGTACTTCAGCAGACGGTCAGCGTACTTGCCTGTCTTAAAGAAGTAAGCCTCCTCGTGGGCATCATAGACCTCACGGCCGCAGTCGGGGCACTTGCCGTCCACCAGCTGACTGTCCGTCCAAAAGCTCTCGCAGGGCTTGCAGTAATGACCGATGTATTCACCCTTGTAGATGTCGCCCTGCTCGTACAGCTTTGTAAAAAGCTTTTGGCAGCTTTCCACGTGGTATTCGTCGGTCGTGCGGATAAAGCGGTCGTAGCTTACATCCAGCAGCTTCCACAGGTCTTTGACGGTTGCGACGATCTTGTCCACGTATTCCTTGGGCGTTACACCGGCATTTGCGGCCTTGTCCTGGATTTTCTGTCCATGCTCATCGGTGCCTGTCAAAAACATGACATCGTTGCCCTGCATACGCTTAAAGCGTGCCAGCGCATCGCATGCTACGGTGGTATAGCTATGGCCGATATGCAGCTTATCGCTGGGGTAGTAGATGGGCGTAGTAATGTAGAAGGTTTTGTGTTCGCTCATTGGGTCATTCTTCCTTTCTGTGTGGTGCGGACAGTAAAAAAGCCCTCATCCTGACAGGCAACGTCTGTTCAAGGACGAGAGCATACACTTCGTGGTACCACCTTGCTTTGCCGCACCCTTTGCAGGGGCAGCCTTAGGGCGCTTTAACGGGCGCACCCGTCGCAGGCTAAATATCGCCTGCGCAGCTCCGAGACCATGTTCCGCACAGCTCTGCCTGCCCGCTCTCAGCCGCCGGGCTTTCTGTAAGGTGAACACAATGCGTACTCTTCTCTTCACAGCCGATGTAACATTTGCAATGGCGGCAGTGCCCGCTATCGGCAGACAAAGCCACTATCTCTGATTATAATACGCAAAACAGGAGGGTTTGTCAACTCTGCACGCATAAAATCTGCATGGAGGCGGTGCAAAATCCGGGTTGACAGGACAGCATAGTTGTAGTATCATCCAGTTGGTTGATACTACAACCAATTCGATCTTGAAACAGGGAGGCTGCACAGCATGAAACCGCAGGTAAATGACCCGACAAAACGACAAATCACAAAAATCGCCCGTGAGGCGGCAAAGTTTACGGTGGGTATGATGAGGGCGGATGGTATTGGAACAGCAGAGTTTGATTTTATCCATCTGGTACGACATAACCCGGGCATAACGCAGGCACAGGCTTGCAGTGCGCTGAAGATGGATAAGGGCGCAGCCGCAAGGCGCACAGCAAGCCTTGAAGCAAAGGGATACCTTGAGCGGCGCCCGAACCCGGAGGATGGGCGCAGCCATTTGTTGTATGCGACCCCGAAGGCAGAAGAGCTGAAAAACTCAAAGGCAGAAATCGAGACGGTATTTTATGCCTGGCTTACACAGACGCTTTCGGCGGAGGACTGTGCGGAATTCTGTCGTATTTTGGATATACTGTACTGGCGCAGCAAGGGCGAGCGACGCAACGGCTTTGCAGAGGTGACCGCCCGTGTACAGCAGCTGACAGGGGAAGATGACGATGCATAAACACAAAACACAGACAGATGCGCCGTTGCAGCCGGACCGTGTGATGAGCTATTTTGCAACACAAAAAGCGGTTCTGGCAGTTGTAACGGTTTCGGGGCTTATATACAATTTGGGGCTTGTGGCCGGTCCGTGGTTCGAGGGACGCCTTGCGCAGTGCCTGGCAGATATCCTGGCCGGCAGGCAGAATGCGCAGCAGATGGCGACGCTCTGTGCGGCGTATCTTGCTACTATTGCGCTGGTGCAGGGTGCACGCTTTGCAAAGCGTCTGTATGTGCGCAAATTTGCGAACAACATCAACCGTTGCATGAAGCGTGTGCTGTATGCAAACCTGGTGCGGCAAAGCCGGGCAGAACTGGAGCAGGCAGGCGCCGGCACGGTGATGACAAAAGCGATTGCGGATGTGGATGCGTGCGCGGAGGGAATGCGCAAGTTTACGACAGAAGTTTTTGACACGGGTGTGGCGTTGGCAGCATATGCTGCGATGCTGCTGCACTACGATGTGCGTTTGGCACTGCTATGCCTGATTTTTCCGCCGGTCTCATATGCAATTGCCGAGCGCATGAAAACTGTGGTGCAGCGCACGGGCGCTGCAAGCAAAGAGTGCGCCGGCAGGCTGAATGCTGCCACGCTGGACCGTGTGTCCGGTGCATTGACATACCGTGTCTATGGCTGCGAGGCACAGCGCAATGCCGCTTATGAGGTATGCCTTGCAGATTACGAGCGTGCGGCAGTACAGGCCGGCCTGCCGGTGGCGGCGATGCCGCCGCTTTATAAGGTTATAACACTGACCGGCGTGCTGTTTATTTTTACATTGGGGTCGCGCAACGTGGCAGGGGTTGGCTGGGCTGCATGGGATATTGCGGCATTTACCACTTTTTTGTCCTGTTTTAACAGGCTTGCAAACAAATCCGCCCGCGCTGCAAAGCTGTTTAACGCGGTGCATAAGGCGCAGGTATCATGGCAGCGTATCAAGCCGATGATGCATACCCCGCCTCCGCTGCCGGAGACAGTGCCTGCATCCCCTGCGGAACTGAGGGTAGAAGACATGGGGTTTGCGTATCCTGGCGGAGAAACGGTGTTGCAGCACATAAGCTTTTTGGTGCGACCGGGGCATACAGTAGGCATTACAGGTGCGGTAGCATGCGGCAAATCCACGCTGGGCAAGGTGTTTTTGTGCGAAGAGACGTATAGTGGCTCGGTGCGCTGGGACGGCCGGGAGCTGGCGCTGCTCCCGATGCAGATGCTGTGCGGCATTGTGGGCTACCTTGGGCATGACCCGGAGCTGCTGAGCGACACGATCCGCAATAACATCCTGCTTGGAGAGGACAGAGACCCATGGCCCTACCTGAAGGCTGTCTGCATGGATGAAGAGGTGTGCGCAATGCCTCAAGGACTGGATACTGTTGTCGGCGAGGGCGGTGTAAGGCTTTCAGGCGGGCAGCAGCAGCGGCTGGCGCTTGCACGTACACTGGCGCACCCAAAACCGCTGCTTGTGCTGGACGATCCGTTTTCGGCGCTGGACAGAGCAACGGAATTACAGGTGTACCGCAATGTGCGGGCGATGGTGCCGGACAGCACGATCCTGCTGATCAGTCACAGACTGTATCTATTTCCGCAGACAGACGGCGTGATCTGGATGGAAGACGGTACGGCGCAATATGCCGACCATGAGACGCTATTGCGGCAAAAGCCGCAATATGCCGCCTTGTATCATGTACAGGAGGGAGGAGCAGAGGATGAAACCTGAGATAAAAAACGATACCGTCGGCACCGTAATAATGCGTGCGGTGCGGCACACCCCGCTGCAGTGCACGGCACTGGTGTTTGCTGTAGCAGGTGCAGTGGCTGCAAGTCTGCTGCCGCCGCTGCTGCTTGGCAATGCCGTTGGACAGATGGCTGCAAGAAAAATTTTGCCTGTGACAACAGCGCTTGGCTATTTTGGGCTGCTGGCGCTGGCCGGTGTGCTGGAGGCTCTGCGTGAGAGCATGCTGACCGTATTCGGGCAAAGGATGACGCATACGCTGCGCAGCGCCATGTGTAAAAAGCTAGATCGTCTGCCGGCAAAATTTTTTGTGGAGCAGCAATCGGGGGCGCTTGCATCGTATTTTGTGGGGGATGTGGATGCGGTGGAGGAATTGTTCACATCTGGCATCATCAGCATGTTTGCCGACATCTGCCGCCTATGCGGCATCCTGCTGGTGATATTTGCCGAGAACCGTGGGCTTGCAATCATCCTGCTTTTTGCGCTGCCGCTTGTGTTTGTGTTTACCCGTGCAGTGCAAAAGCAGGTTTTGCGTGCGCAAGTGGATAACAGGGCTGCAGCCGCAAAAGCCTCGGCACACGTACCGCAGACGGTGCACTGCATCCGAACCATCCATACATTGCGACGCGAGACATATATGTGCCGCACCTACGATAAAGCACTGGATGACGGCTTTACGGCGATGGAAAAGACTAATTTTTATGATGCCTGCTACTCACCGGTAATTTTGCTGGTCAATGCTGCTGTTGTGGCGCTGGTAATGCTTTTGTCCACAGCGGATGCCCCATTCCTGCACGGACTTTTCGGGATGAGTGTCGGCACGGCGGTAACGGTAATTGCTTATATTTCACAGGTGTTTACGCCGCTGGAAAATATTGGTATGGAGATTGAAACGATCCAGTCTGCTATGGCGGGCGTAAAGCGGATCAATACTTTTCTGGCGCAGCCGGAGCGCATTGTTTGCCCGCATGCAGCGCACGGCGCATCGGCAAAGGCGGCTGTAGAGCTGCAAAATGTCCAGTTCGGCTACGGCGACGGTGAGGTTTTGCATAATCTGAGCTTTGCGGTGCATGCCGGTGAGCATATGACCCTGACCGGACGCACCGGCGCAGGTAAGAGCACGGTTTTCAAGCTGCTGCTTGGGCTGTATCGTCCGCAAAAAGGCCGCGTGCTGATAAACGGTGTAGATGCCGCCGACATCCCGGACACAGGGCGCCGTGCGGTGGTAGGCTATGTGGAGCAAAAATTTTACCGCATACCGGGCACAGTAGCGCAGCAGATCACCCTTTTTGACGAGTGCATTACGCCGCAAAAGGTGCGTCAGGCGGCACAGGTTGTCGGACTGCACGAGACGATAGAAGCTTTGCCGCAGGGCTACGACACCCCTTGTACACCGGGTATTTTCTCGCAGGGACAATGGCAGCTGCTGGCGATTGCCCGTGCCATTGCGGCACAGCCGCAGATCCTGCTTTTGGATGAGATTACGGCAAACCTTGACGCAGGTACAGAGCAGATGGTACTTGCTGCACTGCAGCGCGCAGGGCAGGGGCGCACGGTTGTGTCTATTAGTCACAGGCTTTACCGGCAGACCGGCGGCAGAAGCATTGCAATCTAAAAAACGGGCTGTTGCTTTATTGCTGCAACAGCCCGTTTTTTAGTATAGCTTTTTTTTCATGGTAAGGATATTCATGCCGGCGCGGCGCTCGTAGTGGATATCATCCATGGTCTTTTTCACAATGAAAATGCCGAGCCCGCCAATGGGGCGTTCTTCTGCCGAAAGAGAGACGTCGGGGTCGGTTTGTTCCAGCGGGTCAAATGGGATGCCGTAATCGCTGATGCGCAGTGTCATCTCGCCGTTAAAGCAGCGCAGATAAACACAGACGTTGCCCGGGACAGAGTCTTTATACGCATAGTTGGCGACGTTTGCAAACAGCTCCTCAACGCACAGCGTAATCTGCATTACGGTTTTAGGTGGGCAGCATGCCTTGTCCAGCTCCTGCTCTACAAAAGCGGTCACCTCATCCAGAGCCTCGATTTTTGCCGGAAAAACCTTTTCCGGTTTGACCTCACCGGGTTTGGCCGAAATATAGTCAAAGAGCAGCATAGTCATATCATCAAATTGCTCCTCGGTGTCGGCAAAGCGCTTGATGTCAGTGGTCAGACCATTGAGCACATCAGCAAGCTTTGCGTCCTTGTGCGCATTGATGTAGCCAAGCAGACGATCGTTGCCGTACATCTCTTTGGCGGGGTTTACAGCCTCGGTAACACCGTCGGTGTACAGGAACAGGCGGTCGCCGGGGTGCATTTGCAGCTCGTGCTGTTTGTAATGGATATCATCCATGCCTGCCAGTACAAGCCCGGGACGTGACTGCAAAAAGATAAAGTCACCGTTGTTCAGCCGCACCAGCGGCGGATTGTGTCCAGCGTTGACGTAGGTCAGTGTGCCGGTTTCAACGTTCAGCGTGCCGAGCCAGGCAGTGACGAACATATTGTCGTCATTGCCCTCGCAGAGCATGTGATTTACCTTATTAAAGGCGGCAGCAGGCGACAAGCCGGCTGTTACTTCATTTTTGATCAGCGTTTTGGTGATCACCATGACCAGTGCAGCCGGCACGCCCTTGCCGGACACATCGGCGATGACCATTGCAATGGTCTTGTCATCCACCATATAAAAATCGTAAAAGTCGCCGCCGACCTCTTTTGCCGGGTGCATGGTGGCGTAAAGGTCAAACTCGTTCTGCTCGGGGAAAGGCGGAAAAATATTGGGCAGCATGTGTGCCTGAATATCGTTGGCAAGCGTCAATTCCGACTCAATGCGCGCATTTTTCAGTACAATTTTTTTCTGCTCTAAAACCATCGAGCGCCCTTTGCCGGCGATTTTTACACAAATTGCGGAAATGATAATAAAAACTATCAGACGCGGCAGGTACGAAAGATTCATCCGCGTTACGTACAGACGATACGGATCCAGCCCGATAGCACGCACTGCATTGGAGAGAGTGCTATCGATCGTAAGCACCGTGCCGGCAGGCAGCTTGTACAAAAAGTTCAGGTCGAGCATCCCAATACCAAACAGGGGCCCAAGTGCACAGGATATGCCAAATGTCAATGCGCTAATGCCGGCAATCAGCTTTGTAAAGCGGCTTGAGCAATACCGGCAGGATAGGATGACAGGGAATACCATGTTCAGCGTCACATTGTAGCCAAGCATGCAGTCAAGATACGCCAGCACGATGACGAGCTCGATCAAAAGAAAAAATTTTATCCATTTCGTGCGGTAATGCACAAAATGTGCAATCACGGCGGGTATCACGATGCCCAGAAAAGTGCAGATGACCTGCGTAAACAGACCATCGGCAGACAGACCGAAAATATGCATGGCGCACAGCGCCAGGACAGACAGCAACACAGCACTGCCGACAAAAATAAAGGTGCTGACAAGGCGGTTGGCCTCGATCTCGTTGCACTGCAGAATGTCGTTTTCATTAAGTCTGCCGTGAAGTATATCGTGCAGCTTTTCTTTCAAAGCGTTTGCCGCGGTGGTCTTTTTGGTGTTTGATTGTTTTTTCAAGGTCGATCGCCTCCTGTGTGACGGCTGTTACTCGATGGTCAGGATGTCCACAAAGCCCGTTACCTCAAGCACTTCCATCACGACATCGTTCACGTGCAGCAGGGAAAAATGTCCCTTCTTTTTGCTCATCTCCTTTTGCGCAACCAGCAGCACGCGCAGACCGGCAGAGGAAATATAGCTCAGCTGTGCAAAATCCAGCACGAGGGCATCGGTGTCGGGCAGCAATGCGCGAAGGCTGGACTCCAGCTCGGGTGCGGTGGTTGTATCCAGACGTCCGCTCAGTGCAACGACCGTGCGGGGGGCATCCTGCGTTTTGGTGATACTCAGACTCATATTATTGTCCTCCATATTGGCATGGTGCGCCGCAGCGGCAAACGAGTGCTTTTGAGGCGCATTTTCATTTCTTATATGATAACATTTGTGACAATTGATTTCCAGATGTCCGGCGTTTATTTTGCGCACGAGCTCCTGACGGCGAGGGTCGCCGCAAGCCAGGTCAACGCCTACGATGCGCCAATTGTTGAGCACAAAGGGGTCCAGCGGCGAATGCGCTGTGATATAGTCAGTGACCAGAGTGCGGATCATGGCGTGAGATGCCCAGTCCCGCTTTGCCTTGACGATGCGGTTGCCTTTGAGGATGGAAGAGTAGCGGAAGTTGTTGACAGCCAAACGAAGCACGGCATCATCTTGCAGGGGCTCGCCCTTGAAGCGCACATTTTGCACGCGGTTACCGGCGGGACGGCTCAGGTCAAGCTCGTAGTCAATGCCCGCAAACACATCGTACAAAAAACCGGGACGATCCTCGTTTAGGCAGATATTGATATCGCCTGTCATCCACTGCCGGTAGGCGGCAGCAGACCATTCCATGTAGGCTTTCAGCTCCGCACCGGTCACATTGACACGGTAAAGCAGATTGTCAAAGGGATAAAAGCGAAGCACATCACCGAATCGGATCACACCCTCAGCAATATCTGCATCCGGTGCATAAAGCGGCGTGGACGAAACGTCTGCTCCGGTCATGACAAGCTGTATATGGTTGATCAAGCTGGGGAGTGCAGTGGGCTGCATAATGGACTGCGGGATTCCTTTTATTTCGTCCTCAGGCTGAAATTTTGCATTGGAATAGCCGATGCAAACATCGCTTGTGCCGGTGTCCGGTTCGATGTCGCCTGCGGCAACGAGGTCCATTACGTGGCGGTGTGCCGCCGCAATGTCCGGGTGCGAGCGGAAAGCGCTGCTGGGGGCATAGTTCTCCATATCCAACAGGGTGACGCTGTGACGGGTGATGCGATTGTTTTTATCCAGCTCCAAATCAAAGCGCACAAGGTCACGCCCCTCGCTGCGGCATCCCCCGATAACGGTGCGCCCCTGTACTTCGTTGACAAGGATATGCATATGTGCGAGTTGAAGCACATCGACCTCCGGGTTCTCGTCCAGAATTTTTTGCCCGGAGTCTGAGCCGTCGTCCTCATCAAACTCTGCGTGCAGCCCCATGTGTGCAGACACCACGATCACATCGGCGTCCTTGCCGATCTGCCCGATGGCCTGCTTAACGGCGACAGAAGCAGGCAGAAAGGTAAGCTCTGCAACGCCCTCTTTGTCACTGTCCCACAGCGGTATATTCGGCGTTACAACACCGATGACTGCCACACGCACGCCGCCGCATGGAAGAATCGTCCACCCTTTGCCGGTAAATAAGGTGCCGTCTTTATTCAGGATGTTGGCGGCAAGCACCGGACATGCCGACTGCGACAAAATTTTTTTCAGGCTGACTGTCCCGATGTTGAACTCGTGGTTGCCCAGGGTGATCGCGTCATAGCGCATAAGATTCATGGCGGTCATCATGGGGTGGGCGCTGTCAGGGGTCTTGTTGTAGACGCTGTCGGTAAGGATGGAGCCCTGCAGGATATCGCCGGCGTCCAACAGGATGGTGTGCGGGTTTTTGTGCCGAATACCCTGGACGCAGGTATACAGGCGTGCGAGACCGGTATTAGCTGTTTCGGTGTAGTCCTCATAGCGGTAGCCCCACAGGCAGCCGTGTGTATCCGATGTGCCGAGAATGGTAAGATGCATGTTTGAACCACCTCCTGTGTGCGGTGTACTACTTGACTATGCTTGCAGAGGTGACCACCAAAAGGTAGGTGCTTTCGGCGGTTTGCTGCAGCACCTTGGCATAAAATTCGCTGTCCGGTAAAGTGAGCCGCACGTTGGTAAAAGGGGCAAAATCGGTTTCAGTCTGCAGCAGTGCTGTCTGCTCCGAGCGCGCCAGCAGCATGGCAGAAATCTGCGGTGTTTCGCAGTGCTTGCCCTCAAGTGCGGCGAGCTGTACGGGGATGGGAGTGTCCAGCAGAGGCGGCATGTCCAGATGCCACGGACACGTTGTGCTGTAGGGCGCACCAATGCCAACGATATGCGAGAGAGTGAGCGCTGTGTGCACGCCCTTTGGCATGACGTGCAGCTCCTGCAGGATGGTCAGCGGGGCATCGACAGCTGCCCGTGTGTCAGGCGAGATCAAAATCTGACCACCGACTGTGTAGCTTTCAACACGCCCGGCAAGGTTTACGCCGCTGCCCACAACGCCGTACTTGGTGCGTTTTTCGGAGCCGATGTTGCCTACAATGACATCGGCGGTGTGGATGCCGATGCCCATATGCAGCTCGGGGTAGCCATGCTCTGCGTTCCAGGCGTTGACCAGCTGCATCTGCGATTGCATTTCCACAGCTGCGCATACCGCATCAGAAGCATGGTGCAAAGTATAATTTGGTGCGCCAAAGATGGCAAGGATGCCGTCGCCAATAAACTCGATGATCGTGCCGCTGCGGCGCTGTATAACCTCGGTCATGGCACCGAGGTAGTGATTGAGCATGGTGAGCAGTGCCTGCGGCTCCATCTGCTCGCTCAGTGCTGTAAAGCCGCGCAAGTCGCTCATCAAAACGGTCAGACTGCGTTTTTTGCCGCCGAGCATCAGCCCATCGGGTGTGTCCAGCAGCTGACGCACGATATCGTCGGACAAAAAACGCCCGAACGTCTCGCTCAAAAGCCGGTTGCGCAGGGCAAGCTGATCGTTCAACCGTTTTATTTTTTCCATCGCAAGCACGGCGTCGCGCAGCTCCACCAGCTCACTGATATCGCTCAGCACTACCACAATGCCTACACGGCTGCCGTCGTCATCGTGCAAAAAGGACGTTTTTACGTGCAGCTGCAATGTTTCTTCGCCTGTAAAATAAGAGACGATATTCTCATGGGTGCTGTCGGCATCATAAATGGCGTCCAGCACGGTCTGGTTAAAAGCGTCGTTTTCGGCGTATTCAAAAAAACAGGAGGCAAATTTCTGACCGATCAGCTGGTCGGTCGCTCTGCCAAGGATGTGCTCGGCGGCAGGGTTGACAAGCCCGATGCGTCCATCCAGCCCGATCGTCAGCACGCCTTCGGACATATCAAACAGGATATGCCGCCGGATCAATTCGTTTGGTTCGTGCATAATGTTCAACTCCTGATAGATGTTGCAGGTATATTGTCTGTCTTTGAAAAATGCCGCCTCGGCAAGAGACGGCATTTGCGGGATCATGATAAAAATTTACTTGTTGGAGCCGACAGTGCTGCTCAAATCGTGCCACAGCTTTGTGAACTTTTTCAGGTTGTCGACCAGCCAATTGGGCTTGGCCTCGCCGCTTGCGGCGTATTTCTGGTTGTGTGCGATGGTCTTTACAGCCTCCATATAATCGCCTGTCAGCTCACGGGTACGGTCGCTGAGCTGACGCATTACAGCCAGCAGGACCTCGGGGTCGTCCATAAAGAACTTGTTCATCTGCTCGGCAGAAATCGTCAGAATGACGGCGTCATCCTCGGTGACAGCGGTGGCAGAGCGGGGCAGGGAATCGATCAGACCCATCTCGCCGAAGAAACGGTTCTTTTCGTGTGTCATATCGGCCAGCTTTTTCTGGGTGGGCAGACCGTAGTCGGCATAAATGCCAACCGTGCCGTCCATGACCTCGTACATGCACAGCTGCAAATCGCCCTTGTTGAAGATGACCGTACCGGCGGGATATTTTTTAGCTTCCATAACAGAAACGCCTCCATTTGTTTTGGTTGATTCAAAATCTGCTGCCTGATGTTTTTCGTTGATGTAGTAACGCTTGCTGGTCAAAGCTGCCAGCTCGGCGGGGGTGGGGTCGCCGTCAAAAATTGCTGTATATTTTTTCAGGTCTTTCAGCCACTCGGAGTCCGGCTTGCGATTTGACTCCTGCTCGGCAATGGTGTGGCAGGCGACCGTAAAGTCCTCGGTCAGGGCGCGCAGGCGGGAGCTCATGCGCTGCAGCATGTCACGCACAAGCTCAGGATGTGCGTTGAAGTAATAACCCAGGCTGTGGCTGGGCACCTCACCCAGGCGGCAGTCCTCAAGAGCGACAGCGGTAGCAGAGCGGGGCGCCTCGTCGATGAGGGCCATCTCGCCAAAGTAGGGGTTTGCATCGGATGCGCAGATCTCAGCAAGCAGTTTTTCGTCCTTTTTGCCGTAGTGTGCGTAGATACCGACTTTGCCCTCATGTACGTGATACATAAACTGCTGCTTGTCGCCCTCACGGAAAACGACATCGCCCTTTGCAAATTTGCGCACAAATAATTCTTCCATAAATAGTTCCTTTCTTTCACGTCACCCCGAAATAACGGTTGCTTATTATAATTTGATAATCTGGTCAATACCAGCGGTTGACCCATGCGGAATCCCAGTAATAACCGGAGGACTGCTGAGCCTTGATCACACTTGGGTCGGACATGCACTCATCCCAAAATGCGATGTACTCTTTGATCTTTTCCGACGTCGTGGGCTCGTGCGCCTCGGCGCTGTCTTCGTTCTGCTGGGCAATCACGTGGCAGGCCTCCATATAGCGGTCGGTCAAATCACGGAGACGTCCGCTCATTTGCTGCATAATGCGCAGGATCATCATGGGACGACCTTCCATATAAGACTGCAGATCCTTCGGTGTGATTACACACAGGGTCGTTTCCGCAGCGGCAACAGCAGTAGCGGAGCGTGCTGCATCTTCAACGAGACCCATCTCACCGAAGAAGCACACATCGCTGTCCGGGTCGACCGTGACAAGCAGTGTCTGGTTTGCCGTGCCGTAATTTGCGTAGATGTTGACAGCACCGCTGAGCAGGTCATACATACAGGGGCTTTCCGGTTTTTCACCCTCACGGAAGATGACTGCGCCGGAAGGATATGTTACTTGGCGTGGAACAGACATATGAGAAACCTCCATTCACAGAGAAGGGAAAGCGATGGCTTATTCTTCTCTTAATACTCCATTTAATTATAGCAAAACGGTTAAACGGTTGCAACAAATAAAAGCGTGAATCCTGTGATAAATAAGGCCGCAGCACCGGATTTGACTGCTTAAATACATGCTGCAGCGGCCGTATGACTGTGAATACGCACGGACGGCCGCATATGTTACAGCACAAAGTGCGGCTGCGCTTTACAAGCTGAGAAAAACATGGTAAAGTATTATTACTGCGCTCACTTTGTGCGCAAGACCCCGGCAGTCGGGAAAGCTGCGGGGATCAACACAACACGACACGGCAAACCAGCCGCGGACGGAAAGGATGTTACTATAATGGAACAAAGCGAAAAAACACTTGACATGATCGTCAGCCTGTGCAAAAACCGTGGCTACGTTTTTGCCGGCAGCGAGATCTACGGCGGTCTTGCAAACAGCTGGGACTATGGTCCCCTGGGCGTTGAGTTTAAGAACAACGTAAAAAAAGCATGGCTGAAAAAGTTTGTGCAGGAGAGCCCCTACAACGTGGGTCTGGATGCGGCTATTATCATGAACCCGCAGACCTGGGTGACAACAGGTCACGTTTCCAGCTTTTCGGACCCGCTGCTGGACTGCCGTGCCTGCAAGGCACGCCACCGTGCGGACAAGCTGATCGGTGAGGAGCACCCTGAGGTCAACGTGGACGCCATGAGCTTTGACGAGATGGATGCTTATATTGCGGAGCATGCGGATATCGTTTGCCCTGTCTGCGGCAAGCACGACTTTACCCCCATCCGCAAATTCAACCTGATGTTCAAGACTGCCATTGGCGTCACCGAGGACAGCTCTTCCACCTGCTATCTGCGCCCCGAGACTGCACAGGGTATTTTTGTAAACTTTGCCAACATCCAGCGCACTACCCGCCGCAAACTGCCTTTTGGCGTGTGCCAGGTGGGCAAGGCTTTCCGCAATGAGATCACCCCGGGCAACTTTACCTTCCGCACCCGTGAGTTCGAGCAAATGGAGTGCGAGTTCTTCTGCAAGCCCGGCACGGATCTGGATTGGTTTGCATACTGGAAGAACTACTGCGAAAACTGGCTGCTGAGCCTGGGCATTAAAAAGGAGCACTTGCGCCTGCGTGACCACGAGCCCGCTGAGCTTGCATTTTACAGCCGCGCCACCACGGATATCGAGTATGCCTTCCCGTTTACGGACTGGGGCGAGCTGTGGGGCATCGCAGACCGTACCAATTACGACCTGACCCGCCATCAGGAGGCTTCCGGCAAGAGCCTGGAATACTTCGACAGCGAGACCAACGAGCACTACATCCCCTACGTCATCGAGCCGTCTCTGGGCTGCGACCGTGTGGCGCTGGCGTTCCTGTGTGAGGCATACGATGAGGAGCACCTGACCGACAGCAAGGGCAAAGAGGATGTGCGCACCGTGCTGCACCTGCATCCGGCATTGGCACCGTACAAGTGCGCCGTGCTACCGCTGAGCAAAAAGCTGGGCGATAAGGCTATGGAGATCCGCAACGAGCTGAGCAAGTACTTTATGGTGGATTATGACGATACCGGTTCTATCGGCAAGCGCTACCGCCGTGAGGACGAAATCGGTACGCCGTACTGCATCACGGTTGACTTTGACACCGTGGGCGATGAGGCTAAGGGCATCACCGCAGACAACTGCGTCACCGTACGCGACCGTGACACCATGGAGCAGGTGCGTATGCCGATCTCTGAGCTGAAGAGCTATATCGAGAGCAAAATTGAATTCTGAGTATAAAACTGTGAAATAATGCCAATCCCCCTGAAGCGAACCGCAAAAACGGAATCGCCTCAGGGGGATTTTTGCACTACGAATGTGTGCTTTGAAAGTTTTTAACTTTCTGCACTGTCTGTGTTGATAATATAGTCTGTCGTCTGTTCAATTTTGTACCGGGAAAAGTATGCCTCCTCCAGCGGGATCCAGCGCGTCGCAAAAGCGGAAAAACGTGCGCCCTCGCGCAGCTGCAAGCGGCGTGCCTGCGTCTGTTGGGAGCAAGTCAGAAAGACACGAATCGTTTCGTACGGGGTAAGCATTGGGTGGTGGCTGTAGCTGCCCTCGAGAATCACAAGTGCTCGTGACGGGAATAGCTGCGCAGGCAGGTAAACACCGTCACGGCAGGAATAAGGCTGGTAAGGTACAGGGTGACCGGTATAGGCGCGGGACATGGTATCATCACGCAGGCGTGCAAGGTCCATGTTAGCACAGGGGATCGTTTCCCATCCGGGAACGCGTTTTGAAGGTGGAAGATAGAAGTCGTCCGTGTGTATGACAAGACTGTCTGGAAATTGTTTGGAGAGCTTTTTGGCAAATGTGGTCTTACCGCTGCCGCAGCGGCCATCTATGGCACAAATTAAGGGCTCGCCGACAGGCTGTGCCTGTAAACGGTTGGTAACAAGGCAAATGAATAGCTCAGACGTGAGTTGTTGTGGCATGTGATGTGCTCCTTTCCGACACCAGTATAACATAGATCGGATAAGGAAGTGCATTTTTTTGAAAATTGAGAATAAAGGTGTTGACAGATGCGGCAGGGTGTGATAAGATACAGGTGCGTTAGAGGTAACTAACCAATGCGATGAAGAACGGCATTTTTATGTGCCGTAACTTTTTTGTCAGAGAGGTTAGCAAAAACTAACTATTGCAAGGTTACCAGACCGGAGGGCGGCAGCATGGAGCGTGAGTTTGAAACTGTTATGGTGGAACAATGCGCCCCTGTCCTGGCGGGTTTGAAGCCGGCTGGTTTATTCCGGTACGAAACCAGAGATCGGGCGGACCTTGCGCATCGTATCCGCAGCTGGAATGAGCAGCTGAACCCGAAAGGGATCTGCGTTCAGGTGCTCAAAGGGTGCGAAAAGACACACCGCTACCTTGTATATGTCTACCGTACAAAGCGGCTGCAAAGCTTGTTGCAGAGTGCTGATGTGAGGGCATTTCTGGAGCACGAAGGATATGTGATGCCTGGGAAATCCGACGACATTTTGACACTTTTGACGCAGCTTGCACGCAGGCTGTGTTGCTCTGCAGATTTTCCGCATGAAATTGGCATTTTTTTGGGGTATCCGCTTGCAGATGTTGTGGGCTTTATTGAAAACAGAGGGCAGAATTTTACCTGCTGCGGCTGCTGGAAGGCTTACGGTGATCCGGAGCTTGCGCAAAGACATTTTGACCGCCTGAAAAAATGCACGACCGTGTATCTGAGGCTGTTCCATAGCGGAACACCGATTCTGCGCCTGGCGGTAGCGGCCTAAGACGGCGCAGAGACTTACTTTTTGACATTCACTTCAAATACTCTCTTTTTATCCTGGCGCCCGCCGAGGCAACCACGCATCGGTGGGAAATCCTCCTTTTGACACGCGGCCACACAGTGCAGACTGACCACTGCACTGTGTGGCTGTGTCATTTATAAAAGGTATCCCGTTAAGCAGAGCAAAGCGAATAAACCAGATCCCTGAGAATAGCTGCGCCAGAAAGCGCAACAAAACGATTGAAAAATCGGCAAACAAAACGTGAAGAAAATTTGTTAAGAAATTTGAGTTAGTCATTGTTTAATATGGCGAATTAGGGACGGGATTTGCGGTAAAATACTGTTAGTTTCTATAAACTAACTTTTAATTATGAAAAAATTGTTGACAACGGTGGTTAGTGTGTGTAAACTATCCATGCTTAAACGGTAGTCGTATGTCTGCTGCGAAGTGATTAGCGTACACAATGATCACAATAATACAGAAGGGAAGTGGACCTGGGATGATGCCTTTAACGATGGCAAAAGCGGGTGAAACTGTTACGATAAAAAAGATCACCGGCAAAGATGAGGTTCGTCAGCATCTGGCTGAGCTGGGTTTTGTTGTTGAGAGTGAGGTCACTGTCGTCAACGAGATCGCAGGCAACCTGATTGTGCAGGTGAAAGAGAGCAGGATTGCTTTGGACAAAACCATGGCAAACCGCATTATGGTTGGATAAACAGCATATGCTGTTTACGGGGATGATTTGAATGCAGATCATCTACCAAATAAAGACATGTAGAGGAGGATTTTAATGAAGACTCTGAAGGACGTCAAGGTTGGCGAGACCGCTACTGTGGCAAAGCTTCACGGTGAAGGTCCGGTCAAGCGTCGTATCATGGACATGGGCATTACAAAGGGTGTTCAGATCTATGTACGTAAGGTTGCTCCCCTGGGAGACCCGATGGAGCTGACTGTGCGCAACTACGAGTTGAGCGTGCGCAAGGCAGACGCCGAAATGATTGAAGTGCTGTAAAACATTTTGATCTGAAAGAGAGGAAAGGACAAGCAATGAGCATTAAAATTGCATTGGCCGGCAACCCGAACTGTGGTAAAACTACCCTGTTCAACGCACTGACCGGCTCGAATCAGTATGTCGGCAACTGGCCCGGCGTTACTGTTGAGAAAAAGGAAGGTAAGCTGAAGGGCGGCGACGCCATCATTCAGGACTTGCCCGGCATCTACTCGCTGTCCCCGTACACGCTGGAAGAGGTTGTTGCCCGCAGCTATCTGGTCAGCGAGAAGCCGGACGCTATTTTGAATATCGTTGATGGTACCAACATTGAGCGTAACCTTTACCTGACCACGCAGCTGATCGAGCTGGGTATCCCTGTGGTCATGGCAGTCAACATGATTGACCTGGTGCGCAAGAATGGCGACAAGATCGACCTGAAGAAGCTGAGCGAGGAGCTGGGCTGCGAGGTCGTCGAGATCAGCGCACTGAAGAACGAAGGCAGCGAAAAAGCTGCGCAGCTTGCTGTCGCCGCCGCAAAGGCAGGCAAGGCTGTTGAGCTTCCGCACGTCTTTACCGGCAGTGTGGAGCACGCTATCGCTCACATTGAAGAGTCTATCCAGGGCAAGGTGGACGCAAGCTTCCTGCGTTGGTACGCCGTTAAGCTGTTCGAGCGTGATGACAAGGTCCAGGAAGAGCTGAAGCTCAGCAAGGACGTGCTTGACCACATCGACCAGCACATCAAGGATTGCGAAGCTGAGATGGACGATGACGCGGAGAGCATCATCACCAACCAGCGCTATGCTTACATCAACAAGGTCGTTGAGAAGGCTGTCAAGAAGAAGGCTCGTACCGAAAACCTGACTGCATCTGACAAGATCGACCAGATTGTGACGAACCGTGTGCTGGCTCTGCCGATTTTTGCATTGGTCATGTGGCTGATGTACGCACTGGCTATGGGCGATTCCATCGCTGACGGCGGTCTTTCGATTGGTACCTTTGCTACTGACTGGACCAACGATGTTTTGTTTGGTGAGATCGTCCCCAATGCTTTGGGCGGTCTGCTGGACAGCATCGGCGTTGCAGGCTGGCTGAACAGTCTGATCATGGATGGTATCGTTGGCGGCGTCGGCGCTGTCCTGGG
Source organism: Oscillospiraceae bacterium (assembly GCA_963596815.1). Taxonomy (GTDB): domain Bacteria; phylum Bacillota; class Clostridia; order Oscillospirales; family Ruminococcaceae; genus Faecalibacterium. The sequence goes on from CAVBNV010000002.1 coordinate 48,800, forward strand.
CTTTGTGCCGCAGATGCTGGTTCTGTTCTTCCTGCTGTCCATCCTTGAGGACGTGGGCTATATGTCCCGTGTTGCCTTCATTATGGACCGTATTTTCCGTCGTTTTGGTCTGTCCGGCAAGAGCTTCATCCCTGTGCTGGTCGGTACCGGCTGCGGCGTGCCCGGTGTTATGGCTTCCCGTACCATCGAGAACGAGCGTGACCGCCGTATGACCATTATGACCACCTGCTTTATCCCCTGCGGCGCTAAGATGCCCATCATCGGCCTGATTGCAGGTGCTCTGTTCGGCGGCTCCTCTGTGGTAGCTACCTCTGCATATTTCATCGGTATGGCAGCCATTATCTTGTCCGGCATCATGCTGAAGAAGATGAAGATCTTTGCAGGTGACCCGGCTCCGTTCGTTATGGAGCTGCCTGCGTACCATGTGCCTGCATGGGGCAACGTCCTGCGTGCTACCTGGGAGCGTGGCTGGTCCTTCATCAAGCGTGCCGGCTCTGTCATTCTGGCTTCTACCGTTATCCTGTGGTTCCTGCAGGGCTTCGGCTTTGAGGATGGTGTCTTTGGCATGGTCGACGACCAGAACAACTCTGTCCTGGCTGCTATCGCAACCAAGATCGCATGGATCTTTGCACCTCTGGGCTTCGGCAACTGGAAGGCAACTGTCGCTTCCGTCACCGGCCTGATTGCAAAGGAGAACGTTGTTTCTACCTTCGGCGTCCTGTACAACTTTGCCGGCGAGGAGCTGTCCGAGAACGGCGACGAGATCTGGAGCCTGGTCGCTGCAGATTACACCAAGCTGTCTGCATATGCATTCATGATCTTCAACCTGCTGTGCGCACCGTGCTTTGCTGCTATGGGTGCTATCAAGCGTGAGATGAACAACGGCAAGTGGACTGCTATCGCCATTGGCTATATGTGCGCTCTGGCATACTGCACCGCTCTGGTTGTTTATCAGCTCGGCGGCCTGATCACTGGCGAGGTCAACTTCGGCATCTTCACGATCGTTGCTGTTGCTGTTCTGGCTGGGTTCATCTACCTGGTTGTGCGCCCCAACAAGTACACAGGCATTGAAGAAGTGCAGGTCGACACCAAAAAGATCGCCTCTAAAAAGTAATTGAGTGCCGAAAGGAGTGCTTTGTTATGATGGAATTCCTTGCTACAAACTTTAATCTGCCCACGATCATCGTTGGTGCGATTGTGTTTGGCGGTGTGGGTTGGATCACGTGGCACTCGCATAAACACGGCGGCGGCTGTGGTGGATGCGGTGACGGCGGCTGCAACTGCTCCGGTGGCTGCAACGGCTGTAGCGGTGGCTGCCACTGACGTATATCTTGCTGAAAATGGGGTGCGGGCTGGGTACTCTCCGGCCTGCACCCTTTTTGTTCGGCAGAAAGTTAGCACATCAAAACTTGCGCTGCATGGTATAGAGCCTGCAGCTTGTATCAGGGAAAGAGAGTGATGAAGGATGGAACTGACGTCGGCTCACCTGCGTTACCTGCTTGCAATCTACGAGGTATCGCAGACATCTATGGACATCAGCTCCCGCAGCATTGCCGAGAAATTGGGCGTCACAAAGCCATCGGTAGTGCGCATTATGAACCTGCTTATGGATCGCGGTATGATCGTCAAAGAGCACTACGGCAAGATCTATCTGACCGATCGCGGTATTTTTGTTGCAAAGGCGGTAGAGGCACAGCTGCAATTAATCGTGCAAAATTTCCCGCCTGTAAACATTTCGCTCAGCGAGGACGAACGCTATGCGGCAGCGCTGGCTATGACAGCGGCTTTGCCGGAGCGTGCCTTTGTCGGCGAGTACGAGCGCCTGGTTGGCGCAGACGCTGGCGGAGAAGAGCAGGAATAACCCCCTAAAATAAAAGACCCGGACTGCGGCAGAAGCTGCTTGTCCGGGTCTTTTGCGCTGTATTGCTTTGTGATTACTTTTTATTGATAGCCTTAACGATCTGCCTTGCGATGTATTTATGTCCGCTTTCTGTGGGGTGTGCATCGGTTGCGGTGATGGTAAAGGGGATCGCAGCGTACTGCAAGCCTTCTTCACGCGCAAGCTGCTTTTCGTAGGAGCACAGACTATTGAAGTATTTTGCCCATGTCGGCAGCATAAAGACGGGGTTGTAGCAGCCTACCAGAATGATCTGGGCATCCGGGTTGACGGCACGGATACTTGCGACTACCTGCTTGAGGTTTGCGGCATACTCTGCAGCCGCCTGCTCGCAAATTTCCTGCATGCCGCTGGTCAGCAGCGTGTCAACAGCCTTGCGCTCTTCAGCGGTAAGGGACAACTTTTTGACGGCCGCTATAAACGTCTCGAAGTGTTCAAGGCTTGGCTCGCGCAAAAAACCGCCTAAAATCGAGTTTGCGAGGGTTTCGCTCTTCCAGTTGGTAGCGTTGCCCAGTGCCACTACAACGGGCACAAGGGCATCGTTAGAGCCGATTTGGATGCTGATGATATCTGCCTTGCGGATGTACTCCGTCATTTGCGGTATGTTGTACCATGCACCGGAGCCTTGGTTCAGCTGTTCCATCTTGCCGGTTTGTACCAACTCCACAAGGTCAACGCTCATCAGACCGGGCAGACCAAGGTTGATGGCGTGTTCACGGTCCAAACCGAGCTGTTGCGCAACCTGCGCAACGTAGCACTCAGACGAGTAGCCGGTGTAATTTTCGCTGAAGTCAAAGCCGTACTCCGCATTCGTGTAGCGCAAGTCGCTCAGGCCGACACCGGCGGTGATGCTGTCGCCCAGTGCCACATAAAGCAGCTGGTCATCCTCTACTTCAGGCTCGCTCGTCTCTTCAGGCAGCTGCTCTTCTGCGGTTTCGGCAGGCTGTGCTTCAGGCACGGTCTCGGTGGCTGCTGCGGCATCCGTCTGCACGGGCAGGGCATCAGTCTCCTGTACCGCCTCAGGCAGGTCGGTTTCCTCCGTGGTCATCTCCGGTGCAGGTGTCGTCTGCACGGACGCAGTACCGGCGGTGTCGTACGGCGTGTCCTGCTCCGCTGCAAACGCAGGGACCGAAAGGCAGCTCAGCGCCACCACAGCGGACAGCGCAATGCTTACAATGCGTTTTCTCATTCGGTATTCCATCCTTTCTAGCGGCGGGTGCTTTGTGCGCACGCACCGCAACAGTATTATAATAAAATATAATGGCGACAAAATCAATGCTGACACGGCAAAAAACAAAAAAATCGTACGAAATAGCGATAATGGCCGCCCACGCCAAACAGCGCAGCCGACCATTTTTGATATATGGTTGCTTAAAGTGCCATCACCACGGCAACAAGCAGGGCAGGCAGCAGGTTTGCCACCTTAATGGTTTTGGGCCACACAAGGTTGATGCCCACGCAAAAGATCAAAATGTTGCCCACAAGCGAGATGTTGTCCAGCACGGCAGCTGTCATAAAGCCGGACAGCAGCACAGCCAGCGCTGTTACACTGCCTTGCAGCACCGCCACAGGGATAAACGAAAAAATACACCCTTTGCCCATGGCGGATGCCATGACAAGCACGATGATAAAGTCCAAAATCGCCTTTGCCACCAGCGTGGTGTGGTCGCCGTAAATGCCGTCCTGGATCGAGCCCATGATCGCCATTGCGCCGATGGACACCGTGAGCGATGCCGACACAAAGGCGCTTGTAAATCGGTTGTCGCCGTCGCTGCCGGTTTTGTGCTTCAGCCACTCGCCAAACTGCTCGAACCGGCTGTCCAGGTCGATGACTTCCCCAAGCAGTGCGCCCAGCGCCAGCGACAAGATCATGACCATTGTGCCGGACGTGGTAAGCGCGCCGTCCTTAATGACCAGCATTTTGCTCAGCGTGCCCGCAGCGCCCAGGAATACCACCGCAAAACCGGTTGCCTTGATGATGGTGTCCTGGTAGCTCTGCTTCAAAAAGCGCTTAAAGGCGATGCCCAGCACGCCGCCTGCGATGATTGCCAGCGCATTGATCACTGTACCCAAACCGCGCATATCACACCTCAGGCTCTTTGCACACGTCCACCCAGCCCACGGCATCTGCGGCAAGCTCCAGCTCCTGCGGTGTCAGCCGTACGGCGCTGTGGTCGTTGCCGGCAGCAGGGTAGACGGTGTCAAACTTGCGCAGGCTCTCGTCCAGGTACACGGCAACGCCCTCGTTTATGCCAAAGGGGCACACGCCGCCCGGTGCGTGCCCGATGCAGTTCTCCACAGCATCGTAGGGGATCATTTTTGCCTTGACGTGGAACAGCCCCTTGTATTTGTGGTTGTCCAGCTTTGCCGTGCCCTCGGTGACGATCAGCACCGGCTGCTCGCCCTGCAGCACGGACAGTGTTTTTGCGATGCGTGCCGGCTCGACGCCCAGCGCTTGCGCCGCCAGCGCTACTGTGGCCGATGATGCATCCAGCTCGATGATGCGCTCTGCAAGCCCCTTTGCCTGCAAGTGCGCCTTTGCTCTTTCCAGCGACATAACCCATTGCCTCCCTATAAAAAGTACACGCCTATTCTACCACGCTTTGCCGGCAGGGAAAAGAGGCAAAACAAAACATCTGCGGCTTGTCCAAACGGGCAAACCGCAGATGCGTCATAGTTTATTCGGTTCTGACTGTGGGGGGAAGTTTAGTGCTCGCTTTTGCCAAACAGGCTGATGAAAGCACCTGCGGCTGCCAGAGCAGCGCCGCTCATAGCCATGGTCAGTGCGGCAAACCAGTTGACACCGGTCTGGGGCAGGGCAGCTGCGGCAGGCTCAACAGTAGCGTCCTGCACAGCGGGCAGCACGGGCTCTTCGGGGCTTACGACGGTCTCCTCAGCAACCGGTGCATCGGGGGTAGCATCCTGTACCGGCGGGATGACAACATCAGTAGGCACGATCACCGGCTCATCATCTTCGGGCTCGTCGGGCTCATCGTAGAAGTGTGCAGCCTTAAATGCAAAGCCATCCTTTGCATCAGCGCTGACGCTGATGGTGTAGCTGCCATCCTCGCTTACGGTAATCGTAACGCCCTCTGCCTGAGAGACCACAACAGAGTAAGCAAGTCTGTTATCGCCGTCCCAGCGAGCATTTGCGCCGTCAACATACCAGTTGTCGATGTTGTGGTTGCAATCATCCAGCACCCAGTCATCGCCAACAGGGGTAATCGTTACGGTCGTGCCGGGGGCGAGATATACATCATCGCCTGCGGTCAATGCGGTGTTGTTGTACAGCTTGGTGCCGTTGGAGATGGTAGCCTTGCCGCCCATGCCGACGTACAAGCCGCCGCCGTAAACCGATGTATTGTTCTGGATGACCGTATTCTGGTCGGTAGTTACATTGCAGCCACCGTACACCGCGATAGCACCGCCGGTAGATGTGTTCTCATCGCCATTGCCGGTTACAACAACGTTCTGCAGGTTAACATTGCTGTTGCTAGTTGCCAAGATACCTGCACCGGAAGCATCCCAAACCTTATTGTCTGCATCGACAAAGATGATGCCCTTATTATCGGTGATGGAAGAGTCCTTTACATCAACGTTAGCGGCATATGCAACCAAACCGCCGCCAAGGCGCGCCTTGTTGCCGCTAATGGAGCAACCGTCGATCTTGACATTCTCCTTCGTAGCCCATACAAACATACCACCGCCGTAGTTTACAGTAGCAGTGTTGTTCTCGACCTTAGTGCCGGTCATCTCAAACGATGTGTCGTTGTTGGAGTAAACGCCGCCGCCGTACGAGCTTGCCGTGTTGCCGCTAATAACAGTACCATTGCCGATCTTTACGTCGGAGTGGAAGCTGAGGACGCCGCCGCCAAAGGTAGCGGTGTTGCCGCTGATCACAGTGCCGTTAACCGTACCGTCAGCGTTTTCGGTGCCTGCCACGCTCAAATCGGTGGCGTAAGCGGTAATGCCGCCGCCCTGCTGGGCTGCCGTGTTGCCGCTGATGGTCGAAGCAATTACGGTTACCTTGTGGGACTTGCCCTCACCATAACCATACTCGTGGTCGTAACCATTGAAGAAGAGAGCGCCGCCGTGATTGGTTGCCTCGTTATTTTTAATCGTAACGTTCTCGATGTTTACGTTTGTGACATTCGTGTACGGCGAGTCAGGGTTAATGGAAGCATAAGCACCGCCATTAAATCCCTTGTTGCCATCGAAGGTGCTGTTGTTGATGGTAACATTTTCAGCAGCACGTGTAAACACAGCACCACCATTGCCAGCTGCACTGTTATTGGTGAAAGCAGACTCTACGATAGTCCCATCGGCTGCTGTTGCGCTGGTAATGGTCAGCTCACCCTTACGGGTAGCCACAGCACCACCGCATGCATTGTTGCGGTTAGCCTTGTTGTCGGTGAAAGTGGAGCCTGCGATGGTTGTTTTGCAGTTGTCTGCAAAAATTGCACCGCCAGCGACATCAGACGAAATACCGGTAGCCTCATTGCCGACAAACTTGGTGTTCTCGACATTCAGCGTATTGTTAACAGTATAAATACCGCCGCCAACATTGCCGCTGTTGCCGCTGATGGTAGAGTTTTTGATATCAGCAAGTGCAGTAGCCGTCACATAAACGCCGCCGCCATTGCCGTTTGTGGCAGTGTTATTGTTGATCGTAGCGCCGTCAATTACGAAAGTTTTGTTAGTGTGGGAGTACACACCGGCACCTGCCTTAGCAGTGTTGCCGCTGATAACGGTGTCCTTGCCAATGTTAACATCCGATTTGTAGGCATAGACACCACCACCCGCGGATGTATCCTCACCGCCATTTCCGGTAACATTAACATTCTGGAGAGTAACAGCACCATTAGAAGTATAGACGCCAGCACCGGATGCACTGTAAGTCTTGCCTTGGTAAACATAAACCGTGCCTTTATTTTCAGTAACAAAGGAGTCCTTTACGTTGACCGTGGCAGCATTTACAGCCAAACCGCCACCGAGGCGACCACTGTTACCGCTGATTGTACAACCACTCAGTTCAGCATTCGTTTTATCAAAGCACAAACCGCCACCGTAGTTCATGCCGGTTTTATTGCCGCTGATGGTGGAATTGATAACAGTTGCCGTGGCTTTGATTTCGGAAATGTTAATGCCGCCACCCTGAAGAGAAGAAGTGTTGTTGAGGATTTTGACATTGTTGAAGGTTGCGGTTTCTACATCATACCTGCGGTTTTCATAGAGATTATTGTAGTAACTGACGTTGATAGCGCCGCCCTTTTTGCTGCTGTTGCCAATGGATTTGCTCTCACCATCAACGCCGCCAAATGTGCTATTGGTAATGGTAACACCAGATACGCCGCGTGCATTGATAGCACCGCCGCAATCAACGGCAGTATTGCTTGTGAAGGTTGAGTCGTCAACACTCAACTTACCATAGGTTGCTGCAATTGCACCGCCATCCGCATTTGAACCCGTGGACTTGTTGCCGGTGAAAGTAGAACCCTCGATAACAGTCTCGCAGTTATTTGCGCTGATGGCACCGCCGCCGTTTTCGGAGGCATTCATTTTGACACCGTCAGCATTCGTAAATTCATGCCAATAACCGGTAGCCTCGTTGTTTGCAAAAATGGTATCCTTCACATTAAGCTTGCTATTGACAGCAAGGATACCGCCGCCAACACCGGTGCCATTGGAGCCCATCCACTCTGCTTGAGAAGTGTTATCCTCAACATCGCAGTCATCCAGCTCGAGCTCGGCGTCCTCTACACGGATACCGCCGCCGTATTTGCCCGTGTTGTCCTTAATGGTGACGCCTTCCAGCTTTACGGTAGTGTCGCTCTTGCCGCCGGTAATGGTGCCCTCGATGACGATGCCGGTTGCGTTGCTGCCGGTAATGGTGCCGACGGTCTCGTTGCCGTCTGCATCTGTGCCCTCGCCGCCGACGATCTCAACATTGAGCTTTTCGCTGGAGGTCTTTTCATTCTTCTCGATGGTGATGACGCTCTTGTTCTCGTCCTCAGCCGTGATGGTGTGACCGTTCAGGAACAGCTTGATGGACTGGAAGATGGTGATGTTCTCTTTGGTGTCCTTGTTCAGGTTAATCTGGTCGCCATCAGCGGCGTCATCAAGAGCACCCTGCAGCGTGGCGTAGGTCTTGTTGCCATTGGTTGCAACGTTCTCCTGTGCATCGTCCTGCTTGGTCTCTTCGGTCTTGCCGGCGTCAGTGTCATCGGCAGCAGCATTGTTCTCGGTGGTGCTGTTGTCAGCAGGTGCGCTCTCGCCAGCGTTAAGCTCAAGGGTCATGACCTGGTTGTCATGGTTTGCTTCAGTCTGCTCAGCAGCCTGCTCTTTATCCGCGGACTCTTCTTCAGTCTCGGATTCTTCGGTCTCCTCAGACTCGTTGTTGCCCTCAGACTCCTCTTCAGACTCAGACTCTTCGGTCTCAGTCTCGGTCTCTTCAGTCTCCTCGACGGTCTCTTCCTCTTCTTCGACCTCAGGAACCTGCTCTTCAGCTGCCTGTTCGGCGGCAGAGGCTTCGGTATCCTCAGAGGGGGTGGTAATCTCCTCAGCGTTTGCAACGACAGGGCTTGCTACAACGGCTGCGGACAGAGCCAGAGACATAGCAGCGAGCTTGAATTTCTTGTTGGTCATGATGTTCCTACCTTTCTAACCCGTCAGGGTTTTGCACAAATCTTTTACACACAAATTTACCTGCGGCATCGATCTGTCTGCCGCCTTTGGTTTTGTTTTAGCAGCCCCGCACACAATCAGGCACTGCATTCAACGCACTTATTTTAACAAAAAGCACACATTTTGTCAAACAAAAACAAACGTTGCTGCGAAGAAAAGAGTGCAACAACACTGCCACAATACCGCAACTTTTGCGTAACAAACAGTGCCGAAACGCAACAAATCTGCGTTGCAATCCGTCCGCTGTTACGCTCGCGTTACACTGTTGAAATGCTTTGTTGCGCATGGAAATTTGCACCGGAATTATGCACAAAAGTTGCAAATGGCGCATTTGCCTGTTTTTTGTAAAAAATTGCGACCTTTCCTGCTTGCGGTATACATCGCTGCATTGAAATTGCAAGGGGAAGAGCGCAAAAAAAGAGAAACGCCGCGCGGACGTTTCTCTTTTGCAGTGTACAGGTGGTTACAGCATCTTCGAGAGGAAGGCTTTCAGGCGGGGGTGCTTGGGGTTGGCAAACAGCTCCTGCGGGGGCTCATCCTCCTGGATCCTGCCCTCATCGATAAAGATGACGCGGTTGGACACCTCACGGGCAAAGCCCATCTCGTGGGTGACGACCAGCATCGTGATGCCGGTGTGTGCAAGCTCACGCATCAGCTCCAGCACCTCGCCGACCATCTCGGGGTCAAGGGCGCTGGTGGGCTCGTCAAACAGGATGACGTCGGGGTCCATGGCAAGCGCACGGGCAATGGCGATGCGCTGCTGCTGCCCGCCCGAAAGGCTTTTGGGGAATACATCTGCCTTATCGGCAAGCCCGACACGCTTCAGCAGCTCTTCGGCACGCTGGTTTGCCTCGTGCTTGTTTTTCAGCTTGAGCAGCTCGGGCGCAAGGCACAGGTTCTGCCGCACAGTCAAATGCGGGAAGAGGTTGAAGTGCTGGAACACCATGCCCATCTTTTGCCGCACGGCGTCAATGTGCGCCTCGTCCACCTCGACGCCCTCAAACTTTATGCTGCCGCTTGTGGGGATCTCCAGCCGGTTCAGGCAGCGCAAAAAGGTCGATTTGCCGCAGCCGGACGGACCGATCAGGCACACCACATCGCCGCGGTAGATATCAATGTCAATGCCCTTAAGCACCTCCAGGGTGGGGGTGGGCTTTTTGTCGCCGCGGCGCTTCTCGCCGCCGTAGGTCTTGTGCAGATCGTGCACCTCAAGGATCTTTTCGGTGCGGATGGTACGCAAAAGGTTATCGCTCACTTTGTGCCAGCCTCCTCTCAAGCTTGCCCAGCAGCCAGGTAAAGAACATGACCCATATCAGGTAGATGCCTGCGGTGATCAGCAGCGGGGGCATCGAGTCGTAGGTGCGGTTCATAATGCCCTGTGCGGCATACAGCAGCTCTTTGCCGCCGATAACGGTGATCAGCGAGGTATCCTTGAGCAGGATAATAAACTCGTTACCCAGCGAGGGCAGCACGGCACGGATCGCCTGCGGGATGATGACGACGACCATGGTGGTCATGTAGTTCAGGCCAAGGCTGCGTCCTGCCTCCATCTGTCCGGGGTCAACGGCCATCAGGCCGCCGCGGATGATCTCGGAGACATAGGCGCCCGAGTTGATGCCCAGCGACAGCGCACCGACCATGGTAAAGTTGCGGCTGTTGCTGAAGATGACCATGCTCATGATCAGCAGCTGCACCATCATGGGCGTGCCGCGTATGACGGTGGCGTACACCTTGCACACGGCGTTAAAAAAGCCCAGCACGGGGTTTGCGTGCCCGGGGCGCTGCTGGTCGTGCGAGACACGCACCAGTGCAACGATGCTGCCCAGCACAATGCCCAGTGCCAGTGCAAGCGCCGTGACAAGCAGCGTCGTGCCCAGACCCTTGACATATTGCAGCCATCGGTCAGATAGGAAAAACGCCTGATAAAAACGGACGAATGTGTGCTGCCAGATCGTCAGGGTACCGCCGTCCTTCAGCAGCTGGCTCAGGGCTTCAAATTGTGCAGCCATGCGCATCATCACCTTTCTGTGAGTATGGGTTTGTTAAACTTTTGTAACCTTATAACCAAAAAAGAGAGGTGACCCGTAGGGGACACCTCCCTTTGGTGCAAAGTGATTATTCAGCAGAGATGTACTTGTCAACAATCTCCTGCAGGGTGCCGTCAGCCTTCAGCTCAGCCAGCGCTGCGTTGACTGCCTCGAGCAGGGCGGTGTTGCCCTTTGCCATGCCGATTGCGTAATCCTCTTCAGCGTAGCTGGTCTCCAGGATCACCAGACCGTTGTTGGATGCAACAAACTCCTGCGCAGGTGCGTTGTCGATAACGACAGCGTCAACCTGGCCGTTGTTCAAAGCCTGCACAGCGGTCAGACCGTTGTCATATGCAACAACGCAGTCCTCGCCAAAATCATCGGTGCAGTAGATGTTGCCGGTGGTGCCGCGCTGGGTGCCGATCTTTTTGCCGCTCAGGTCATCGGGGCTGGCAATGTCAGATCCCTCGGGCACGATGATGGACTGGATGCCGGTAGCGTAGCTGTCGGAGAAGTCCATAACGTTCTTGCGCTCGTCGGTCACGGTGACACCTGCCATAACGATGTCAGCCTTGCCCTGCTGCACGCTCATCAGGGCGGCATCAAAATCCATGTCGTCGATCTGCAGCTCAAGACCCAGCTTCTCAGCAATGACGGTTGCGGTCTCGACATCGATGCCCTCAAACTCGCCTGCGTCGGTGGTCATCTCGTACGGAGGGAATGCGGCGTTGGTTGCCATGGTCAGCTTGCCGGCCTCAACGGTGGTCAACTCGGCGGCAGCCTCGGAAGAAGCAGCCTCGGATACAGCAGTGCTGGAAGCGGCCGAAGAAGCGGTGCTGGATGCAGTGCTGGAAGAGCCGCCGCAAGCGGTCAGAGCCAGCGCAGCGGTAGACAGACCTGCAGCAGCCAGAAAGCTGCGACGTGTGATCTTTTTCATGGTGTAAAACACTCCTCTATATCATTTTGGTTCGTAAACCTTTTAACGCCCGATACGGTGCGAACCATCGTCAATTCGGGACGGGATTAGTATAGGTTGAACAAAACAAAAAGTCAATAGTTGTGCAAAAAATCGGTAAAATTGAAACCGATTTGCAATCAATTATGCATTTTTCAACGCATGGCAATGCATATATGCACACAAGGAGCGCTTTGGCGCAAAACTTAAAAATAACGCGCGATCTCGTCACCGGTGCGCTTGGGTACGCAGTAATCTCGGTTTTCGTCAAGGTAGTATTTGACGCCGGTCTCGGCGGTCATGGGCACAACCTGCGCCTTGTGGGCAGGGTAGCCGAATGCGACCATATAGGCGAGTTTTTCGGTTTCAGGCAGGGCAAGCATGTCGGTGATGGCAGGGCGGTTGATCGCACCCATAATGCAGCTGCCGACACCCTTGCCCCATGCGGCCAGCGTCATGTTTGCAAGGGCGATACCGGTGTCGGTGGCGAGGTCGCCGGAGATGGTGGTATCGTGCACCACGGCAACAAACAGTGTGGGCAGCTCATCGGCCTTTGGCGTGCCCTGCTCCGGCGGCAGATATGCCGCCCATTTTACCAGTGGCTGCAACCGTGCAACGTCCGCCGGCTTATTGATGATGACAAGGCGCACCGCCTGCCGGTTGGCACCGCAGGACGACAGGCGCACCGCCTCGACGATGTCATTGATCACATCCTGCGGTACGGCCTTTTGCGCAAAGCGGCGGTATGTGCGGCGTGTGGCGAGAAGCTCCATAACTGACATAGTAATTACCCCTTTTTCAATTTGCTTTTTTATTTTAGTGCTTAGTGCGTATGCTTTTGTCTGCCGGTGCGTTTCGGCATGGGCAGACCGAGAATGATCGTGATGCCGATGGCAAGAGCTACCGCAATTTTGAAGGTGCTGATGCCGTTGGACAGGGCGAGAGCGTTGTCGCCCTGGATAAAGTAGTATGCTGTGTAATATATGCCTGCACCGGGCACAAGCGGAAAAATGCCGGACAGCAAAAATACCGTGACGGGCGTTTTGAGTACCACGGCAAAGATGCGTGCCATGAGCGTAAGCGGGATAACGGCGCACAGCGAGGCGGCTGCGGTATCTGCGCCAAGCAGGACAAGCAGCTCGTATATCAGCCAGCCGACAGCGCCGACCAGACCGCAGTAGGGCAGTGTGCGACGGGGACATGCAAACAGGACGGCAAAACTCAGCGTGCCGACACCGGCAACCAGAAATTCAGCGGAAAGCTGACCGATTTGCGCACTTGTAAGCGGCATCATACTACCGTCACCCCCGTGAGCAAGGTGTACAGGCGCAGTACAAGGCCGGTACCGATGGCGATGCTGGCGGCGATCAGCAATGCGTCGATCATGCGGATCGTGCCGGAAAGATAATCGCCGTGCACAAAGTCCCGTATGCCCATAGTAAAGGCAATGCCGGGCGTAAGGATCATCAGCGCACCGATGATGGCATGGCTGGAGCTTGTACCCAGCAGCTGGCATGCAACGATGCAGACAAGGGTGATCAATGCCGCCGCGGTGATTTTACGAAACCCGCTGGATACATTGTGTGCCTCGCACAGCAGCAGGTAGCCGTTGACCAGCAGACCGGCGAGACCTGCGGCGATTGCAGAGCGCAGACTGCCGCCAAACAGCAGCGCAAAGCAAAATGCACCGGACATGCCGGCCAGCAGCTGTACGTGATCCCGTGGGAATGGGATGCGCCGTGCAAGGACAAGGCGGCTCTCGGCCTCGTCCAGCGTCATGCTGCCCTCGGCGATCTCGCGTGAGAGCGCATTGACAGCGGCAACACGCCCCAAATGCGTGGTGCGTACAGGCACGTTGCGCGTCTCGCTGATCTCGGCTGTGCCGGCACTGGCAAAAATGCCGTTGGTCAGCACATATACATGAAATTCACGCAAATGAAAGCTGCGTGCCATGATCTGCATGGTTTGCTCTACACGGAATACCTCGGCGCCGTTTTCCAGCAATGTCTGCCCGGCTGCCATAATAAAGTCCATGATGCGGCGGCGCAGCTCCTGATCCGGGTATGGATCTCTGCCGTTCATAGCAGTCCTCCTGTAAGTTGGGTTAGAATGTGACATCAGGTTTATTATAGCGGAACGGATGCGGCTTTTCCACTGTTTGCTGCACAAAAATGATTTTCCTGTTTTGCCACGTCGCCTCAAAGCCCTGCAAAGCGTCTGCACGAAACCCCGTGCCTAAAATGCCAGGATGCCGCCCCTTGCGGATCGTTTTTTGGAATGTTCAACTTGATGATGCAATCAACATACTAAAAAACTTTGTTTTACCTGTTGACAAACGGCGGGCGGATGGCTAGAATAGAACCAATATCACAAAAATGGCTGTGACGAGAAAAGTAGGCCTTCGCATTGATCCTTACCAGAGAGCCCGGCAGGTGGAAAAGGGCAGGAAACAGGAAGCTGAAAATGGTCTCTGAGCTGTGCAGATGAGGGGTATGAGCCCTAAGTCTGCAACGGGTGCGCCCGTTAAAGCGTCCGGCTGTAAGCAGCGTGTCGCTGTCGCAGCATCGAGGCTGTCCTTTGTAAAAAGGCGGTAAACCAAGGTGGTACCACGGAAGATGTTTATACTCCCGTCCTTGTGCAGCGATCGGCTGGCAGGGACGGGAGTTTTTTCTTCCGCAAAAAAATATTTCGATTGATTGAGAGGGAAAAGTTATGATTACTCGTCGCGATTTTTTGAAGGTTACCGGTGTTGCAGCAGCAGCTGCCGCCCTGACTGCCTGCGGTGGCTCTTCCAGCACAGCAGGCTCCGCCGCATCCACAGCAGCCTCCGGCAGCACAGCTGCAAAGCTGGATAAAATCAGCGTTGCTGTCCCCAACGATACGACCAATGAGGCACGTGCGCTGACCCTGCTGGAGAAGAACGGCTTCTTTAAGCTGAAGGCAGACGCTGGCCTGACCGCTACCAAGAATGACATTGAGGAGAACCCCCTCAATGTCACCGTGGATGAGGTTGAGGCCGCTCAGGTGCCTAATGTCCTGCAGGATGAGGACTATGCTGTCATCAACTCCAACTATGCGATCTCTGCAGGTCTTGACCCCATGACCGAGGCACTGGCTATGGAAGACGGCACCTCTGCATACGTCAACGTTCTGGTCTGCAAGGAGGGCAATGAGGAAGAGCCCAAAATCAAGGCCCTGGTCGCTGCACTGCAGAGCCAGCAGGTAAAGGATTATATGGATGAGACCTACAAGGGTTCTGTCGTTTCTGTTGTTGATAACCCCACCGACGGCTATGATTCCACCGTCGACTACGACGCTTTGAACGGCGTGACGGTCAGCTGTGCAGCTACCCCGGCGCCCCACTGCGAGGTGCTGGAGGTCTGCAAGGAAATCCTGGCTGCAAAGGGCATTACGCTGGACATCCAGGAGTATGACGACTACGTGATCCCCAATACGATTGTTGAGGACGGTCAGTGCGACACCAACTACTTCCAGCATCAGCCGTACCTGGATAACTTCAACGAGGAAAAGGGTACACACCTGGTCACGGTTGCCGGCATCCATGTTGAGCCTATGGGCATCTATGGCGGCAAGCAGGACAGCCTGGATCCTGTTCAGGCCTGATTTTTAAGGAGCGTTTTCTGTGATCGAGATCAAACACCTTTCAAAAACTTTCCAGATGAAGGATGGCGAAGTCAATGCGCTGAAGGACATCAACCTGACAATTCCGGATGGTTCAGTCTACGGTATTATCGGCATGTCCGGCGCAGGCAAGTCCACACTGGTGCGCTGCATCAACCTGCTTGAGCGTCCGACAGAGGGCAGTGTAGTCATTGACGGCACAGCGATGGAAGAGCTGTCATCTGCACAGCTGTGCGAACAGCGCCGCGATATTACGATGATTTTTCAGCAGTTCAACCTGCTTATGCAACGCAGCTGCCTGAAGAACATCTGCTTCCCGATGGAGCTGGCCGGCGTAAAGAAGGCGGATGCGGAAAAGCGTGCGCATGAGCTGCTGGAGCTTGTCGGCCTGCCCGACAAGGCAAATGCCTACCCGGCACAGCTTTCAGGCGGTCAAAAGCAGCGCATCGCGATCGCACGTGCGCTTGCAACAGACCCGAAGGTTTTGCTGTGTGACGAGGCTACCAGTGCACTGGACCCCAATACGACGCATTCCATCTTGGCGCTGATCCGCGATATCAACCGCAAATTCGGGATCACGGTGGTGATTATCACCCATCAGATGAATGTGGTGGAAGAGGTCTGCGACCGTGTGGCTATTCTGGATGGCGGCGTCGTTGTGGAGGAAGGCTTTGTAAAGGATATCTTTGCAAACCCGCAGACGGCGGCTGCAAGGCGTCTTGTTGCACCGAACGGCGGCAACGCTGCCCGTGATTTGTCTAACTTTGCTCCGGATGACCACGTGATCCGTTTGACGTTCAACGGATCCTCGGCGAGCAAACCGCTTGTGGCAAGCCTTGCTGCAGAAAAGGGAATTCTGGTCTCGGTTTACAGTGCGGATACCCGCGACTTGAACGGGCAGTGCTACGGCAGTATGCTGCTGAAGCTGCCCCGTGATGTAGAGCAGGCAAAACAGGCTGTTGCCTACCTGCGTGAGCAGCCTGGCGTAACGGTAGAGGAGGTGACGGGAGAATGAGTGTTGCAGATTACGCATTTGCTATCTGGGAGACATTTTACGTAACGGGTCTCTCTACCTTGTTTGCCCTGGTCATCGGTCTGCCGCTAGGCGTCTTGCTGGTGGTTGGCGACAAAAATGGCATCCTGCCGCTGCCGGCTGTGCTGATGCGTGTGCTGGATGTCGTGATCAACATCTTGCGCAGTGTACCTTTTTTGATTTTAATGATTTGCGTTTTCCCGCTGACGCGTGCAATCGTGGGCACCACGGTCGGTACAAAGGCAACGATCGTTCCGCTGGTGGTGGCAGCATTTCCGTTTGTTGCGCGTCTGGTGGAAACAAGCCTGCGTGAGTTGGATGAGGGCGTTGTGGAGGCTGCCCAGAGCATGGGTGCCACACCGCTTCAGATCATTACCAAGGTTATGATCCCTGAGTGCACCCCGAGCCTGATCTCCAGTATGACAACAGCGCTTACCACGATTCTTGGTTACTCGGCGATGTCCGGTGTTATCGGCGGCGGCGGTTTGGGCAAAATTGCACTTTCCTACGGCTATTACCGCTATCAGACCGGCATTATGATCGTCTGTGTTGTGCTGCTTGTGCTGATGGTGCAGGTGTTCCAGACGGTGGGTACCCTTTGGGCGACCCGCAGCGACAAGCGCCTGCGCAAGTAATGGCGAGCCCCGGCCGTTGACCGGACAGTGCAGCCGGACTGTGCGGCGGGGGACAATTTAATGTTTCAGTTCCCCGCCGGAGGTTCGTTCTCCTGCGGGGAATTGTGCTGTTATGATTAACCCAGTAAAGGAGTATGTTGCATGAATCGAGATACTATCTGCGTACAGGGCGGCTATACGCCTGCCAACGGCGAGCCGCGCCAGATCCCCATCATCCAGTCGACGACGTTCAAGTATGCTACCAGCGAGGACATGGGCAAGCTGTTTGACCTTGAAGCTGAGGGCTATTTTTATTCCCGCCTGCAAAACCCGACCTGTGACCTTGTTGCCAAAAAGATTTGCGAGCTGGAGGGCGGCACGGCCGCAATGCTTACCTCAAGCGGACAGGCGGCAAACTTTTTTGCACTGTTTAATCTGTGCCAGTCCGGCGACCACATCGTTGCTTCAAGCACGATTTACGGCGGTACATTTAACCTGATCTCTGTCACAATGGCAAAGATGGGTATTACCGCTACCTTTGTCGACCCGATGTGCAGCGAGGAAGAGCTGAATGCTGCTTTCCGCCCGAACACAAAGGTCGTTTTTGGCGAGACCATTGCAAACCCGGCACTTACGGTGCTCGACATCGAAAAATTTGCATGCGCAGCACATGCCCACGGCGTGCCGCTTATTGTGGACAACACGTTCCCGACACCGGTCAACTGCCGCCCGTTTGAGTGGGGCGCAGACATTGTGACGCACTCCACCACCAAGTACATGGACGGACACGGTGCTGTTCTGGGCGGTGTCATCGTAGACGGCGGAAAGTTTGACTGGATGGCGCATGCGGAAAAGTTCCCCGGCCTGTGCACACCGGACGAAAGCTACCACGGGATCACCTATGCCGAGCGCTTCGGCAAGGAAGGCGCCTTTATCACAAAAGCTACGGCACAGCTGATGCGTGATTTCGGCTCGATGCAGTCGCCGACCAGCGCATATATGCTGAACCTTGGCCTGGAAAGCCTGCATGTCCGCATGCAGCGCCATTGCGAGAACGGTATGGCTGTTGCTAAATTTTTGGAAGAGCACCCCAAAGTGGCTTACGTGAACTATTGCGGGCTGGAAAGCAGCCCATACTATGCGCTGGCGCAAAAGTATCTGCCGAACGGCAGCTGCGGCGTTGTATCCTTCGGTCTTGCAGGCGGTCGTGAGGCGGCCAGCATCTTTATGAGGGAGCTGAAGCTTGCAGCCATCGAGACACACGTGGCTGATGCACGCACCTGCTGCCTGAACCCGGCCTCCAGCACGCACCGTCAGATGAACGACGAGCAGCTTAAGGCTGCCGGTGTGCCGGCAGAGCTGGTACGCATGAGCTGCGGGCTGGAGAGCAGCGAGGACCTTATTGCCGACATTGCGCAGGCGCTGGACAAGATTTGAAACATTGATTTTCAAAATTCCCGGTATAAAGGAGACAGAAACCTATGCCCCTGATTATCCCGAAAACACTGCCCGCCTACGATGCATTGTACGAAGAAAATGTTTTTGTTATGCACCGGGAACGAGCGCTTGCGCAGCACATTCGACCGCTTGAGATTTTGATCCTCAACCTGATGCCGACCAAAATTGCAACCGAAACGCAGATCGCCCGTCTGCTTGCAAACACGCCGTTGCAGGTGCATATGACGCTTTTGCAGACGGCAAGCCATGAGGCAACGCATGTCTCATCGGATCACCTGGAGGCATTTTACAAGACCTTTGATGAGGTGAAGCATAACCGCTATGACGGCATGATCATTACCGGCGCACCCATCGAAACGATGGACTTTGAGCAGGTGGACTATTGGGATGAGCTGTGCGAGATCATGGATTTCAGCGAGACCAACGTTTATTCCACGCTGCATGTTTGCTGGGGCGCACAGGCGGGGCTGTACTATCACTACGGCATTCACAAAGAGCTTTTGCCCGGTAAAATGTTTGGTGTATTCGAGCACAGGGTTGTGCGCCCGTCAAACCCACTGGTGCGCGGCTTTGACGAGGTGTTCTATGCGCCGCATAGCCGCCACACCGGGATTAGCCAGGAGGACGTTGCTAACTGCAGGGAAATTCGGATTCTGGCAGAAAGTGATGAGGCAGGTCCTTTCCTGATGAGCACAGAGAACGGACGGCAGATTTTTGTGACAGGTCATCCGGAGTATGACAAATATACTCTTGACTCGGAGTATCGCCGTGACGTCAACAAGGGGTTGCCGATCAGTGTGCCCAAAAACTATTATCCGGACGATGATCCGACAAAAGCACCGCTGTTCCGCTGGCGTGCACATGCGCATTTACTGTACGAAAACTGGTTGAACTACTACGTCTATCAGAACACCCCCTATGATCTGGGTGACATCCAGCGGGTGCGCAGCAAGGAAAAATAATATTTTGCGGAGGGCTTTCACTGCGATGCAGGGAAGTCCTTTCGCGTTTTCAACGACAGGATGTGAATTGGTTGAAAATATTTGGAGGTTGTCTGCATGGGGATTGATGCAAAGTGGATGCAAAAAATCGGCGCAGTCGGGTCGCTGCCGCATGGCAAGCGCAACAAAATAAGCGATGTGCCCGGTGTTACGGTAGGGCACAGTACGCTTGCACACGACGGTGTACAGACTGGCGTGACAGCTTTGCTGCCGCATCAGGGTGATGTTTTTCACGACAAGGTCATGGCAGCTTGCCACGTGATCAACGGCTTTGGCAAGACCACCGGCCTTGTGCAGATCGAGGAGCTTGGCACGCTGGAAACGCCGATTCTGTTTACCAATACGCTCAGCGTCGGCACGGCGCAGACGGCACTGGTAAAGTATATGCTGGGGCGCAACCCGGACATCTGCGAGACGACCGGCAGCGTGAACCCTGTTGTATGCGAGTGCAACGACAGTGGCTTGAACGATATCCGTGGGCTGCATGTTACGGAAGAAAATGTGTTTGAGGCGCTGTCTAACTGTGCAGAGGACTTTGCGGAGGGAGCAGTAGGTGCCGGACGCGGGATGCGCTGCCACGGTCTGAAGGGCGGTATCGGCTCTGCATCGCGCATGATTGAGCTGGATGGCAAAAAGTATACGGTCGGTGCGATGGTGCTTTCCAACCACGCCAGCTTCGAGGACCTGATCGTAGCAGGCAAGCCGATACACGCTTTGATTGATCAGCGTCTGTCCCATGTAGAGGACAAGGGCTCGATCATTACGGTATTGGCAACGGATGCGCCGCTTAGCGAGCGACAGCTGCGCCGGCTTTGTCACCGGGCGATCATCGGCATTGGGCGATGCGGCAGCTATTGCGGCAACGGCAGCGGCGAAATCGTAATTGCTTTTTCGACAGCAAACCGTGTGCCGCATTACAGCTCGGATGCGATTATAACAATGGAGACGGTTCACGACAGCTGGATCGACCATATGTTCCGCGCGGTCGTGGAATGTGTTGAGGAGAGCGTGCTGAGCAGCATGCTCCATGCCGAGACCGTGACAGGGTATAAGGGCAAAACGGTTCAGTCTCTGGCATACATGCTGGCGTAAAAACAAAGCAAAAAGGGACGATGTGCAATTCAGCTGCACATCGTCCCTTTTTTACGCAAATTTTACGCAGACATAAAACCAGCCGGATGAGGCGGTTGCAAGCCCTCATCCGGCTGGAAAATTACTTCTTCGGAGTCATAAGCCTCTTATCCTCGCATTCCTCATTTTCGGATACATACCGTGCAGTTCATTGGATTACACTCCCTTGAATGCATTTGGAATTGTGGGACTTTTGCGGACTCAATACCTAGTACATTGGAATGACCCTTCTCTTATCGATTGGATTGCGGTCGATGAAACAGGTGAATGACTTTCATACTACCACATTCTTTCGAGTTAGATTTGCAAAGGGAAATCTGATCAGTACATCGGAGTATCTCCTTCTCAACTATTCAAACAGAACCATCCGAGAAAAAGCAGTCATATCAGATCACCTTCCGGCGGATTTATTTGAACGTAGGATACATATCTGACAGGCTAATCGACCATCGCCATTTCGATGCTCAAGAGTCGCTCGAAAATCTCGATTTATTCAGGAATACATCCCGTGATGATGAGCGTCTGTTTTGCTTCTCAGCGAACCCCGACAGCCTGTCCGTGCTGTGCGGGTTCCAGTTCGACCATCGGTCTCGCTCCTTTCTGTTTTAAGCCAGCAGGGCTAATTCTCATTTGAACTTCTGCCGTGCTTCTCTGTTTCTGGCTTAATTATACATATTCCTGCACGATTTGTCTATTGGCGGACTGCATAAAGAAATATGGGCACTTTTGTGCAAAGCGGCGGCGCTTTGTGCAAAACCTCTGCGCCAAACCTGCCAAACTTTGTACGCACGTGCAAAAAATGCTTGCACATCAAAATACAGCATGCTAAAATGACTACCGTTAGGACAGCCTGGCAGGCGTTGAATGCTTGCCGGGCTGTCCCTTTTTGTTTGCAAAAAGAAAGGATGGTTTAGATGCCGAAAACAAAGTTTGAATCTGTTGTGTTTACCGCTGTCACCGCCTGGTGTATGGTCTACGGTATGACGTTGTACAATCTTGTGCTTGCGATGGGGAGCTTTACAAATCAAAGCTTTTTGCTGGCGTTTGAGGAAATGTGGCTGGAATATATCATCATCGCTCTGTGCGCCTATTTCATTTCCAGCCCGCTTGCAAAAAAGCTGGCACTCCGTGTGGTGCAGACCGGCGATCGTCCGATTATCATTATCCTGTGCATCCAGGCGTTCACGGTGATTTTCCAGGTAACGCTTGCGAGCATTCTGGGTGTGTGGCATGGTTATGGCTTTGATGCGCAGTTTATCCCGAACTATCTGCTTACGTATTGCAAAAATTTTGCAATGGCCTTCCCACTGCAGCTCGTACTTATGGGTCCGCTGTGCCGTGTGCTGTTCCGTGTGGTATTCCGCCGCGATCAAAAGGCGGAGTAACGGTATTCTTGCAGTGGAGGATAAGCATCAAGGCAGTGTAAAAGCAGCATAAAACTGTTTTGCGATGCTATGTCAGATTTGATGATGAGGCGACAGCAAAGATATGACTAAGAAATTGGCATTTTGCATAATATAAATATGGTACTTGTGGGCAATGTGCACAAGATTTTTTGACCATCGGAAGCTGCCAAGAAGAAAAAAAGAGAAAATAGCAAAAAGCGCTTACCATTTGCCTGCAATCGTGCTATGATACGAGCCGAAAAGAGCTGCAAGGCAAGGCTGAGAGGGGAGGGCGTACTGTGCTGAAGTACGCCTTCTTAGTTTTTTGGGCAAAAAGCTCTTTTTGTAAGGTTTACAATTATTACAAGAAGGAGGGAGAAAACAAATGAACAAATTAACGCAGGCGTTGATGGAAGAACTCAATGTGGAGTATGTTACTTTAGGTCCGCTGCAGATACCGGAATCTGTGGTGATCAGCTGGGTAATAATGGTACTGCTCGTCATTGGCTCTATCCTTCTCACCCGTAACCTTAAGGTGGACCACATCAGTAAGCGTCAGGCTGTGCTGGAAATGGCCTATACCTTCGGGCGTGACTTTTTTGAGGGGTTGCTTGGCGAAAAAGGCAAGGGCTATGTCACGTATCTGATGACCGTTGCTATTTATATTGCCTGTGCAAACCTGAGCGGCATTTTCGGGGTGAAGCCTCCTACAAAGGATCTGGATGTTACGGCTGCACTGGCTCTGATGAGCATTGTGCTGATCGAGTACTCCGGCATTCGCGCACGCGGCGGTATCGGTTTTTTGAAAAGCTTTGCCGCACCTACGCCTATTATGGCGCCGATGAATGTCCTTGAGATCGCAATTCGTCCCACGAGCCTTTGCATGCGACTGTTCGGCAATGTTTTGGGTGCGTTCGTCATTATGGAGCTGATCAAGCTTGTAGTGCCGGTATTTGTACCCGCAATTTTCAGCATCTATTTTGACCTGTTCGATGGTCTGATCCAGACCTATGTGTTCGTGTTCCTGACTTCGCTGTTTATGAAGGAAAGCCTCGGCGAAGAAGAATAAATGATTTGTAATATGACAAAAAGGAGATATTTACGATGAGTGGATTGGTTGCTCTGGGTGCTGGTATTGCAGCACTGACTGGTATTGGCGGCGGTATTGGTATCGGTATCGCAACAGGCAAAGCTGCTGAGGCGATCAGCCGTCAGCCGGAAGCTGCAAGCAAGATTCAGACAAACCTGCTGCTGGGCGCTGCTCTGGCAGAAGGTACTGCAATTTTTGGCTTCGTTGTTGCTCTGCTGATTATCCTGTTCCTTGGTCAGTAATGGAGGCGCAGACGAATGCTGAAGTTGGATATTAACCTGTTGTGGACAGTGATAAATCTTCTGGTTTTGTATGCACTGCTGCGTAAATTCCTGTTCAAACCCATACAGGATGTGCTCGACAAGCGTCAGAAGCTTGTCGATGCAAACCTGGCAGATGCACGGCAGGCAAAGGCACAGGCACAGGCTGCCCTGTCTGCGGCAGAAGAAAAGCTGAACAATGTTGACAGCGAGGCTGCCGCACGCCGTGTTGCAAGCGAGCAGCAGGCTGAAAAAGAAAAGGAGCAGCTGCTCGCCGAAGCTCAGCGTCAGGCAGACGCAATTGTAGCCGAGGGCAAGGCAGCTGCAGAGGCAGAACGAGCCAGCAAACTGCGTCAGGCCGATGCGCAGATCGCAGATCTGACCCGCACTGTATGTGCGAAAGTGCTGGAACGTAATCTGACGCAGCAGGACGACGATCGATTCCTGAATGACCTGCTGCAGAAAGCAGGTGAGGGCGATGGGAAGAGAATCTGAACAGCTGAAGGCTTACCTGCGCTGCGCGCGCACGCCGTCTAAGGATGCCCTTACGCGTGTGTGTGCACAGCTCAAGAAACAATATGGCGAGACGGTGGAGCTGGAGGTCAGCGTCGACCCGAAGCTGATTTCCGGCTATATGCTGCAAATCGGCGATCGGATTATTGATAATTCGGCAAAACATACGCTGGAGGATATCATGGCCGGCAAGCCTGACCTGGCGACGATGCAGACCCGTGCAGAGGATTATAAGCCTTCCGCTGTGTCATCAGAGGGCGGTGTGGTTGTCTCCTCTGCGGACGGTATTGTACAGGTAGAGGGCATAAGCCGTGCTGTTTACGGTGAGATCGTTACATTTGAAAACGGCGTAAAGGGTATGGTCGAGAGCATTGACCCTGAAAAGCTTGGCGTTATGCTGTTTGACGGTGCCGAGACGGTGGGCGTTGGTACAATGGTCACCCGCAGCGGCAAGCGTGCCGGTATACCGGTAGGCGATGCCTTTCTGGGGCGCGTCATCAGCCCTCTGGGCGAGCCGATCGATGGCAAAGGTCCCATCGAAGCTGACGGCTACAACCCCATCGAGAAGCAGGCGCCCGGCATCCTGGAGCGTCAGAGCGTTGACACCCCCATGCACACGGGTATCCTGGCAATCGACTCGATGTTTCCCATCGGCCGCGGTCAGCGTGAGCTGATCATCGGCGACCGTCAGACCGGCAAAACATCGATTGCCACGGATGCGATCCTGAACCAGAAAAATACAGGTGTGCTGTGCATCTACGTTGCAATCGGTCAAAAAGCGTCCTCGATCGCGCGTGTGACAGAGGATTTGAAAAAGCACGGCGCAATGAGCTACACGACAGTTGTGGCGGCGACAGCATCAGATTCTGCGCCGCTGCAGTACATTGCCCCGTATGCAGGTACGGCACTTGCAGAGTATTTTATGGCAAAGGGCAAAAGCGTCCTGATCGTTTACGATGATCTTTCCAAGCATGCGGTAGCCTACCGTGCGATATCGCTTTTGCTGCGCCGCTCGCCGGGCCGTGAGGCGTACCCCGGCGACGTCTTCTATCTGCACTCCCGTTTGCTGGAGCGCTCGTGCCGCATGCGGGATGATCTGGGCGGCGGTTCCATTACGGCATTGCCGATTGTTGAGACGCAGGCGGGCGACGTATCGGCGTATATCCCCACGAACGTCATCTCGATCACAGATGGTCAGATCTTTCTGGAAAGCTCACTGTTCAATGCAGGAAACCGCCCGGCAGTCAACGTTGGTCTGTCTGTTTCCCGTGTGGGCGGTGCAGCACAGACAAAAGCCATGAAAAAGGCAAACGCCAACCTGCGTATCGAGCTGGCACAGTACAAGGATATGGAATCTTTTGCGCAGTTCAGCTCGGATCTGGATGCCGAGACACGCCGTCAGCTTGCACATGGCAAGGCATTGATGGAAATGCTCAAGCAGCCGCTCTATCGTCCTAAGTCCGATGCAGAGCAGGTCGTTATTTTGACACTTGCATCTCACGGTGTGCTTGACAGCATCCCGGCAAATGAAATGCGTGAGAAAATCGCTGCGTTTGTACGTCTGTTCCACGCGGATGCCTCCGGTGCGATGGATGAGATCCAGCAGACAGGCAAGCTTGAGCCTGCACAGGTGGAAGCGATCCTGAACGCATGGAAAGCATATGCGGGAGGCGACACCGATGGCGTCCAGTAAGCTGCTGAAAGAACGGATCGAGAGCATCCAGGATACGATGAAGATCACGAACGCAATGTATCTGATTTCATCTTCAAAGCTGCGCAAGGCCCGAAAAAGTTTCCAGGATGTTCATCCTTACTTCGTCCGTATGCGGGACACCATTGCACGTGTTGTTCCGCATCTGCCGGAAGAGCCGGTGCATCCGTATTTCCATGAGCGTCAGAAGAAGCAGCTGACGCGCGCTTATCTGGTGCTCACGTCGGACAAGGGTATGGCAGGCGCATTCAATCAAAATGTGCTTCGTATGCTGCACGAGCAGTGCGGAGACGACCCGAATGCGAGGTTTTATGTGATCGGTCAGGTCGGCTACCGCTCGCTTTGGCATAAGGACCCGCGCCTGGTAGAGGAGTTTCGATACTCGGCGACGGCACCCACACTGCAGCGTGCCCGTGACATTACAACTGACGCAATCGATGACTTCAAGAGCGGCAAACTGGACGAGGTGTACCTGATTTACACAAAAATCCAAAATGCGTTGACCAGTGTACCCGTCATGGAGCGTCTTTTGCCGCTTGACCGGGAGCATCTTAGGCCTGCACCGCGCGGCCTGGGTGACCCGAAGGGCGATGTTGAGCTGATGCCGGATGCATGGAGCGTGTTTGAAAAAATGGCACCTATCTATATGCACGGCATGATTTTCGGCGCTATGACGGAGAGCTTTTGTGCCGAGCAGAGTGCCCGCATGACAGCCATGGACTCTGCCACCAAAAACGCATCGGACATGATAAAGGACTTGCAGCTTGAATATAACCGCACCCGTCAGGGCTCGATTACACAGGAGATAACCGAGATCATCGGCGGCGCCAGCGCTGTTAATGAGCAGGCGGAGTGATACAAATTTATAAAGAGGCAATTTTATGATACAGGGAACGATTATTCGTGTAGCAGGCCCTGTGGTGGATGTTAAGTTCGCCGTTGGCAAGCTGCCCGCCCTGCAGGAGGCTTTGACCGTGACCGCCGAGGGGACGGAGCGCACGATGGAGGTTGCACAGCATGTCAACGAAACGACCGTGCGCTGCATTATGCTTTCTGCAAGCGAGGGGCTTGGCAAGGGCATGACTGTGACGGCAACAGGCCACGGTTTGACAGCACCTGTGGGCGAGGCTACGCTGGGACGCATGTTTGACCCGCTGGGACGCCCCATTGACGGAAAAGGCTCCGTCGATGACGTGCCGCATTGGCCGATCCACCGCAAGGCACCGGGCTTTGCAGAGCAGAAGCCCGCAACAGAAATTCTGGAGACTGGCATTAAAGTTATCGACCTGCTGGCACCGTATGCAAAGGGCGGCAAGATCGGTCTGTTTGGCGGCGCAGGTGTCGGCAAGACCGTCTTGATCCAGGAGCTGATCCACAACGTTGCGACGGAGCACGGCGGTTATTCAATCTTTACTGGTGTCGGTGAGCGCTCGCGTGAGGGCTGTGACCTTTGGGGCGAAATGAGTGAATCCGGTGTTTTGAATAAGACGGCGCTGGTATTCGGTCAGATGAACGAGCCCCCAGGAGCACGTATGCGTGTTGCAGAGACCGGGTTGACAATGGCAGAGTACTTCCGTGAGGAGACGCATAAGGATGTGTTGCTGTTCATTGACAACATCTTCCGTTTTGTTCAGGCCGGCTCGGAGGTCTCTGCCCTGATGGGGCGTATGCCCTCCGCCGTTGGCTATCAGCCTACGCTGGCAAATGAGCTTGGCGCACTGCAGGAGCGCATCACATCAACGCGTGAAGGCTCGATCACATCGGTCCAGGCGGTTTACGTGCCGGCGGATGACCTGACAGACCCGGCACCTGCAACGACGTTTGCGCATCTGGACGCAACGACAGTCCTCTCCCGTAAAATCGTGGAGCAGGGCATTTACCCGGCAGTTGACCCGCTGGCATCGACCTCCCGTATCCTGGAGGCAGACATTGTCGGCGAAGAGCACTACCGTGTGGCCCGCAAGGTGCAGGCAACGTTGCAGCGCTACCAGGAGCTGCAGGACATCATTGCAATTCTGGGCATGGATGAGCTGGACGACAACGATAAGCGTACCGTCGCACGTGCCCGCAAGGTGCAAAAATTTCTCTCGCAGCCGTTTGCTGTCGCTGAAAACTTTACTGGCTTAAAGGGTAAGTATGTGCCCCTGCAGGAAACGATCAAGGGCTTTGCGGCAATCGTTGACGGCGAGGCGGATGACCTGCCGGAATGGGCGTTCTTTAATGTGGGCACCCTGGAAGAAGCGCGCGCAAAGGCTGCTGAAAAAGGCGGTGTCGCCTGATGAACAAGTTCATGCTGAATATTACGGCATCCAGCGGTGAGTTTTATCAGGGCGATTGCGAAAGCCTTGTGCTGCCGATCGGTGACGGCGTGTATGGAATACAGGCCGGACACAACCCTGTGCTGGTCGCTGTGCATATGGGGATGCTGCATTTTGAGGTAAACGGCGAGACGCATGATGTGCTTGTGGGCGATGGTATTGCGGAGGTGACGCCCTCGTATACGATGGTGCTGGTTGACAGTGCCGAGCGCCCGGAGGACATTGACCGCAACCGTGCCGAGGCTGCCCGCATCCGTGCGGAAGAGCGGCTGCAGCACAAGATGAGCATGCATGAATATTATCAGAGCAAAATCGCTTTGCAGCGTGCGATGGAGCGCCTGCAAACCGCGGCAAAGTACAAACGCTGAGTTTGATGACATTATTACGCCCGTACACGGCATGAGAAGCCTGTGTGCGGGCGTTTTTTGTTTTATGTGCGGACAGGGGCTAAAGAGGCATAAAAATCATAATTTTAGAAAATTTTAGTTGACAGTTGCACTATTGTTGCAATATAATGGAGTGGAAATTAGAAAAAACAAAACGGTTGTTCGAATTGCACAAAAAGTGGACAGAATGATGTGCTCTCTGCCGAATAACGATAAAAGAACAGAAATGCTCGCTGTTTGGCAAGTAGAATAGGAAATTTTTTGTTGCGCATTTTATCGATTTGTTCAAAAGACCTTGCGAAAATGACAAGCGCGATGTATACTTAACCTAAGCAGGCTGTAGATTAAAATCACAATGAATTGAGTGATTCCTTATGACAAGTGTTTGCAAAGTGATGTGGGAGGTGTTTGGATGAAGATTTTGGTCGTAGACGATGGCCAGCTTGCAATCAACTCACTGATCCGCATTTTGTGCAGGGTTGCGCCGGATTGCGATTACGTCAGTGCAATGACAACAGATGATGCATTGATCTGGCTGCGGCAAAGTCCGATGGACGCTGCTTTTTTGAACCTGGAAATGCCCGGTATGGACGGGCTTTCGCTTGCGCATACGATCCAAAAGCTGCAGCCGCACTGCAACTTGATCGTTGTCACCGAGCATGAGAAGTATGCCCTGGAAGCAGTGCAGATGTTTGTCAGCGGCTTTTTGCTGAAGCCTGCACTGGAGGAGGATGTCCGCACTGTGCTGGAAAACCTGCGCTATCCGCCCGAGGATGCGCCCGTAGGCACAAAAATCCAGTGCTTTGGCAACTTTGAAATTTTTGCGGCAGGTCGTCCGCTGTCGTTCAAGCGCAGCAAGAGCAAAGAGCTGCTTGCATATCTCGTCGACCGGAATGGTGCGACCTGCTCGAACAGCGAGCTGCTTTCGGTTTTGTGGGAAGGCAAGCCGGATACGGCATCGCTGCACAGCCACCTGCGCAACCTGATTTTTGATTTGAGCCACACGCTGGAGGATGCGGGGGTGCACGGCTTGCTGGTGCGCGGCCGCAGTACGCTGGCGATCGACACCAGCAAGGTGGAGTGTGATTATTACAACTTCCTGCGCGGTGATCGCACGGCGATCAACAGCTTCCGCGGTGAGTACATGACCCAGTACGGCTGGGCAGATGCGACCCGTCAGGCACTGCAGCAGCAGGCGGCGAGTGCGGCACAGCGGTCCGGTGTGCCGAGCTATTATGTCTCGCCTACACTTGAACCTGAAAAAAGCTGAATAAAAACGGATAAAAAGCCGGAGACGTAAAGTAGCGTCTCCGGCTTTTGCCGTATCAGTGCGTTATTCCTCTCCGGGGTGGTTTTTGCGCCATGCAAGGTAGTTTTCCAGGATGACCGAGGCACTGACAGCATCAAGGATGGCCTTGCGCTTTTTGCCAAATGTGCCGTTTTCACTCAGGATGCCGGCTGCTGTAATCGTGGTTTGTCGTTCGTCCCACATGCGCACATGCAAACCGCTTTGCTGTTCAACCATGGCGGCAAGCTTGCGGCTTTTCTGAGCACGAGCGCCCTCGGTGCCATCCATATTTTTAGGCAGACCGATCACGATCAGCTGCGCACGGCTGCTGACAGCTGCTTCGCAGATTTTTGCGGCAACCTTTGCCATAGCCTTTTCTTCGATCTGCGGCTTGATCGGCGTTGCGAGCAGCTCGCTGGGGTCACAAACAGCAAGACCTGTACGACTGTCACCGTAGTCTACTGCTAATATTTTCATGTCAATTGCGGGTCCTTTCTGTAATATATGCCAAGTGTACCACATGACCGCATAAAAAGCAAAGAAAACGACTGCTTTTGCTGTGGCTTTATGGTACAATACACCTGTATGATGTGTAATACAAGGTATAACAGACGATGGCAGACAGTGGGGGGATGCATATGATACGCAAGGCAACAGCGGCCGATTTGCCGGCCGTTGTATCAATTTATGATCATATCCATGCGGCAGAGGATGCAGGCAAAGTCACGATCGGCTGGATCACCGGTGTATATCCTGTGCAGGCGACGGCACATGCGGCATTTGAGCGGGATGATTTGTTTGTATTCGTGAGCAAAGCGGGTGAAATCCTGGCAACGGCAATTATCAACCGTGTGCAGGTGGACGTGTACGCCGAGGGCAGGTGGAAATATGAGGCGCCAGAGGGTCAGGTCATGGTACTGCATACGCTGATTGTGGACCCGTCCGCCGCAGGGCGTGGAATCGGGCGCGAATTTGTGAGCTTTTATGAGCTGTATGCATTGCAGAACGGATGCCGGTATTTGCGTATGGATACCAACGAGAAGAATAAAAATGCGCGTGCGATGTACGCAAAGCTCGGCTTTACAGAGTCGGATACCGTGCCATGTACGTTCAACGGAATACCGGACGTACAGCTTGTTCTGCTGGAAAAGAAACTTTGACAACTCAAAAGGAGGAAGGCTGATATGCTCAAGTTGGTGCTGGGTGGCTCTGGCAGCGGAAAAACGACATTGCTCTATCGCAGGATCAAGGAGCGTGCGCTTGCGGGAAAGTACAGCATTCTGCTCGTTCCGGAGCAGTTTACATCCAGCACGGAGGGGCGTATATACCGTGAGCTGGGTGATGCGCTGTCCGGCTATGTGGAAAGTTTTTCGTTTACGACCCTTGCCGAACGGATTCTTTCTGTAGAGGGCGGAACGGCTGTAAAAACCATGAGTGATGCCGGACGTGCTGTGCTGGTGCGGCGTGCTATGGAGCAGCTGCGTGACCACGTGTACTATTACAGCCGCCACCGCAGGAATGCTGCTTTTTGCCACATGGCTGCACGCACGATCGATGAGCTGAAAAGTGCCGGACTTTGCGGTGCTCAGCTGTCCGAGCTTGCAAAAAATTGTGGAGCGGAAAGCGCAAAGCTCAGTGAACTGGCAATGATTTTTCAAGGGTACGAGACCTTGCTTGCCGATACCGGTATGGATCCATCGGATCGATTGGAGCTTGCAGCAGACCGGTTGGAGGAGGCAGTCTGCCGCGGCGACCTGCCGGAGTTTCTGCGTGAAAGGGAAGTCTTTATTGATGAGTTTGACACCTTTAACGCACCCAAAAAACGCCTGCTTGGCGTAATGATGGCAACGCTGCCTGTGGTGACGGTGGCGCTGTGCGACGACGGTGCGCCGATGCTCCCGAACGACTATGGTCTGTTTTCGGGCGCAAAGCAGGTGGCGGAGAAGCTGCGGCAGCTTGCACGAAAAAACGGAGCTGAGGTTGCGGCCCCTGAGCTGCTGCGCAAGGACCTGCGACACAAAGAGGCCGGAGGGCTTGCCGCTGTAAAGCAGCTGCTGGAGACCGGGGAATGCGACGCAGTGGAGCTGTCGGCAGACGAGATCTGTCTTTTTGCGGCCGGCAGCCGTGAGGAAGAAGCACGTTATGCGGCGGCGGCGATCCGTCATTTGATGCGTCAAGGCGTCCCGTGCAGGAAAATCGCAGTTGTTTGCCGCAATGTTGTTGATTACCGCAGCGCTGTGCGCTACGAGTTCCGCATGGCACAGATCCCGCTGTTTTGCGATGAGCCGACGACGCCGGAATTTAGTGCACCTGCAAGTGCAGTGCGTGCGTTGCTTGCGCTTGCCCGCGGTGCGGATATGACCGAAAACCTGACGACGCTTGCAAAAACCGGTCTTTGCACACTGACAGAGCCGGAGGTTTGTGCACTGGAAAATTATGCCTATACGTGGTCGCCAACGGCGGCGCAGTGGCGTGCAAGGTTTGAAAAGGACCCCGGAGGCTTTAACAGCCGTGAGATGACGCAGGAGGATCGGAAAGCGCTGGAGGATGCTGAGGCGGCAAGAGCGTTTCTGGTTGGCGCAGTGGATGAAATGCGCACAAAGCTGAGCGGCGCAAACGCAGAGCAAATCAGCCGAGCATTGTATTTTTGCCTAAAAAAACTCGGGGCGGAAGAGCGTCAGGCGGAACAGCTTGAGGCGATCCGTGCAGAGCGCGGCATCCCTGCAGCAGAGGAGGCTGCCCGCGAGTGGAACGTGGTGATGGAGCTGCTGAACGAAATGGCAGATCTGCTGGGTGATCAGGGCATCACGATAGCGGAGTACGAGGATCTGTTCGGTCTGCTGCTGCGCTCTTGCGACCTGGGGCACATCCCGCAGACACTGGATGCAGTCGTGCTTGCAGGCACGGGCAGAATGCGCCTGGATGCGCCGGACTATGTATTTGTGCTTGGTGCGGCCGAGGGCGAGTTCCCGGGTATCCCGGATGAGGGCGGTTTACTTACACATGCGGACCGTGATGCGCTGATCGCACAGGATATTGAGCTGCCGGACTGCTTTGAAAACCGTCTGGTGCGTGAACAGGTGTGCTTTTATAAGGCGCTGACGTTACCTGCAAAGGGTCTGTGGCTGAGCTGGCCGAAGGGACTTGGTGCGACGCTGAGCGCAGCACTGGAGCCGATCGTTGATGCGTTAAAGCCTGCTGCGCCACAGCTTGACCTGGCAGACCTTGCCGCAACGCCGGCAAATGCGCTGGATGCGCTGGGCAGCGGGTATCTGCTCACACAGACAGAGCGGTTGAGCCTGACGGATGCACTTTGCACAGCAGATGAGAGTGCGGTGCGTGGGTTGCAGCTGGTGCAGCGCACTGCCGAGGCAGCGCCGCACCAGATACAGGACCTGCCTGTTCTGGAGACGATTCTTGGCAGACGGCTGCATATTTCAGCAAGCCAGATGGAAAAATATTACACCTGTCCATACGGGTATTTTCTGCAATACGTGCTGGGGCTGAAGCCCCGCAAAAAAGCACAGCTCAGTGCAGACCAAAGCGGTACGCTGATGCACTGGGTACTTCAGATGGCGCTTGACCCGCACCCGGGTGCAGACAACCCGTGCAGCAAAATGTCGCAGCCGTTTACATCACTTGGTGATGAGGCGATGGCAAAGCTTGCAGCGATGCTTGTGGACGAGTATGCCAGAAGGTATCTGCCGGAAAACACGGCGCGTTTTGCCTATCTGCTGACACGCTTAAAAAAGAGCATGACGGGTTTGCTGTGCTACCTGAGAGATGAACAGCTGCAGTCGTCGTTCCGACCGGTGGCGTGTGAGCTGAAGATCGGCATGGGAGAAGACGCTGTAAAAGGTCAGATCTACCGTTTGTCAGACGGGCGAACGGTGCAGCTGGTCGGGAGCATTGACCGTACCGATCTGTGGGTGGAAGAAGACGGGACACGCTGGGTCCGTGTGATCGACTACAAGACCGGCGTCAAAAAGCTGGACCTGAAAGAGGTTTATTGCGGGCTGGACTGCCAAATGCTGCTGTATTTGTTTAGCCTGACACGCGATGCAAGCGGACGCTTTACCGGTGCAGAACCGGCGGGTGTGCTGTATCTGCTGGCAGACCCGAGCCCGAAAAGCTCCAGCCGCAGGGAAGCGGGCAATGAAACTGAGTATCAGCTGGATGGACTTGTCCGGGACGAAAACAAGGTATTTGCTGCGATGGATGCTGAGCAGACGGGCAAATATCTGCCGCTTACGCTGAAAGACGGCAGACCCATCCTCCAGCACATAAAACGATGTGCGGATGATGCAAAGCTTGGGCGCATTGAGCTGCACCTGGATATGCTTGTGACGCAGATGGGAGAACGGCTCTACGATGGAAAAATAGCGGCAGAGCCGTTGATTACAAACAAAAACCCGTGCACGTGGTGCGATTACGGCTTTATTTGCTGCCACGAGGACGGTGTTGGAGAGCGAAAGATCAATGCGCCGGATAAACCGTTTGAAGAAATACAAGAGGACACACAAAACAAAGAGATACAGGAGGGACAGGCGTGAGCAAAACCAAATGGACCCCGGCACAGCAGGCAGCTATTGATGACCGTGGCGGAGCACTGCTGGTCAGCGCCGCTGCCGGAAGCGGAAAAACGGCTGTTTTGACGGAACGTGTTGTCCAGCTGATTACGGATGCAGAACATCCTGTGAACGCGGATCGTCTTTTGATCGTAACCTTTACCAATGCGGCTGCAGCCGAGCTGCGTGCCCGAATTGCGCAGGCATTGCTGGAGCGGATTCAGCAGGAGCCTGGCAATGCAGCGCTGCGGCGGCAGCGTATGCTGCTGCAAAGGGCGTCGATTTGCACGATCGATGCCTTTTGCATGGACCTGCTGCGCAAAAATTTCCAGGCGCTGGACATCCCGCCGGATTTTACCCCGGCAGATGCGGGCGTGATTGAGGTGCTGATGGAACAGGCACTGTCGGAAACGCTTGAGAAGGCATACGGTGACCCGGATTTTTGCGCATTTGCCGACCTGTACGGCAAGGGACGCACAGACCGCACGGCAGAGCAGGTAATAAGGTCGATCTATCGGTTTTTACGTGCGCTGCCGGACTATAACCGCAGACTGGATGAAATGCTCACGCCATGGAAGAAGGAAAATGGCTTTGATTCCACCTGTTGGCATGATTTGCTGCTGGAGCAGACCGCAGAGAAGGCAAGGGCCGGCTACGAGCTGCTGGATGCGGCGGTAAAGGACGCACAGGAGGATTGGGCCGACGCTCGTGCACAGGCGGACAATGGCAAAAAGAGTGCGGCAAAAGCCATTGCGAAAATAAACGAGAACTACACCGAGCTGATGACAGACCTGAAAAGCTTTGCGGCCGTTATGCGGTCGATCGAGCAGTGCGCAGTTGCGGGCAGATGGACTGCACTTTACGACAAGCTGACACCGTATGCGCTCGAGATGATCCCGGATCCGGGGCCTAAAAAGGGTAAAAGGTTGCCCAAAGGAGATCACCAGAAGGCAACAAAGGCACGTTTGGATGCGGCAAGAGACTTGTTTGGTGAGGTGAAGGGGCTGATCTCGTGCAGTGAGGAGGAAGCAGAGAAGGACCGGCAAATGGCATTGCCGCGTCTGCGGGCGCTGTTTGCAGCTGTCCGTGATTTTGACACCAGATTTTCGGCAAAAAAGCGCGAGAAAAAAATGCTGGAGTTCAGCGACTTTGAGCATGAGGCATGGCGTCTGCTGTGCAATGCCGACGGTACGCCGACAGAGCTGTGCCGCAGCATCCGGCAAAATTATGATGCGGTGATGGTGGACGAGTACCAAGACACAAACGCATTGCAGGACGCAATTTACCGATGCCTCGCCTCACCGTCGGGCGACAACCTGTTTCTGGTCGGTGACCTGAAGCAGAGCATTTACCGTTTTCGGCAGGCAGACCCGACGATTTTTAAGGAGAAGCTGGACACCTGGGACCCTATGCCGCAGCCGGCGGCACGGGCTTGTACGCAAGCCGGGACAACCGGCGAAAACGCAAGGATCGCATTGGATGCAAACTTCCGCTCTGCACCGCAGGTGGTGGAAGGAATCAACTATATCTTTGAACGCCTGATGACACCGCAGTTGGGTGACACGGCATATGGTGACGGACAGCGGCTTGTGTGCGGTGCCCCGAGTGACTACGAGGGCAGTGTTGAAGCACAGTTCCTGCAAAAGGAAGATGCCAAAAGCAGTGCAGAGTGGGTGGCACAGCGTATCCGCCAGATGGTTGAAGGCGGCGAGCAGGTGCGTGCAGGGGCGTCCACACGCCCTTTGCAGTACGAGGACTGCTGCGTTTTGCTGCCGACCCGCTCAAATTTCCAGGTTTATGTCGAGGCGATGATATCACTTGGAATACCGGTATATGCAGACACGCGGGATGATTTGTTTCAGGCACCTCATATCAGGCCGCTTATATCGCTTATCCGTGTGCTCGATAACCCTGCGCAGGATATTTATCTTGCGTCTGCAATGCTTGGACCGGTGTTTGGCTTTACGGACGATGACCTTGTGCGCCTGCGCGCAAAGTGTGCCGAAGTCGCCGCCGCAGCTGACGAAACCGGCGAAAAAAGCAGCGCCCGCAGGGCGAGCCTGTACGGAGCGCTGCTGATGATTGTGAACAGCGATGCGGTGGATCCGTTTGCGCAAAAGCTGCGCGGATTTTACGGGCAGCTTACAAGGCTGCGTAATATGGCACGCAGCGTGCCTATGGAACAGCTGATCGAAGAAATTTTTGCGACGACGGGGTATCTTGCGGTGATCGGCACGATGGAAAACGGCGCACGCCGCCGCGAGGATGTGCACAGGTTTGTATCTTTCTGCGCCTCGTCGGGCGCAAACGGCATTTCGGCACTGGTACGTGCGCTTGACGCCGCAGCGCTGGCCGGTGACAAAATGGTAGATGCTGCACCCGGTGGCGCCAGACCGGGATGTGTGACGATCATGACGATCCATCGCTCAAAAGGCTTGCAATTCCCTGTTGTCTTTTTGTCGGATACCGGGCGCAGGTTTAATGAAAGCGACCTGCACCAGCCGATTTTGATGCACCACAAGTACGGTGTGGGGCTGCGGCTGCGTCCGGAACAGGGTGCCGGCACCTATAAAACAGCGGCATATACGGCGCTGTCCTGTGTGCATGCGCGTGAGCTGCGAAGCGAACAGATGAGACTGCTGTATGTAGCATTGACCCGGGCACAGGACAAGCTGATCCTGGTAGTACCGCTTGGAATGGGCAGCAACTCAAACCCGCTTGCCAAAGCGGCCGCTTTTTTGTCATCCGGAGCAGACAAAACGCTGAATCTGCGTGCGGCGAGCTTTGCCGAATGGCTGCGTACGGCGCTGCTGGTACACCCTTGCGGCGGCGGTTTGCGTCAGCTGGCAGAAAACCTGGAGCTGCCGTTCGTGGACACAAAAAGCGTCATTGACATTGCGATCCAGCAGGATGAACTGCCGCAGGAGGATGCACGGCAGGAGCAGGTGGAGCATGAGAACATCGCTGCTGACCCCGCACTGACGCAAAAAATTCGTGAAGGCTTTGTATGGCGCTACCCTGCTGCCGAGCTCGCAGACGTCCCGGCAAAAGTAAGCGTTACGAGCGTTGTGCACAAGACAGAGCAGACCATGCTGGAAAGACCGGCGTTTTTATCAAAGGATGGGCTTACTGCGGCTGAAATGGGCACTGCCGTGCATTCGTTTATCGAGCACGCAGATTTCGATGTTTTGTCCAAAGCAAGCGCACAGGGAGATGCCGCATTGCAGGCGGCGATCTGCGCAGAAAGAGACCGTCAGGCTGCCGCAAAGCTGACGACGCCTGAGGTTGCGGCAAGACTGGATACGGCGTGCATCTGCCGTTTTGTGCACAGCGATGCATTTGCAAAAATCTGCACGGCAGATCAGGTGCTGCGTGAGCTGCCATTTATCACCTCGATGCCCGCACGTCAGGTCATGCAGGCACAGGGGATGGATCTGACCGATGCAAATGCCGATGCGCAGGTGCTGGTGCAGGGCGTGGCAGACCTTTTGCTGGTCTACGAGGATCACCTTGAGCTGCTGGACTACAAGACGGACCACCGCAAGACGGAGGCTGATTTTCGGCGTTCGTACCACGCACAGCTGGAATTGTATGCGTCGGCCATCAATAAGCGTTTTGCACCAAAACGTGTGACGTACAAGGCACTTTATTCTTTTGCGCTGAATAAGCTGATCGAGATCAAAGACAATGAGGCCGCAAGAGAATAAAAAATTGTCCGATATCTCTTGACACTGACCGCCGAGTATGGTAGAATACCTGGGTAAAGAAAGCAGCTACGGCCTGTGCCGCGCTCGCCTTGCGGGAAGTGACTTCCTCGGGCTATACCGAATGACGGTTTATTTGGATGAGTAAACTGCGATTTTGTGTGAATTCTGCGCGGCTGTCCGAGAGGGCGGCCGCGTTTTCTATGCCAATTGCAACATTATGGATTTTTGTTTGGAGGTGCATTCATCATCGCTACCGCTGGAAAGTCGAAGGAACTGGAGATCAACGGTCAGATCCGTGACCGTGAGGTTCGCCTGATCGGAGCAGACGGCGAGCAGAAGGGCGTTGTTACCATTCAGGTGGCTATGCGTGCTGCTGAAGAAGCCGGGCTTGATCTGGTCAAGATCGCACCGCAGGCTACTCCGCCTGTGTGCAAAGTGCTGGATTACGGCAAGTACCGTTTTGAACAGCAGAAGAAGGAGAAGGAAGCCAAGAAGAACCAGAAAGTTGTCGAGGTCAAGGAGACCCGCCTTTCGCTCAATATTGACACCAACGACTTCAATACCAAGCTGAACCAGACTGCTAAGTTTTTGGCGGCTGGACACAAGGTTAAGGCTTCGATCCGTTTCCGCGGCCGTGAGATGGCGCACAGCGCTCTGGGCGCAGACGTGCTGAAACGTTTTGCAGCGGCGCTGCCGCAGGCAAACATGGACAAGCCGCCTGTGCTGGAGGGTCGCACGATGTCCATTCTGCTGATCCCGAAACCCAATAAGGACTGATTTTAGGAGGATACTAAAATGGCTAAGATGAAACTGAAGACGCATTCCGGCGCTAAGAAGCGCTTTAAGCTGACCAAGAATGGCAAGATCAAGCGCGGTCATGCATTCCGCAGCCACATCCTGACCAAGAAGACCACCAAGCTGACCCGTGGTTACCGTCAGCCCAGCTACGTCGATAAGACCAATGCTGAGACCATCAAGAAGATGCTGCCCTACGCCTGATAAGCGAGCCGCAAGCACAATGATCTACGAGACACGTTAAAGGAGATATAAAAAATGGCACGTATTAAAGGCGCTACGATGACCCACAAACGTCGCAAGAAGATGCTGAAGCTGGCTAAGGGCTTCTATGGCTGCAAGAGCAAGCATTTTAAGATGGCCAAGCAGCAGGTCATGAAGAGCGGCAACTACGCTCTGGCAGGCCGCCGCATGAAGAAGCGTCAGTTCCGCAACCTGTGGATCTGCCGCATCAACAACGCAGTTCGTCCCCTGGGCATGAACTACTCTTCCTTTATGGCTGGCCTGAAGAAGGCAGGCATCGAGCTGAACCGCAAGATGCTGTCTGAGATGGCTATCAACGATCCCAAGAGCTTTGCAGCTTTGGTCGAGACCGTGAAGAACGCCTGATAAGCTTTTTCTGTGACGCCTGCGCGGTATACGCGTGGGCGTCCGTTTTGTATCAGGCGGTTTTGTGGCAGGGCAGCACAATCATGGGGCAGCACCCTGTCGCAAAATGATTTGCGGCAGCTGCTGTCCTTTTTTGTTATGCAGCCGGGCTGAACACAGGGAGATGAACAAATATGGAAGAACGCATTACCAGCAGGGAAAATGCTAAAATCAAATATGCATGCCGTCTTTCCTCCAGCGCGGCATTTCGGCGCAGCGAGGGACGGTTTTTTGCCGAGGGCCGTAAGCTGTGTTTGGACCTGAGCGGCGGTGCACAGCTGGAGACGATGCTGTACACAGAGACGGCATTGGCAAAGTGCCCGCAGCTGGCGCAGCTGCCGGGTGAGCATTATATCATTGAAGAACATGTTGCGGATAAGCTGGCTGATGTCGGCACACACCAGGGCGTGTTTGCTGTTTTTCAAACGCCGGTGCATACGCTGGACGAGGTCGGCTGCGGGGGGCGGTATCTCGCATTGGAGCGCGTGCAGGACCCGGGGAATGTCGGTACTTTACTGCGAAGTGCCGCAGCCTTTGGCTTTGACGGTGTGATTTTGAGCAGCGGATGCGCCAGCGTTTGGGCGCCAAAGACATTGCGGGCGTCCATGGGGGCGGCTGTTCGCATCCCTGTAATCGAGGTTGATGCGATGCCGCGTGCAGTCGATGCGCTGCGAGCAAAAAGAATTACCTGCCTTGCGGCGGCACTTTATCACTCGCAGCCGCTGAGTGAGGCGAAAACCTGTTACCCGAACGGCGTATGTGTTGTTGTCGGAAGCGAGGGACAGGGGCTGACCGAGGAGACGATCAATGCCTGCAGCGGGACGGTTCGCATCCCGATGACAGACCGTGTAGAAAGTCTGAATGCAGGCATCGCAGGCAGCATTTTGCTGTGGCACTTCCGGGAGGAAAACCTGTGACCCCTGAGCAGACCAGCCTGTTTGCGGCGGAGTGTACGCCGGATGAGTTGCTGTGCTGGCTTTGGTTGGCACATACGCTTGGCCCGGCAAATGCGCATGCGGGCAGGGTGCTGGATGCTTTTGGCGGTGCGCTTGGCGCATGGGACGCAAGAGAATCTTCCGAGTTTCGGCAGGTGGCCGGGCAGGCTGCAGCAAGGCGTGCAAAGCAACCTGAGAATACGCCGGAGCACTACGCCGCTTTGCAAAAAGAATGTGAAAAGCAGGATGTCCGTATCCTGACTTTTGATGACCCGGATTACCCGCTTGCGTTTTCGCGCATTCAGGATATGCCGCTTGTGCTTTACTGCACGGGCGACCCGGTGTGGCTCAACGAGCCGGGTGCGGTCGGCATTGTCGGCAGCCGTAGGCCAACAGAGTATGGGATGCAGGCAACGGCGGATATTGGCGGCGCGCTCGCCAAAAGCGGCGCGGTGATTGTCAGCGGGCTTGCAGATGGTCTGGACAGCGCCGCCCACAAGGCTGCAGTAAAAAACAATGCGCCGACCATTGGCATTATGGGCGTTCCGATCGACCGCACATATCCTGCAGCAAATATTGATCTGCGCCGTAAAATCGAGCGAAGAGGCTGCGTAATCAGCGAATATCCGCCGCATTTTGACGGTGTGGGTGCAAATGGCTTTTTGCAGCGCAATCGACTGATCGCGGCGCTCTCGTCGGCACTGCTTGTGGTCGAAGCACAGGAGCGCAGCGGGACGATGTCCACGGTGAGCCACGCCGAGCGCTACGGGAAGCCGGTGTTTGCGGTGCCGGGCAGTATCTATTCGCCGAATTCGGCGGGCACAAACCGCCTACTGCACGAGGGCAGGGCGCGGGCAGCTTGCGATGCCGCAGACGTGGCAAAGGAGCTTGGGCTTCATCATGAGCCGGAAAAAGCGGTGATATCGCGTCAGCCTGAACCTATGACGGACACCGAACGAAAGCTGCTTGCGTGTCTGGGCGTGCAGCCTTGCGGTATGGAGGAGCTGTGCGTGCGCAGCGGGCTGTCGATGCCGACACTGCTGGGAGCGCTGATGAAGCTGGAGCTTACCGGACGTGTGGCACGCATGCCGGGGCAGCGGTATATGCTGCGCTAAACAGCTATAGCATAATCGGGAAATGCTGTGGTACAATATGGAAGAATCGCCGTACTGCATCGATGTGCGGTACGAAAAGATAAAAATCGGGAGTAAAAACAAATGGCAAAACTGGTAATCGTGGAGTCGCCTGCAAAGGCAAAAACGATCGGGAAATACCTGGGCGGTGATTACGAGGTCACCGCCAGCATGGGTCACATCCGTGACCTGCCGGCGTCGCAGCTTGGCATTGATGTTGAAAACGGCTATACACCGCAATATATCAGCATTAAAGGGAAAGAAAAGCTGATCAAAGAGCTGAAAAGCAAAGCAAAACACGCAGACGGTATTTTGCTGGCGACTGACCCGGACCGTGAGGGCGAGGCGATCAGCTGGCATTTGGCAAGCATCCTGGGGCTTGACCCGAAAGCGCCTAACCGGATCACGTTTGATGAGATCACAAAAAAAGGCGTGAGAGAAGGCATGGAGCACCCCCGTGCGATCGACGAAGATCTGTTTAATGCACAGCAGGCACGCCGCATCCTGGACCGTCTGGTGGGCTATAAGCTCAGCCCGTTTTTGTGGCGGAAGGTACGCCGCGGGCTCTCGGCAGGGCGTGTGCAGAGCGTGGCGGTGCGGCTGATCGATGACCGTGAAAAAGAAATCGAAGCGTTTAAGCCGGATGAATACTGGAACGTTGACGCAGCCTTGGGTGCGGGACACAAAAGTTTTACGGCCCGTCTTGCAGCGGACAGCAGCGGAAAAAAGCTTCTGCCGCACACAGAGGCTGAGGCACGTGCCATTGAAAAGGGTCTGGAAGGCGCTGAATATGTGGTAAGCGAGCTCAAAAAGGGAAAGCGTGCAAAACAGCCGACGCCGGCCTTTATCACAAGCACACTGCAGCAGGAGGCAAGCCGACGTCTCGGCTTTACGGCAATGCGTACGATGCGTGCGGCACAGACGCTGTACGAGGGCGTGGAAATCGCAGGACATGGCATGATGGGTCTGATTACGTACATGCGTACGGACAGTCTGCGCATCTCAGATGAGGCAGTCGCTGCCGCAAAAGAATACATTGCGGGCGCCTACGGTGAGAGCTATATCTGCCCGTATAAGCGCGCATGGAAAACAAAAAGCGCCACTGCGGCACAGGATGCGCACGAGGCCATCCGTCCCTCTGTGCCGTCCTTGACGCCGGATGAGGTGGAAAAGAGTATCAGCGGCGATACGGCAAAGCTTTACCGCATGATCTGGAGCCGGTTTATGGCAAGCCAGATGGCAGACTGCCAACAGGATACCGTTTCTGTGACGGTCAGTGCGGCCGGTTACCGTTTTAAGGCGAGCGGCTACACCGTTACATTTGATGGTTTTACGGTTTTGTACGAGGAAGCCAGCGATGA
The DNA here is from genome assembly GCA_963596815.1 of Oscillospiraceae bacterium. Lineage (GTDB taxonomy): Bacteria > Bacillota > Clostridia > Oscillospirales > Ruminococcaceae > Faecalibacterium. The sequence continues at coordinate 91,340 of CAVBNV010000002.1, forward strand.
AAAGGAAAAGAAGGAGACCAGCCTGCCGCCCCTTGAGCAGGGACAGGTGTTAAGTCTGCACGAGCTGAAAAGCGAACAGAAGTTTACACAGCCGCCTGCCCGCTACACGGAAGCAACGCTGATTAAAGCACTGGAAGAAAATGGCATCGGCCGTCCCTCAACCTACGCCCCTATCATAACGACGATCATCGACCGCGGCTATGTGGAGCGTGACCAGAAAAAGCTGAAGCCCACCCTGCTGGGGCGTACTGTTGACGGACTGATGCTGGAGCAGTTCCCACACATTGTGGATGTGGATTTTTCGGCTGAGATGGAGCGAAACCTTGATAAGGTCGAAAGCGGAAAAGCAGACTGGCGCAAGACTGTGGATGACTTTTACAAGGGCTTTGAGGCAAGCCTTGTACAGGCCGAAAAGAACATGGAGGGCAAAAAGGTAAAGGTACCGGATGAGCCCTCCAGCGAGATCTGTGATCTGTGCGGGCGTCCGATGGTCATAAAAATGGGAAAATACGGTAAGTTCTTGGCCTGCAGCGGCTTTCCGGAATGCAGGGGCACAAAACGGCTTGTCAAGGACACCGGAGGCGTCTGTCCCAAGTGCGGCAAGGGCCGTATGCTGGAAAGAAAGAGCGCAAAGGGACGCATTTATTATGGCTGTGAGTGCTACCCGGAGTGTGACTTTATGACATGGGATATGCCGGTTGCAACAAAGTGCGAAAAATGCGGTGCAACGCTGTTCCGTAAGGGAAGCCGTCTGTATTGCGCAAGGGAAGGCTGTGGCTTTGAAATGCCCGTGCCGAAAAAAGACTGAGCGAAACGGTTAAAGGATCATTGCAAATGAGTCAATATAAAGTAACTGTCCTCGGGGCGGGTCTCGCAGGCTGCGAGGCTGCGCTCTGGCTGGCAGACAAAGGGGTGCAGGTGGAGCTGTATGAGCAAAAGCCGACACACTTTTCGCCGGCGCATAAAAGCGAAGGCTTTGCTGAGCTGATTTGTTCCAACAGCCTGAAAGCGGAGCGGCTGGATTCCGCCTCCGGCTTGCTTAAAGCGGAGATGAGCTGCATGGGCAGCCACCTTTTGCAGGCTGCACAGGCGACACGTGTTGCAGCGGGCGGGGCACTGGCAGTGGACCGTGATGCGTTCAGCGAACAGGTGACGCACATGGTTGAGCAGTGTGCCAACATCACGGTGCATCGCGAGCGTGTGGCACATATCGACGAGACTGCCCCTACCCTGGTGGCAACCGGTCCGCTGACGGACGGCGAGCTGGCAGATGAGATCGGCCGTTTGACCGGCGATGAAAGACTGCATTTTTACGATGCAGTCGCTCCCATCGTTACAGCCGAAAGCCTGAATTACGATAAGGTTTTTGCTGCCTCTCGTTATGGACGAGGCGATGCCGACTATCTGAATTGCCCTTTTAATAAGGCAGAATATGAGGAATTTCATGCGGCGCTTGCCGGGGCCGAGCGTGCCCCGCTGCACGATTTTGATGCCGATGCGCAGCATGCTGTGCAGGCGGACCCGGATGCACATGGCAAAAAGGCGGATACCGTTACGGTCTATGAGGGCTGTATGCCGATCGAGATCATGGCGGCGCGCGGCGCAGATACCATGCGCTATGGTCCGCTGCGTCCCGTGGGGCTGGTCGACCCGCACACCGGGCATCGCCCATGGGCAAACGTGCAGCTGCGTGCCGAAAACAGGGAGCGCACGCTTTACAACATTGTCGGCTTTCAGACAAACCTTAAGTGGGGCGAGCAAAAGCGGGTGTTTAGCATGATACCCGGCCTGGAGAATGCGGAGTTTGTGCGCTATGGCGTGATGCACCGCAATACTTTTTTGGATGCTCCGCGTGTGCTGACACCGCAGCTTTGCCTGCAGGAGCACCCTAATGTGTTTTTTGCCGGGCAGATCACGGGCTTTGAGGGCTATATGGAAAGTGCAGCCTGCGGTCTGCTGGCGGCACGCAGCCTGTATGCAAGGCTGCAGGGGAAAACGCTGCCACCGCCGCCGGCAGATACGATGTGCGGCGCACTGATCAATTACCTGACCACGGAAAATAAAAACTTCCAGCCAATGGGAGCAAATATGGGCATTCTGCCGCCGCTGCCTGCCGAGAGCCGTCCGCGTGATAAGCGCCTGCGCTACATGGCCCAGGCGGAACGGGCAGTAGCAAGTTTTAGGCAGTGGTTGGCGGACAACGAGAGCTAAAGGAGAACAGGGAATGAAAATCATTGTTGATATGATGGGCGGTGACAATGCCCCTTTGGCAGTTTTGGAGGGTGCGGCTGCAGCGGTCAAGGAGTATGGCGTGCAGGTCATCGGCGTTGGCAACGAAGAGCTGGTGCGCAAAACCGCAAGCGAAAATAACATCGATCTGGCAGGGATCGAGCTGGTCAACTGCACACAGAACATCGAAATGTGCGATGAACCGGCTAAGGCGATCCGCGCAAAAAAGGACTCGTCTATTGTTGTCGGTTTGAACATGCTGAAAAACGGTGAGGGCGATGCGTTTGTTTCAGCTGGCAGCACCGGTGCGCTGCACGTTGGTGCAAGTCTGATTGTGCGCACGCTGCGCGGCATCAAGCGACCGGCACTGGCTACGATGGTGCCTGCAAAAAAGCAGGCCTACCTGCTGCTGGACTGCGGTGCAAATGTGGAGTGTCGCCCGGAGATGCTGTCGGCATTTGCCGTTATGGGCAGCTGCTATGTCAGCAAGGTGGAGGGACGCACCTCCCCGAGCGTGGCACTGGCAAACAACGGCGCAGAGGAAAGCAAGGGCACGCCGATGCTGCAGTCTGCGCATCAGCTGCTCAAGACGACGCCGGGGATTCGCTTTGTCGGCAACATCGAGCCGCGTGATGTCCCGAACGGTGAGGTGGATGTTGTGGTTTGCGACGGCTTTACCGGCAATGTTATCCTGAAATTGACCGAGGGCGTTGCAAAGATGCTGCTCGGGATGCTTAAGGGAATGTTCCTGAAGAACATTGCGGGCAAGCTGGCGTATCTGCTGCTCAAGGGCGGCGTTGCTGATTTGAAGCACCAGATGGACAGCGAGGAGTACGGCGGTGCACCGTTCCTCGGTGCAAAGCAGCCTGTGATCAAAGCCCACGGCTCTTCAAAGGCAAAGGGCATCAAGAATGCGATCCGTCAGGCAAAAATCTGCGTGGAAAATGACCTGTGCGGTACGATGCAGGCGGCGCTGGATGAACTGGAAGCTGCAAAGCCGCAGGAGTAAAGACGTCAAGGGAGTGGAATGACTATGAGCCATCAGTTGGAAACGATTATCGGCTATCAGTTTAAGCATCCGGAGCTGCTGGAAACAGCACTGACCCATACCAGCTACGCAAACGAGAGCCGTGTGCCGGTCAAGCACAACGAACGTCTGGAATTTCTGGGTGACAGCGTGCTGCAGATCGTGTCGGCGGATTACCTGTTTCATGCATATGCCGACCGTCCCGAAGGTGATTTGACGCGCATCCGTGCAAGCCTTGTCAGCGAAGGTGCCTTGTTTCAGTTTGCACAGGAGATCAATCTCGGTGAATATCTTCGCCTTGGGCGCGGCGAAGAGCGCTGCGGTGGGCGTACACGCCCGAGCGTTGTGTCGGATGCGTTCGAGGCGGTGATCGCAGCCCTGTATCTGGACGGCGGCATGGAGGTTGCGCGTAATTTTATCCTGCCGTTTATCACGGAGGGCAAACACGCAGAGGCGGATTATAAGACCCGCCTGCAGGAAATCGTCCAGCAGAACCCGGAAGAAAAGCTGAGTTACGTTGTGGAAAAGGAGACCGGGCCTGACCACGATAAGCACTTTGTGGTCGCTGTGCGCTTCAACTCAGACCGCGTTGCACGTGGAGAGGGGCGCAGCAAAAAGGCGGCGGAGCAGTGCGCAGCCCGTGAGGCACTGAAGTTGCTTGGCATCATAAAGGAAAAATGATATGGTTTTTAAGGAACTGGAGATGCAGGGGTTCAAGAGCTTTCCCGATAAAGTCAAGATCAGCTTTGATGCAGGCGTTACCGGCGTAGTGGGACCCAATGGCTCCGGGAAGTCCAACCTTTCGGATGCTGTGCGCTGGGTTTTGGGCGAAACCAGCACCCACCAGCTGCGTGCAGCCGGCAAAATGGAGGATGTGATTTTTGGCGGGACACAGCGCCGCAAGGCGATGGGCTTTGCGAGCGTGCGCCTGACGCTGGACAACAGCGCACATCTGCTGGATGTGGATGCAGACGAGGTGATTATAGGGCGGAAATACTATCGCTCCGGCGACAGTGAGTACAGCATCAACGGGCAGGTGTGCCGCTTGCGTGACGTGTACGAGCTTTTGCTGGACACAGGCATCGGGCGTGACGGGTATTCGGTGATCGGTCAGGGACGCATTGCGGAAATCGTTGCTGCAAAAAGCGGCGACCGGCGCGAGATTTTTGAGGAAGCCTGCGGTATAGCCAAGTATCGATACCGAAAGACCGAGGCAGAGCGGCGTCTTGCGGCGGCAGGGGAAAACCTGGAGCGGCTGCGTGACATACTGGCAGAGCTAGAAAACCGTATTGTTCCGCTGAAGGAGGAAAGTGCCCGTGCGGAAAAGTTTCTTGCATTGAGTGCCGAGCGAAAAGCACTGGAGGTTACCCTCTGGACAGACGAAATCCACCGTGCGCGCGAAGCAGTGCGGACACAGATGCGGAATTATGAGTCGGCTCAAGCTGATTACGAACGCTTTGACCGTAATGCGACGGCGGCAGAGCAGGAGGCTGAGGAGATCCGGATGCAGGCGCAGCAATTTGTGATTGCGGTCGAGCGCCTGAATGGGGATATCCGCAGCATCACGGAGAAGGTCGGCAGTTCGGACAGCCGCATTGCTGTACTGGAAAACGACATCCGGCGCAACGATGAGAGCATGGAGCTGCTGCAAAAAGAAATTGCCGGCGGCGAACAGGAGGGGGCACAGGCTGCCGAAGCGCTTGCAAAGCACCGTGACACTGTGCGGCAGATAGAAGCCGATTGTGAAACGCTGACGGCTGAAATCGAAACGCTGAGTGCGGATATTATCCGGCTGGACAATGAGACAACAGCGGGAGATGAGCGCAGCGAGCAGCTGCGTGCGAGTGTGAATGAACTGACAGCACGGCGCACAGAGGCGCAGATGGCGCAGTCGGCAGCACAGGCGGCACAGGCAGCGATCCGTCAACGTTTGCCGACATTGCAGCAGAGTCTGCTGGACCAAAAGACACGCAGAGATGCCACAGCGCATGACTTGAAGGACACGGTAAAATACTGCCAATTGCTGCTAGACAACGACAGGCGGCTGGCGAATGTATGCGCCGGGCTGGAGCTCAAGTTAAAAAAACGTCGTGAGGCATGGAATCAGGCAAACGAGGCAGAGCAAAGCCTTGGGCGTGAGTTGGATGCAGTGAGACAGAGGCTTGCCGTTTTGCGTGAGCTTGAAAAAAACATGGACGGCTACCAGAACTCAGTAAAAACCGTCATGCGTGCAGCCGGTGCACGACGCCTGCGCGGAGTGATCGGTCCTGTATCATCTGTTTTACAGGTCGATGCCGGCTACGAGCTGGCGATCGAAACGGCGCTGGGCGGTGCGCTGCAAAACATCGTTGTGGAAAACGAAGCTGCCGCAAAGGCTGCAATTGCCCTGCTGCGCAGTGAGGATGCCGGACGTGCAACCTTTCTTCCGCTCGATACGGTTCAGCCGGGCGTTTTTCGGGCAAAGCTGCCGTGCGGCGCAAAACTGGCCTCTGCCGTCGTCCGGGCGGATGAGCGATACAGCAATATTGTTTCCAACCTGCTCGGACGCATATTGGTAGTCGATGATATCAATGCGGCATCTGCTGCGGCACGTGAGCTTGGCTACCGCAGCAAGGTCGTGACAATGGACGGTCAGCTTGTGAATGCGGGCGGAAGCTTTACCGGCGGAAGCGTGCAGCGCTCGGCAGGACTGTTTACGCGAAAGCAGGAGATGGAGCGGCTGCGCATAAAGGCGGCACAGCTGCAAAAAGAGTGTATCTCTGCACAGGAGCACACAGATCGGTGTAAGCAGCAACTCCATGCGACAAGTGCAGAGCTGACAGCGTCAAACGGCGAAAAAATAACGACTGCAAACGATATTGTGCGTGCGCAGGCAGAGCAGAAACGCCTGGAAACGATTCTGGAGCAGCAGCAGGCGGCCGTAGACGCCCATGAAGCGGAAATTGCGCAGCTGGATGCGCAGGCAACGCAAAACGCTGCCAGTGCACAGGCGGCAAGCCGACAAGATGCGATGTTCGCTCAGCAGCTGGACGAAATCGAAGAGGAATTGAAGCGCATCGCAGAGGGAAACGACAGTTACCTTGTACGACGCACTGCCTTGACGGAGAAGCTGAGCGCACAGCGGATGCAGCAGCTTGTGTATCAAAAGGATGCGCAGCTCGCTTACAGCCAAATTGCGGAATGGGAGCGACGTACCGACGAAGCAGCAAAACGCCGTGTGGTGCTGGAGGAAAACCTGCAGGCGCTGATGCAGCGGAGTGAGATGTGCCGCAACGAAATCGCATCGATCCGACATGAGCGGGACAGCAGCAAAAGCGCGATTGAGCAGAAAGAAGCCGAGATACGGCAAGCGACGGAAAAACGTATGGAGTGTCAAAAGGCTGAGACACAGGCACTGGAACGCTCGCGAAAAGCGGTCGACAACCGTGAGGAGACCGGCCTGGAGATGGCACGTCTTGCCGAGCGCAAGGCGGCAGCGGAAACAGCATATGATCAGGCAGCGGCAAAGCTGTGGGATGAATATCAGCTCACGCTCAGCCGTGCAGAGCAGCTTTGCATTGGTTTTGACAGCCTGCCTGCCCTGAAGGCACAGGTGTCAGACCTGCGCAGCAGGATCCGTGCGCTTGGCAACGTCAATGTAAAAGCAATCGATGAATATAAAGAGGTAAAGCAGCGCTACGACACGCTGTATGCACAGGTGAAGGACGTTGAGGAAAGCAAAAGCGAGTTGACACGGATGATTGCAGACCTCTCGTCCCAGATGAAAGAGATTTTTACGGACAGCTTCCGCGCAATCAATGAAAATTTCAGGCGTGTGTTTGCTGAGCTTTTCGGCGGCGGCGAGGCAAGCCTGATACTGGAGGATGAAAGTGATGTGCTCTCCTGCGGAATCGGGATCCGCGTTGCACCGCCGGGTAAGGTCATCAAAAACCTGGAGGCACTTTCCGGCGGCGAACAGGCGCTTGTTGCAATCAGCATCTATTTTGCTATCCTGGCGGTCCACCCGGCCCCATTTTGCATCCTGGATGAGATTGAGGCAGCGTTGGACGATGCAAATGTGGTGCGCTTTGCGCAGTATCTGCAGCGTGTGAGCGACAAAACGCAATTCATTGCAATTACGCACCGGCGCGGCACGATGGAGGCGGCAAATGTGCTTTACGGTGTAACGATGCAGGAAGACGGTGTATCCAGGATACTGCGTCTTGACCTTGAAAATGTTGACGCAGGGCTGGTTTCCTGATATATATTAAAGAGTAACTCATAAATTTGAAAAAGGGAGGACACCATGGGGTTCTTCGGATTTGGAAAAAAGAAAGAAAACACAGATACGGAAAAGCAAAAAATCCACACGGGGCTTGAAAAAAGCCGCACAGGCTTTTGGGGCAAGATCCTTAATACCCTGACAGGCGGCGTAATCGATGATGCCATGTACGATGACCTGGAAGAGCAGCTGATCCTGGCAGATGTCGGCGGCGAGGTTGCAATGCGTCTGGTGGATGAGCTGCATGACCGTGTAAAAAAAAATAACCTGAAAACCGGTGAGCAGGCGGCGGACGCCTTGCGTGAGCTGATTGCCGAAGAGATGACGCCGGAGGCAGAAATGGATCTGTCCGGACAGCCTGCCGTGGTCCTTGTGATCGGTGTCAACGGTGTTGGTAAAACGACCAGCATTGCAAAGCTGGCGGATTATTATACGCGACAGGGCAAAAAGGTGATGCTTGCCGCCGGAGATACGTTCCGAGCGGCTGCGAGCGAGCAGCTTGAGATCTGGGCACAGCGTGCCAACGTGCCTGTCGTCAAAGCGGGCGAGGGTGCCGACCCTGCGGCGGTGATTTTTGATACCGTAAAGTCTGCGACAGCACGTGGCTACGACATGGTCATTGCAGATACGGCAGGGCGACTGCACAACAAGACAAACCTGATGGCAGAGCTTTCCAAAATCAGCCGAAGCGTCAAAAAGGCGTCCCCCGAGGCGAGCCTGGAAACGCTGCTGGTGCTGGATGCAATAACTGGACAGAATGCCATCAGCCAGGCGCAGGAGTTTTGCAAGGCGGCAGATGCTACCGGCATTATCCTTACAAAGCTGGACGGCACCGCAAAGGGCGGCTGCGTTGTGGCGGTCAAACAGCGTCTGGGGTTGCCGGTTCGCTTTATCGGTGTCGGTGAGGGCATCGATGACTTGATCCCGTTTGCACCGGAGGGCTTTGCCGAAGAGCTGATCCCTCGTACAGGCTGGAAGGATTAAGCAATCGGCAGAGAGGAAAAAGCGATGAAAATTTGTGCAGCAACCGGCAATGCGGGCAAACTGCGTGAGCTGCGGCGTATCCTTGAGGCACAAGGGCACGAGGTGGTCAGCCAAAAGGAGCTTGGCATTTTGATCGAGCCGGAAGAGACCGGGACGACATTTGAGCAAAACGCAAAAATCAAGGCCGAGACGATTTGCAGGGCAAGCGGTATGGCGACCATAGCAGACGACTCTGGCCTGTGCGTGGATGCACTGGGCGGTGCGCCTGGTATATACAGCGCACGCTACTGCGGTCACCATGGTGACGATGAGGCGAACAACGACAAGCTTTTGGCACAGATGCGTGCGATCCCGGCGCAGCGGCGCACGGCAAAGTTTGTGTCTGCGATCTGCCTGATTCTGCCGGATGGACGGTGCCTTACCTGTATGGGTGAGTGCCCAGGCTCGATTGCGTTTGAGCGCCTTGCCGGGCAATACGGGTTTGGGTACGATCCGCTGTTTATCCCACAAGACTGTGGGGTGGACAAGCACCGTAAACGTTCTAACACCGAGCAGCGGAGCTATGCACAGCTGACGCCGGATGAAAAGGATGCGATCAGCCACCGTGGTAATGCGTTGGCTGAGCTGGAACAAAAGCTGCCGGGCTTTCTTGCCGGCGAATAAAAACAATAAGATTACGATAGACGAGGAGAAAACATATGTTGACAAGCAAACAGCGCGCGATCCTGCGCGGCAAAGCAAACACGATGGACCCGGTTTTTCAGGTGGGCAAGGGCGAAATTGACGAGACGCTGGTGCAGGGCGTAAAAGACTGTCTGGATGCACGCGAGCTGATTAAAATCAAAGTGCTGGACAACAGTCTTTACAATGCACGTGAGGCGTCACAGCTTTTGGCAGAGGCGACCGGTGCGGATTGCGTACAGGTGATCGGATCTAAATTTGTGCTGTACCTGCAAAAGAAAAAGGACAGCGCCTATGCGGACCTGCTGAAATGAAAATTTTGCTGTACGGCGGCACGTTCGACCCGCCGCATTACGGTCACATAAACAATTTGCGTGCGGCGGCCCAGTGCGTAAAGCCGGAAAAAATTATTGTAATGCCGGCGGGTGTACCGCCGCATAAGCATGCATCGGCAACGCCGGGCACAGTGCGCATGGAGATGTGCGGCTGCTTTCATGCATTGGAGCAGGCATACGAGCCGGCGGCAGAGCTGACCGTCAGCGGATGGGAAATTGAGCAGGCAGAATGCGGAAGGCAAAATTACACAGTCCTTACGCTGGAGATGCTTGCCCGAAAAGAGCCGAACGCACAGCTGTACCTGACAGTTGGCAGCGATATGCTGCTTTCGTTTGACCAATGGTACCGCTGGCGTGATATTTTGCAGCTGGCAGTGCTTGTCGTGGTAAGCCGTGATGAGGGTGATATGCCTGCACTGCAGGCATGTGCGGCGCGCCTTGACCCGAGCCGCAAGCGCATCATGTTTGCGCATGTCAAAGCGCTGCCCATGGCAAGCAGCGCCCTGCGTGCCCGCATAGCAGCGGGCGAGACATGCACTGACGAGCTGCCGGAAAGCGTGCGTGCAATCATACGCCGCGAAAATTTGTATGTCTCTGCGGCTGAAAAGTGATACAGAAAGAAGATGATCCTCATGGAGCTGAAAGAGGCAAAAGCGCTTGTGCGTGAGCGGCTGAGCAGCAAACGCTTTGAGCACACCATGAATGTAAAAAAGATGGCTGTCAAGCTTGCAAAGCACTACGGAGCGGATGAAAACAAAGCCGCCCTGGCAGCTACCCTGCACGATGCGGCAAAAGAGATCTCAAAGGACGAAATGCGCGGGCTGATGCGCGAGTATCCGCAATGGGCAGAGGGCGGCGAGCAGCGGCCGACCCCGGTGTGGCATGGCGTATGTGCTGCGATCCTTGCACGTACACAGTGGGGCGTCACGGATGAGGAGGTCCTGTCTGCCATTGCATGCCACACAGCCGGCAAGCCCGGTATGAGTATGCTGGATAAAATTGTTTATCTGGCGGATATGACGAGCGCAGAGCGTGACTGGGATGGCGTAGAACAGCTGCGCAAGCTGGAAATGCAGGACCTGGACAAGGCTATGCTGGCGGCGCTGAAGCAGACGAATGATTTTGTGCTGGGTCAGGGTAAACCGCTGGATCCGATGTCAAAAGCGGCCTACGATGACATAGCGGCAGTCTGCGGCGCAAGCGGCCGGTAAAACCGTCGGCAGACTGTAAAACAAGATTGCAGATTTTGCAGGACAATGCTATACTAAAAGATATGACAGGCCGTGCCTATGCACAGCCGTGAAACGCTGGAGGTTATACAAAGCATGAGTCAAGAGCCACGCCGTATCAATACTGAGCGCTCGCTCAATCGCCCGGATCACGCGGCGAGACCCGCAGCACGGCCGCAGGCTGACAGCTATGATGCACAGCATGCGATGCATTTTTTAGACAATGAGCCGCCCCGCCGCCGTAAAAAGAAGAAAAAGACGCCCATGTGGCTGCCGTTTGCGGTTGCAATGTCGCTGATCGTGGTGATATCTGGTGTCGTTGTATATGCGGTAAGTCAGCTGAACCGTGTGGACGAGATCTTGCACGATGACACAGCACCTTCCATCGCAGAGGAGATCCAAACCGCAAAAGAGTATGAGGGTGATGTTGTAAACATCCTGGTCTGCGGCATCGATTACGAGGAAGGCCGCAGCTACTCAGCAGATTCCGGTACAAATGACGGCATGACAGACATGATCCTGTATTGCCAATTTGATATCAAGGGCGGCGCTCTGCGGATGCTGCAAATTCCCCGCAACACACTGGTGACTACCAAAAACAAAAAGGTCACGCTGTCTGACGGCAAGACCTATGCGGCATCCAACTACCAGATCAATTCGATCGCACTGTCCAACAACGGCAGCATTGCCGCGCTGGCTGATGTGATTTACGACCAGTACAAGCTGCCAATCGACTACTATGTCTCGGTAGATATGCAGGCGCTTGTGGAGATGGTGGATAATTTTGGCGGCATTGAAGTCTATATCCCGCACGACATATCCTACGGCGGCAGCACGCTGCTGAAGGGCTACCGCAACCTGGACGGCGCATCGGCAGAGTTTTTTGTGCGCTGCCGTCACGGCAGCGGCTACGCCAACTCAGATATCGACCGGTTGAATATGCAGCGTTACTTTTACGCAGGTCTGTTCAAGCGTGCTCGCGCAATGGGCATCAACGATATTATCAATCAGCTGCCGCTGATTTTCAACAACTACATTCATACGGATATGCCTTTGACAACGATCGCACAGCTGCTGGCGTCGTTTTTGAAGATCGACAGCTCCAACATCATCCTTGCACAGACGCCGGTGTTTATGGGTGTGAAAAATGTAGGCGCCACCGACAGCTTTGATGGCTATTCGTGTGTTGTGCCGGACAAAAATTCGATTGCAGAGCTGCTCAACACCTATTTCCGCAACTATACCGGGCCGATCGAAGCGAGCGAGCTGAACATGGTCACGGATAATTGGCCGCACGGCTCTGCATCAACGGATGCAAATGTGCAATACATGGGCAGAATCGACCAGGAGTCGGACGAGGCAATCCTCAACGGCGACACAGACCTGGAGGGTGCAGTGACCACCGACGGACAGGCGGCGGGCACTGCGAATTGACCAGAGAACAAAAAACAGGAGAACAATATGGAAAATTGGAACGACAGCAAGGCACTTGCAATCGAAATTGCAAAGATCCTTGACAAAAAGAAGGCGCACGATGTGCGGGTGCTGAAGGTGGAAAGCTTGACCGTCCTCACGGATTATTTTGTCATCGCCTCCGGTACATCCACCACGCAGGTGGGCTCTTTGGCAGATGAAGTGGAATATGAGCTCTCGCAAAAAGGGCTGGAGCCGTACAGCACCGAGGGCTTTGACTCGAAAAACTGGGTCCTGCTGGATTATTCCAGCGTGATCGTCCACGTCTTTGTGCCGAATACACGCACATATTACGATCTGGAGCATCTTTGGGCAGATGGCGAGGAGATCGACATTTCGGAATATCTTACCCCTGACAGCACGGTGGAGTAAGGCAGAAATGTCTGTCCGCCTGCAAGCATAGATTCCCCTGAGTTCAGGTATTTTGGTTGAAAGTCTGGAGCTGATTATTAACATGAAATATGATTACAAGGCTGTTGAGGCTAAGTGGCAGAAAGTATGGGAGGACGAAAAGACCTTCCATGTTGAAATTGACCACTCAAAGCCGAAGTTTTACGCGCTGGTCGAGTTTCCGTATCCGTCGGGTGCCGGCCTCCACGTGGGACATCCCCGCAGCTACACCGCACTGGATGTGGTGAGCCGCAAGCGCCGCAAAAACGGCTACAACGTTTTGTACCCCATGGGCTGGGATGCGTTCGGCCTTCCTACCGAAAATTTTGCAATGAAGAACCACATCCATCCTGCGATCGTGACGAAGAAAAATGTGGATCGTTTCCGTAGCCAGCTGAAGGCACTGGGTTTCTCGTTTGACTGGGATCGTGAGGTCAACACCACAGACCCGGAGTACTACAAGTGGACGCAGTGGATCTTCCTGCAGCTGTATAAGCACGGGCTCGCATACAAAAAGGAAATGAACGTCAACTGGTGCACCAGCTGCAAGTGCGTGCTGGCAAACGAGGAAGTGGTCAACGGCGTCTGCGAGCGCTGCGGCAGCGAGGTCGTGCACCGTGTGAAGAGCCAGTGGATGCTGAAAATCACAGCCTATGCAGATAAGCTGATTGACGGTCTGGATCAGGTGGATTATATCGACCGTGTGGCGACACAGCAGAAAAACTGGATCGGACGCAGCCACGGCGCTGAGGTAAACTTTGGCACCACAGCCGGCGATACACTGACGGTTTACACCACCCGCTGCGACACCCTGTTCGGCGCAACCTATATGGTCGTATCGCCTGAGCATGCTGTGGTCAAGCAGTGGCTGGATAACGGCGTGATCAAAAACCCGGATGCAGTCAAGAATTACCAGGCAGAGGCTGCACGCAAGAGCGACTTTGAGCGCAGCGAGCTGAACAAGGATAAGACCGGCGTAAAGCTGGAAGGTGTCATGGGCATCAATCCGGTCAACGACACTGAGATCCCGATTTTTATTTCGGACTATGTCCTGGCCACTTACGGCACGGGTGCTATCATGGCTGTGCCTGCTCACGATACCCGTGACTGGGAGTTTGCCAAAAAGTTTGGTCTGCCCATCATTGAGGTCGTGAAGGGCAATACAGAATCCAACCTGAATGAGGCTGCCTTTACCGATGTCGCCACCGGCACGCTTGTCAATTCCGGTTTCCTGAATGGTCTGTCTGTCACCGACGCGAAGAAAAAGATGATCGAGTGGCTCGAGAGCAATGGCAAGGGTAAGGATAAGGTCAACTACAAGCTGCGCGACTGGGTGTTCAGCCGTCAGCGCTACTGGGGTGAGCCGATCCCCATGGTGAACTGCGAGAAGTGCGGTTGGCAGCCGCTGCCGGAGAGCAGTCTGCCCCTGACACTGCCGGATATCACAGACTTTGAGCCGGGTCCGGACGGCGAGAGCCCGCTGGCGCGTCATACCGACTGGGTTAAGACGACCTGCCCGTGCTGCGGCGGTCCTGCTACCCGTGAGACCGATACCATGCCTCAGTGGGCAGGCTCCTCGTGGTATTTCCTGCGCTATATGGACCCGCACTGCAAGGATGCCATTGCCTCCAAAGAGGCGCTGGAATACTGGGCACCGGTGGACTGGTACAACGGCGGTATGGAGCACACCACACTGCACCTGCTGTACAGCCGTTTCTGGCACAAGTTCCTGTATGACATCGGCGCTGTCCCCACACCGGAACCGTACCAGAAGCGCACTGCTCACGGCATGATTCTTGGTCTGAACCCGCATTCCTTTGTCAATCTGCCGGCAGAAGAGCAGAAAAAACTTTTGGAGCAGTATGGCAGCCAGAAGCAGGCAGAAAAGGCACTGGAAGAAAAGTACGGCGAGATGTCCCGCCACCCCATTGTAAAAATGTCCAAGTCTCTGGGCAATGTCATTAACCCGGACGAGGTTGTTGACCAGTACGGTGCGGACACGATGCGTTTGTACGAGATGTTCATGGGCGACTTTGAGCAGGCTGCACCGTGGCAGACCTCCGCAATCGCAGGCTGCAACCGCTTTTTGGATCGTGTCTGGGCGCTGAGCGACAAAATTGTGGATGGTGAAGGCTACCGTCCGCAGGTAGAGACCCTGATGCATCAGACAATTAAAAAAGTGAGCGCAGATATCGAGACCCTGAAGATGAACACGGCAATTGCTCAACTGATGACGCTTGTCAATGCACTGTATGACAATGGCGGCGCTACCAAGGCAGAGCTTGAGGCAGTGGTACAGATGCTGAATCCGTTTGCCCCGCACATGACGGAAGAAATGTGGGAGAAGTTGGGTCACGGCCACGATGAGCAGCTGGCGTACTACCCCTGGCCGCAGTACGAAGAAGCAAAGTGCGTCGAGAGCAGTGTGGAGATCGCTGTTCAGGTCAACGGCAAGGTCAAAGCCCGCATGAAGGTCGCAGCAACGATTTCGTCTGAGGATGCCATTGCCGCTGCCAAAGCCGACCCTGCTGTCGCTGAGGCACTTGCCGGAAAGACTGTTGTAAAAGAGATCTACGTCAAGGGTCGTCTTGTGAATATCGCCGTAAAGGGTTGATGACAGCTGTGCGCATTGCCTTGAAAGATTTGCAAAAACTTTTTTGAAAAAGGTTGACGAACAGGTAAAAATGCGCTATACTGTCTACTGTTAGTTACCATGTAACAACGAAATTCCTGCCTCACGGTCCAAGGGAGGGAATAAGATGTCGGAAATTCGTGTTAAAGAGGGCGAGTCGCTGGAAAGCGCACTGCGTCGCTTCAAGCGCAGCACTGCCCGCAGCGGTGTGCTCGCAGAGGTCCGTAAGCGCGAGGCTTACGAGAAGCCGTCTGTTAAGCGCAAGAAGAAGTCCGAAGCAGCCCGCAAGCGCAAGTTCAAGTAATTAACTGCTTGAAATCGCTAGTTGCTTTTGATTTCAAACGCGTTGCTAACGCCGATGTAGGAGAGTCTGCTTTTGCGGGCTCTCCTATTTTCATGCACAAACATAAAATCCACGGCCGTTAAACGGCGTGTGGCAGTACGCTTTGCGTAAGGAGCAGGTTGATGCTGATCACCCCCGAATATGTTTTCAAGGACGTAACCCACATCACGCCGGCGTGGCTGTCACAAAAGGGCATTAAGGCGCTTGTGCTGGATATCGACAACACCCTTACTGCTGACCGCAGCCAGGAGCTGCCGGATGAGGTAGCACAGTGGCTTGCAGATATGCGTGCGGCGGGTATAAAGCTTACAATCGTGTCCAACGGCTCAAAAAAGCGTGTTGAGCCTTTTGCAAAAAAAATCGGTCTGGCATTTTTATATCGTGCCGCAAAACCGCTGACGGCAGGTCTGCGCATAGCCCGACGCCGCATGGGGGTAAAACGGTGCGAGATGGCGATGGTTGGCGACCAGCTCTACGCGGACCGTCTTGCGGCTGCGTTGTATGGCATTCCCGGCCTGATGGTGGTGCCCCGCGGCCCGGACCTGGGCGCACAGGTCATCCTGAAACGCAAGTGGGAAAAAAAGCACTGGCAAAAATATTTTGACTGTGGCGGCAAGCTGCTGTGAGCTTTTCAACGTTAAAAACAGTGCAAACAAAACATTTCTGCTTTTTTGTCGTCTTTTTTGCCTAAACCCCTTGCCAAATGCATGGGATTTAGGTAAAATAATTAGAGATATGCATTACGCATTTGAGATTAAACTAATGGAGGAATTCCTATGATTTCTGCAGGCGAGTTTCGCAATGGCGTGACCTTTGAGCAGGACGGCCAGGTTCTTCAGGTCGTTGAGTTCCAGCACGTGAAACCCGGCAAGGGCGCTGCCTTTGTCCGTACCAAGACCAAGAACGTGATCACCGGCTCCGTGGTTGAGACCAGCTACAACCCGACCGCGAAGTTCCCTCAGGCTTTCATCGAGCGCAAGGACGTTATGTACAGCTACGAGGATGGCGACCTGTATCACTTTATGGACAACGAGACCTACGAGGACATCCCTGTCAATGCAGGCGATGTGCCCGACAACTTCAAGTTCTGCAAAGAGAACGAGCAGTGCAAGCTGCTGTCCTACAAGGGCAAGGTGTTCAGCGTTGAAATCCCCAACTTCATTGAGCTCGAGATCACTGAGACTGAGCCGGGTGTCCGCGGCAATACTGCTACCAACACCCTGAAGCCCGCTAAGGTTGAGACCGGCGCCGAGATTCGTGTGCCTCTGTTCATCAACGAGGGCGACCATGTCCGTATTGATACTCGTACTGGCGAGTACATGGAGCGCGTCTGATTCTGTCGCATTTTACCGGGCAACGGGCAACCGTCTGCCCGGTTTTGTAATTTACGCTTTTGATAGGGAGACTTTGACATGGAACTTAAAGAGAAAGCTGCATATCTGAAGGGACTCATCGAGGGTCTTGGCGTGGACGAAGCTACAAAAGAGGGCAAGATCATCAAGGCAATGGGCGAGCTGATTGGCGAAATGGCTGCTGCGATTGCCGAGGTTGATGCAGACGTGACCCGTGCGTACGATCAGATCAATGATTTGAGCGATGAGCTGGAAGACCTGGAAACGGATCTGTATGAGGAAGAGGAAGGCAGTGAGCAGCCGGATGCGACCGATACAAAGGATGCGGAAACGGACGATGATGATACCTCAGACGATGATGTTGCCAGCGAGCCTTTTTATGAGGTTGAATGCCCCCAGTGCGGCGAAACAGTCTTTGTCAGCGAGGATGATCTGGATGTAGGCGAGGCGGTCTGCCCCTGCTGTAAGGTCGCTTTTGAGGTGGCACTGGCGGATGACGACGAACTGGATGACGGTCCGGTAGAATATGAGGTGACCTGCCCGGCGTGCGGTGAAAAATCCGTGCTGGAAGAGGGGGAGTTGCTGGATGCAGCACCAAAGTGCCCCCATTGCGGACGCCCGTTTAATTTTGAAGTTACAGAAGAGTGATTTGGCCGAATCGACTGCACTGTAACTGCACACAGAGATTGTAAGGACTGACCCTGAAGAGAGGTTTCTTTTCAGGGTCAGCTTTTTGCTGTGGAGTGCTTTACAAAAGCGGGTGACTGTGGTATATATAATGGTTAGAAAACACTAACCATGTGCTGCATTGAGAAAATAAACCACCCTTGATGCGGACGGATAAGATTTTGGGGACGCGAAGATATATGGATATATTGCATCCGGCGGCGGTAATCGGTACAAACTCCTGGGGTTCTGCGGCGTACGGCGTTATGCTGCGGGGCAGCTATGTGGATGATGATACGATCCGGGCGGCAATGCGTACGGCGGAAGAGTGCGACTTAAAAATTTACGACCTGGCAAGAGATTACGGCTTTGGAAAAGCACAAAAAATGATCGGCGATTTTGGTACGAAGGACGTTTTTGTTTCTGCAAAGTATACGCCGTTTTCCGGTTACACAGCAGGGTGTGTACGCAAGTCGCTGGAAAAGGATCTGCATGATTTTCACAGGGAATATGTGGATATTTACTGGCTGCATCTCCCGACAGATATCGAGATGCATATGAAGGAGATTATTGCGCTTGCTAAGCAGGGCAAGATCCGACATATCGGCGTATCGAATTTTGATTTGGCAGAATGCAGGCAGGCAAAGCAGCTTTTAGAGGCTGCCGGGATGAAACTATACGGCGTACAGAACCACTACAGCATTCTTTCGCGGGAATGGGAGAATAACGGCTTGGTGGACTGGTGCAAAGAAAACGACATCAGCTTCTGGGCGTGGGCTGTGCTGGAGGAGGGCATGCTTGTCGACCCCCGCATCAAGACGAAGGGCACGATCATGAAACTGATTTTTGACGGCAAGAAGCGCAAATTGATCGGTTTGTATCGCTGTATGATCAAAATTGCAGAGGAGCGTGGCATCACGGTCCCGCAGGTGGCAATCGCATTTTGCGCAAGTAAGGGGGTTGTACCGATGTGCGGCTGTCGTAGGCCAATGCAGGTAAAAGAACTTGCACAGGCTGCAAACATCGCCCTAACAGAAAAGGAAATCAAGCAGCTGGAGTCAGAGGCAGATAAATCGAACACGCAAATACTGGGAGCGAATATGTTCCGAGCATTTGTGAAAAAAAGCAAGTAAAAAAAGCAGAGCATCCGTTCGAAATTGCGGATGCTCTGCTTTTGCTTCAGGGTGGTTAATTATAATTTGCTGCCCAATACAGGGGATTTGCTGTGCTCGCCGTGGGCAACAGGGGGAGTACATCTCCGTCAAAAAATCTTAATGAACGCTGTATCGAATCCAGACCGCGCCGCTTTCAAACGCCTGCACGCTGTTAAGTTTTAACGGCGTGACCGGTTTGTCCATGGGCAGACCGTCAAATACAGCTCTCATGCCGCCGCGTCCGTCAATACCCGCACCGATTAAAATGCTGACCTCATCCAGCAACCCCTCTGCAAGAAAGCCGGCGTTGATGTGACCGCCGCCTACAACAGCCATACGCTTGACGCCGAACGCATTGGCAAGGATTTCGCATGCACGGTGCAAATCGATGTGCTCTCTGCCGCAGGCAATCCACGAGATGTGTTTCTCTTTGAGATAATCCAGATATTCACGGCTTACATTCCCGCTTGTCAGAACCAGAACGGGGCACGTTTCATCTGTCTGGTCGTTCCAAAGCAAAGTGCCGTGCGTGTCCACCACGATCTCGTAGCCGTCCGCATTTGCTGCTTTATAATGATCTTCTTTCCCGAGAGGTGTAAGACTCTGGCTTTGAAACTTTCCCGGCAGAGCCATCTCAAGCTCTGCCGTAACACGTCCGCTGATGTGTGTTGGCACATCAAGCAAGTTGAGGGTACTGTAATATTCCTCAACGCCGGGCAGATGTTCTGTCATAGCGCAGTCAATGCGTCCGTCCACTGCCGTCATCATATGGCAAATAATATAGGGCTTGTTCATAGAGATCTCCTCTCTTATCTTGCGGCGCAATTTTTCGTATGCTATACTAATGATAACGCATAAACCTGACTTTAGGTCAAGATTTTTTTGAGGTGTGATATGTATACGATCGGACAGGTTGCGGAAATGTTTGATTTGCCGATTTCCACGCTGCGCTATTACGACAAGCAGGGGCTTTTTCCACGGTTAAAGCGGGAGTCCGGCATACGAAAATTCAGTGATAATGAAATTGAAACACTGCGGGTGATCGAATGCCTGAAAAAATCGGGCCTTGAAATCAAGGATATCAAGCTCTTTATGGACTGGTGCGTGGAGGGGGCTTCCACCTATGCAAACCGCTACGAGCTGCTTGAAAAGCAAAGAAAACGAGTCGAGGCGGAAATCCAACAGATGAACAAGGCCCTGGACATGCTGAGGTATAAGTGCTGGTATTACTCGCAGGCTATGAAGGACGGCAGCGATGAAAGCGCAAAAGCACTGACGCCGGACGGTCTGCCAGAGGATATCCGCAGTGCCTATTACAACTCACATGATGAGTAGTTTTGCCGGACTGTGCCGACAGGGAGCGGCATCATCTTTTGCAAAAAATATTGACAACGGCACAGCAAGGGCATATCCTTATAAGATAAGATCAAGAGGATTGCTGCGGTCGGGTGACGCTGTGCCTGCCCGGAGATTTCAGGCAAAAGTGGAGGTGCTTAGCGTTGTATATTGAATCGAAACAGGAGCTGGAAGAACAAAAAGAGCTGAAACGCCCGGCAGTACTGGCTGTAAGCGGCGTGCATAACAGCGGCAAGACGACGTTGCTGGAAAAGCTGCTGCCGGTTCTGCGCAGCCGTGGGCTGAAAGTGGGCGTCATCAAGCATGATGGACACGATTTTACCCCGGATGTACCGGGTACGGACAGCTGCCGCCTGCGGGAAGCAGGAGCGCAAGGTGTGGCGGTGTTTTCCGCACAGCGCTATCTGCTGACCGAAGAATTCCGCCTGACAGAGCAGGATCTGCTGGCACTGTTTGAGCGGCATGGCTATGACCTGGTACTTCTGGAAGGCTTCAAGGACAGCGGATGGCCTAAAATCGAAGTAGTGCGCAGTGAAATCTCGGACGCACCGGTGTCCATCCAGCCGATGGCTGTCGTGGGCGATATCCAGGGGGCGGATTTTGGTTTGGATGAGATCCAGCCGCTTGCTGATTGGATCGCAGCTCGGATGCCGAGCCTGTAAAGAGAAAATGCAAAAACACCGCCTGCCCGTAATTGATGAAACGGTTAGGCGGTGTTTGTTTTATTGTTGCAGCAAAAAATACCGGGACGGGCGGTTATACAAGGCTTTCGATAATTTCTGCGCACTTTTCGAGCCCGATTACGCCGCTGTCCAGTGCGATATGATAGTTGGCGGCAGTGCCCCATTTCATATCGGTATAGAAGCGATAATACGCAGCACGGCGCTTATCCTTCTCTTTTAAGCGTGCCTCGGGAGATTGCTCACGCTCGCCGTAGACACGCACAATGCGGTCTGCCCGGAACTTTAAGTCCGCATGGATAAAAACCTTCAGGCAGTCCGGACGTTCACGGAGGATATAGTCGGCGCAGCGACCGACTATGACGCACGGCGTCTTATCGGCAAGGTCACAGATAATCTGATGCTGCAGCTTCCACAGATAGTCGCTGTTGGTCGGACCAAAGCTGCGGTCAAGCAGCGCAGAAGAGAGGAACCCGCCGGGCGTATATTCGCCTGCTTCTTTGATATAGCTCTCGTCAAAACCGCTTTCTGCAGCGATTTTTTGAATCAATTCAGCATCGTAGCACGGGATACCGAGATGGTCAGCCACCAGCTTACCAATGGTCCGTCCGCCGCTGCCGAATTCGCGGCTGATGGTAATGATGCGTTTTTCCATTGAAAATCTCCTTTCGCAGCTTCACTCGCGATACAAGATCATTATACGCAATCTCGACGTGGTTTTCAAAGGGACTTTTGCACAAGAATTGATGCGCATTCTGCACAGATTGCTTGATGCAAACTTACGCCTCTTCGTCAAAAGCAGTTTGGATTATTATCGGGTCCGGTCTGTGCGTTTGATACACGATTGCGTCCGGATGCAAAGTGATGCAGCGCAGGCAATGCTATGTCGTGTGGGATTCCTGGCACTTAAAAACCGTTGGTGACATCGTTAAATTAACGTCAAATGCATATACGCAGTCATGTGCACAGCAGAGCACAGACGGCGTGCGCTCTCTGCTGTCACTTTTGTTGCATCAATTTGGAAATTGGCGAATGGAAGTTTTACGTCAATAAGGTGAATTTTGCGGTTTGACTTGACAAGAACTGGAAATTTGGTAGAATTGAATCACCTGAAACAATTGGGTGAAAAACTGTTTGCAGGGGGGGCTGCATTTTGGAAACGGGTTTAACGATCAACAAGTTGTCCAACTGCCTGCGTCGCCGCGGCGCGGCGATTCAGCGCAGTGCAGGGATAAGCGGGGCACAGGGGGCTGTGCTGGAGTTTATTCTGCTTGAAAGTATGCACGGCAGTGTGTGTCAGCGCGATATCGAGCGTGAGTTTGGGCTGCGGCCGTCTACTGCAACAGGGATGCTGAAATCTCTGGAGGCGCAGCAGCTGATCCTGCGCATTACGGACCGGCAGGATGCACGCCGGAAGAACATCGTATTTACACCACAGGCGGAAGCACTGCGTGAGGCACTGACCAAAGAGCTTGAACGAACAGAGGAGGTTCTTTTACAGGGGCTGACCGCAAACGAAAAAGCACAATTTCAGCGCATCAGTGCAAAAATGTTAAAAAACCTGACCCGTGATGAGCAGTAAACACGGATGGAAAAATGCGGTGCTTATGAGGCGCCGCATTTTTTTCGAACACTTGCCGGAAATATCAGACATCCCAGTAAAGATAGGTCATTTTTGGGGCGCTGCTGTTGAATTTTACGTAGTGCACATTGAAGTTGGTGTCCCAGATAGAAAGGTCGTAGTAATCGCCTGTTTCATCGATAAAACGCAGCGAACCGCAGCCGCTTTTTGGCCCGGCACCATAGACTGCAATGCGGTAGTCATAACTAAACAGAAAATCGTAAATGGTGCGGCAGGACCCGTGGATATCCTCAACATAGAAACGGTCAACGTAGCCGCCGTCGTAGAATTTGATGATCTCTTTGAGCGGTTTGCCGCCGATGGAGTCGAGAGTGGATTTGTGCTTGAATTTGTCGCTGAGCTCGATGTAGCCACTTCTGCCGTTCACGTTGATGTAGGCTTTGGCGTATTCATCCTGTGCAACGAGGACTGCGCCGTTTTCGACATCGATATCCTCGGCGGAAGCAGTGAGGATTGGCTGCATCGATGCGGCGTCGGGCTGCGCTGCAAACGCCGGGACGCTGACTGCAGCTGCGATGGATACAGCAGTGAGTGCTAAAGCAAGTGCACGGACAATGTTCTTTACAGATTTCATAATAAAATCTCCTCTGAGAGGGACGAACCCTGTATTTTGACTTACAAGGATACATACGCAGCGTAGGTAAGAAGCGTTACAAAAATATCAATAGCTCCAGTATACGCTTGTGAGCTGCGGGTTATAGCTGTCGTACCATACGGTGTGCGTTTTGAAGTTGGAATCCCAGATGCTGAGCCCGTAGTAATCCCCGGTTCCATCATAAAATGTCATATAGCCGCTGCCATTCCAGAAGCCTTTTGGTCCGGCGGCGTCAACCACAATCTGATACTGACAGCCTTTGAAGAGGCTATCATCGTGGTCGTCATAGAGCTGTTTGGTGTAGAAACGGTCAACGTAGCCGCCATCGTTGAATTTGATGATCTCTTTAAGCGGTTTGCCGCCGATGGAGCTGAGGACAGATTTGGTTGCAAACTTGTCACTCAGTACGATATGACCGCATTTTCCGCTTGCATCGACGTATGCCTTGGCGTATTCATCCTGTGCAACGAGGACTGCGCCGTTTTCGACATCGATATCCTCGGCGGAAGCAGTGAGGATTGGCTGCATCGATGCGGCGTCGGGCTGCGCTGCAAACGCCGGGACGCTGACTGCAGCTGCGATGGATACAGCAGTGAGTGCTAAAGCAAGTGCACGGACAATGTTCTTTACAGATTTCATAATAAAATCTCCTCTGAGAGGGACGAACCCTGTATTTTGACTTACAAGGATACATACGCAGCGCAGGGGAGAAGTGTTACATACTTGTGTCGGATCGGTGATCAAAAGCCATACTTTGTTAAAACAGCGAGGGAAGCACCGCAAAACCTTGGTATGTTTGACCATGGATATTTTACGGCGAAGTGATATACTTTAATGGTGTGAATTACAAATGGACGGACTGAGGTGGAAGCGATGAACGGGATGTTCCGGTACATTGCGCCGATGGTATTGATCGGCTCGATGTCTATGACGATGCTGACAGGCTGCAGCGGCGGTGGTACCGGCGTAATTGGCGGCAGCGGGACAAGTGGGGTCGCAAGCACAACATTTGAATCGCAGGTGCAAAGCGCCTTTGTGGAGGAACTGAACAAGCAAATTAGTGAAAAAGGTGTTACCGGCTCACAGCTGGCCAATAGCGCAGAGCTGGAGGGTTATGCAAAAAGCACCCTGATGCATTATGTCTCGTTTGACGGCACGGTGGACTATTTCAACCGCACGGATGAGACTACATCCCAAAGCGGCAATAATGTTTATATCAGCATCATCAGTGCGACAAGCGGAAGCGGAAATCCATCCACAGGGCATTACTATGCCGTATCGTTTACAAACGGCAGCAGCACAATGCTGAACAGCACCGTAACAAAGCAAATCGAAGATTTTTTGAATGAGCATATTTACGAGTGGGAGAGTGGCACATCATCCGTGACGCGCATCGGCGTCGGTACTTACACCGACCAATACGGCCGCGTTTACGTTGCCGTTGCCGTTGAAACAAATATTAAAACGAGTGCATAACAACAAAAGCTCATCCTGTGCGGATGAGCTTTTGTTGTTATGCGGGCATGGCTGCTTTTGCTTACAGGGTGTTGTTATCGCTGCAGTCAGAGCCGTTATCTTTTTGCTCGTTCTGGCTTGAGTACAGCAGCATCAGGTGGTTGGCGCTTGCCTCAAGCTGGCTCTGTGCCTGCCTCAGGGCAGCTGCCTCGGCTTCGTTCATCTTTTCGGGCTTGTCCTTGCGCAGGCAGTGACGCAGGTTGGCAAGGTCAGCCTTGATGCGGCTCTTCTCGTCACGGTCGAGCTCCTTTTTGCACTTTGCAAGTGCCTCGTCGACCTTATAGGCGAGTACTTCACAGCGGTTGTGCAGTTCTAAACGCTCTTTGCGGTTGCCGTCCTCTTGCTCGTAGGCAGCGGCGTCCGCCATGGCACGCTGAATCTCGGTTTCAGACAGGTTGGTGCTGCCGGTGATGGTGATGTTTTGTTCACGTCCGGTAGCAAGGTCTTTTGCCGAGACTTTGACAACGCCGTTGACGTCGATATCAAAGGTTACTTCGATCTGCGGCTTCTGCGAGAAGCTTGCACGGATACCGTTCAGCTTAAACTTGCCAAGACTCTTGTTGTCTCGTGCAAAATGACGCTCGCCCTGCAGCACGTTGATCTCCACACTGGTCTGCATGGGGCGTGCCGTTGTAAAAATCTGGCTCTTGCGTGTGGGTATCATGCTGTTGCGGGTGATCAGCGGGGTAGCGACACCGCCCAGTGTTTCAATCGACAGGGTAAGGGGCGTAACATCCATCAGCACAAGCCCCTGTGCGGCTGCGCCGGTGGCTCCTGTCAGTTTGCCGCCGCCCTGCAGCAAGGCGCCCTGCACGGCGGCACCCATTGCGACGCACTCGTCGGGGTTCAGGCTGTGGCTGGGCTCTTTGCCCAAAAGCTCACGCACCTGACGCTCTACGGCGGGCATACGTGTGCTGCCGCCCACAAGCAGCACCTTGCCCAGCTGGCTGGCGCTGATCCCTGCATCACGCAGGGCGTTTTGCACCGGCTGTACCGTGCGGTTGAGCAGCTCGCCCGTCATCATTTCAAACTGTGGGCGTGTGATGGACAGATCCATGTGGTGCGGGCCGTCCTTGCCCATGGCAATAAACGGCAGGTTGATCTGGGCGGAAGGCGCACTGGAAAGCTCCTTTTTCGCCTTCTCTGCCTCTTCCTTCAGCCGTCCCATGGCAGCAGGGTCACGGCGCAGGTCGATGCGGTCACTTTTTTTGAATTCGGCTACGGCATAATCGACGATGCATTGGTCAAAATCGTCGCCGCCAAGGTGGGTGTCGCCGCCGGTGGCAAGCACGGTAAAGGTGCCGTCCTCGATCTCAATGATGGACACGTCAAACGTGCCGCCGCCCAAATCGTAGACAAGGATCTTTTGCGACGCCTCATTGTCCAGACCGTACGCCACGGCAGCGGCGGTCGGCTCGTTGATGATGCGCAGTACGTTTAACCCGGCAATGCGCCCGGCATCCTGCGTTGCTTTGCGCTGGCTATCGTCAAAGTAGGCGGGGACAGTGATCACTGCCTCGGTGACGCTTTCGCCAAGGTAGCTCTCGGCGTCACGGCGTATCTTGGACAAAATCATTGCGCTGATCTCCTGCGGGGTCAGGTCTTTGCCGTCAATGTGTGCACGGTAGTCTGAGCCCATGAGCCGCTTGATGCTGGAGACCGTGCGCCCGGAGTTTGTTGCAATCTGGCGCTTGGCTGCGCCGCCTACAAGGCGCTCGCCGTCTTTGGTAAAGGCGACCACGCTCGGTGTGGTGCGCTCGCCCTCTGCATTGGCAATGACGACGGGCTTGCCGCCTTCTACCACTGCCACACAGGAGTTTGTTGTTCCGAGATCAATGCCAATGACTTTGCTCATACTTTTTTCTCCGATCTGCGCAGGATGGCGCACGAATATTTCCAGCTTATCTTACCGCACCCGTGTGACCTTTTTTTAGTCCAATTGTAAAGAATTTGTGTGAACTTTTGCCGGTTGCAGCAGCTGCTGCGTCAAATGCTGTGCCTCCGCAAGGAGGGCGGCACTGTCCGGGTAGCCCTGCTTTTGCCGGATGGCAAAGCCCTGCTGCGCCTCTGCCGCAAGTGCAAGTGCCTTTTTGGTGCTGGTGTAGCGGGTCTCGTACTGCGCCATGCGCAGGCAGATCATGGGGGTGTAGTCGATGTCCGGGGCTGCACGTGCCGTAAGCTGTGCACGGCGGTAATACAGCAGCGCCTTTGCATTATCGTGCTTAAGAGCGGCGTAGTCGCCAAGCGTGATCAAAGCATGCGGCTCGCCGTGCTCTGCAGCTGTTTTCAGCATGCGCATGCCCTCGCTTGGGTTTTTGCACACGCCAAAGCCCTCACACAGGCACTTGCCGTACAGCGCAAGACCTGTAGGATTGCCGTTTTCGGCAGCACGTCTGCAGCAATGTGCTGCCTTGGTTGTGTCGTTTGCAAGCAAAGCTTCATCGGCGGCTTCCAGTTCGTCATCGCCGGGGTTCTCCGGAGTGTGCATAGCGTTCAGCAGTCCGCTCAGCAAACGTTTTTCCAGCGTGGCAGAATGCCCCCATGGATCGATAACGACGCCATCCAACCCATCGGTGGCAAGCACCTGCCGCATAAGCGACTCCATGTTGCGCTCGACCATGGGCATGCTTGCGGTGGTACGGTCGGCGGACGCTGTTTTGCTGGAGGTGAACAGCGGCAGCCAGCAGTGCCCATCCTCACGCTGCAACGAAAACAGCTCCAGCCCATCACTAAGTGGCTCCGGTATGGGGTGCTCGCACCACGGTGCGGGGGCACTGTGCACACCGGGTGCCACCTTTACCGGCACAAGCACGCGTGTCTCCATCTCAATGGCATAGTTCAGGGTGCTGATCATCCCCCAGAAAGCGTCCTCGTCCTGATTTTCGTACAAAGTATCAACGGCGTATACCAGCGCGGGGCAGCCCGTGCCCGTAGGCCCGTAGACAGGTGCGTGCGGTTTTACCGGTGCACCCAGCGGGCGAAAGCGTTTGCCTTTCATCGACATGCAGTCTCGTCTCTCCTCTATGGTTAATGGTAACAGTATAACAGGAATTTAGCTGCGATACAATCCAAAAGCCCAAAAGCTGCCGGTCATATCTGGCATTTTGCTCTGCATTGCGCTATAATAAAAAGTAACACTTACATCAAAAGGGGGAGCAAACCTTGAAAAACCTTCTTGTTCACCTGCGGGATTACCGACGTGAAAGCGTGCTGGCACCGCTGTTCAAGATGCTGGAGGCTACATTTGACCTGTTTGTGCCGCTGGTTATGGCGGACATTGTCAACGTGGGCATTGCAGCACATGATTTGCGGTACATCCTTGTGCGGTGCGCACTGCTGCTGGCGCTGGCCGCCATCGGCCTTACGTGCAGCCTGACGGCACAGTATTTTTCAGCTAAGGCAGCGGTGGGCTTTGCCACAAGCCTGCGTCACACACTGTTTGCCCACATCCAGAGCCTCGGCTTTACTGAGATGGATACCATGGGCACAAGCACCCTGATTACCCGCATGACCAGCGACATCAACCAGGTGCAAAGCGGCATTAACCTGTTTTTGCGCCTGTTTTTGCGCAGCCCGTTTGTAGTGGTAGGCGCTATGATCATGGCTTTTCAGGTCAACGCCCGCGCTGCGTGGATTTTTGTTGTGACGATCCCGCTACTGTCCGTGGTGGTGTTCGGCATCATGGCGTGGACCCGCCCGCTGTATAAAAATGTACAGACCCGGCTGGACCGTGTGCTCGGCCTTACGCGTGAGAACCTGACCGGTGTGCGTGTGGTGCGTGCTTTTGGTAAGGAGGACAGCGAGGTTGATCGCTTTGAGGATGCCAATGCCCTGCTTACCACGATGCAAAGGCATGTGGGGCACATCTCGGCGCTGATGAGCCCGCTGACCTACGTCATCATCAACCTGGCGATCGTGGCACTGCTATACACCGGCTGCGTCGAGATAAATCTTGGCAGGATGGCATCCGGCGACGTGATCGCACTGGTCAACTACATGAACCAAATTCTGGTCGAGCTGGTCAAACTGGCAAATCTGATTGTGCAGATCAGCAAGGCACTGGCATGCGCAGGGCGTGTGCAGGCGGTGCTGGACACAAAGCCCGGCATGCATTTTGCACAAACCATGCAGGCAAAGCCTGCGCCGCAAAAGGCACAGGATGCCGTGCGCTTTGACCATGTTGCCCTTACCTATGCCGGTGCGGGCGCACCCAGCCTGAGCGATATCAGCTTTACGGCAAAACGCGGCGAGACCATAGGCGTCATAGGCGGTACCGGCAGCGGCAAGACCAGCCTGATCAGCCTGATACCGCGGTTTTATGATGCCACCGACGGCACAGTTGAGATCATGGGCTGCCCCGCTGCAAGTTACCCGCGTGAGCAGCTGCGCGGCAAAGTAAGCGTTGTGATGCAAAAGGCACAGCTGTTTGGCGGCACCATCCGCTCCAACCTGCTGTGGGGCAACAAAGACGCGACCGATGCACAGCTGTGGGCTGCGCTGGAGACGGCACAGGCTGCTGAATTTGTGCGTGCAAAGCCTCTTGGTCTGGACGAGCCTGTGGAGCAGGGCGGACGCAACCTGTCCGGCGGACAAAAGCAGCGTTTGACCATCGCCCGTGCGCTGGTCGGCAGCCCAGAGATCCTGATCCTGGATGACAGCGCAAGTGCGCTGGACTACGCTACGGATGCAGCACTGCGCAAGGCACTTGCTGCATTGCCGGGGGAGCTGACGGTATTTATTGTCAGTCAGCGTGCAGCCAGCCTGCAGCACGCCGACCAGATCCTTGTGCTGGATGACGGGCGCATGGTAGGGCACGGCACCCATGCCGAGCTGCTGCAAAACTGCCCTGTGTACGAAGAAATCTACTCCAGTCAGTTCAAGAAGGGAGATGTGCACAAATGAGCGCAAAGGCAAAAGACAAGCTTACCCCGGCACAGCGCAATGCGACGCTAAGCCGTGTGCTGCATAAAATACGTCCCTACATGGCTTTTGTGGTGTGCAGCCTGGTTGTGTCCGCCATAAGCGTGGCTGCGCAGCTGTATATCCCGATTTTGTGCGGCGACGCCATTGACCTGATGATCGGCAAGGGCAACACCGACCTTGCCGGTGTGGTGCACATTGTGTACCGTATTGTGGCGGTGGCGCTGATATCCGCTTTTGCACAGTGGCTGCAAAGTGTGTGCAACAACCGCATTACCTTTTCGGTCAGCCGTGACCTGCGCAACGAGGCACTGCGCAAGATCCAGACCCTGCCGCTGTCTTACCTGGACAGTCACCCGTCCGGCGATATCGTCAGCCGTATGGTGGCAGATGTGGATACCTTTGCGGACGGTCTGCTGATGGGCTTTACGCAGCTGTTTTCCGGTATTTTAACCATTGTCGGCACACTGCTGTTTATGCTGAGCCAAAACGTGCCCATCACGCTCGTGGTGGTGTGTATTACACCGCTGAGCCTTGTGGTGGCAGGCTTTCTGGCAAAGCACAGCTACCGCTACTTCCAAAGTCAGAGCGCTGTGCGCGGCGAGCAGACTGCCCTTGTCAATGAGATGATCGAGGGGCAAAAGGTCGTGCAGGCATTCGGGCACGAGACAGAAAGCCTTGCCGCCTTTGACGAGGTAAATACCCGTCTGCAGGGCGTCAGCCTGAAGGCTATCTTTTATTCCAGCCTGACAAACCCTGCTACACGCTTTGTGAACAACATTGTCTATGCGGGCGTGGGACTGGTAGGTGCGATATATGCGATCCATGGTGGCATTACCATCGGACAGCTGAGCGTTTTTTTGAGTTACGCCAACCAGTATACAAAACCCTTTAACGAAATCAGCGGCGTTGTGACAGAACTGCAAAATGCGCTGGCCTGTGCTGCACGCGTGTTCGAGCTGCTGGATGCCGAGGATCAGATTGCGGAGGCAGAGCATGCCGTCACGCTGCAAACGGACGGTCATGTGCAGCTTGAGGATGTGGCGTTCCGCTATGTGACCGACCGCCCCCTGATCGAGGGGCTGACGCTGGATGTAAAGCCCGGTCAGCGCATCGCCATCGTAGGACCTACCGGCTGCGGCAAGACAACCCTGATCAACCTGCTGATGCGTTTTTACGATGTCAACGGCGGGCGCATCTGTGTGGCCGGTACGGATATCCGTGAGGCAACACGTGCATCGCTGCGCAGCAGCTATGGCATGGTGTTGCAGGACACCTGGCTGCGTGCCGGCACTGTGCGTGAAAACATAGCCTACGGTAAGCCGGATGCAACTATGGAGGAAGTAGTTGCCGCTGCAAAAGAAGCCCATGCTGACAGCTTTATCCGTCGTTTGCCGAATGGCTATGACACCCTGATTGCCGAGGATGGAGGTAATATCAGCCAGGGACAAAAGCAGCTTTTGTGCATTGCACGTGTCATGCTGTGCCTGCCGCCGATGCTGATCCTTGACGAGGCGACAAGCTCCATCGATACCCGCACCGAGGTGCGCATACAGGCAGCGTTTGCCCGCATGATGCAGGGCAGAACAAGCTTTATTGTAGCACACCGCCTTTCCACCATACGTGAGGCAGATGTGATCCTTGTCATGAAGGACGGTCACATCGTCGAGCAGGGCAGCCACGATGAGCTGCTTGCACAGGGCGGGTTC
Source organism: Oscillospiraceae bacterium (assembly GCA_963596815.1). GTDB lineage: Bacteria > Bacillota > Clostridia > Oscillospirales > Ruminococcaceae > Faecalibacterium. Next base: position 122,513 of record CAVBNV010000002.1, read on the forward strand.
TACGCAAGGTTGTACAATAGCCAGTTTGAGGGCGTCGAGACCTGAGACCGGACATATAACAAACAGATAAAACAATCCCCCACCGCAAGGCTGCTGTGTGCAGTGCGGCGGGGGATTGTTATTTTATATAAACGGTGCGCTTTACACAAGATATCCCTCAAACAGATGCAGATCCTCGGTTTTTACGTTGCCCTCAAGGTAAAGCCCCTCGGCGCGGTACTCTTCGGTCAGTACGCTGCCGCGCTCACGCATGGGGGCGGCAAGCCCAAGCCTGTCGTAAGGCAGCAGAACGCTGATTTTGCGCACACGGTCGCTGAGCAGCGCATCAATGCGCTGTAACAGGGTGTCCAGCCCGCAGCCGGTCTTTGCGCTTGTGAGCAGGATGTCCGGGTCAAAACTGAGTGCGCCGGGCTTGTCGCACTTGTTATACACCGTCAGGCGTGGGATGTCGCCACAATCCAGTCCATCCAGTACCTCGTCTGTCACGGCGAGCTGCTCTTCACGCAAAGCATCACCCGCATCGGCGACACGCACGATGACATCCGACCATGCTGCTTCCTCCAGGGTGGATTTGAATGCCTCAACAAGATTATGCGGCAGACGTGACACAAAGCCGACAGTGTCCACTAAAAGCACGGCCATGCCGCTGGGCAGTACAAGCTTGCGGCTGGTCGGGTCAAGTGTGGCAAACAGCATATCTGCCTCGGCAACGCTGGGGCCGCACAGGGCGTTCATCAAGCTGGATTTACCAACGTTGGTGTAGCCGACAAGACTTACCACGGGCATACCGGTCTTGGCACGGGCCTTGCGGCTTTCCCCACGGCGCTTTTCCATTTCGGCAAGCTTTTCTGCCAGTGCATCAATGCGTGCGTGTACGTGCCGGCGATCCAGCTCCAGTTTGGTCTCGCCAGCGCCGCGGCGTGCACCGCCACCGCCACCGCCACCGCCGCCCTGCCGGCTCAGGCTCTCGCCCAGACCCTGCAAACGTGGCAGACGGTAGCGTAGCAAGGCAAGCTCGGTTTGCAGCTTGCCCTCGTTGGTCACGGCTCTGCTGCGAAAAATCTCAAGGATAAGCATCGTGCGGTCAATGACCTCCAGCCCACCCAGCGCAGTTGAGATGTTGCGTATCTGGCTGCCGGTCAGTTCACCGTCAAACACGGCGCACACGGCCTGTGTCTGCTCGGCGGCAAGGCTTGCCTCATCCAGCTTGCCGCTGCCAAGCACAGTGCCTGTCTCCGGCGTCTGCCTTTTTTGCACCACCTGTGCAACGGCCTGCATATGGTTTGCCTCGCATAAAGCGGCAAGCTCAGCCAGGCTGCGCTCGCAATCCCAAAGCCCCTGGTCCAGCGCCAGCAAAATCACCCTTGCAGGCGGCGTTTCAACTAGGATATCGTAAAGTTCGCTCAAAATAGGTCCTTTCTGCCATACAGGGCGTCATATCGCTGCCGTGTCAGTGCGTAGCAGCGACACGGCATACGTGTACCGTCAAAGCGACGATACATCGAGTTATGGTCGTACACAAAGCCGGCTTTTTCCATCACACGTCCGCTTGCAATGTTTTGCACAGCGTGGCTGCACGCCAGCCAATCAGCATCGGTGCATGTAAACCAGTACTGCACCACGGCCTGCAGCGCCTCGGCCGTGTAGCCCTTGCCCCACCATGCCTTGCCGATGCAATAGCCCGGCTCCCACACGCCGTTATGTGTATCAAAATGTGCCCAATCGACTTTGCCTTGCGGCTCGTCGAGCAGCGTATTTGACAGGCAAATCGAGCCAAAAACCTGCCCTGTGGCTTTTTCTTCGATTGCCCACTGGTAGTAGTCCGGGTTTGGGTACAGCTCAGCCCACGCTGCAAGCATGGCGCGCGTCTCGTCTGCACTTTTGTGCGGGTCCCAACGCAGCCATCGTGTCACAGCTGCATCACTCGACCAGTTGTCGTACATCATCTGTGCATCTGCAGGCAGCAGGCGGCGCAGTGTCAGGCGTGGGGTGTCCAAAACCTTTGTGCCTGTGTGGAGCATGTAAGACCCTCGCTTTCTCGTCCTATATCTCTTCACAAATGCGCAGGATCACCGCCACATCTTCCAGCGGACATGTAATGCAATGCTGCGACGCCCAGGCGGCGCACAGCGCCTCTTTTTGCTGCTTGAGGCAGCGTTTTAGTGCAGCCTCACGGCGCAGTGCGGCTGGCTTGTCGGGGCATCGCTCCAGATATGCAAAGCCCTGGGCGCCGTGCGCACGGGTGTAGCGGGCACCCTTGCCGCTTTTGTGCGCCAGCAGCCGTGCGGCAGGGTCGGTCGTCCAGCCAGTGTAAAGCTGTCCGCCCGGGCAGCGCACCATGTAGACAAATGCCCGTGTCGGCGTTTCAGATGCGTCCATTGTTCTTCAATACCTGACGGCATGCGGCAAGGGCGGTTTCCTTGTCCTTGGCAGTGATCAAAAAACGGCTGGCATGGCAAAAGCTGATGCCGGGTATGCCGCTCTTTTGCTCGATGACATCCTGCGGCTGCCCTGCCCACGATTGCGGAAACGGCAGCTTCGGCTTTTTGGTTTTGTGGTCCGTAACGCATTGTGCGCTCCACCCGCCGCGCTGGCTGGGGTAGATCACAAACAGTGCATCTGTTTTATACAGTCCGTTTTTCCACGGCAGGTAGCACGGCAGAATGACAATGCCGTCGCGGCTGCTGCGGTACGCCTCCTGTACCTTTGCGTCGGCACGGTTTACAGCGTTGGCACTTTCGATCTGGTTTTCCAGGATCTGCTTTGCGACGGCAACAGCCTTGAAAAAGCAGACGTCCTGATCCTCCTTCGAGTCCCACACAGGATTAAAAAAGCCGATGGCATCGCACAGACTGTTCTGCTCACCGGTATTGTCGTTCAAGTCCAGCGGCTGGATAAAGTTTTCGTCGATCAGCCGCGCCTGACGCTCGCCCACAAGGCCGGGACCGAGCACACGCCACAAAAGACCAAAGGCGGCGTAGGGGACACCGTTGGGGCGATATTCACGCGGCTCCTGGTGGTGGTCGAACATGCCGAAGCCGATGTCATACACGATGCCGTCGAAATTGTCCGGCACGACAAAGCCGCGTGTGATTTTGATATCCGGGCGCAAGATCTGCAGTAGTGCAGTGGCAAACACATCGTCTGCATGAAACTTGCCGGCATGTGTAAAGCCGTTTGCGGGAATTTTCATAAAAGATATACCTCTTTGCTTTTTTACTCTGATTATAGCACAATTTGTGTTTGAGAACAACAAAAAGCCGGTGCTCCGCGAGGATGGAGCACCGGCAGGCTGAAGGAGATGTTTCGATTAGAAAATGCTGTAACCCATCAGCTGCGGCAGGGTAGTGGTCAGCGGTCCCCACAGGCTGATTGCAATCAGAACGAGCACGTTGCACACGATGTACGGCGCAGCGCCCTTGAAGATGTCGATGATGGGCATGCGGTTGATTTTATTGCACGCATTCAGGCACATACCGACCGGAGGTGTAACCAGACCGATGGCGAGACCTGTGATCATCATAGCGCCGAACTGCAGCGGTGAGAAGCCGTACTGCTCCATGACGGGCAGCAGGATCGGCGTCAGCAGCAGGATGGCAGGGCTGACATCGATAAAGGTGCCAATCAAAAGGATCAGCACATCAAATGTCAGTGCGATTGCCCAGGCAGGCATGTTGAGCGAGGTAAAGAACGCGCCGACCGTCTGCGGCACCTTCTGCATGGTGAGCACCCAAGTGAAGATCGTTGTAAAACCGATGATCAGCATGATGGAGGAAGAGGAGATCAGCGTCTTTTTCAGTGCCTCCCACACGCCTTTCCAGGTCAGCTCACGGTAAACAAAAAAGCCTACCAGCATGGAATAAAGCACGGCGACGCCTGCACTCTCGGATGCGGTACAAACACCGAACGAGACACAGATAATGATAAACAGCGGCATAACCAGTGCAGGGATGCCGGCAAGCAGACTTCTTGCAGCGCGCTTGCTGTCAAAGTCGACTTTTTCGGGGTGCCAGCCTTTTTTAGCGCTGATGATGTATACCAGCACCAGCTGCGTCAGACCGATCAGGATGCCGGGGACAGCACCTGCCACAAACAGCGCACCGACCGATGCGCCGGAGATCATCGAGTAAACGATCATGGGGGTGGACGGCGGGATGATCATGCCCATGGTAGAGGATGCAACCGTGATGCCAGCGGATGCATCCGGCGGGTAGCCCTCCTTTTCCATGGCAGGGATTAGGATAGAGCCCAGTGCAGAGGTGTCTGCGACTGAAGAACCGGAGATGCCGCCGAAAATCATGGAGGCAACGATGTTGACTTCGCCCAGACCGCCGTGAATGGGGCGCAGCAGTTCCATACAGAAGTTGATGATGCGCTGTGTGATGCCGCCGGTATTCATCAGCTCGCCTGCCAGCATAAACAGAGGCATGGCGATCATCAACTCACTGTAAGCACCGTTCCACACACGCTGCGGCAGCATGGTGATAAAATTGGGAGCGTACAGCATGATGTACGTTACGCAGGAGGCACCGATGGCAAACGCCAGAGGAACACCCAGTGCGGCAAAGATGATCAGAAAGATCAGAAGGATGAGCATTGCCATAGTAGTTTTCTCTCCTTTCTTTTATGCGTCGTTTGTATCCAGGGCCTTGTTCTTGGGTGCAAAGAACGAGATGTCAGCCTTGAACAGGGTGATGATCTTGATCACAACGCAGACGGCACACAGGATGCCGCTTACGGGCATGATGCCGTACATGTACATCATGGGAATCTCCATGCCCTGGCTGATCTGCTTGCCGGCAACACCGACATACAAAAAGCCCTGATACGTGAACACCAGATCGACCACCAGAACGATGATATAATCGAGGATGGCGAGCCAACGCTTAAAAACGGGTTTTACACCGTCATAAACGATGTCTATGACAACGTGCTCGTCCTTGATGACGTTGATGCCCATGCCCCAAAAAGTGGTAAAGGCAAACAGCGTGACGTTGAATTCCGAGAGCTCCTTCCAGCTCAGCGAGAAAAAGTAGCGTGCGATAACGGAAAAAATGACCGATGCGGCAAGAATCGCCATGGCAATGACGCCGATAAGAAAGTACACATCAAACAGTCTTTTGCCGAATTTTTTGAGCGTTTCGATAGGACCTCAGCCCCTTTCTGTATTGATTGTCGGGAACGATCGTTTCAAAAACACGGGGACAGCCCGAAGACTGCCCCCGCGCCAATGGAAGAAACGGTGAGTTGCAATAAAAGCACGCCCTTAAGCGTTTGCGACGATCTCCTGCATCTCGGCGATTTCGTCTGCGGTGCAGATGCCCTCGTCGACACACTGGTCGTACACGGTCTGCACAGCTTCCTGGAAGACTTTCAGCTCGTCCTCGGTGGGCTCGTAAACCTCGCAGCCGTAATCAGCGATGGTCTGCTTTGCGGCGCTGGAATTCTGATCGATCAGTTCGTCGTTGTAGTCGCCCATAGAGGTGGCACATTCGGTAATGATATCGCGGTACTCCTCAGGCAGGGAATTCCACCATGCTGCGTTGACATAGAACGGATCCGGATGGAACTGATAGTTGACCTCGGTAAAGTAAGCCTGAACCTCGTAGAACTTCATACCCTCAACGTTGACCCAGGGGTTTTCCTGACCGTCTGCAACGCCGGTCTTCAGACCCATGTACAGGTCGGAGTAGGGGATGGTGGTCGTGGTGGCGCCCATTGCCTGGAAGGTCATATCGATGGTTTTCATGCCGTTGGTGCGCATCTTCAGCCCCTTCAAATCGTCAGGTGCCTTGATGGAGTGCTTGGAGTTGGAGAACTGACGGTAGCCGCCGGCGTCGCAGAGGCTGATGATAACGGTGCCGGTCTCTTCCTCTGCCTCAGCACAAACCTTCTGTGCGAGGTCGCTGTGCAACAGTGCGGTGACCTGAGCACGGGTGTTGGTCAGGAACGGCAGAGTGAACATCAGCAGACGGGGGCTGAAGTCGAACTGACCGCCGCGCATGCCCTGAACAGTGCCTGCGACGACCTGCTCCAGCATTTCCTTCTCGGTGCCGAGCTGACCGTTGCCGTAAACCTCGACCGTGACATGGCCGTTGGTAGCTGCGGAGACATCCGCCGCAAACTGCTCCATGGAAACATAGCGGGGGTTGCCCTCGGGCTGTGCGTGACCTACCGTCATGGTAAAGTCGCCCAGAGCAGCAAACTTATCCTCACCGGCCGCAGAGGAAGAGCCAGCTGTGGATGCGGCCGTAGAAGCAGCGGTGGAGCTGGAAGCGGCCGAGTTGCCGCAGGCGGCCATAGCACCTGCGGCAGCCATAGCACCGGTAACCTTCAGAAAGCTGCGACGAGAAATCTTTTTCATAATTATGTCCTCCTTTTTCAGGATGACGGGCAATCGCCTCGCACGTGCCCCGCATCCTGTATACAGCGTTCAATGCATGGCATAATCATAACAAAGTTCGAGCGGCCTTACAAGTGATAAAAATACTGAAAATATCAAAATTTCTATGTGCAATCTCTACAATTTACGGACGTAGTTGTTGAGCTTTGTTGCGTTTTGTGCTGATATATTACAACGGATCTGATTTTTCAGAGTGAGAAGAAGCTACTGGCGAACCTGTATACAGGGCGTCATGTATTCATCACCGACAGCATTGACTTTTGTGTTGCGGGACGTTACAATACTAGCAGTAACCCGTAGGAAAGTAGGGATTTGCCATGGCGACACCGCAGCACGCCGATGAAATTTATCGTATTCTGGAGGACGAGATCTGTTCCCTGAAAACACTGCCAGGCGAGACATTGAGCGAAAACCAGCTCTGTAAGCGGTTTGAGGTTTCACGCACGCCGATTCGCAGCGTGCTGCAAAAGCTGGAGCAAAACGGCTTTGTACAGATCATACCGTGCAAGGGCACGATCGTGACGCAGATCAATATCCGTGTGGTGGACCAGATCATCTATCAGCGCCTTGCGATCGAAAGTATGGTGCTGCGCGACTTTTTGCAGAGCTGCTCTGCAATGGATCTGCTTGAGATCGCACACCGCAACGACCTTTTGCGCGCCGCAGCAGGGGACTTGACGGACAAGGACAGTACAAAAAGCTTTGATTTCAATCGCTTTCTTGCGTGCGACCTTGGTACGCATCAGTACTGGTTTTGCAAAACGGGCAAGGATTATTTGTGGCAGCAGCTGACACGTCCGCATGCAGACTACTCCCGCTTTATCCGTCTGGATGGCGTAGGCGCAAAAAATGTGCAGCATGTTTTGGCGGAGCACGATGAGCTTTTGCGCATCCTGCGCGAAAAGGACGAAGGGGCGATCGTACCGTTGATGCGCAAGCACCTGTACGGCGGTATCACTCGTATGGGCGGCAAGCTTTATTCTGATGAGTACAAGGGTTATTTCAGTGTGCCGCAAACAGAAGCAAAATAAAAAAACCGCACAGCCTGCTGAAACGCAGCGAACTGTGCGGATTTTTTGGTGGTTGCGCCAGCAGGAGTCGAACCTACGATGGAGGAGTCAAAGTCCTCTGCCTTACCGCTTGGCGATGGCGCATCATGACTGATATTATAGCACATAATTTTGAGTTGTACAAGAGGAAAATCTGCGCTTTGCATGTGGGCTTTTTGCGCAAAACGTGTTCGTTGTGGACAACTAGCGGCGGTTGGGGTATACTGGTTGCAAAAAGTGAGCGCCGTTTTTTGCACGGCAGAAAGGACAATTGTGGAAAACTTTGATGTTTTGCTGAAGAAATATGCTGACTTTATCGTACGTGTTGGTGTCAACCCGCAGCCGGGGCAGGTGCTTGTGATCAATGCGCCGCTGGTGGCTGCACCGCTGGCACGGTTGTGTGTGCGCAGCGGCTACGAGGCAGGGGCACGGGATGTGCAGGTGAACTGGCACGATGATGCCGTTGACCGCAGCAGGATGGAGCTTTGCAGCGAGGAGGCACTGACAGACCACAAGGGCTGGCAGCTGCGCCGCTACCTTGACTATGCCGAGAGCGAGGGTGGCATCTGTGTGCTGCACCTGATTGCGGATGACCCAGAGGTTTACGCAGGACTGGACAGTGGCAAGATCAGCCGCGTTACGGCGTCGAACCGTGCCTTTATGGATCCGTGGCGTCAATACACGATGAACGACCGTGTGCAGTGGTCGATCGGCGCAATGCCGTCTGCCCCGTGGGCGAAAAAGATGTTCCCGGAGCTGAGCGAGGCAGAAGCAATCGAAAAGCTGTGGCAGCTGATTTTTGACGTTTGCCGTGTGTCCGGCGGTGACCCTGCCGGCGAGTGGAAAGTGCATTTGGAGCGGCTGGGTATGCTGCGTGACAGGATGAATGCTTTTGACCTTGAGAGCGTTCACTTCAAGAGCGGCAACGGCACCGACCTGACCGTCGGTCTGGCGGAGCAGGCGCGCTGGGAAAGTGCCTCCAGCAGGACAGAAAAGGGAATTGAATTTTTGCCCAATATCCCAACGGAGGAGGTGTTTACCGCACCGCACCGTGAGCGTGTAAATGGCGTTGTTTACGGCACAAAGCCGTACGTGTTCAACGGACAGCTGATCAAAGGCTTCCATGTGACGTTCAAGGACGGCAAGGTTGTGGAGTACGGTGCTGCTGAGGGCGAGGAGCTTTTGGCGCAGCTGCTGAGTACCGATGAGGGCGCACGTCACATCGGCGAGGTTGCGCTGGTACCTGCATCCAGCCCCATCAATCGCAGCGGAGCACTGTTCTACGACACGCTGTTTGATGAAAATGCGGCATGCCATATCGCCTTTGGTGCAAGCTACCCGGGGACCACGGCGGGAGGCACTGCCTTGAGTAAGGAGCAGTTGCTTGCGCGCGGCATGAACCAGTCCTCTCTGCACGAGGATGTGATGATTGGCGCAGAGGACACCGAAATCACCGGCAAATGCCGTGACGGGCACACGGTGCAGCTGTTCAAGGATGGTGTCTGGGCGCTGTAAGCGTACAATTTTGCAAAAAAGCTTGCAAACCGGACGAGAATATGCTATATTCTTTATTGTACGATAGATGCTTAATGGAACGTGGGCCGCAAGGTCCGCGTTTCTTGTTTGTCAGGAGGTTTTTATGGCGAAGCAGTCTGGCGGCAATACCGCCCAAAGAGTGGAAGCCCTTGTCCGCCCGATCGTGGAGGGTATGGGTCTGCGGCTGTGGGATGTCGTGTTTGAAAAGGAAGGACCGGACTGGTATCTTCGTGTCCTGATTGACAAGGACGGCGTGATGGATACCGACACCTGTGCCGATGTCTCGCATGCGTTGGACCCTGTGCTGGATGAGGCAGACCCCATCGACCAGAGCTATTACCTGGAGGTCGGCAGCCCGGGTCTCGGACGCAAACTCACCCGTCCGGAGCACTACGAGGCTTTGAAGGGACAAAAGATCCGTGCAAAGCTGATCCGCCCCAATGCGGACGGTCAGCGCGAGATAGAGGGGATCCTCGTCTCGCGTGAGGGCAGCACCGTGACACTGGACACCGTGAGCGGCAGCGTGAGCTTTGAGGTGAGTGCTGCCGGCACAGTGCGCTTGTGTGACGACGACGATTTGTTTGATTGATCGAATATCATTATTATATTATAAGTTATAAATTCAGAAAAGAGAACAATTACAGGAGGAACCCGAAAAATGGCAGCTGCTAATAACGAGTTTTTTGACGCTCTCTCCATGCTGGAGCACGAGCGTGGTATCAGCGCAGAGTACCTGGTTGAGAAGATCCGCGCTGCAATCGTGCTCGCAGTTAAAAAGAACTATGAGGTAGAGGATAGCAATATCCAGGTCGAAATCGACCCTGCAAGCAACCGCTTTGACGTTGCTTTGATCCAGGACATCGTTGCAGATGAGGACTGGTACGACGAGCATGCACAGATCGGCATTACCGAGGCACGCAAGCTGCGCAGCGAGTACGAGGTCGGCGACCGCATCATCACCCCGCTGAAGACAAAGGACTTTGGACGCATTGCAGCGCAGACGGCAAAGCATGTCATCCGTCAGGGCATCCGTGAGGCCGAGCGCAGCCAGCAATTGAGCGAGATCCAGTCCCGCGCGCACGACATCATCCGTGGCACTGTCACCCGTGTGGATGCCGAGAAGGGCACAGTTGTGCTTGACCTGGGCAAGGGCGGCGAGGCTGTGTTGCCCCGCAACGAGCAGGTGCCCGGTGAGGCATACACCGAGGGCCAGATGTTGGATGTGTATGTGGTGGATGTGCTCAGCACCGAGCGCGGGCCCCGCATCATGATCAGCCGCACGCACCCGGGGCTTGTCAAGCGTTTGTTTGAGCTGGAAGTGCCCGAGATTTTTGACGGTACCGTTGAGGTCAAGGCGATCAGCCGTGAGGCTGGCGCCCGCACAAAAATGGCAGTCTGGTCGAAGGAAACTAACGTCAACCCGGTATCCGCCTGCATTGGCGAGCACGGCACCCGTGTTGCTGCCGTCGTTGAAAAGCTGGGCGGTGAGAAGATCGATATTGTAAAGTGGAGCGAGGACGTCTCCGAGTTCATCTCCGCAGCGCTCAGCCCTGCAAAGGTCGTCAAGGTCGAGCTGCTGCCCGGCGAGACCCACTCCTGCCGTGTAACGGTGCCCGACCAGCAGCTGAGCCTTGCCATCGGCAACAAGGGCCAGAACGCACGTCTGTGCGCACGTTTGACTGGCTACAACATTGATATCCGCCCCGAAAGCGGCTATTACGGCGAGGACGAAGAGCCCAAGGCAAAGAAGGAAGAGCCCACCGCAGAATAAGCACGATACGTTGGAATGCCAAAGGAGGGAAACCGGATGGCACAAAAAAAGATCCCTGCCCGCCAGTGCATTGGCTGTATGGTCAGCCGCCCCAAAAAGGAGCTTGTGCGTGTGGTGCGTGCACCCAGCGGAGAGATTAGCATAGACCCGATCGGCAAAAAGCCGGGACGTGGTGCATATCTCTGTCCTGACCCTGCCTGCCTTGCGAAGGCAAAAAAGAAAAAGGCGCTGGAGCGCTGCTTTGAGCAGCCGGTACCCGCCGAAGTGTACGATGCGCTGGCTGCACAGCTGGCAGATGCTGTAAAGGAGGCGGCGACAGATGCCCAAAAAGATCAACAACCCTGATAAACCGGTGCTGTCACCCGAGGAAGCTCTGTTCCAGGCTTTGAGCCTGTGCCGCAAGGCCGGTGCATTGACGATGGGCTTTGATGCTGTGGTGGATGCCGCTGTGCGCGGCAAAGCGTGGCTTGCGCTGACGACATCGGACGCGAGCGTAAAAACAGTGCAGCGTTTGAACAATGCGGTTGGCGATTTGATCGATGTGATCACAATGCCACTGACACAGGACAAGCTGGCAAGTGTTGCCCATAAGCCTGTTGCGGTGTTTGCTGTGACCGACCGCAACCTCGCAAAGCTCTGCTTTGACCGCCTGTCGGACTGCGGAGCAATCAAGACTGAGGAGGAGACGTGTGAATGATCATAAAATATAAAGTGAGTGATTTTGCAAAGGACCTGAATCTGTCCGCAAAAAAGGTCCTGGACGAGCTTGCAGTATTTGGTGCAAGCGGTAAGAAAAACAGCTCGAACCTTGAAGAAAACGAGCTGAACTACCTGCTGGAAAAGTTTAGCAGGGACAACAGTGAAACGGACTTGAGCGACTACCTTAACAGCGCCAAGCAGCCGAAGGAAGAGCCGAAAAAAGAGCAGCCCAAGAAGGAAGAGCCAAAGAAGGCTGAGCAAAAAGCAGCCCCCGAGGCACAAGCAAAAGCCGAGCCTGCCAAAGCAGAGCCCGTGAAAGCAGAAAAACCGACCGAGCAGCCTGCAAAGCAGGACGAGGTCGAGAAGAAAGCGGAGGGAAAGCCCGTGCAGCAGGCGCAGAAGTCCAAAGCTGGCGACAGCAGCAACAGCAATAACAACAGCGGTAAGCGTGACAACCGTCACAATGACCGCAAAAACGAGCAGCACAAAAAGCGTGAAGAGAAAACGGTTTCTCTCAGCGAGCTGGCACGTGAGACCGGCGCAAAGGCATCCGGTACGCCGGCGCAGTCCGTGTCTGTACGCCGTGAGGACAACCAGGTTACCGTGGACACCCGCACCATTGATATGAATGTGGATCGCTTTGATGCCCGCTACGACGACCTGGCATCCACCAAGAACACCGAAAACCGCCGCAAGCCCACCCCGCAGGGCAATAAGCAGAAGTTCACGCAGCGTGGTCAGCGTCAGCGCCAGCAGTTCCAGAAGGGCAAGCGTGAGACAGAGTTTGAGCGTTTGCAGCGCATTCAGCTGGAAAAGGCCCGCAACGCACAGCTGAAGGTTTCTATCCCGGATGAGATCACCGTTGCAGAGCTTGCCGCCCGACTCAAGCAGCAGGCAGGCAAGGTCATTGCAAAGTTTATGCAGCTGGGTGAGATGCACGCCATCAACGATGTCATCGATTTTGATACCGCCGCTCTGGTAGCAGAGGAATTCCACGCAAAGGTCGAGCACGAGGTGCATGTGACCATTGAGGAGCGTCTGTTTGATCAGGATGAGGATGCAGCCGAGGATCTGGTCGAGCGTCCCCCGGTCGTCTGCGTCATGGGTCACGTTGACCACGGCAAGACCAGTATCCTGGATGCGATCCGCAAGACCAACGTCACCGCAGGCGAGGCAGGCGGCATTACGCAGGCGATCGGTGCATACCAGGTCAAGATCAACGACAGTCTGATCACCTTCCTGGACACGCCGGGCCACGAGGCGTTTACCTCCATGCGTGCCCGCGGCGCCAACATGACGGATATCGCCGTCCTGGTCGTTGCAGCCGATGACGGCATTATGCCGCAGACCATCGAGTCCATCAACCACGCAAAGGCCGCAAACGTCAAGGTCATCGTGGCAGTCAACAAAATGGACAAGCCCACCGCAAACCCCGACCGCGTCAAGGAGGGGCTGACCAAGTATGGTCTGATCCCTGAGGACTGGGGCGGTGATGTTGCATGCATCCCGGTGTCTGCCGTGACCGGCATGGGCATCAGCGATTTGCTGGAGCGCATTGCACTTGAGGCCGAGGTCATGGAGCTCAAGGCTAACCCCAACCGCCGTGCAAAGGGCGCAGTTGTTGAGGCGCGTCTGGACAAGGGACAGGGACCCATTGCCACCATTCTGGTGCAGAACGGCACCCTGCATGCCGGCGACGTGATTATTGCCGGTACTGCCGTGGGTCGCGTGCGTACCATGCGCAACGACAAGGGCCGCCTGATCACCGATGCCAACCCCTCCACCCCCGTCGAGATCACCGGTCTGACCGCAGTGCCGGAGGCAGGCGATCTGTTTGAGGCGGTAGCAGATGAGCGTCTGGCGCGTGAGCTGGCAGAAAAGCGTGCCGCCGCTGCCAAGGAAAAGCAGTTCTCCTCCTTCCAGAAAGTCACGCTGGACAACCTGTTCACGCAGATGGCACAGAACGACATGAAGGAGCTGGCCATTGTTGTCAAGGCCGACGTGCAGGGCTCGGCAGAGGCTGTCAAGCAGAGCCTTGAAAAAATTTCGAACGACGAGGTGCGTGTACGTGTCATCCACGCCGGTGTCGGTGCCGTCAGCAAGTCGGACGTTGACCTGGCAGATGCGTCTAATGCAATCATCATCGGCTTCAATGTCCGCCCGGACAACGTTGCAAAAGAGGAGGCTGCAGCCACCAACGTCGAAATGCGTATGTACCGTGTCATCTACGATGCGATCAACGATGTGACGGACGCTATGAAGGGCATGCTGGCACCGAAGTTCCGCGAGGTATCGCTGGGTGAGCTGCAGGTGCGCCAGGTGTACAAGATCAGCAATGTCGGCACGGTTGCAGGCTGTCGTGTCACCAGCGGCAAGATCACCCGCGACAGCAAGGTGCGTGTGGTGCGTGACGGCATCGTCATCACCGAGGACGAGATCGCATCCCTGAAGCGCTTTAAGGATGACGCCAAAGAGGTCGCAGAGGGCTACGAGTGCGGCGTTACACTGGCAAAGTTTGCGGATGTCAAGGAAGGCGATGTGTACGAGGCCTTCAAGATGGAAGAGTACCGCGACTGATTTAGATAGAGCCTGCCCCCTGCGGGGCGTCGGCATTTGCTGCGTGCAATGACGACTTAAGGCCGAAGGTTAGGAGAAACGGAATGTCTCAGAAAAATATGGGGCGTCTTGCGCAGGATATGAAGCGTGAGGTCATTGCCATTATCGGCAGGCTGAAGGACCCGCGCCTGGAGGGCGGTCTGCTGACCGTCACCCGTCTTGACGTGACGCCGGACCTGGATGTTGCCAAGGTGTATGTGAGTGTGATGGGGCGTGAAGACGGTCCCGCACCTGCGATTGAAGCACTGAACCGTGCAGCCGGTCATGTGCGCACCGAGGTAAGCAAAAAAATGCACATCCGCAAAGCACCTCGCTTTATCTTTGTAGAGGATGACGGTGCAGCCTATGCGGCTCACATCAATGAGCTGCTGCGCAGCCTGAATGTAAGCGATGATGCGCAGGCACAGGCAGAGACAGAGGATTGATCTTTGCATGCGGAAAGGATGGAATTTGCTATGACGGAGCAGCTGAGCGTGCAGCAGACGGCTGATTGGCTGCGTGCTGCGGACAATGTATTGATTTTGTGCCACAAAAACCCGGACGGTGACACCATCGGCTGCGCCAGTGCCCTGTATTATGCGCTTAAGGAGCTGGATAAAAATGCGGCGGTGCTGTGCTCTGATGTGATCCCGAGCCGGTATGCGTACACAAATGCACGGCTGTTCAGGGGCGAGTTTGAGCCGAAGGCTGTTGTGTCGGTAGACGTTGCAAGTATCCAGCTGTTTGGCGAAAACAACGGTGTACCAAGCTATACCCGTCATGTGGACTTGTGCATTGACCACCATGCGGGCAACAGCGGCTATGCGGACTTTACCCTGCTGGAAGGCAGAGCAGCGGCAGCTGCCGAGCTGCTGTACGAGGTGATCATGGCTATGGATGTGCCCGTCACCACGCACATTGCAGACTGCCTGTACACCGGGCTTGCCACGGATACCGGCTGCTTCCGGTTTTCGTCAACGACATCAAAAACGCACTTTGTTGCGGCAAAATTGATGGAAGCCGGTGCCCACGTCAAGGAGCTGAACACGCTTTTGTTTGACACAAAGCCCCGTGCCCGCATGGAGGCGGAGCGCATTGCCCGCAACCATCTGGAGTACTATCTGGACGGGCGCTGCGCACTGATTTACCTGACACGGGACGAGATTGAGACAAGCGGTGTGGACCCTGCCGATCTGGAGGAGCTGACGAGCCTGCCCAAGAGCATCGAAGGTGTAATGGTAGGGCTGACGTTGCGCCAGCAGCCCGGCGGTAGCTATCGCATCAGCGTGCGCACAGCAGACGGGGTAGACGCCTGCGCCATTGCCCGCCGTTTGGGCGGCGGCGGACACAAATGCGCGGCAGGGTGCGAGCTGCTGGGCAACCTGGACAATGCCAAGCGTGCGATTTTGGCGGAGGTGCAAGCCGAGCTGGATGCACCCGTACCGCAGGAGGAAGCATAATGCAGGGGATCCTGATCGTAGATAAACCCATGGGCTGGACGAGTTTTGATGTGGTGGCAAAGCTACGCGGTGTGCTTGGCACCCGTAAGCTTGGCCACAGCGGCACGCTTGACCCCATGGCAACCGGTGTGCTGCCGGTATTTTGCGGCGGTGCAAGCAAAGCGGTAGACCTGCAGCTCGACCACAACAAAACCTACTGCGCACGTCTTAAGCTGGGTGCACGTACAGACACCGGTGATGTAACGGGCACTGTGCTGGAAACAGCGCCTGTTACGGCAGGCGAGCAGGAGCTGCTGGCTGTTCTGCCGCAGTTTGTCGGCAGGAAGATGCAGGTGCCGCCCATGTATTCTGCCGTAAAAATCAATGGTCAGCCGCTTTACAAGATGGCACGGCAGGGCATTGAGGTGGAGCGCAAGGCACGCCCGATTGAAATACACAGCATCGTGTATGGCGGCAGCCCTGCACAGGAGGAGTATACGCTTACAGTAAGCTGCTCAAAGGGCACGTATATCCGCACGCTGCTGGAGGATATTGCCGCAGCCATGGGGCAAAAGGGCACAATGAGTGCGCTGCGCCGCACTGCTGCCGGCGTTTACACTGAGGCGGATGCCCACACGATGGAGCAGATCCTTGCGGCAAAGGCCGAGGGTGAGGCGGCGCTGCAGGCACTGATGCTGCCGGTAGAAAGCGTATTTGTCTCACTGCCGCTGCTGTCGGTCGAGCCTTGGGTGGAACAGCACCTGTACAACGGCTGCCCGACCAGCCGCTACCCTGCGGCGGACGGACGTTACCGTGTGCAAAATTCGGCAGGACAATTCCTGGGGCTCGCCAATGTCACAGACGGCGTGCTCAAGGTGGAAAAGCTCTTTGTTGAACGAAACGGATAAAAAGGAGACCCATGCAGATCATTTCACAGTTTGCTCCGCTGCCGCTGTCCAGCCCGGAAAAGGGCACGGCTGTGGCAATGGGCTTTTTTGACGGTATCCACATCGGTCACCGTGCAGTGATCGAGGGCGCCGTAAAATGGGCAAGGGAACACGATGCCGCACCGGCGGTCTTTACGTTCCGTTTGCCTGTGGACAATAAAATGAAGGGCAGGCGCCTGCTCTCGACAGAGGATAAGCACAGCCTGATCGAAAGCCTCGGGGTGGAGTATTATCTCACGCCGGACTTCGAGCAGATCCGCGGCATGACGCCGGAGCAGTTTGTGCTTGGCATTGTGCGCGACTGCAACGCAAAGGCGCTGTTCTGCGGCGAAAACTTTACCTTTGGCGCCCGTGCCGCAGGTAACCCGGATATGCTGCGCCGCCTGTGCGAGCCGCTTGGGGTCGATGTGGTGGTGCTGCCTATGGCTGAGTTTGAGGGCAAACCGGTGTCCTCCACACGCATCCGCACGGCGCTGGAGGGCGGCGATATCCCGGCGGCAAATGCCATGCTTGGCATGCCGTACGCTATCCACTTTGCGGTACAGCATGGCGCTGGGTTGGGGCACACGCTCGGCGTGCCGACCATCAACCAGGTGTATCCGGCAGGCTACCAGATGCCGCGCAACGGCATCTACATCACTCGCACAAAAATTGACGGCAGATGGTACCCGTCCGCAACCGGTCTCGGCAGCCGTCCGACCGTCAACGACGATGCGCAGAAGATCACGTGCGAGACCTTTATCCCAGGTTTTGTCGGCGATCTGTACGGTGCCGACCCCATGGTGGAGTTCCACGCATATCTGAGCCCCAGCAAAAAGTTTGATACGCTGGATGAGCTGCGCGCCTGCATCAACAATGCCGCACAGCGTGCGTTGGCGTATTTTGCCGGTGAAAGTGAAAACTGAGCGGACATCAATACAACATTAAAGGACCCGTCCAGGTTGATCTTGCCTGGACAGGTCCTTTTTGCTGTGATTTTGCTTATTCGTAGTCGATGGACAGGGTGGGCAGACCGTTTAACTCAAGGCCGGCCGTGTGTCCGTCGATGTATTGGTAATAGCCCTGTGCGGCAATCATTGCGCCGTTGTCGCCGCAAAACTTGAGCTCCGGCAGGTAGACCTTTGCACCAAGCTTTTGTGCGCCGTCATTTACAAGCTGACGCAGCCGTCCATTGGCGGCTACGCCGCCCGCAAGGCATACCTGCTTTGCGCCGGTGTCGGCGGCGGCAAGCAGCAGCTTTTCGGCAAGGATGCCGGCAATGCGCTCCTGAAAGCTGGCGGCGAGGTCCGGTACGTTGATGTCGGTGCCCTTCATCTGTGCCTGGTTGACCTCGTTGAGTACGGCGGTTTTCAGGCCGGAAAAGCTGACATTGTACTTGCCCTCAACACGGGGGACAGGCAAGCGGTACGCTTTAGGGTTGCCGCTTTTTGCAGCGTTTGATATGCTCGGTCCGCCAGGATAGGGCAGGCCAAGTGTACGTGCCACCTTGTCAAACGCCTCACCTGCGGCATCGTCGACCGTATGCCCCAGGATATGGTAATGCGTGTAATCCTGCACCTCAACGATGTGGCTGTGTCCGCCGGATGCGACCAGACACAAAAATGGCGGCTTGAGCTCCGGGTGCGTCAGGTACAGCGCTGCAATATGCCCGCGCAGGTGGTGCACCGGCACCAGGGGTTTGTTGGCAGAATATGCCAGTCCCTTTGCAAAATTGACGCCCACCAGCACAGCACCGATCAGACCCGGCGCAAATGTAACAGCGATGGCATCGACATCGTCAATGCTCTTGCCTGCGTCCAGCAATGCTTTTTTGACCGTGGCGCTGATAAACTCGCAGTGACGACGGCTTGCAATTTCGGGCACGACGCCGCCGTACAGCGCCTGTTCCTTTACACTTGTGGAGATAACATTGCTCAGCAGGTGCCGCCCATCCTCCACAAGTGCGGCAGCGGTCTCATCGCAAGTGGATTCTATTCCCAGTATGATCATATCAGTGTGCCTCCAGCCAGTTTTTGCCTGCATGCACATCGGTGCTCAGCGGCACAGCGTAATGCACACAGCCCTCCATTTCTTCACGCAGGATGCGTGCGACCTGTTCTGCCTCGTCCTGCGGTGCCTCAACGATCAGTTCATCGTGCACGGTAAGGATCAGGCGGCTTTGCAGGTTTTCGGCACGCAGACGCCGCCACACACGCACCATTGCCAGCTTGATGACATCGGCGGCAGTGCCCTGAATGGGCGTGTTGCGTGCCATGCGTTCGCCGCTGGAGCGGATGTTGAAGTTGGAGCTGTTCAGCTCAGGCAGGGCGCGCCGCCGCCCGAACAGCGTCGACACGTACCCGCAGGCCTTTGCGTCCGCAATGGTGCGCTGCATGTAGCCGTCTACCGTGGGAAAAGCGGCGAGGTAGTTCTTCAAAAATGCATCTGCCTCCTTAACGGTCACGCCGATGTCCTTAGAGAGGCTGTATGCACCCTTGCCGTACATGATGCCAAAGTTGATCGCCTTTGCAGAGGAGCGCAGGCGCGGCGTGATGTCCTGTGGCGGCAGATTGTAGATTTTGGATGCGGTGCTGCGGTGGATGTCCTCACCGTTCAAAAATGCCTGCTGCATATGTGCATCGCCGGTAATGTGCGCAAGGATGCGCAGCTCGATCTGGCTGTAGTCGGCATCCACCAGTACACAGCCGGGCTTTGCAATAAAATAGGCACGCAGCTGGCTGCCCAGTTCGGTGCGGATAGGGATGTTTTGCAGGTTTGGGTTATCAGAGGAGAGACGACCTGTACGCGCCTCCGTCTGGTTAAAGGTGGAATGGATGCGCCCGTCCCCGCCGATGACCTTTAACAAACCCTCCACGTAGGTGGAGTTGAGCTTCTGGTAGGCACGGTATTGCAGCACATCTTCAACAAGCGGATAGTCCCGCAACGCCTCCAGCGTTTCGGCATCGGTCGACCAGCCGCGCTGTGTCTTTTTGCCGTGGGGCAGCCCCATGGTATCAAACAGCATCTCACCCAGCTGTTTTGGACTGTTGGGGTTAAAGGTGTCGCTGCCGGTCTCCATATGGATGCGTGCCAGCACGTCGCTAAGCTCGTGCCGGAGGCGCATACCGAACTGCTCAATGCCCTCCCGGTCAACAAGGACACCGGTGCGTGTCATGTCCGCCAGCACCTGCGCCAGCGGAAACTCGATGTCGTTATACAGCGCATCCTCGCCGCAGGCGGTGATCTCGGTCTTCATCCTGGCAAACAGGTCTGCCAGGCGTCCGGCATCAGGGTAATCATCGCAGACAAAGGCGGCGCAGGCGTGATAGCTGGTCTCCAGGTCGCCGATCTGGTATTTGGACGCAGAGGCATCCAGCAGGTAGGCGGCAAGCTTGCCGTCCCACTTGATGCTGCTGCCCCAGCCGCCGGCGGCCATGGCCTTTGCGTAAAGCGGTGCCGAGTCAAAAACCTCCAGCGTAACGGCGGGGTTATCCAGCATACGCACAAGGTCGGCATCGGTCAGCGGGTAGACGTCCGTGTCCTGCACGGCATACCACTGCGCGGGCGAGAGCTCAACGTTGCGTGTGCCCTGTTTGCCCATGACGGCAGGGCGTGCGGCGAGCAGGTATTGCCCGGCGGGTGCGGCAGGCAGAGGCAGAACCTGCGCCTGCACACCCGGCAACTCTTCCGGTGCGGCGGCTGGGGCGACACCGTCCAGACCAAAGCGCGGGATCAGTGAGTGGATCTCCAGCTCCTGCAGCAGACGCACGGCGGCGGGCTTGTCGCCGCTGGTCACCTTGTATGTACCCTCGGCGGTATCGATGGGCGCATCGGTGCGTATAGTGCCCAGGGCGTGGCTGAGCTGTGCCATGTCTCTGTCCGCCAGCAGATGCTCACGCTGCTTGGGTTTGATGGTCGGGTCATCGATGTTTGCATATACGCCTTCCAGCGAGCCGAACCGCTGCACCAGCGCAAGTGCAGTCTTTTCGCCAATGCCCTTTACGCCGGGGATGTTGTCGGAGGTGTCGCCCATCAGGCTTTTTACCTCAATCAGCTGGCGTGGCTGGATGCCGTATTTTTCGTGGATGGCGTCCACATCCATTACTACGGTCTGGCTGCGCCCCATAACGGTGGACGCAAGCAGCACCGTGGTGCTCTCGCTGACCAGCTGCAAGCTGTCGCGGTCACCTGTGGCGAGGTAGCAGTCGTCCCGGCGTGCGGCGCAGGCGGCGGACAGCGTGCCAAGGATATCGTCCGCCTCCCATCCCTCGGCTGTGACGATGCGGTAGCCCAGGTCTGTCAGCAGCTGCTTGAGCACAGGCATCTGCTGTGCAAGCTCATCAGGCATGCCGTGACGGTTTGCCTTGTAGCCATCGTACATTTTGTGCCGGAACGTAGGGGCACGCAGGTCAAAGGCGACTGCGACCTCGTCGGGCTGATAATCCCGCAGCAGCGAGAGCAGAATATTCAAAAAGCCATAGATGGCGTTTGTATAACGACCGTCTTTGGTGGTCAGCAGCTTGATGCCGAAAAAGGCGCGGTTGGCAATGCTGTTGCCGTCAACGACCAGTAAGCGCATAGCGTACGATCCTCCATTGCATTATTTTACAGGATACAGTATAACACAAAAAACACCGTGTGGGGAGACTGCAGGCGAACTTTTGCGCTGCTGTTCGGGTAGCTTTACGAACGGTGGTGTGGTACAATAAAAACGTCAGCTTTTGTGCGATGTTTTTTTTGAAGGGAGCCTGGACGATGAATATCCAAATTTTCGGCACGTCAAAGTGCTTTGATACAAAAAAAGCGCAGCGGTTTTTTAAGGAGCGCGGCGTTAAATTTCAGATGATCGACCTAAAGGAAAAGGGTATGAGCCGCGGCGAGTTTGACAACGTTGCACGCGCATTGGGCGGCTGGCAGCAGATGCTTGACACCGCAGCAAAGGACAAGCAGACCCTTGCCTTGCTGCAGGCGCTTGTGGACTGGCAGCAGGAGGACAAGCTGTTTGAAAACCAGCAGCTGCTGCGCACCCCGATTGTGCGCAACGGGCGTACGGCAACGGTGGGGTACCAGCCTGATGTCTGGAAAAGCTGGGAGTAAGCGCATACTTTCACAAAAAAACCACGCCCGGGGTTTTGCATAAGCAGTGCCGGTGTGGTATACTGGATACGGCAATTAAGATATTGGAGACACACAACCTATGAAAACATATATTACGCCGGAGGAGCATGCCCGCAAACAGCGCCGCCGTATGCGGCAGGCGTTGGGACTGCTGGTTGCTGTTCTGGTTTTGATTGGCATCGCTACAGTCGTGGGTGCTGCCATAAAGGGCGTTCAGGCGCTGTTTGATGATACGCAGCAGCGGCAGGAATACGAGGATAAGCTGGAGGGTCTGGTTTTGTTTGACCCGATGCCGTTTGACGGCATCCAGAACATAGACGAGCTGACACTTCGTGAGGCAGCTGTCTGGGGCTGTGTGTACAGCATCCAGGAGACGCAGGGCGGCCTTGATAATTACGATACCGACGATGAGACCGGACAGCTGCTTTTGCCGTCGGTGGATGTGGATGCCTACCTTGCAAAGCTGCTTGGGTCGAGCTTTAAGCTGGTGCACCGCAGCTTTGAGATGGACGATATGATCATCGAGTACGACGACACGACCCAGCGGTACAAGATCCCTGTTACGGGCAGCGTGGGCTACTACCGTGCCACGGTGACCAAGCTGTTCAAAAAGAACGGTCAGCTGCATGTGACGGTGGGTTATATCCCCATTGCCAGCACGGACGACAGCATCATCAGCCAGACGATAGACACACCGACAAAGTATATGGACTATTTGTTTGAGCGTCAGAGTGGCAGCTGGTACCTTGTGGGGCTGACAGAGAGCGAGACAAAGCCCGAAGCAGACACATCCTCGCAGGCGGACAGTGAGCCTGTGATGATGGAGGAAGACGAGCTGCAGGATGCAATCCTCGCCGCGACAGGCGAGGAGCCGTCGGGCTCGGTCGCAGACAGCGCCGTGAGCGAAGCGGCAGATGCCGATACACAGGGTGCAGACAGCACCGAAGAAGCACCCCAAGACAGCACGGATTCGACTGCCGCAGGCACGGCGGCCTGATCCTCCAAATATAAAGAGAACGCCCGCCGTAATTACTCCCTACGGCGGGCGCTTTTATGTTGTCGGCATATTATTTTAAGTTGAACCTTACTACCACCAACCGATACCACAGGTAGGGGAACATGTTCCAGATCATCCACAGCTCCATTAGGATATAGTTTGGCAGGTCACGCATACGGAAGGGACGCTTGCCGAGCCTGCCGTCCTTGAGCAGGGCAAAGGCTTCGTGCATACCCTCGTCCCAGGCATCGCCAAAGCCCTGCTTGTGGAACTTATAGCACTTGAGCAGGTAACCCGCAGCTAGGGGGAGCAAGTTGAGAATGAGCATCAAAAGCGGCTCGTTTTTCAGCGGCAGAAGGATGCTGTTGCGTCCGCTCTGTTTGCTTTTGAATGCGTTGTACCGCACAGCGCCGGTGCTTGCACCGCAGATATGGTAGCATTTTGCGGTGGGGCAAAGCACGTTTTTGTAGCCGGCGTTGTTGGCGCGCCAGCTCAGGTCGACGTCCTCAAAGTAGGCAAAAAAGTTTTCGTCAAAGGTGCCGATCTCGTCCAGGATGCTTTTACGGTAAAGCGAGGCGCCGCCGCAGGCGGAAAAAATGCGCTTTTGCTCTGTGTAGCGGTTTGCTCTGCGTCCGTCACCGGTCTTGCAGGCAAAGCCCATCCAGGTGACATAATCGCCGGCATCGTCTGCAAGCTCACGGTCAAAGTGACGGATCATCAGGCTTTGCACTGCAAAAATTTTAGGGTCGCTCTCTGCCGTGCGTATCAGCTCGGCCAGCCACTGCGGCTCGGCAAAGGCATCGTTGTTGAACAGGACGACAAATTCGCTTTTTGCCAGCGCTATGCCCTGGTTGACGGCGTGCGAAAAGCCGGTGTTGCGTTTGTTTTCGATCAGCGTAAAATTGGGGCGGCTGCAATAGCTGCGTGCCTGCGCAAGGCTTTCGTCCGTTGAGCCGTTGTCCACAACGATCAGCTCAAAATCCTGCTCTGTCTGGGCATAGACCGACTCGATCGAATCCTTCAGCCAACCTTTGCCGTTGATATTGGGAATCACGATGGTTGCCTTCATAAATCGTATGCATCTCCCGCAAAATATTAAAGCATCAGTGCATCCATATCGCCGTGGTTGACCGGAGTTGAAAGGATGATCTGTGTGCTGGTGGTGCCCAGCTTCTGGAATTGCAGGATCAGGTGCTCAAGCTGGGGCATGCTGCCGCAGCTGACCTTTACCAGAAAGGTGTATGCGCCGGTGACATGGTAGCACTGCAGTACCTCTTTGCTGCTCTGCAAAAGCTCCAAAAAGGCATCATGCTGTGACGGTGCGACCGAAAGGCTGATCAGGGCATCCACATACATCTGCCCGGCAGGGCGGTTCAGCGTGACGGTATAGCCGCCGATGATGCCGTCCGACTCCAGCTTGTGGATGCGGCTGGACACAGCGGGGCTTGTCAATGCGACCTGTTCGGCGATTTCTTTTACCGGCATACGGGCGTTTTTGGCAAGCAGCGAAAGGATCTTGCGGTCGAGATCGTCCATGGGGAGCACTCCTTTTGAATATGTTGAATTGTATAAAATTTTTTGAAAGTAAAGTTTAATGTTGTATCAAACGCACAAATAATCTAAAAAATGAATTTTTTTGCGAGCCTTGTTAATTATATAAAGTTTTACACAAAAAGTAAAGCCTAATTGTAAAGTAAATCGAAAAAATTATGTTTGACAAGAAAACAAAAAAGGCTATAATACGATATGCAAGGACGCAAAGCCCGCCGCAAACGGCATCGGGGCTGTACCAATTTGAGATTCACCACTTTATATACTTTCCCACCCCTCTATACACAAAAGCCCGCTGCCAGGCGGGTTTTTGTGTTTTATGCGCATTTTTACGGTGCGGTGCGGTTTACGGTACGGTTTTATGTAAGCAAAAGAGGACGCTGACGGTATGTCGGCGTCCTCTTTTGCTTGCGATTACGGCTTTGCGGTCGTTTTGCCCTCGCCGTCCAGCGCTTCCTCCAGTGTGTGCCATGCAAGCACGGCGCACTTTACACGTGCAGGTACGTGGGCTATGCCCTGCAATGCGGCGACATCCTCCAGGTCTTCCAGCTGCTCGGGGGTGATCTTGCCCTTGATCATATCAAAGTACAGCCCGATCAGCCGGCGTGCATCGGTTACAGTGCGCCCTTTGACAAGGTCGATCATCAGCGAGGCAGAGGCCTGCGAGATGGCGCAGCCACTGCCGATAAAGCCGGCGTCTGCAATCGTGCCGTCGGCAACACGCAGCTGCAGGGTGATGTCATCGCCGCAGCTGGGGTTTACCCCCTCAAGGCTGTGCGTCGCTCCCTCGACGGGATGGCGGTTTGCCTTGCTGCGGCTGTTCTCGGTGATCACCTGTGTATAAAGTTCGTTCAGGTTCATAAGTCCATCACCTTTCTCACGTTTTCAAGGTTATCCAGCAGGGCGTCCACATCCTGTGGTGTGTTGTAGATGCCTACGCTTGCACGGCAGCATGACCCGATGCCAAGGTGCTCCATCAGCGGCTGTGCACAGTGGTGTCCTGCACGCACTGCTACACCGCCTGCGTCCAGGATGGTGGCCACGTCGTGCGGGTGCACATCGTTGATGTTGAACGACACAACGCCGTAGCGCTTGTCGGCACTCATTTCGCCATATACGGTCAGCCATGGCATATCCGCCATTCCCTTCAGCATCCGGTCAAGCAGGTCGTGCTCGTGCTGCATCATGGTGTCCCATCCGATGTGCTCGATGTAATCCAGTGCGGCGGCAAAGCCGACCTCGCCGCCCACATTGCGGGTGCCTGCCTCAAACTTGCGGGGTCCCTCGGCCCACGTGGCGGTTTGCTCGTGTACCTGTCCGATCATGTCCCCGCCCGAAAGGAACGGCGGCATGCGGTCCAAAAGCTCTGCCCTGGCGTACAGGGCACCCATGCCCATGGGGGCGTACAGCTTGTGGGCGGAGCATGCGGCAAAGTCGACATCCAGCTTTTTTAGGTCCAGCGGCATATGCGGTGCGCTCTGTGCGCAATCGAGAACGACTACGGCGCCTACGGCATGGGCACGTGCCACGATGTCTTCAACAGGCGCACGCAGACCCAGTACGTTCGACACCATGCCCACAGCGACGAGCTTTGTCCTGGCTGTGATCTTCCGGTCCAGCTCTGCGGCTGTCAGGGCTCCGTCCGCAGCGGGGTACATGTAAACCAGCTTTGCGCCGGTTGCCTGCGCAACACGCTGCCACGGCACAAGGTTAGAGTGGTGCTCTGCGACCGAGATGACAATTTCGTCGTCTGCATGCAAAAAGTGCATGCCGTAGCTGTACGCCACAAGGTTCAGCGACTCGGTGGTATTTTGCGTAAAAACGATCTCGTCATCCTGCACATGGAAGAATTGTGCCACACGGCGGCGTGCGCCCTCGTGCGCATCGGTGGCGCGCATCGCAAGCTCATAGACGCCCCTGTGCGGGTTGGCGTTGTCGTTTTGGTAGTAATTGGTTACGGCTTGCAGCACCTGCGTGGGGTGTTGTGTGGTTGCGGCGCTGTCCAGGTAGACAAGGCGGTTTCCGTTTTCGTCCGCTGCAAGGATAGGGAAGTCCGCAAGCCACGGGTTTTGATTAGTCAGCATATGCATCCAGCCTCCTTGCAGCCTCCAGGCGCACCTGCTCACGCAGGGTCTCGGTCGGGATCTTTTCGATTGCGGGTGCAAAGCGGGCATCAACCATCAGGCGGCGTGCGGCGGCCTGTGTCAACCCGCGCGAGCGCAAGTAGTAGAGCTTTTCCTCATCCAGACGCCCGATGGAAGCGGCATGCTGCCCCTCGACCTCCTCCTCGCCGCACAAAATCAGCGGTGCGGTGCGATTGCGTGCGTTTGGGCTGAACAGCAGCACGTCCTCGCTCTCGTGTCCTACGCCTCGCTTTGCGCCCGGACGGAAGTCGATGGTGCCGCGCAGGATCTTGTTGGCATGTCCGGTCAGTACACCGGCCGTGTGCATCTCGCACAGGGTGTCCCTGCCGGTATGCACAGAGACATCGTTGTAGTCCAGCACTGCATCATCCGCACCGAAGTACACGGCGTCAAGGTCATACTCGCACTTGTTTTCGCCCAGCAGAGCACGTGTGCCGCAGACTGAAAGGCTGCCGCCGAGCTCAATACGTACCTGCTCGACACGGGCGCCCTTTTCCTGCTCGACAGCCACGGCGTTCCAGCGGCGTGCATGGCTGCCCAGCAGCTGTACCTGTACCAGCCGGACATGCGCATTTTCACACGCATGGATCTGCGTCAGGCTTGCGGCAATGCCGTCCTCAGCGTCGCCGCGCACGGTCTGCACAAGCGTCACGCTGCTGTTTTGGGCGGCGTACAGCGCAAGGACGCTTACTGCGTGCGGGTGTGCATCGTCCAGCACGGTTTCCAGCATAAGGGGCTGCGCAGCATCTGCCCCGGCAAGGGTCGTATAGGCATGGCGTACGTTTGCGTGCTGCAAAATGTAAGCATCCGCCTGCTCGCCCAGCCCACTGTGCACGCGGAAGGCATGCATAACGCCCTGTTGCGTCCCCTCCGGCAGGGTGTCCGGTGCGGTGCACTGCGGCACGCTAAAACCGCCCTGCGGCACCTCTGGCAGGGCTGCTGCCCTTGGTGCAGAATTTACGCCGCACTGGTTCCAGGTGGGTACCGGCAGACGGTTCAAATCAGTCTCATTCATGGTTGACCCTCCTCTCAGCCAATGCTGCCTTTCATTTCCAGGTGGATCAGGTTGTTCATCTCAACCGCATACTCCACGGGCAGCTCTTTTGCAATGGGCTCGGCAAAACCGCCCACAATCAGTGCACGGGCGTCCTCTTCACTCAGGCCGCGGCTCATCAGGTAAAATACGGCCTCTTCGCTGATGCGTCCGATTTTTGCCTCGTGCCCGATATCCACGGCGTCGCACCGGATGTCCATCTCGGGGATGGTGTCCGACCGTGAGCGGCTGTCGAGCATCAGGCTCTCGCAGCTGACGGCACTGCGGCTGTTTTTGGCGTTGGGCAGCACGGTGACAGCACTGCGGAAGTTGGACACGCCGCCGTCCCGTGCGATGGACTTGGTGGAGATATGCGAGCTTGTATTGGGTGCGGCATGCACCACCTTGGCACCGGTGTCCAGGTCCTGCCCGGCACCTGCAAAGGTGATGCCGGTAAACTCCATGCGTGCGCCCTCGCCGGCAAGGATGCTCATGGGGTACAGGCACGAGGTGTGCGAGCCGAATGAGCCGGACACCCACTCGATTGTGCCGCCCTTTTCCACCTTTGCACGCTTGGTGTTCAGATTGTACATGTTTTTGGACCAGTTTTCGATGGTCGAGTAGCGCACACGTGCGCCCTCGCCAACAAAAATCTCTACGCAGCCGGCGTGCAGGTTTGCTACGTTGTACTTGGGTGCAGAGCAACCCTCGATAAAGTGCAGGTAGGCGCCCTTGTCCACAATGATCAGGGTGTGCTCAAACTGTCCTGCACCGGCGGCGTTCAGGCGGAAGTACGATTGCAGAGGGATATCCACGTGCACGCCGGCGGGCACATAGACAAACGAGCCGCCGCTCCACACAGCGCCGTGCAGGGCGGCAAACTTGTGGTCGGTAGGCGGCACAAGCTTCATAAAGTGGCTGCGCACCATGTCGGCATACGGGCCGTTCAAAGCGCTTTCAAAGTCGGTGTAGACAACGCCCTGTGCTGCTACCTCGGATTTGACATTGTGGTACACGACCTCCGAGTCGTACTGCGCACCCACGCCTGCCAGCGAGGCACGCTCTGCCTGCGGGATGCCCAGACGCTCAAAGGTGTTTTTGATGTCATCGGGCACCTCGCTCCACTTGCCGCGCATTTCGGTGTTGGGTCGCACATAGGTCACGATGTTGCTCATGTCAAGGCCTTCGATGGAGGGACCCCAGTCCTGCACCGGCATGGCATTGTAGATCTCCAAAGCCTTCAGGCGGAACGCACGCATCCAGTCGGGGTCGTGCTTTTCTGCCGAGATCTTTTCGACGATGTCGACGGTCAGACCGCTGTTCACCTCAAAGGCGGCGTTGGGTTTATCCTTTACATCATAGATGCTGCGGTCCACTTCTGCCACATCGGTTTTTTCCGTTTCAAAGGCTCTCATTTCGCTTCGTCCTCCTTCAGCGCCCGGAAGCCCTCCTCGATGATCTCGCCGACAAGGCTGCCGTCACCGGTGCGCACGATGCGGTGGTCGTCCAGCACATGCACATAGTCCACGTGCAGTCCCTCCAGGATCTTGGCGTTGTGTGTGATGATGATCAGCGCATTCTCGTCGTTGTGGTACGCACGCACGCCGCTTGCCACAGTTTTAACGGCGTCCACATCCAAACCGGAGTCGGTCTCGTCCAGCAGTGCGAGCTTTGGCTTGAGCATCAGCAGCTGCAGGATCTCGCTCTTTTTCTTTTCGCCGCCCGAAAAGCCGACGTTCAGGTAGCGGTCGGCGTAGGCGGGGTCCATGCCAAGTGCTTCCATCTGCTGCGCAAGCTCCTTGCGGAAGGCAAAAACCTTGACTGGCTTGCCGGTGATGGCATTTTGTGCTGTGCGCAAAAAGTTTTCCAGCGTGATGCCTGGGATCTCCTCCGGCGTCTGGAACGAGAGGAACATGCCGGCACGGGCACGCACATCGGCGCTTTCGTGCGTCACATCCTGCCCGCGGAAGATGATCTGTCCACGGGTAACTGTGTAGCGCGGGTCACCCATCAAGGCGCTCATCAGGGTTGATTTGCCGGCACCGTTGTGCCCCATCAGCACATGGATCTCGCCGGGGTTTACAGTAAGGTCAAGCCCGTCCAGCAGGACTTTATTCTCCTCGCCGACGGTGACCTGCAGGTCTTTGACTTCGAGCAACGCACTCGACATAAAATAAACACCTCCAAAATGGCTGCGCTGTCATCGGACAATTCCGAGTGCAGCAGTAGGATAACTCTCTCGACAGTATACTATACCAATCTTGTAGGATTTGCAACCCTTGTAGCAAAAAATTAACACTCTTTGACACAATCACAAACACACGCCGCCCTTGTATCCATGCTTTTGTGCAGGGTGGCTGTCGCCGATAGGCGGTGAAAAGAGCTTGTCCAATGCAAACCTTGCGGTTTTGCCAAGGGATCCTTTAGGGGCTGTCGGACGAAGTGAAACAGATGGGCAGTCCTATACTGTGGCAAATTTTGGACAACATCAAAACGCCACTATGATGCCTGGGCGATTCGATGTCACCGGCTTTTTTATTGGTGTTTCTGGGTCTTGTGCAGGATGCACAAGTTGACTTTGCATGGGTGGCGTGTTAAGATGAGAGTGAAGTTATATTTAACAAACCAAGGAGGTCGCCATGGCAAAAAATGCACAGCAGCTCAAGGCGCTTACCCTGCAGGAGTTTGAGCAGGCGGCGGCACAATTTGATAACGATGACCCCAGTGTATACAATATGTGCCGCGAGGACTACCCCGACATCGTGCAGGAGCTGGAGCGTGAGCCGTTTAACGATGTGCTGGACGCAGGCAGCGGCACGGGTGCGGTGCTCGCACTGCTGGCAGCGGATCACCCGCAGGCAAATTATACCGGCATCGACCTGTCGCCGCGCATGGTTGCGGTGGCACAAAGCAAGGCGATACCGGGGGCTCGTTTTGTCTGCGGCGACTGCGAGCAGCTGCCCTTTGCGCCGGGCAGTTTTGATGTGATTGTGTGCAGCCAGAGCTTCCACCATTACCCGAACCCGGAGCTGTTTTTTGCCAGCTGTGCACGGGTGCTGCGCCCGGGCGGCAGGCTGCTGATCCGTGATATGAGCCCGCTGTGGCCCATCCGCTTTCTTGTTAACCATGTCGAACTGCCGGTGATGCACCTGTTGGGCAAGGGTGATGTGCACTGCTACGGACGCTGGGAGCTGGAGCGCCTTTGCGCCGGGGCAGACCTCACACTCGAGCGCTTCGAGCGCCGGAGCGGCATGCGCATGCACTGTTTGATTCGCAAAAAGGTGCGCACCGCACAGCAGCAGGCGTTTGTCCACGACTGGAAAGAGCCTTTTGCGTAAGGCAGACCAACTGTGATAAAATGGAAAAAGCAGACGCTGAGCCTTGACGATGCTGTAAAAACATAGTAAACTAAAAACGTCTTATCAATCGTGACACACGGTAAAAAAAGAGCGGAGTGTGTGGTACATGCGCGGCAGCAAACGGATAAAGCAAGTGTGCCTGTTGACATTTGGTGCGGCACTGCTGGCGGTATATTACTTGCTGCTTGGCTGTCCGATCAAGCTGTGGACGGGCATATCGTGCGCAGGCTGCGGCATGACGCGGGCATGGCTGTGTGTGCTGCACCTGGACTTTGCCGGTGCGTTTGCGTACCATCCGCTGTACTGGTTGCCCCCGGTCGTGTTGGCAGTGTATCTTTTGCGTGCTGTGCTGCCGCGGCGACTTTACAGGGGTTTGCTTGCAGCGGCGGCAGTCGCTTTTATTGCGGTATACGGTTATAGGATGTGGGCAGGCAGCGGCGATATTGTGGTGTTTGCACCTCAAAATAGTCTGCCCGCACGTTTTATTTCACAGCTTGCAAAATGATGGAGGTTTTATGTACTGTTCCAAATGCGGTAAGGTCGTCCCCGACAACTCAAAGTTCTGCCCGTCCTGCGGTGCAAGCGTCTCGACAGGCAGTCAGATCAAAAACGGAGTAGACGATGCATTCAAAAGTGCCGAAAAGGGCATTGACGATGCAATCAAAGATGTGGGCAACACATTCAATAATAACGGTCAGCCGGTGTATGGCGAGCGCCTGACGGATAACCGCAGCCTGCCTGCATACATTTTGCTCAGCCTGATCACCTGCGGCATCTATGGCTGGTACTTTGTGTATAAAATGGCGCACGATGTCAATGTTGCCTGCGCTGGTGACGGCGACGAGACTGGCGGTCTGGTAAAATACATTCTCCTCAATCTGGTCACCTGCGGCATTTACGGCCTGTACTGGGAGTACAAGCTGGGCAATCGCCTTGCACAAAATGCACCCCGCTACGGTCTGAAATTTGCCGAAAACGGCACGACCGTCCTGCTGTGGGCAGCTATCGGTTATCTCGGCTATCTTGCCTGCACAGGTATCGTCTTCCTTGCGGTTTTCCTGGCAGCGGGCTGGTATGCAATGTACATCCTGATTAAAAATACCAATGCGGTTTGCGCTGCTTATAACGCATACAACCACCTGTGATCGTGCTAGAATAAAATTAACTGTGCGCCGCGTTTCGGATCTGCAAAGCAAGCAGGACCGAAGCGCGGTTTTTATGTCGTATTTTTGCCTGCAAAGGATGAAAATATGGCGTATAAGTAATATATTTATCTTGAGCTTTTGTGTGCCTCATGATATACTCAAGCTGCAAACAACACGTTGCATAAATATTTTGGGAGGTGCGTTTATGTCTCGTCCAAAGGGAAGCAAAAATAAGGTAAAAGGGTTTAAGGCAGGCACAGATTTTGAGGTGCTGATCGCTGAAAAACAGCAGCAGATGGATACGGTCAAGGCAGAAATCGCTGAGTTGACTGCGAGCGCAGAAGAGCTGCAGGCGCAGATCAAAGAGAAAAAAGCATCGGTAAAGGTTATTTTGAAGGAGATCGAAAAGGCAGAAAAGAAAAGGGCTGCCGAAGCCCTGAAGGCTGCCGAAGCCGAAAAAAGAACCGAGGCGGAAACAATGCTGAAAAAGCTGCTTGCGCAGGGTGTTACAGCTGACGAAATCCTTGAAAAGTTAAAGTAAGAATAAAACGGACGCAAGGCTTGAAGCTTGAGCGTCCGTTTTTTGTTTAGATTAGAAATAATATGAGATCAAAGCATCTTGACGGCAAGTGCCTCGCTGGTGCGGTCCTGCGCAGAGGTGGTGTTTTGCGGGTCGTCCAGCATAAAGCGCAGCAAAAGCACCTCGGCAACGTAAAGCACGGCAACCTTGATGGGGATGCTGCCGGAGTCCAACGGGCTCTCCTGCGCACCACACAGCAAAACGACGTCTGCCAGCTTTGCACCGGGCGAGTCTTCGTAGTGCGTCAGCAGGATGACCTTTGCACCGGCAAGCTTTGCCGCCTTTAAGGTCTCCAGCATGTCACGTGTGGCGCCGGAGTATGACACAAACAGTACCACATCCTGCGTAGTCATCAGGCTGGCGGTCATCAGCTGGAAGTGGCTGTCGCCCGCCGTGCGAAACTTTGCCGACAGACCGGCAAAGCGGGCACAGATATCGTTGGCAAGCAGCATGCTGCCGCCCTGACCGAAGCAAAACACCTGCCGCGCGCTGTGCAAAAGTGCCGCAGCACGCTCGATCGCCTGCGGCGACAAGGCGCTTTGCGTGCCGTTTATTGCTGTCAGAAATAAAGCCGACGCATGCTCGCACAGGGTGGAGGTATCGGCACCGGGCTCGGGCGTGCGCTGGTTTACGGGCATGCCCGTGGCGTTTGCCTGCGCAAGCGCAATGCGCATCTCGTGGTAGCCGTCAAAGCCGAGCGCACGGCAAAAACGGAACACGGTGGCCTCCGCCACATTGCATTTTTTTGCAAGGGAGGAAATGGAAAGATACTGTGCCTCGTCGGCGTGCTGCACAAGGTACTCTGCCACAGCACGTCCGGACTTGGTCAGATCATTTTGCCGCTGCTGCAGCAGCTCCCAAAAGTTAGTCGTCATACCCTCATCCCCAATAACAGCACCGTCAACCGGGTGCTTTTTTATTTCTGTAAAAAAGTATAAAAGAAAGCTGGGCGCTTTTCAAGAGGGGGAAATTACTACATTTTCAAAGGTGTTTCTGTGCAGGCTTGCCAAAAAATGATTGAAAATTATGAAAATGCTTTTCAAAACAGATCGAGCGCTGAAACGAAATGGATTTTCGCACCTGAAAAAACTGTGGTGCAAAATGATTACAAAATTGCTACAATTGTGATGAAAAGATGTTAAAAAGCTACATTTGTCGAAAAATTGTATAAAATATACAAGAAACAAATTTTCAAATTGGTAAACTGTCCAGTAGACAAAATGAAAAAGTTTTTCTATAATTGAGCCAACAGAACGGCTGTGACACGATAGCCGCAAACCTGATTTTAATTGTGAAGGAGAAGTTCTTATGAAAAACTTTATCACTCGTCGCTCCTTTTTGAAGGCTGCCTGTGTTGTCAGCGCAGCAAGCGCTCTGGCAGCCTGCGGCGGTTCTTCTTCCAGCAGCACTGCTGCATCCTCTACGGCAGCCAGCACCGCCGAGAGCACTGCCTCAGGCTCGGCAGCCGCCAACATCAAGCTGTGGACATACCCCATCGGCGGCTGGGGCAAGGATGAGACCGTACAGGAGCTGATCGCAAGCTTCAATGCAAAATACCCTGACATCACAGTCTCGGTTGAATATCTCGACTATACCAACGGTGACGACCAGGTCAACACCGCCATTGAGGGCGGCAGCGCACCCGACCTGATCATGGAAGGCCCCGAGCGTCTGGTGGCAAACTGGGGCGCAAAGGGTGTTATGGCTCCGCTGAACGATTTGTGGGATGACGCAGCAAAAAGTGACATCTACGCCTCGGTCGAGTCTGCATGTAAAAACACCAGCGGCGACTACTACGAGTACCCCCTGTGCATGACCGCGCACTGTATGGCAGTCAACATGACAAAGGTCAAAGAGGTTGGCGCAGAGCAGTACATCGACACCGATACCCATACCTGGAGCACCGAAGATTTCCTTGCAACCGTTGACGCACTGTACAAGGCCGGCTACGAGAACGTGGCTGCCGTCTACTGCGGCGGTCAGGGCGGCGACCAGGGCACCCGTGCCATCATCAACAATATGTACGGCGGCACCTTCACCGACGATGCACACACCAAGTACACTGCCGACTCGGAGGAGAACATCAAGGCGATCCAGGCGCTGTATGACGCCGACGGCATCAACTTTGACGCTGGCATCGTGGGCGGCGATGAGATCACGCTGTTCCGCAACGGCACGCTGCAGATGGCCTTCTGCTGGAACATCGCTCAGCAGCTGAATACAGACAACAACGACGCAGGCCTGACCAATGACGGCGACGAGATCATGCCGATGGCGTTCCCCACCGAGAGTGGCGACCCGAAGCTGTGCGGCGGTATCTGGGGCTTTGGCATCTTTGACAACGGCGACGAGGCAAAAATCGAGGCTGCAAAGACCTTTATCAGCTTCATCGCAGCTGACCCGGACCAGGTCGGTGCAAGCGTACTGGCATCTACCTACTTCCCGGTACGCTCCAGCGTGGGCGACATCTACGCCGGCAACGAGATCATGAGCGAGTACAGCAAGTTCATGAACTATCTGGGCGACTACTACCAGATCACCCCGGGCTGGGCGACCGCACGTACCGAGTGGTGGAATATGCTGCAGCGTGTAGGCGCCGGTGAGGATGTGGCAACCTCTGTTGCAACGTTCTGCACCAATGCGAATGCAGCCGCATCTGCCGAGGCATGATTGCTCTGATTTGATTTATTTTGTCTGACCGTGCCCCTTCCTCGAGCGATCCCGACGAGGGAGGGGCATTTTTTGCAAAAAAGCCGAAATTCTCTGAAAGGTCTGGTGATTTCCATGGCTGCCAAAACGGCTGCTCTCAAGGAGCCACGGCGCAGCAGCGCACTGGTACGGCGGGAAACCTTTGCTTCCTACTGCTTTTTGCTGCCAAGTCTGATTTTTTTCCTTGGATTTGTCATCTACCCCATGGTGCTGTGTGTGGTGACAAGCTTTTTTGACTCGACAATGAACCGTGCGGACATCTTTGTGGGGCTTGCAAACTACAAAGAGCTGTTTACCGATCCGATCTTTCTGGGAGCTCTGCGCAATACCATTGTCATCGTAGTTGTCTCCGTGCCGGTCACCTGCGCATTCTCGCTGTGGGTCTCCTCTGCGATCGTGGATCTGCCGGAGTGGGCGACAAGCCTTTTCCGGTGCGTGTTCTACCTGCCGGTGGTCACGGGCTCGGTTGCAGTCACTGTCGTGTGGAAGTGGATGTACAATAACTACTACGGCATCTTCAATTACCTGGGCAAGTCGCTCGGTCTGATCGAAAAAAATATCAATTGGCTGGGTGATGACAAGTATGCGCTGGCGTGCATCATCCTGATTTTGCTTACTACATCGGTGGGTCAGCCCATTGTGCTGTACGTGTCCGCACTGGGCAATGTGGATCAGTCCATTGTAGAGGCGGCAGAGGTGGATGGCGCAACCTCGTTCCAGTGCTTCTGGCGCATCAAGTGGCCGGCAATCATGCCCACCACGCTGTACATCCTGGTCATCACGACGATCAACTCCTTCCAGTGCTTTGCACTGATCCAGCTGTTGACCTCCGGCGGACCGAACCACAGCACGGATACCATTATGTATTACATTTACTATACAGCGTTCAAGCTGTACCGCTACGGCTATGGCAATGCCATGGGCGTTGTGCTGGCAATCATCATCGCAATTTTGTCCGCGGTCCAGTTCAAGCTTGGCAACCAGGATAACTGAGGGAGGTGCAGTACCATGAAAGAAAAGCAAAAAAAGCTGAAGCGCCACCCGAGCAAGCTCAAGAAAATGAGCGCCTACATGATCCTTACGCTGATCCTCATCAGCATCCTTGCGGTGCTGTTTGCATTCCCGCTGTACTGGATCATCACCGGCTCGTTTAAGACGGGCGCTTCCATCAATGCGACCACACCTGAGTGGTGGCCAAGCGAGTGGGTGCTTACCAACTATCAGAAGCTTTTTTCCGGCAAAAGTGCGCCGCTGTGGCAGCTGGCGATCCCGTTCAGCGCAAGCTTCAGTGCAGACGGCGACCCCATCTACTTCTCGGTCGGGCCTACCGTCCCGGCGGCGATCCGCTGGATGCTCAACACGGTGTTCATGGCGGTAATGTCCATGATCCTTACCTGCATTACGGCTGCAATGGCAGGCTATGCGCTGGCAAAAAAGCGCTTTGTGGGTCGCAAGCTCCTGTTCACGCTGATCGTGTGCGCTATGGCACTGCCAAAGCAGGTCATCCTGATCCCGCTGCTGCGTGAGATGAGCGCCCTGAACCTGTACAATACGATATGGGCAGTCATCTTCCCGATTGTCGGCTGGCCGTTCGGCGTCTTTTTGATGAAGCAGTTCAGCGAGGGCATCCCGACAGAAATGCTGGAGGCAGCCCGCATTGACGGTGCAAGCGAGGCAAAAACGTTTATCAGCATCGTTTTGCCCATGGTAAAGCCGGGCATCGGAGCACTTGCGATTTTCACATTCATCAACAGCTGGAACGACTACTTCATGCAGTTGATCATGCTGTCCAGCACAAGCAACCTGACCATCTCGCTTGGCATTGCAAAGCTTCAGGCAGAAAACAGCACTGACTTCGGTCTGATCATGGCCGGTGCAGCGCTTGCGGCAGTGCCTATCATCATCATCTTCCTCATCTTCCAGAAGTACTTCACCAAGGGCATCGCAATGGGTGCTGTTAAGGGTTAAAACCGCCATAACATGATAAATTGTAACTGTAAAGAAGGGTGAATCATGAAGGACATCAAAAAATACCAGGGCGTTATCCCAGCCTTTTACGCCTGCTATGACGCACAGGGCAATATTTCGGTCGAGGGCGCAAAAGCGCTGACCCGCCACCTGATTGCAAAGGGTGTCAAGGGCGTATACGTCGGCGGCTCTTCGGGCGAGTGCATTTATCAGCATCCTGATGAGCGCAAAAAGCTGTTGGAAGCGGTTATGAGCGAGGCAAAAGGCAAGATTACCGTAATTGCACATGTTGGCTGCAATAACACAGCCGACAGCGTTGAGCTTGCAAAGCACGCCGAGAGCGTCGGCGTTGATGCCATCGCATCCATCCCGCCCATCTATTTCCACCTGCCGGAGTACGCCATTGCAAAGTACTGGAACGATATGTCCGCGGCAGCACCCAATACCGAATTTGTGATCTACAATATCCCGCAGCTGGCAGGCACCGGGCTGACGATGAGTCTGCTGCGGGAAATGCTGAAGAACCCCAATGTGGTGGCAGTCAAAAACAGCTCGATGCCGACACAGGACATCCAGATGTTTAAGGATGCCGGTATCGACGCACGCGGTGAGGGTAATTTTGTTGTGTTCAACGGCCCGGACGAGCAGTTTGTCTCCGGTCGTGTCATTGGCGCAGACGGCGGCATCGGCGGCACATATGCCGTTATGCCCGAGCTGTACATCGCAATGCACAACCTGATCGATGAGGGCAAAATTGCACAGGCACGTGCCATCCAGTACGATGCCGACCGCATCATCTACAAGATGTGCGAGGCACACGGCAACCTGTATGCGGTGCAAAAAGAAATCCTGCGCCGCATGTACGGGCTTGAGCTTGGCGGTGTGCGTGACCCGATGCCCGGTCTGATCCCAGATGACGAGCCCATTGTCGCCCAGGCACAGGCGATGATCGAGGCCGCCGTCGCAAAGCTGTAACGGTTAGTTAAATTAGAATAGGCGCCCTCTCTCCGCAACTGATAGCAGGAGGGCGGGCGCTGTTTTTGCAGGAGGAAGCGCAATGATCTGTGACACACTGGACCATCTGGGACGGTACCGTGGTCTGCACAAAAACCTGGACACCGCAATCGATTGGCTGACGGCGCACGACGTGCATGCATTGCCGCTGGGGCGCACAGAGGTGGACGGCGAAGCGGTTTTTATCAATGTGATGGATGCGCAGCTGCACCCTGACGAGGGCTCTTACCCAGAGTATCACCGCCTTTATGCCGATCTGCAGCTGGACATTACAGGCAGTGAGGGCTGGGGCTACGCAACAGCTGCCGGCGCACAGGTTAAGCCGTTTGCAGGCGATATCGGCTTTCAGGACAGCGAAGATGCTGTTGTCGGCAGCATGGGGGAGGGGCGTTTTGTTGTGTTCTTCCCCGGCGAGCTGCACAAGCCGGGCGTGGAGCGCCCGGGCTGCATACAGGTGCGCAAGGCAGTCGTAAAAATTAGGATGGAGGATGTTTTATGATGGAAAAACAGGCACTGCTTGCCCAAATCAAGGGCGGTTTGATCGTCAGCTGTCAGGCACTGGAGACAGAGCCGCTGTACACCAAAGAGGGCGGCGTCATGCCGCTTATGGCAAAGGCGGCCGCAATGAGCGGCGCAGTGGGCATCCGTGCAAACACCGTACGTGATATCACCCAGATCAAGCAGGCGGTAGATTTGCCGATTATCGGCATCATCAAAAAAGACTACCCCGGTACGCCGATGTACATTACCGTTACGATGAAGGAAGTGGATGAGCTGGTTGCCTGCGGGGTGGATATCCTTGCCGTACAGGGCACGGCAGCTCTGCGCCCGGATGGGTCGTCGTCGGCAGATTTTATCCGTGCCATCAAAGCAAAATACCCGCAGCAGCTTGTCATGGCAGACTGCGACAACATCGAAAACGGCATTGCCTGTGCGCAGGCAGGCGCCGATTTTGTCGGCACAACGATGCGTGGCTACACCCCGCAGACCAGGGGCTGCGATGAGATCGACTACGACTTTATCGCACAGCTTGTCAGGCAGTGCCCCGCAAAGATCATTGCCGAGGGGCATATCCACTACCCCGAGCAGGCGGTAAAGGCGCTGGAGGCAGGTGCATTTGCCCTTGTCGTAGGCGGCGCCATCACACGCCCGGCCGAGATTACTGCACGCTTTACGGGTGCAATCAACGCTATGAAAAAGTAAGGTGAAATGCCGAATGAAACAGTATCTGGGAATTGACATCGGCGGCACGGCGGTAAAGCTGGGCATAATCGATGAGCACGGCGGCATCCTTGCAAAAACCGAAGAAAGCGTCAGCTTTGACGGCTACAAAACCCCCATTATGGATACGGTCGTGCTTGCTGCCGGACATCTGCTTGCGCAGCAAGGTATAAAGCCAGCACAGCTTGCCGGCATCGGCGTGTCTGCCACGGGGCAGATCGACAGCCGCAGCGGTACGGTCGTCGGCACATGCGGCAACCTGCCCGGCTGGACAGGCAGCGCAATAAAGTCTACGCTTGAAAATGCCTTTGGTCTGCCGGTCGCCGTTGCAAACGACGCCAATTGCATGACGCTTGGCGAGGTATGGGCAGGCGGCGCAAAGGGCTGCACGGATGTTATCGGCGTTACGATCGGCACCGGCGTCGGCGGCGGCATCCTGACCGGCGGACGCCTGCTGGAGGGGGCACGTGGTCTTGGCGGCGAGCTTGGACACTACCGCACGCATGTGCGTGACGGTGTGCGCTGTACCTGCGGTGCGGTCGGCTGCTGGGAGCGGTATGCGGCAACTACGGCACTTGTGCGCAATGCGCAGACAAAAAACGATGCATGGCAAGACGGGCGGACGATTTTTGCGGCTGCACAGGCAGGCGACCCGGACGTGCTTGCACTGCTGGACGCCTGGACGAATGAGATCGCACAGGGGCTTGCAGGGCTTGTGCATATCTTCAACCCGCAGCTGATTTTAATTGGCGGCGGTGTCAGCGCACAACAAGAGCTGATGATCGACCCGATCGCCGAAAAAGTAAGGGCGGCCGTAATGCCCGCCTTTGCCGAGGGACTTGAGATCCGTGCCGCGCAGCTGCATAACGATGCCGGCATGGTGGGTGCGGTGTACTACTTCCTTGAGAAAACAAAGGAGAGAGGGTAAACAGATGAAAAAACACATCGTCTGTCTGGGTGATTCCAATACACATGGCTACTGTGCAGACCCGAGCGATTGCGCAGACGGCGGCAATCGCTTTAACGAGGACGAGCGCTGGACATGCCGTCTGCAGACGGCTCTCGGCGCGGGTTATCTTGTCACAGAGGAGGGACTCTCCGGGCGCACAACGGTTTTCAGTGACCCGATCCACGAGTCGATGGATGCGCTGTCCGTGCTCTATCCTGTTTTGATGAGCCATGAGGCCGTTGATCTGCTTGTGATTATGCTGGGCACAAACGATGTCAAAGAGCGCTTTTCGTCCAATGCCGTGCTGATCGGTCTTGGTATGGAGCGGCTGCTGCTCAAGGCAAAAACGGTGGAGTGCTGGGGCGGCAGGAAGCCTAACATCCTGGTCGTTGCACCGCCCCGCATCGGCGACGGCTTCCACGATGATGCTATGGGGGATGGCTGTGTGGAAAAGTCCCGCGGTGTCGCTGAGCAGCTGCGCATCGTCGCACAGCGCAACAACGTGCATTTTCTGGATGCGGCAGAGTGCGAATTCAACCGTATTGATTTTATGCATCTGACGCGCAAAGGTCATGCACAGCTTGCACAGCTGCTTGCACAGCAGATACCGCAGATACTTGCTTGACTGCTGAATTTAACTGTTAAAACCAAACAGGCGCACCGTGGCTTGGAGCAGCACGGTGCGCCTGTGTTTTTTACTGGATGGGCTGTTTATTTTTTGTCGGCAGTACGGGCAAAGACGTTTGCGAGGACTGCGCCGGAAATATTGTGCCACACCGAGAACACGGCACCGGGGATAGTTGCCAGCGGGTACTGTGCAAAGTGTGCAGCTGCAAGGCTTGTGGCCAGACCGGAGTTCTGCATGCCAACCTCAATGGAGATGGCACGGCACTTGGTGGAGTCAAGGCGCAAAACCTTGCCGACCGCATAGCCGGTCAGATAGCCCAGCACATTGTGCAGGATGACCACAACAAGGATCAGCGCACCGGAGGTCATGATCTTTGCAGCGTTTGCGGACACAACAGCGCAGATGATAAGCACGATTGCTGTGGTGGAAATCAGGGGCAGCACACGCACGGCGTTCTGCGTAAAGGTCTGGAAAAAGTGGTTGACAATAAAGCCGAGTGCGATGGGTACCAAAACGACCTTGACAATGGACAGGAACATGCTGACGGGGTTGACGTCAACACGCTGACCGGCGTACAGCAGCGTGAGCAGCGGGGTGAGCACCGGGGCAAGGATAGTGGATACCGCCGTCATGCCGACGGAAAGCGCGACGTCGCCCTTGGACAGGTATGTCATAACATTCGAGGATGTGCCGCCAGGGCAGGTGCCGACCAGAATGACGCCGACTGCCAGCTCGGTGGGCAGTCGGAATACCACAGTCAACAGCCATGCCAGGAAGGGCATCAGTGTAAACTGCGCAATGCACCCGATGATGACATCCTTCGGGCGGCTGAATACGACCTTGAAGTCGCTTGGCTTCAGTGTCAGACCCATGCCGAACATGACGATACCGAGCAGCGTGTTGACATAGCTGGTTTTTATCACGCTGAATGCTCCCGGGAAAAACAGGGCAAGTGCCGCAACGATGATAACGATGACGGCCATATACTTGCCGACAAAATCGCTGATTTTTTCCAATGTTTTCATGATGATTCGTTCCTTTCTGTCTGGAGTGAAAGAGCTCTGTTGGCTAGGATTATAGCTGTGTACAAGCGCATTGTCAATAGAAAGTGAATATAATTTGAA
Source organism: Oscillospiraceae bacterium (assembly GCA_963596815.1). Taxonomy (GTDB): domain Bacteria; phylum Bacillota; class Clostridia; order Oscillospirales; family Ruminococcaceae; genus Faecalibacterium. Next base: position 164,471 of record CAVBNV010000002.1, read on the forward strand.
CGAAGTGTGAACAAAGTTGAATAGTATTTCAATGTACTTGGCTGACAGATGTATGACAGCAGGAGGCATACTGTCAAAATAGACACATTTCGGGGCAGCAGTGCCGAATGTTTGTTAAAGAATTATCTATCGGTAGTTCTTGCAATGCACACACATTTTGTTTATAATAAAGCCATACGGGGTAGGATACCCTGAAGTGAGTGAGCTCTAGGTAGATATGAATTTTGAGAGGAGTTTATTACCATGGGTTTAGGTAAGAAGACGATTGACGATCAGAACTACTGCGGCAAGAAGGTACTTGTCCGCTGTGATTTCAATGTCCCGATGAAGGACGGTGTTATCACCAACGAGAACCGCATCAATGCGGCTCTGCCTACCATCCAGAAGCTGGTCAACGATGGAGCAAAGGTCATCCTGTGCAGCCACCTGGGCAAGCCCAAGAACGGTCCCGAGGCAAAGTTCAGCCTGGCACCGGTCGCTGCTGCTCTGGGCGCAAAGCTGGGCAAGACTGTTGTATTTGCGGACGATGACAACGTTGTCGGCGAAAACGCAAAGGCTGCTGTTGCCGCAATGAACAACGGCGATGTCGTCCTGCTGCAGAACACCCGCTTCCGCAAAGAGGAGACCAAGAACATCGCAGAGTTCTCCCAGGAGCTGGCATCTCTGGCCGATGCATATGTGGATGATGCTTTCGGCAGCTGCCACCGTGCGCACTGCTCTACCGCAGGCGTCACCGATTACATCAAGGATACCGCTGTCGGCTACCTGATGGAAAAGGAAATCAAATATCTTGGCAACGCTGTGAACGACCCCGTCCGTCCCTTTACCGCAATCCTGGGCGGCGCTAAGGTTGCTGACAAGCTGAACGTCATCTCCAACCTGCTGGAGAAGGTCGACACGCTGATCATCGGCGGCGGCATGGCTTATACCTTTGCCAAGGCACAGGGCTACGAGGTCGGCAAGAGCCTGTGCGATGACTCCAAGCTTGACTACTGCAAAGAGATGATCGCAAAGGCTGAGGCAAAGGGCGTCAAGCTGCTGCTGCCCGTTGATGCTGTCTGCATCAAGGACTTCCCGGATCCCATCGACGCACCGGTTGACACCACCGTTGTGGCCATCAGCGAGATCCCGGCTGACATGGAAGGCTGCGATATCGGTCCCGAGACCATGAAGCTGTTTGCTGATGCTGTCAAGGCATCCAAGACAGTTGTCTGGAACGGACCTATGGGCGTGTTTGAGAACCCCACCCTGGCAGCCGGTACGCTGGCAGTTGCACAGGCTATGGCTGAGAGCGATGCTACCACCGTCATCGGCGGCGGCGACAGCGCAGCAGCTGTGCAGCAGATGGGTCTGGGCGACAAGATGACCCACATCTCCACCGGCGGCGGCGCATCTCTGGAGTACCTGGAGGGCAAGGAGCTGCCCGGCATCGCTGTTATCCAGAACGCATAATCGGGTTATTATCAAGGCATCATAAGGGGGTGCGGCGGCTGCTACGCCGCTGCGCCCCTTTTGTTTTGATAAATGATAGAAAATGATTTGAGGGTAAAGGAGCAACTACAATGGATAAGGCAAAACGCAAGGCAATTATTGCCGGCAACTGGAAGATGAATAAGACTGCTACCGAGGCAGCTGTGCTGGTCGATGAGCTGATCCCTGCTGTCAAGGATGCAGGCTGCGAGGTCGTCATCTGCACCCCGTACACGGACCTGGTCACCGCTGTTGCAAAGACCGCAGGCACCAACATTCATGTCGGAGCAGAGAATGTCCACTTTGAAAAGTCTGGTGCTTTTACCGGCGAGATCAGCGCAGACATGCTGAAGGATCTGGGTGTGGAGTACGTCATCGTAGGTCACTCTGAGCGTCGCCAGTACTTTGCTGAGACCGACCAGACCGTCAATAAGCGTGCTCTGGCTGCCTTGAACGCAGGTCTGAAGGTCATCATCTGCGTAGGCGAGAGCCTGCAGCAGCGTGAGGAGGGCGTTACCGAGGAGCTGGTGCGTATGCAGACCAAGATCGCCCTGCGTGATGTGACTGCCGAACAGATGGCCAACGTCGTGATCGCTTACGAGCCCATCTGGGCGATCGGCACCGGCAAGACGGCTACTGCAGACCAGGCACAGGAAGTCTGCGCACAGATCCGCAAGGTCATCGGCGAGGTCTACGGCGAAGCTGTTGCCGAGGCTACCACCGTGCAGTACGGCGGCAGCATGAACGCCAAGAACTGCGAGGAGCTGCTGAGCAAAAAGGATGTTGACGGCGGTCTGATCGGCGGCGCATCCCTGAAGGCAGCCGACTTTGCGGTCATCGTCAGCGCAGCTACCAACGGCTGATAAATTGCAATAAGCCTTGCGCCCTGTGTGGGCGAGGCACAAAGGCCGGTAGAGGGGTAGCGGCGGAAGTGCGCTCTGTCGCGCACATTCGGTCTCTATCCCTCATTTTTGCCGGCAAAGGCATTTTGATATCAAAAAGGAGCGTTACATTTATGTCCAAAAAACCTGTACTGCTGTGCATTATGGACGGTTTTGGCTGGGTGCCGAACGAGACCTACGGCAACGCTGTGGTCGCTGCAAACACCCCGCATCTTGATGCACTGATGGCAAAATACCCCATGACCACTATTCAGGCCTCCGGCATGGCTGTCGGCCTGCCCGAGGGTCAGATGGGCAACTCTGAGGTCGGTCACACCAATATGGGTGCAGGCCGCATTGTGTACCAGCAGCTTACTCTGATCACAAAGTCCATCAAGGACGGCGAGATGCTTAAAAACCCTGTCCTGGTCAAAAATATGCGCTCTGCTATTGATGCCGGCAAAGCGATCCACCTGATGGGTCTGGTGGGCACAGGCGGCGTGCACAGCCATGCTGATCACTGGTTTGGCGTGCTGGAAATGGCAAAGCATATGGGAGCCTCCGAAGTTTACCTGCACTGCATCACGGATGGTCGTGACACCGACCCGCACGCCGGCAAGGACTTCCTGGCTGACCTGCAGGCAAAGCTGGATGAGCTTGGCATCGGTAAAATTGCAAGTGTATCCGGTCGTTACTACGCAATGGACCGTGACAACAACTGGGATCGTGAAGAAAAGGCTTATGCTGCCTTTGTCTACGGCGAGGGTGACCACGCTGCAAACGCAAACGAGGCCATCGAGACCTCTTACGCAAACGATAAGACGGACGAGTTTGTTCTGCCCTGTGTCACCTGTGAGGGTGGCCGTGTGCAGGATGGCGACACGGTCATCTTCATGAATTTCCGCCCCGACCGTGCACGTCAGATGACCCGTATCTTCTGCGACGATGACTTCAAGGGTTTTGAGCGCCGCGGCGGCCGTAAGCAGGTCCATTACGTCTGCATGGCCGAGTACGATGCCACCATGCCGAACTGTGAGGTCGCATATCCTCCTGTTGAGCTGAACAACGTTCTGGGGCAGTATCTGTCCGCAAACGGTAAGACGCAGCTGCGCATTGCCGAGACCGAGAAGTACGCTCATGTAACGTTCTTCTTCAACGGCGGCGTCGAGGCGCCGTACGAGGGCGAGGATCGCTGTGTCATCCCCAGCCCGAAGGTTGCCACCTACGATCTGCAGCCGCAGATGAGCGCACCTGAAGTCGCGGCAGAGTGCGTCAAGCGCATCGAGAGCGGCAAGTACGATGTTGTCATCCTTAACTTTGCAAACTGCGATATGGTCGGTCACACCGGCGTGTTTGATGCAGCAGTCAAGGCAGTTGAGGCAGTTGACACCGCTGTGGACCAGGTTGTCACCGCTGTACTGAATGCCGGCGGCTGCGCATTCCTGACAGCAGACCATGGCAACGCCGAAAAGATGATGAACCCGGACGGCACGCCCTTTACCGCGCACACCACCAATGTGGTGCCTTTTGTTGCAATCGGCTGCGGCGATGTAAAGCTGCGTGAGGGCGGCTGCCTGGCAGACATTGCCCCCACCATGCTGCCCTACATTGGTCTGCCTGTCCCATCCGAGATGAGCGGCAAGAGCATTATTGTTGACTGAAAAATATGACCGCCGTACAATAACGGTTTACGGGTGTTGGTGCTTGGGCATCAGCACCCTTTTTATGTGCTTAGCTGTAAAAAAACACCTCACATCGGCCAGACTACTGCTGTGTCTGTCTTAAGCCGTTGTGAGGTGCTGTCTTTACATGCACGGCAGGGGGCGCAAGCATCGCATTACAGGTACTTTGCGTCTGCCTCAAAATGGTAGGGCTCAGCTGCTTCCGGCGTGCGGTACGCATGCTTTTCGTAGTAGCCAATCAGCCGTCGGTCATCGTCCCGCAGGGCAACCATATAGACATCACGGTTGTGCTTTTGGTTGTGGTAGGTAAAAACGATGTTATGGTCTTCACTCTCCGCAAACCATGCAACCACCCTGCGGATCATTTCCTCAGCATGTGGACTGTGGCATTTCATCAAGTTTTGTCCGACCAGTGCCGCACCGCCGTGCTTTGCTTGGCTTTTCGCAGCGGCAGGGTTCATATAGATGATGGTGTGGTTTAAGTCGCATATTACAATAGCGGCTGTGTCCTGTTCCAAAACGCTTTTGAAGTAGGCATTCAGCTCCATGTTTCAGTGCTCCTTTAAGGGTGTGTCTGCTTTGGTTTTGTCCAGTGCGTCAAACTGCCGCACGATTTGCGGGTCCTTCAGCTTGATTACTTTGCCGGATAGATAGTGCAGTGTGTTCTCGGCAGGTATTTCCAAAAAACTGATGCGTACAGCACACAGTGCCTGCGTCTTTGTGGCGGTGCGCTCGTTCATTTTGCGGTTGCCGTACTTGATGTCGCCCAAAACCGGCTTGCCCAGGTAAGCCAGGTGTGCGCGGATCTGGTGCGTGCGCCCCGTTACCAGCCCGATTTTGCACAGCGCAAACGGTCCGGCTGTGCGCAGCACATCTACGTCTGTGATAATTTGCTTGCGGCGTTCATCCTGCGACTGGTGCGCATGGATGCTTACCTTGTTGTTCTTTTCGTCATGCTCCCACCATGCGGTAAAGCGTCCTCTCTGCGGGATGCCGACTGTAATGGTGTAGTACTCCTTTTTCAGCAGGTCTGTGCGTATGATCTCGTTCATATCGCGCAGTGCGGCGTAGCTCTTGGCGGCGATGACAAGTCCTTCGGTACCACGGTCTAACCGGTTGCAGATGCCTGGCTTAAATCGGTTTTCACCGTTGGGGTCATATTCACCCTTGCCGGCCAGATATTGCGTAAACGCATCCACAAGGTTTGCGTCGCCGGTGCGGTCACTGTGGCACAGCAGGTGCGTGGGCTTATACAGCACAGCGATATTGTCGTCCTCGTAGATGACGGTGACCTTTGGTTGCTTTGGCTGCCTTGCCGGTGCCTTGGCAGCGGGCTTTGTGCCCTCCGGTACAAAAAATTCATCGTTGATGTATAGCTCAATCAAATCACCGGCATGCAGGCGGTCCTCTGGTGCACCCTTTTTGCCATTGACCTTGATGCGCTTATTGCGAAAGCTTTTGTACAGCAGGCTCATCGGGAAGTCGTGTGTGACACCCTGCACAAAGCGGGAAAGGCGTACGCCCTCATCGTTTGCGGTTGCGGTATACTGTTTCATATCATACCTCGTTGTCCGGGTTAAATCATGCTCTTATAGTAATACACACCTGCCTGCAAGTCAACGAGCAAAATACCTGCTAATTTGTCTGCGGGGCTTGAGTTTGCATTAAAAAGCGGGTAGTATTATAATGTGCAAAAATGACACAACAGAAAGGAAGCACAGCCATGGCAGCACCCAAAAATAGCCACCGGGGACATCGCGCACGGATGCGTGAGCGTGTGGATACCTACGGTCTGGACAGCCTTGCGCCGCACGAGGCACTGGAGTATATCCTGTACATTACCAATGCCAGGTGCGACACAAACGGCATTGCGCATGCTTTGATCGAGCGCTTCGGTGATTTTGCCGGTGTGCTGGAGGCATCGGAGGAGCAGCTGTGTACCGTAGAGGGCGTTGGTCCTGCGTCTGCCCGACTGCTGCACCTTTTGCCGCAGGTCAGCCGTTACTATGGGCGCAGCCGCACCAGTGCCGCCCGCTGCATCAAAACGACAGAGCAGATGGGCAGCTATCTGATGGCAAAGTATGCCTGGTCGGACTACGAGCGCGCAATGCTGGTATCGCTGGACGCACGCAAGCGCGTGCGCAGTGCTGTCTGGCTGCGGCAGGGCACAAGCGACAGTGTTAGTCTGGATATCAAGGATGTGGTTTCGGCGGCGGTAAAGGGCGGCACGGATACCGTCGTTTTAAGTCACAATCACCCAAACGGTGTGGCACTGCCGTCCACGCAGGACATGGAAGCCACGGCAAATATTGTGCGTGCACTTGGTCTGGTAAAGGTGCACCTGCTCGATCATTTTATCCTGACGGACAGCGAGTATTTTTCAATGCGTGACGCAAACCGCCTGCCGATTTACGATTTCAAAACGGGGACGCTGTTCTGGCCATGATACAACAAGAAAGCGATTTACAGAGTAAAACACATGTGATATACTTAGCAAGACAAAACAACGAATTGTAGTTGCACAGCAGGAGGTGGAGAAATGGCAGATGAAACATTTCGGCTTGTGTCGGGCTATGCGCCTACGGGCGACCAGCCGGAGGCGATTCGGCAGCTTGTACAGGGCGTAGAGCGCGGCGACCGCTGTCAGACACTGCTTGGCGTTACCGGCAGCGGCAAAACCTTTACCATGGCAAATGTGATCGCACAGTGCAACCGTCCGACATTGGTGCTGGCACACAATAAGACGCTTGCGGCACAGCTTTGCACAGAGTTCCGCTCGTTTTTTCCGGACAATGCGGTAGAGTATTTTGTATCGTATTACGATTATTATCAGCCGGAGGCATATATCCCTAGTACGGATACATACATTGAAAAGGACAGCGCCATCAATGACGAAATTGACCGCCTGCGTCACTCGGCGACTGCGGCGTTGTCAGAGCGCAGAGACGTCATTATTGTTGCATCAGTGTCCTGCATATACTCGCTTGGTGACCCGATCGATTACCGCAGCATGGTCATCAGCCTGCGCCCCGGTATGCAGGTGGAGCGCGATGAGCTGTGCGCCCGTCTTGTGACACTTCAATACGAGCGCAACGACGTGAATTTTATACGCAATAAATTTCGTGTGCACGGCGATACGGTGGATATCTACCTTGCCTATATGAGCGACCTTGCGATCCGTGTTGAGTTTTTCGGGGACGAGATCGACCGTATTATCGAGTTTAACCCTGTAACGGGCGCAAAGCAGAACGTTGTAAAGCATGTGGCGATATTTCCGGCGAGCCATTACATCGTCAGCACCGAAAAAAAGGCCGCTGCGCTTGAAAAGATTCGGGCGGAATGCGATGAACAGGTAAAAAAATTTACGGCAGAGGGCAAGCTGATTGAGGCGCAGCGCATCGCACAGCGCACGAACTACGACATTGAAATGCTCAACGAGGTTGGTGTCTGCAAAGGCATTGAAAACTACTCTGCGGTGCTCTCCGGTCGTGCACCGGGCACAATGCCCACGACTCTGCTTGACTACTTCCCGGATGATTTTCTGCTGTTTGTGGATGAAAGCCACGTTACGCTGCCGCAGGTGCGTGCCATGTACGGTGGTGACTATGCACGCAAAAAAACGCTTGTTGAATACGGCTTCCGTCTGCCGTCCGCTTTTGACAACCGTCCGCTGAGGTTTGAAGAAGTCGAAAGCAAGCTGAATCAGATGATTTTTGTGTCGGCAACACCGGGCGACTACGAGAGGCAAAACAGCACGCAGGTCGCACAGCAGGTCATACGACCGACCGGTCTGCTGGATCCGCTGATTTCGGTGCGCCCTGTGGAGGGGCAAGTAATGGATCTTTTGGGCGAGATCAATGCTCGCATCGAGCGGCAGGAGCGTGTCCTTGTTACAACGCTTACCAAAAAAATGGCGGAGGATCTGACAGATTACTTTACAGAACAGGGCATTAAGGTCAAGTATATGCACCACGAGGTGGATACATTCGAGCGCATGGAGATCATCCGCGATTTGCGTTTGGGTACGATCGATGCAGTCGTTGGCATCAACCTTCTGCGTGAGGGGCTGGATCTGCCGGAGGTCAGCCTTGTTGCGATCCTGGATGCGGATAAGGAGGGCTTCCTGCGCAGTGAGACAAGCCTGATTCAGACGATCGGCCGCGCCGCACGCAATGCGCAGGGACTTGTCATCATGTATGCCGATGAGGTGACAGACAGCATGGATCGCGCAATCACGGAGACCGAGCGGCGCCGTGCCATCCAGATGGAATACAACCGGGCACACGGCATTGTGCCCAAAACGATCGTAAAGGCAATCGCAGATTCGATCGAAATCAGCGATAAGGCTGAAAATGCAAAGCTGAATACACGGCGTATGGGTAAAATGGAGCGTGAGGCTGCGATTGAGCGTCTGACCCGTGAAATGAAAGAGGCGGCAAAGCTGCTGGAGTTTGAGCACGCGGCATTTTTGCGTGATCAAATCGACCGTCTGCGCCGCGGCGAAAACCCGACGACAGACTCCTCTGCCGAAATGGAGCGCAAACAAAATCACGCACAAACACAACGAAAAGGGAGAAAATACCTTGGCAAACGATAAAATCATCATCAAAGGCGCACGGGAGCACAACCTGAAAAACGTCAGTCTCACTCTCCCGCGGGACAAGCTGATCGTTATGACGGGTCTGTCCGGCTCGGGTAAGTCGAGCCTGGCGTTTGATACAATTTACGCAGACGGTCAGCGCCGCTATGTGGAAAGCCTTTCCAGCTATGCCCGCATGTTTTTGGGACGTATGGACAAGCCGGATGTTGACGAGATCACAGGACTTTCGCCTGCAATTTCCATCGACCAAAAGACAACAAGCCACAACCCGCGCTCAACGGTGGGTACAGTAACAGAAGTATATGATTATCTGCGCCTGCTTTACGCACGCATAGGCGTGCCGCACTGCCCTGTGTGCGGTCGTGTGATCACACAGCAGTCCGTTGACGAGATGGTGGATGCTGTGCTGAAGTTGGAGGAAGGCACCAAATTTCAGGTGCTTGCCCCCGTGGTGCGTCAGCGCAAAGGTACACAGCAAAAAGAGCTGGATGCGGCCCGGCGCGGCGGCTATGCACGTGTGCGGATCGACGGCAACATGTATGACCTCGATGAGGAGATCAAGCTGGAAAAAAACATCAAGCACACGGTTGAGATTGTCGTGGACCGTCTGGCGATGCGCAAAGGTGTCCGTGGACGCCTGGCGGACTCGCTGGAAACGGCGCTTTCGCTGACAGGCGGCATTGCGCAGGTCGATGTCATTGGCGGCGAGAGCATGATCTTCAGTCAAAATTTTGCCTGCCCGGAGCATGGCATTTCCATCGGTGAGCTTTCGCCGCGGCTGTTCTCTTTCAATAACCCCCAGGGCGCCTGCGAAAAATGCACGGGGCTGGGCACATTTATGCGTGTGGATGAGGAGCGTATCCTGCCCAACCGTAACCTCAGCATCCGTGAGGGTGCTGTAAAAGCCAGCGGCTGGTACTATGCAGAGGGCTCTGTGAGCGAGATGTACTATCTGGGTCTCGGTAAAAAATACGGCTTTACGCTGGATACACCCATTAAGGATATGAGCACCGAAGCGGTCAATGCGCTGCTTTACGGTACTAACGGCGAAAAAATCGAGATGTCACGCACCAACGAGTTTGGCAGTGGCGTGTATTACAACTCGTTTGAGGGTATTGTTGAAAACCTTGAGCGCCGCTTCCGTGAGACGAACAGCGAGTGGATGAAAGAAGAGATCGGCAGCTTCATGTCCGGTGTGGAATGCCCGGATTGTCACGGCAGACGCTTGAAGCCGGTTGTATTGGCGGTAACGATAGGGGACAAAAACATCAGCGATTTCTGTGAGATGTCTATCCGCGATGAGCTGAATTTTATTGCGGAAAGCGAACCGCATCTGACCGAGAAGCAGCAGCAGATCGGCGGACAGATCATGAAGGAGGTCAAAAGCCGCCTGAGTTTTTTGCAGAGCGTAGGTCTTGACTATCTTACTCTTGCACGCTCTGCGGGTACGCTTTCCGGCGGCGAAAGCCAGCGTATCCGCCTTACGACACAGCTTGGCAGCGCGCTGTCCGGCGTACTGTATGTACTGGACGAGCCAAGCATCGGCTTGCATCAGCGTGATAACGATAAGCTGATCGCTACGCTGAAAAATCTGCGCGACCTCGGCAATACGGTGATTGTGGTCGAGCATGACGAGGATACGATGCGCAGTGCAGACTATATTGTCGATGTTGGCCCGGGTGCGGGCGTGCATGGCGGTGAGATCGTGGCGGCCGGCTCGGTAAAGGATATCTGTAAGGCAAAACGCAGTATCACAGGCGATTACCTGTCCGGCCGCAAACGCATTGAAGTGCCGCAGACTCGGCGCATCGGCAATGGGCACACCCTGCGTGTGAAGGGTGCAAGGGAGAACAACCTGCACAATATAACCGTTGATTTTCCGCTTGGTGAGTTTATCTGCGTGACAGGCATTTCCGGTTCGGGCAAATCCAGCTTGATCAATGAGATTTTGTATAAAACGCTTGCATGCGAGCTGAATGGTGCACGCGGCCGTGCGGGCAAGTGCGATGGCGTGGATGGTCTGGAATACGTAGATAAAGTAATCGGCATTGATCAGCAGCCGATCGGGCGCACCCCGCGCTCAAACCCGGCGACCTACACGGGCGTGTTCAATGATATCCGCACGGTATTCTCCCAGACACAGGACGCAAAAATGCGCGGCTATGGTCCCGGGCGATTCAGCTTTAACGTGAAGGGCGGACGCTGTGAGGCCTGCGAGGGCAACGGTATTTTGCAGATTGAAATGCATTTTTTACCGGATGTTTATGTCCCGTGCGAAGTATGCAAGGGCGCACGCTATAACCGCGAAACGCTTGAGGTTAAATACAAAGAAAAAACGATCTCGGACGTTTTGAATATGACGGTTGAGGATGCAGTGGTCTTTTTTGCCAATCAGCCCAAAATCGCCCGCAAGCTTCAAACTCTTTTAGACGTGGGGCTTGGCTATGTCACACTTGGTCAGAGCGCAACAACGCTTTCCGGCGGTGAGGCACAGCGTGTAAAGCTTGCCAATGAGCTGGCACGGCGTGGTACGGGCAAAACCGTTTACATCCTGGATGAGCCTACGACGGGTCTCCACATTGCGGATGTGCACCGCCTGATCGATGTGCTGCAAAAGCTGGTGGATGCAGGTAATACGGTGATTGTGATCGAGCATAACCTTGATTTGATCAAGTGCGCAGACCATATCATCGACCTTGGACCCGAGGGAGGCAGCGCAGGCGGTAAAGTGGTTGCAGCCGGCACGCCGGAGCAGGTGGCACAGGCTGCCGGCAGCTTTACTGGGCAGTACCTAAAGCCCCTGTTGGAAAAGGATGCCGCCCTGCGAAAAAAATAATTTACAAAATTGCAAAATAACAGTTGACAAAGCTGCACTTCACAGCTATAATATATAGCGTCGCCGCGCTCTGGTAGGAGGGTGTGGAGCGATAACCGGGTGTAGCGCAGTTTTGGTAGCGCGCTTGAATGGGGTTCAAGAGGCCGTGAGTTCGACTCTCGCCACTCGGACTGAAAATCCAGCGATTTCACGTTAGAAATCGCTGGATTTTTTTGTTTGTGCGTCGACATCATTTGATTTTGACCACAATTTTCAATTCAAGATCCTTTCCATTGCAGAACGTAGTATGGTATGATAAAGTAGAAATCAGCCACAGAAATATAAATGTGACGGCAGAAGGAAAGGACGGAATTATGCAAATCAACGACCTCTTTGGAGCAGCTGCCGCTTTTGAAATGGTACGGATGCCGGACGGCACGGAGGCTGTGCTGCCCACAGAACATACCTCAGTCATATATGTAAATGAACAGCCAGCTTTCCGGGTAGTGTGTACGCCGGAACTGCTGCCGCAACTGGCACTGGGCCGTCTGGTGACGGAAGGATGGATCACCTCAGTGCAGGAAGTAGAGCAGATTGCCGTCTGTGCAGAGGGTCTGAAGGTCAATGTCTATCTGACTCATCCGCTGACGGCCCGCAGCGCAGCGACACAGGATGTTTTCAGCTGCTGCACCGACAATGTCTCACTGGGCAGTCCGGTGGAATTGAAGCCGCTGCAAACAGTGCCCCAGCTGGAAGTTCAGACGGAATGGCTGGATACGTTGGCCGCTGCCATGAGCGCTGGTCTGCCACTGTATCAGGCCACCCATGCAGTGCACAGCTGCTTTGTGCTGCGGGGCGGAAAACTGTTCTGTGCCTGCGAGGATATCGGCCGCCACAATGCGCTGGACAAGGCCGTGGGACAGATGCTTTTGCAGGGTGTCCCGCTGGCAGAATGCGTACTCTACACCAGCGGCCGTGTGCCGGTGGACATGGTGCGCAAGACCATCCGGGCCGGTGTTCCGGTACTGGTGAGCAAAACGATGTCGACGGTGCAGTCGTTGGAACTGGCGCATGAGTATGGTCTGCAATTGATATGTAGCCGGAAGCATCCGTTAGCCTTATCAAAAGCTGTAAAATGATGGTTACAAAACATAAAAAACGTCAGTTCACATTGACTAACCTTTTTCGTGAATGGTAAACTTTTAACGAGAAAACCGTTTTGCCTGTTGCAGTAGGCCGAGCGGTTATTTTCGCATTTGAAATGTTGTTCCAACGCAGAAGAAATAGGCAGGTGATAAAATATGAAGCAGGCAACCAACCCGTTTGCGCCCGTTCCGCTGTGGCGCAAACGGCTGCCGGGCTATGCGGCCATGGGCGCTGCGACAGTTGCCATGGCGGTCGGTCTGATCGCTATGCAGCACGCGCGCACCACGGTTGCCGGTACCCTGCTGCCAGTGTCGGAGGCGGATGCAGCCACCTACGGCATCAGCGCAGTGTACCAGCTCGACGATGGCAGCTACCGCGTGGAGGGAGCACAGAAGGGCTTCCAGAGCGAGGTGCAGGCTGCTGTGACCCTTGACGCCGAGGGCAATGTTTCAGCTGTTGAAATCCTCTCCCAGGAGGAGACCGACAGTCTGGGCGGCCAGTGCGTCAACCCGGAGTTCACGTCCCAGTACCAGGGCGCGGCTCCCTTCACGCTGGCAGGTAAGAGCTACACCGTGACTGACCCGGTCACCGGTGCAGCCTATGCCGCAGCCGGGGATGTATCCGCAGAGGTCTCTGCAGAAGACTTTGATCCCGCACAGTGGAATGTGGCCGATACCTCCCCCGAGGCCGAGGCCACCCGCAAAATGTATGCGGCAGGGCTGACCCTCTCGTCCCTGAACAGCCAGCCGCTGGCCGACGAGCTGGCTCCGCCGCTGGATTCCAGCCCCGAAGCTGTGGCACGCCGTAAGCTGTACAATGCAGGCCTGAGCAAGAGCGCCCAGGACGGCGAGGAACAGGCAAAGCCCTATGCAGACTGGTCGGCTGAAAAGCAGGCGGCATACCGTCTGGCCCAGGCCGACCTGACCACCGAGCAGACCAAGACTGGTGCAGCCAGCGCCGATCTGACCGAGGTGGACGCACTTTCCGGCGCGACCATTACCTCGACGGCGGTGACAAACATCGTCAACAATTCGTATTTCTATGTAACCGAGGTGCTCGCGGCAGAGTGACCTCAACGGAGGAATGGAACCTATGGCAAAAACTGATTTTCTGACGGCCGACATGACCCGCCGCCAGTTCATGAAAATTTCGGGCAAGAGTCTTGCAGGACTCACCCTTTCCGCATCCATGCTGTCCCTCTTCGGCTGCTCGCAGCAGCAGGTGGACAGCGGCGCAGTGGCCACCTGGGCGCTGCCCCAGGGCCTGTTGGTAGTCAATGCGGACCTGTGCACCGGCTGCCAGCGCTGCGAGATTAACTGCACGCTGACCAACGACGGTGTGTGCTCTTCTTACATCAGCCGTGTCAAGATCCAGCGCCGCCTGAATCTGGACGGTGCCGGCAACGGCGTCCTGTCCGGTACCGACAACTGCTGGGTCTACTTCCCGGATACCTGCCGCCAGTGTGAGGACCCGGCCTGCGGCAATGCATGCCAGCAGAAGGCCATCACCACCAATGACCAGGGCATCCGCATCGTGGATACCGATAAGTGCATCGGCTGCGGTGCCTGCCACGAGGCCTGCCCCTGGCATATGCCCACCGTCAACCCGGAGACCGGCAAGTCGTCCAAATGCATCGCCTGTGGTGCCTGCGTGGCAGGATGCCCGTCCGGTGCTCTGTCCATCATGGACTGGGATGCCGTCACCAGTGCAGCACAGGCTGCTTACATGGATCTGTAAGGAGGAACAACAATGGCTGAAAGTTATGGCTGGGCAGGTAAGATCCTGCGCGTCAACCTGACCACCGGTGAGATCACCAGCGAGGATGACGCAAAATACCATAAATATATCGGCGGTATGGGCATGGCCTACCGCATCATGTACGATGAAGCTCCCATGGACCTCGACCCGTATGACGAAAAGGCAATGGTCATCTTCGGCGTCGGTCCGCTGACCGGTTCCGGCGTGCCCTGCTCCGGCCGCATGAACGTGACCTTCCGCTCCACCTGGTCCAAGGGCAAGTCCATCGTGGACGGTCACATGGGCGGTCACATTGGTCCCATGCTGAAGTATGCCGGCTGGGACGGCATCGTTGTCACCGGTATTTCCGCAAAGCCTGTCTACTTGCGCATCGAGGACGACAAGGCAACACTGGAAGATGCTTCCGAGATCTGGGGCAAGGGCACCTTTGCGGCCAACAAGTGGCTGATCGAGCAGAACGGCCGCGAGTTCGAGTCTGCTTCCATCGGTCCTGCCGGTGAGAATCTGGTGGACTACTCTACCATCAACACCAGCTTCGGCAACTCTGCCGGTGCAGGTGTGGGCGCAGCCTTGGGCAACAAGAAGTTCAAGGGTCTGGTCGTCCGCGGCACCGGCAGCGTCAAGGTGGCTGACCCTAAAAAGGTGCTGGAACTGTCCAATTACATGCTGGGCAACCTGATCGGCGGCAACAACAACCACAACGTGCCCGCACAGCCCCAGAGCTGGGCTGAGTACAGCGCCACTTCCGGCAACAATCGTTGGGCAGGCGCCCCGGGTCGTGAGTGGAAGAAAGCCCCCGGCGGCCCCGTGGACACCGGCGAGCAGCCCTACAACGACATCAACAAGATCGCACTGCGCTGCTTCAAGGGCTACTTTGACTTCGGCGCACCGGCAGCAGAATACACCGTCAAACAGGGCGGTTGTTCTTCCTGCCCCATCCGCTGCTACACCGAGTACGATGTAGATCCGCTGGCCGATTACGATCTGCCTACCCACAACTCCAACACCTGTATGCCGGTGCTGTACGGCACCCGCGTCTACCCGGACGGCGTCCACGACTTCAAGTACGAAGGAGACGGCCGTATGGTCATCAATCTGGCATGGTCTCACGCCGTCGATGACATGGGTCTGTGGGACAACTACGGCAACATCAACCGTGATCTGCAGTGGTTCCTGCAGTTGCCCCGCGAGGAGGCCATCCAATACATCAGTGCCGAGGAGTATGACTCCCTGCCTTGGGCATGGGAAAAGGCCGGCGACCCCCGCTGGGAGGTCGAGTTGATCCGCCGCATGGCTTACGGCGAGGGCGACCTGTCGGTCATCGCAAAGGGCACTCTGGCCATGATGGAAAAGTTCGGTCTGCCCAAGAGCTGGCTGGACCGCACCGACAGTGCCACCAACGCAAACCTGATGTACAACGGCTACCCCAACCACCACGGCCCCGCCGAGGCATGGCAGGTGGGTATGTTGTACAACCTCGTGTATAACCGCGACTGCATGGTTCACGAGATCGTCTGTGAGACCGGTTCTGGCGCACCCTATGAGGTGACGAAGAAGGTCATGGAGGATTTCTTCGGCGAGGGCTGCTACGACAAGTCCAAGGCCTACACCCCCATCAACGAGAATAAGGCAAAGCTGGCCGCCTACTGCGTCAACGACAAGAACTTCCACGACTCCGCCACCCTCTGCAACTGGATGTGGCCCATGACCCAGTCTCCCTCCAAGGAGCGCAACTACAAGGGCGACCTCGATTTGCAGGCAGATTTCATGACCGCCGTCACTGGTGAGACCTACACGCAGGCCGGTCTGCAGGAGGCAGGTGAACGTATCACCCAGATGTTACGCGCCATGACTGCCATCAGCTTCCAGAAGAACTGCGGCAGCGCAAACCTGCGCCAGGAGCACGATGCCATCTGTGACTGGGTGTTCGATAAGGAGCCCGACTTCAAGGCATTTGAGCCGGGCACCACCAAGCTCGACCGTGCCGACATGGAGAAGGCAAAAGACCTGTTCTATGACATCTTCGGCTGGGACAGGACCACCGGTGTGCCCACCCGCGAGACGCTGGAGAAGTTCGACCTCGGCGACATGGCCGACGATCTGGAGGCACGCGGCGTCTACGACCAGACTCCCGCCGAGGAAGTTGAGAGTACCGAGGCCGCAGCCCAGTAATCATTTTCAGAAACGAGAGGAACTATCATGCTGTTTGGCAGACGCAAACCCGGCTATACCACCACGGTGGACGCCGCCTCTGACCCCGAGCAGGTCATCCTCGATTTGCAAAAGGCAGAAATGACCGCGAAAAAGAAGCCGAAGGCCGAGGTCTTTGACATTGACGCAGCCAGCGAGACAGCCCGCCGCCTGAAGGAGACCGGAAGTATGTTCGACGGCAGTGCCGCCAAGCTTGGTGAGGACGTAATTGCCGCTGTTGAGCGGGAGACCGGCGAATTGGCCGCAAAGCAGGCAGACGAAGTATCGGAGACCCCCGCTGAGCAGCCCGCACAGCCTGACGCCGCAAAGCCGGAATTGCTGGATTTTCTGGCTGCTGCGCCGGAAGCGGAGAATGACCCCTACGCAGATCAGCCCACCGTCACCGCCCCGGAGCTGCCCAAACTCACCCCGGCGCAGGAACTGGCTGGCTACATCCGTTCACGATCTGCAGCGGCGCTGGTCACATCCCACGCGCTGCTGCTGACTGAGGTAGAGAACACAGATGAGCTGCTGGCCCAGATGCCGCAGGACCCCCAGTGCGCGGACATCATGTCCCGTGCCGGTGCCAAGGACACCTACTACTACTCCAGCGCCAACATGAGCGACAACTACGCCATGATTGCGCAGCTCATCGAGGACAAGGATCTGTGTGTCATGGTGGCCGAGATGGTGCGGTTCAACGCCCGTGTCTACCCCAGCGCCACGCCGCTGCGGTACTTCCGTCGCACACCCTACTGCCTAACCCAGGAAGCCATTGAGCAGACCTGGCAGACCATGCAGTGCAAGCCGGAATTTGCTGACATCGAGGAGCTGATCAACAACCAGAACGAGAGGTTTCTCTTCTCTACAAAGCACCTCACCCGCCGCTATGCAAAAGCCATCAGCGACGTGGACGAGTGGACAGACTAAAGCATCACAACAGCTAAATAGGGTATAAGAGCTTCTTTGAGCAAAGGTGTCTAAACCGTCTGGCAGGACACCGCGCCGCAATGCTAAGGGCTGCATAAGCCAGCATTCAAGGGTGGAAGGGGAAACCCCACCGCCTTCCCGCAGAAGAAACGCTGCAATTTGAAAAAAAGAACTCCTCCCATCCACACAAGGGCTTTCCACGCCATTCCGTCGCTGCAAGGGCGGCATAGGTCGGAGAGCGCCCAGCGGCGTGGCAGTCTGCAAGCTGCCTTTGCCGGAAGTGCGGATATTCTGCGGAGGCGTTTTGATTTTCCATCAAGACGTCTCCGCTTCTTTTTCACCTGCCTTAGAGAGAGAATATCCCCGGTACGCCTCGCCTGAGCCATAGCAGGTCGGGTGCGTCCGGGCATTTGGAGGATTTTTTTATGAAACAGCCTTTCTGTGCGCCTGCCGAGGCGCTGCGCCGGGTGCTGGATGCAGCGGCCGCTCTGCCGTGCCCGGCAGTGGAGACCGTGCCGCTGGACGATGCCTGCGGCCGTATTGCCGCCCGGGCTCTCTGCGCCCGGATGGATCAGCCGCCCTTTGACCGCAGCCCGCTGGACGGTTACGCTCTGCACAGCGCAGATACAACCGGTGCCAGCCGCGAAACACCGGTCACTCTGCCGGTGGTCATGAAGCTCTACGCCGGTGATGCCCCTGCCGCCGCTCTGCCTGAAGGGTGTGCCGCCCGCATCATGACAGGCGCACCGCTGCCTGAGGGTGCAGACTGTGTGTTGATGCAGGAGCTGACCGACAGCGGCGAAGGGACTGTACAGCTCTATGCCGACCTGAAACCGCAGCAGAACGTGGTGTTCCGGGGCGAGGACATTTCCGCCGGTGCCGTGATTGCCGCTGAAGGCACGCAGCTTAGCCCGGCTCATCTGGGCGTGCTGGCAGGGCAGGGCTATGCTGAGCTCCCGGTCTACCGCACACTGACAGTGGGCGTGCTGGCTACGGGCAGTGAGCTGCTGACACCGGGTCAGCCTTGGGCACCCGGCAAAATCTACGATGCCAACGGCATCCAGAATGCTGCCCGTCTGCGCCAGCTGGGTTTTGCAGTGCAGCGGCAGCACTGCTCGGATGACCCGGACGAAATTGTCTGTCAGATGCAGGAGCTGCTTGCCTGTTGTGATGCCGTTATCACCAGCGGCGGCGTATCTGTAGGACAGAAGGATTATCTGCCCACTGTGCTGGAGCAACTGCAGGCGGAGTTGATCTTTGCAGGTGTGGCTCAGAAGCCCGGAAGTCCTATGCTGGCGGCAAAAATGGGCAGCAAGCTGATATTCTGTCTGTCCGGCAACCCCTTTGCCGCTGCCGCCACGCTGGAACAGTACGCCATCCCGGCACTGCTGCGGGCCGCAGGACGCTGCGAGGAAAGCTGTATTCTTCCCCGCACAACCCGCGCGCTGACTACAGGATTTTCCAAATCCAGCAAAGGCAACCGCTACCTGCGTGCAAAGGCCGCAGGCGGTGCGGTGGCTATCCCCAGCGAGGGCAATGCCGAAGCTCATTCGTCCGGCAGCCTGTCTGCTATGATCGGCTGCAACTGTCTGGTGGAGCTGCCTGCGGGCAGCGGCCCGGTGACCCCGGGTGAAAAGGTGGAGGTGCTCAGCTTTGTACAGTGATGCAAAACAGAGCTTGGCGCCGTTTTCGGGATTTGTCCGCACGACTGCGCTGAGGTGCTTGATTGCCGCCTGAATGGCGGCCTTATAAAGAGAAGGAAGAGGAAAAGCATGAAACTGATTCGTACCGAAGACGCGGCAGGGCAGGTGCTCTGCCACGATATCACCCAGATTATCCCCGGTGAGTTCAAGGGTGCCCGCTTCCGCAAGGGTCATATTATCCAGCCGGAGGATATCCCGGTGCTGCTCTCCATCGGCAAAGAGAACCTCTATGTCTGGGAGAAAAAGCCCGGCATCCTCCACGAGGACGAAGCCGCTGCACTGCTGTATAAGGCTGCGGCCGGCAAGAACATCCACGGCACCGAGCCGAAAGAGGGTAAAATCGAGCTCATCGCCGACTGCGATGGATTGTTAAAAATCAACCGTGAAGCTCTGCTGGCTGTGAACCGCACGCCCCAAATGATGATCGCCACAATCCACGGTGACCTGCCCGTAAAAAAGGGTCAGAAGCTGGCCGGTACCCGCATCATCCCGCTGGTGATCGAGCAGGAAAAGATGGACGCGATGCAGGCAGCCGCCGGCAGTGAGCCGATTCTGAACGTGCTGCCCATGCAGGCCAAGAAGTTTGCGGTCATTACGACCGGCAGCGAGGTGTTCAAAGGCCGCATTGAGGATAAATTCACGCCGATTCTGGTGGGAAAACTAGCGGAATACGGCTGCGAGATGTTGTTCCACAAAGTGTGCGACGACGACCCTGCAGGCATCACCGCCGCCATTCTGGAAGCAAAAGAAGCCGGCTGTGAGTTGATTTTCACCACCGGCGGCATGAGCGTAGACCCCGATGACCGAACCCCGCTTGCCATCAAAAACACCGGTGCAGATATCGTCACCTATGGTGCTCCGGTGCTGCCGGGTGCTATGTTCCTGGTCAGCTATCTGGACGGTGTGCCGGTGTGCGGTCTGCCCGGTTGCGTGATGTACGCCAAGCGTACCATTTTTGATCTTCTGCTGCCGCGCTTGCTGGCCGATGACCCCATCACCGCCGAGGACATTGCCCGGCTGGGCGAGGGCGGTCTGTGCTTGGGCTGTGCCGAATGTCACTGGCCCAATTGCGGTTTCGGGCATTGCTGAGAGGTTTCCCATGACTGAAAATAACTTGACCCATTTTGATTCTGCCGGCAACGCTGTGATGGTAGATGTCAGCGAAAAGCAGGTCACATACCGTGAGGCTGTTGCTCACGGCATTATTACCATGAATGCCGAGGCTTTTGCTGCCGTGCAAAGCGGCACTGTTAAAAAAGGCGATGTGCTGGGCGTAGCCCGCATTGCCGGCATTATGGCAACCAAGCGCACAAGCGAGCTCATCCCGTTGTGCCACCCGCTGCCGCTGACCAAAGTCAGCGTGGACTTTAAGCTTTTGCCCGAGCGGCAGGCCGTGGAAGCAGTGTGCACCGTCAAAACTGCCGGTGTCACCGGTGTGGAGATGGAAGCATTGACCGGCGTTTCCACTGCGCTGCTCACCATCTACGACATGTGCAAGGCCGTGGACAAGGGCATGGAGCTGGGCGAGATCCATCTGGTGGAAAAGACCGGCGGCAAGAGCGGCCACTACATCCGGGCGGAGGGCGGCTATGTTTGATTCCACAGGGCGCAATATCCATTACCTGCGTCTTTCTGTCACCGACCTGTGCAACCTGCGCTGCCGCTACTGCATGCCGGACGGCGTAGAAAAGCTGGAACGGGAAGCCGTGCTGACCTACGAAGAATTTCTGCGTCTGGCGGCGCTGTTTGCCCGGTGCGGCATCGATACGGTGCGTGTCACCGGCGGCGAGCCGCTGGTGCGCCCGGGCGTGGACCAGCTGGTGGCTGGTCTGAAAGCCATCTCCGGTATCCGCAAAGTCACCATGACTACCAACGGCATCCTGTTGGCTCAGCAGCTGCCAGCCCTGCTGGATGCCGGTTTGGACAGCGTGAATATCAGCCTGGACACGCTTGACCACACAGTCTTCCGGCGCATCACTGCCCGTGATGAGCTGTCCCATGTGCTGGAGGGGATCCATGCCGCACTGGACAGCGGCATTTCTGTTAAACTGAACTGTGTGCCGCAGCTGGGTATGAACGAAGGCGAATTGGAGCTGATTGCTGCATTGGCAAAGGATCACCCTCTGCAGGTGCGTTTTATTGAGATGATGCCCATCGGCTATGGTGCTGCCATGCCTTGCATCTCTGCTCCTGTGCTGCAGCAGCGCTTTGCCCGCCGCTGGGCGGGCTTTGCTCCTCTGCCCGCCACCCGTAGCGCCGGCATTGGCGATGGACCGGCGGTATACTACACCGTGCCCGGCTGGCAGGGAAGAGTAGGCTTTATTGCAGCTGTGCACGGCAAATTCTGCGCAAGCTGCAACCGTGTGCGACTGACCAGCCAGGGTTTTTTGCGCCCTTGCCTTGCCAGTGAAGCCGGGTGCGACCTGCGCATTCTGCTGCGTGGCGGTGCGTCGGATGATGAGCTGCTGCAGGCTATCCGTGACACCATCGTTGCGAAGCCGCAGGAGCATCATTTCGGAGAAAATTCAATGCCTGCCACCCGCGGCATGTATCGTATCGGAGGATAAATTTTATGGGTAAAATTCTGGCTATCTGCACCAGTCCTAGGCGCGGCACTGTCAAAACAGAAGTGCCCAGCGCAGTGTTGACCCCGGAATGGGGGATTGTAAGCGACGCTCACGGCGGAAACTGGCATCGACAGGTCAGTCTGCTGAGCGCCGAGAAAATCGAGAACTTCCGAAAAAAGATTTGGGTAGATTATGGCGCCTTTGGCGAAAACCTGGTCGTTGAGGGTTTTGACTTCCGCAATCTGCCGGTCACCAGCCGCTTTGCCATCGGTGATGTGGTGCTGGAAATGACCCAGATCGGCAAGGAGTGTCATAACGACTGCGTTATCAAACAGCAGACCGGCGAGTGTATCATGCCCCGCGAGGGCGTGTTCGCCCGTGTGCTCCGCGGCGGCGAAATTCATGTGGGCGATGAGATGATTCTTCTGCCCCCGCTGGAAAACCCACCGCTGCGCGCTGCCGTCATCACCCTTTCCGACAAGGGAAGCCGGGGCGAGCGGGAAGATAAAAGCGGCCCGCTCATTGTGGAGATGCTCACCGCCGCAGGGTATGTGGTGGAAGAGACGCTGCTTCTGCCCGACGAGGCCAAGGCACTGAAAGCCCAGCTCATCCGTCTGGCGGATGGCCGTCAGGTGAACTTGATTTTGACCACCGGCGGCACAGGCTTCTCGCCCCGTGATATCACCCCGGAAGCTACCTATGCCGTTGCCGATCGCAACGCGCCCGGTATTGCGGAGGCCATGCGGTACCACAGCCTTTCTATCACCCCGCGCGGGATGCTAAGCCGTGCCGCAAGTGTCCTGCGCGGCAAGACCCTGATCGTCAACCTGCCTGGCAGCCCCAAGGCTGTGAAGGAAAATCTGGAGTACATCCTGCCCAGCCTTGAGCACGGTATCCGTATTGCGGCCGGTCTGGACGGCGAGTGCGCCCGCAAGTAACAGACTGTCCTGCCGCAGTTTTTTACCGGATACGCCTTCCGCAGGGGTGCAATCTTATCTGATTCTTGTGATCAACTTGTTTTCAGGGCGCTCTTTTTATGCTCTAACATGAGCACGGCAACTTCATATTTGAGTATCCGCTGGTAATATCCTTCAATATGAAGTTCCCACAGCTCACATTTTCTTTCGCAAAATAGAAAAGAAATGGAAAAGCGTCGGTCCTGTTTCAGACCGACGCTTTTGTGTTACAGATTGTTTCTGTCTGTATTGAATTGCAATATCAAACTCTTACTTCAGATATTCCGTAAAGAAATCGTCCAGCTTTTCAAACGGAATCACATCCAGATTGTCGTGCAGATCCGTATGGGCTGCGCCCGGAATGGAGAGAAACTCCTTGTTTCCGGTATACTTGCTGTCTCGAATCATGTTCTCATAGGCATCTTTTCCGAGGTAATAGCTGTGCGCCTTGTCACCATGCATGATGAGAACGTCGCTTCGGATTTCGTTGTTGTACTGCTTCATTAGCTGGAACCGAAAATTCTGCTAATGGCATTAGCTGGCTAATTTTGGTGATAGGTTCAAAATGAAAAATGCGAAGATCATATTTCACATGGAAAAATGACCTTCGCATTTTCTTAAAATGGCGTCCCCGCCCGGATTCGAACCGGGGGCGTTTCGCTTAGGAGCAAAACGCTTTGCAGCCGCTTCCGGAAGGGGAATAGCTGTCCGCTATGCAGGTTTACCTGATATTA
>CAVBNV010000003.1:0-184141 GCA_963596815.1 Oscillospiraceae bacterium
GTCGCCGACTTAAGCTAAGCGCTTCAGATTTGATTCTGAGGCGCTTTTTGTTTTGCGCTTTTGGGCGCTTATTACAATGGCTTTGAATCTAGATGACATAGATAGGTCATGAGAGTGTATGGCAGGTGTGAAAATGATTGAATGCACAAATGGTATTTACAAAGTGAAGTAAAATTAATATAATAGTTACAGTACTATTCAAATCTCAGTTGGCGCACTGCCTGCTGATGGTGAACGAGATAGGTGAAAGGAGAACATACCATGGACAGAAGAGAATTTTTGAAAATTTCAGCAGCTTCAGCTGTAACAGCTGGCACGATGGTTGGCATGGCGGCCACTTCCTTTGCAGATAATAATGAGGTCCACACTGATGCAGAAGTTCAGGCAATGGTTGCGCAGGAGCTGAAGCTATCTCGTGAGGTAGCGTTTTATCCGGCTGCATTTCTAGGTGATTTTGATAAGTTCTATGTTCTCTTTCACAAACTTTCGCGTGCGCAATACGAGAAGGTGGATGGCGCGGCGGTTGCAGGCATCAATGCATCGCATTACGACATGTGCGTTGCTTTGACAAAGGCCCGTGAGGCACTGTGGAAGATTAAAGACCCGAAGAGCACTGTCTGGGAGATTTGGGGTGACCAGATGGCCGTAGAAACTCCGTTGCCTGCGGAAGGCTGGGACATCAGCTATGACAACGAGGGCTTCCGTCCGTTCCTGAACCCGTATTTGCTGAGTAGCCAGAGCAAGGTAAAAGGCAACGTTATTATTTTAGCGGGCGGCGGTAATACACACCGCAACAATGTTGTTGAGGGCTACCCTGTGGCGAAATATTTCAACAAGCAGGGTTATAACGCTTTTGTTCTGCAGCGCCGTGTCAACCCTTATGCTGCAATTGACCAACAGCTTGATCTTGCCAGAGCAATCCGTTATATTCGTTACAACGCTGCTGCCAAAAATATCAGCAAAACGGATATCATGATCGCAGTTGGTTTTTCTGCTGGCGGCATGAACATTATGCAGGTTGTTGCAAATCAGTTTGGCACCGAAAACACGCCGGACAAGGTCTACTCTGATTACATTTGTGATGCCGTTGACCATGAGAGCGCAGATATTAGCGTTGCTGTGCCCATCTATGGTTTGTTTGTCACAGGTCTTGATTTTAGCAAGAATCCTAATCTGCCGGCTGTTTTTGGTGCTGTCGGACAAAAGGATTCGCTGAGTGCAATGATGCTGCCAACTTTGGCCGAATGTGCAACAACTTTTTCGGATTTCAGTTTCTATCTTGCACCAGACGCACCGCACGGCGTAGGCTTGGGCACTGGTACGGCAGGATACGTAAATTCTTACTCACAGATTGCCCAGTGGCCCGAAATGGCAATCAACTTTATTGAGAGCCGGATCGGTTTGATGGAAAAGACGGAGGATATGGATTCGGTCTCTTTTGCATGGTAAAAGCAGACTAACACAAAGCCCCGCAGCCTTTGTTGCTGCGGGGCTTTTGCTATGGCTCAAGGTTATATGTTAGGATGCATCGCTTTGCGAGGATGAGGAGTACTGCTCTGTATAGTCAAGGATTGCGTCCAGGAATGTGGATGCCGCTTTTGCGATAGAGGAGGCGGCCTCTTCCACTTCGCTCTGACTCGGCAGGCTGACAGATACTGTCTCATCATCCGTGGACGTGTCACTGACGGCAGGCTCTTCTGCAGGCAGCTCGGTTGATGCAGGGACTTCCGTGGATGCGGTCTCTTCTGTTGATGCACTCTCTTCTGCCGACTCGGCCGGCTCATCGAGAACGACGCTTTCGGTCTCCTCCTCCGAGACAGCGACAGATGCATTCGGATCTGTTGTGGGAACGTTTACGTCATTTTTTTCAGGCATCTGGGATGTGCTGGTCATGTTTTCCTCTCCACCCAGAACAGAAGAAATCAGTGCTTTTGCCTCACTGATGGAATTATCATCCGGCAGCATGACGTAAAGGCTTTGTCCCTTTGCGGAGTAGCATTTTGTGCTCTTACTGCCAGTTCCCGTCACGGTCATGCTTTGGATATCCCAATCGGCAAAATCGCTGAGCTGCATACGCACCAAAGCGCTGATTTGATCCTGAGACATACTGGTCACAAAACAGTCGGCGGCGGCCTCCATGATTTTGGAGAAGCCCATCAGCAAAGCGGGGGACTTGATCTTGTTCAGCATGGCGTCGATAACCTTCATTTGGTTGATGCCGCGTTGGATGTCGCCGGATGCAAATGCATGACGCTCACGTGCAAAAGCGAGGGCCGCTTTGCCGTCCAAATGATTCCAGCCCTCGGTAAATGTGGTCGGGTCGTAATATCCAGGGCTGCCCACAGATGTGAAAGCGTAATCCGAATATACATCGACGCCGCCCAGAGCATCCACTACATTGATAAACCCTGCAAAATTGATGCGGACATAGTCGGTGACAGTTACGCCGTACAGGTTGCCAAGGGTTTGCATGCTGGTCTCGACACCGTACAGACCGGCGTGCGTCAGTTTATCTTTGCTGTCTGTTCCGGCAAGGTCAACGTAGTAATCGCGCGGTGTGTTGATAAGTGCAACACGCTTTGTTTCCGGGTTGACAATAGCGAGAATGTTTACATCGCTGCGTGCTTTTTCGGTCAAGTCGCCACGATTATCTACGCCGCTCAGGTAAAGCACAAATGGCTCGTGTGTTACCTTTGTTGCTTCAGCGCCCTTAACCTCACCACTGGTCACATTGCTTAGTGCTGCCAAGCCCTGCTGCGCCCAAATGCAGCCGAGAGCCAGGGCAGCGCAAAATAAAGCGGAAAACACACGTGCAACCTTACCGGGTATGTTGTAGGTCTGGCAGCGCTGCACCAGCAGCCAAATCAAAACAAAAAGTACGGCAAGGATGGCAAGGTACAGCATTGGCAGCATTTGTGTGCGCCACAGCTGCGCCAGAGCGGCTACACTTAAAAGCCCTTGTAAAGCAAGCAGAATCAAACCTCTTACTGGTATTGCCATTGTATCATCGCTGTCTCTATGACTTCGGGGCGGTTGCCCGCCGGAATTCCGACGGGGCGGCTCCGGTGATGCGGAAAAAAAGGCTGAGCTGTCTACGACCTCGGTTTTTGATGTGTCGGAAGCGCTGCGGCGGTTGATGTGCCGCAACGAACGTGCCCCGTTGCTGTTTCTTCCGTTGCGGGAGTGCTCGTAATCATCCATCATATAAAAACTCCTTTTACCCGGAAATCGGTACGATGGTCAACACTGCACGAGCAGGCAGGCACGTCGCAGTCTGATCCTCATCCGAAATCCAGCCAAAGCTCTCACAAATATGATCAGGACAGGGGGAATCGATAAATCGTGCGGCACCGTCCTTGATTTCAACGTGTACCGTATAATAACCGGTATCTACGTCGTAGGCGGCATCCTCATCAAGGGACAAATCAATCACACTGTTGTCATCCCCAAAAATAAGCTGAGCTTTTAACGCACGACCACTGCTGTGCATGCCGCGCAATACAAACAAAATGCCGGCAAGTGCAAGGATAACCAAAACAAAAATGATATTCGTTAAAAGTTTTTTATGCTTCATCCTTTATCCTCGATATCAAGCTGCTCTAATTCAGCCAGCCACAGCGCAGCGCATGCGTCGCTTGGCATGCGCCAGTCACCACGAGGTGACAAGGTAACGCTGCCGATTTTTGGTCCGTCAGGCAGACAGCTGCGTTTGAATTGCTGTGCAAAGAAACGCCAGTAAAAATTGCGGAGCCACTTGTACAGCACGCGATCCGGGTATTCAGGTCGACCGGCGAATGCGGCTTTGGCAAGGCGGAAAATTTTTGCGGGACCAAAACCGAAGCGCAATACCTGATACAAATAAAAGTCGTGCAGCTCATATGGCCCGACGAGATCTTCCGTTTTTTGCGAAATTTCGCCGTCCTTGGCAGGCAGCAGTTCGGGCGAAACCGGTGTGTCCAGGATATCCAGCAGTACGCTGCGCAGAGCGTCGGATGCAGCGATATCTGCTTCGTAATGAACCAGATGACGTACCAGTGTTTTTGGTACGCCGGCATTGACGCCATACATACTCATATGGTCGCCGTTATAGGTCGCCCAGCCAAGAGCCAGCTCAGATAGATCGCCGGTACCGACAACCAAGCCACCTGTGCGGTTGGCGGTGTCCATCAGCTCCAACGTACGTACACGCGCCTGTCCGTTTTCAAACGTGACATCCAGCATGCTTTCATCCTGACCGATGTCGGCAAAGTGACTGTGTACAGTGTTGGCGATATCGATCTCCCGGAAGCTGACATGCAGCTCGTCACAAAGGATCTCGGCATTGCTTCTGGTGCGCCTTGTCGTACCAAAGCAGGGCATCGTGATAGCGAGCACATCGCTTGCAGGACGATGCAGCAGCTTCATGGCGCGGACCGCAACAAGCAGTGCCAGGCAGCTGTCCAGGCCGCCGGATATGCCGATTACGGCGGTTTTGGCATGTGCATGCTCCAAACGCTTGGCAAGACCGTCCGCCTGCATTTTCAAAATCAGCTCGCATCGCTCTGCACGGCGTTTGGGGTCACTGGGTACAAAGGGAGCAGGGTCGATCCATCGTGTAAGGTTTGTCTCTTGCGGTTCAAGATCAAATTCGATAGTCTGGTATCCGTCTGCGCTCATCTCGAAGCTGGTATTGCGTGCCCGCTCTGCCTCCATGCGCGGACAATCAATTTCCGTTTCGGCTGTGCCGCTGCTAAAGGGCAAAGCCTCAGCTAAAATTGTACCATTTTCGGCGATCAGGTTGTGTCCAGCAAAGACCATGTCCTGTGTGCTCTCGCCGTGGCCGGCGGACGCATACAGATAGCCGCACAGCAGTCGGGCAGACTGGTTTGCTGTCAGAGCGCGGCGGTATTCAGCTTTGCCTACCGTCTCATCGCTGGCAGAAAGATTGGCGATTACGGTTGCACCTGCCAGGGCGTGGAAGGTTGAAGGGGGCAATGCGCTCCACAAATCCTCGCACAGCTCGACACCAAGCACAAAGCTTGGCATCTGCCGGCAGCGGAACAGCAGGGAGGTACCAAATGGCACAAGCTGCCCGCATACCCGGATCGTTTCAACCTCTGTGCTGCCGGGCGTAAACTGACGCTTCTCGTAAAATTCTCCGTAGTTCGGCAGATACGTTTTTGGCACAAGCCCGAGCAACTGTCCATGACATACAACGGCTGCACAATTATAAAGCTTGCCATGTACAAGCAGCGGCAACCCAACCAGTGCTACCATGTCCAAATCGCAGCTGGCAGTAAGCACATGCTCCAGTGCAATCAGAGCACCTTGCTGCAATGTGCTCTGTAAAAACAGGTCGCCGCACGTGTAGCCCGTCAGACAAAACTCGGGGAACACCGCAAGCTTTACCCCGCGGGCAGCGGCCTGTGTCATTTGTTCCACGATCTGCTGTGCATTGTAAACACAATCGGCCACGCGCAAAGCAGGTGAGAACGCAGCCGCTTTCAAAAAACCATCTTTCATCAGAGGATCATCACATCCTGTCTGTATTGTTGTTGTGTGCTGCAATATTCTGCAGTGCACATAGTATACCACAAACCGCTATAAACGGAAAGTGACAGTCCGGTAAAAAAGAAAATGAACAAAATAAAGCGCCGCCCACATAATGCGGACAGCGCACAGCATTTTGAAAATGGAAAATGAGATAGACCGTAAGCCGGGTTCTGTATTAAACGACGATCTGTCTAGACCTGCCATTGCTGACAGGTTCATGCCACCATCGGGACACGCGAGCAGCGCTTAACGTCCCATACAGGTGTTGCTTCCGGTAGGGTTTACAAAGCCGCATGGTCACCCATGCGCTGGTGAGCTCTTGCCTCGCCGTTTCATCCTTACCGCATTTCTGCGGCGGTTTGTTTTCTGTTGCACTTTCCCTAAGGTCACCCTCGGCTGCCGTTAGCAGTTACCGTGCTCTGTGAGGCCCGGACTTTCCTCAGAACGGTCATGCCGTCCCGCCGCCGTATGTTCCACTCATTTTCCGTCCACAATGATACCATAAAAAAACAAGATTTGCAAGTGTCGGTGTTTTTTGGTATAATGTTACATATGTCTCAAAAAAGGAGAGGTATCTGTGCGGTTGTATTTCATGGTTCAGCAGACCCCACAGACAAGGGACGGTGTGCTGCTGCGCAATTTTTTGCGGCAGTGCGCTGTCTCGACAGATCTTGCACGAGCAGTCAAATTCAGAGGCGGCGGCTTTTATGCGGACGGAGTGCCGACTTTGGCAAACAAACGTGTGATGCCGGGACAGGTGGTTTGTTTTGATCTGCCGCCCGAGAGCGATGGCGTGCAGCCGCAGCCGGATATCCCGGTAAAGCTTGCATACGAGGATGCTTTTGCTGTTGTGCTTGAAAAACCACCGCAGCTTGCGATGCACCCGACGCTGAACTATCCGTCTGATACACTGGCAAACGGTTACGCTGCTTTTGCGGCACAGCGCGGTGACAGCCCGGTGTTTCGCCCTGTAAACCGGATCGATAAGGATACCAGCGGGCTTGTTTTGGCGGCAAAAAACACGTATGCGGCTTCCTTTCTGGCACAAAATGTTGAAAAGCTTTACTATGCGGTCGTTGAGGGCGAGATGCCTCTGGGGGCAGGTGTGATCGATGCCCCAATCGGGCGAAGGGGCGACAGTATTATCGGCCGTTGTGTGACGGCAGACGGTAAGCCGAGCCGTACCGAGTATACAGTGCTGCGTGCGGATATGGGCTTGAGCCTTGTTGCGTGCACACCTGTGACGGGACGTACGCACCAGATCCGAGTCCATTTTTCCTCAATAGGACATCCGTTGGCGGGCGATGACTTGTATGGGGGGCATCGTGACCGTATCGTGCGACAGGCTTTGCACTGCGCCAGGCAGGCTTTTTATGTCCCGGATGGATACGAAATGCCGGATGGCTATTTCATCTACATGCCGCTTACTCCACGGCAGGTCGTAGTGGAGAGCCCGCTGCCACAGGATATGAAAAGGCTGTTTCGTGAAAAGTAAGTGAAAGGTTTTGACTTATTCTGTCAATAAGCTTGTTTCAAAAGATGCGGAGTGTATAATATAATAAGGTAATCAGCAGATGCCGTATACGTAGGCGGGTCTGCGTGCAATAGGTCGCTGCGATTGGGAGGAATTGTTTTGCGGTGCGGCGACAGTCAGGAAGGAGAAAAACCTTTTGAATGATGATAAAACAAAGGAGCAATCCTCAGAGCAGCATGTACCGCAGGAAACCAGGCGCACGCTGCGCTCAACATGGGCAAAGCTCCAATGCATAGGGCTTTTGCGCAGACATCATTTGCGCCATAAGACCCGAAAACACATGGATGTGTTCCATCACAATCTGTTGCAGAGCGGCGCCGCAATGCAGGTCGGTGAGACGCTGTATGCGCTCGGCTACTCGACAGAATATGTATTTGTCAGGATGGGACGAGCCGTCCGCCGTGCAGCCGTTGCAGCTGCGCACTGGGCACAGGGACTGTTCAATGATTTGCTCACAACGGCATTCCCGGGGGCAAGGCGTGCACTGCACGACTCGGTTGAGCCGTTTGTCCTGCTTTTTCGCGGCACGGTATCGCTGGTCTCTCATGCGCATAAAGTCCGCAAAGAAAATGGTTTTGGCGCTTCTGTTGTGGCTGCAAACCGTTTTTTGGTAAATGGCGTACGCAATAATATACGCCTGCTGCCGCGCATGGCGGCGTATGTTTTGCCGGTGTGCGCTCTGGCTTGCATGTCACTGGTTGTGCATTTTACGATGCAGCGTCCTTATGCGCTGCAGGTGCAGGTTGACGGCACAGTCGTGGGCTATGTGGCAAACGAGAGTGTGTTTAACTCGGCACTGGAAGATGTGCAAGAGCGTATCAATTACGCCGGTGCAGAGAACGATGCGAAATTTACAGTCGAGCCTACCTACAATGTTGCGATTTCCCATGATGTCATGGACGAAAACGATGTGGCAGACGCAATTTTGAAAAACTCCAGTGATCAGATTACAGAGGGCACGGCGTTGTATCTGGACGGTGAGCTGACAGCGGTTTGCAAGGATGGCACTGCCCTGCAGGGGTATCTTGACAGTCTGCTTGAACCATACGAGGATCAGGAAGACGCAACAACGACTGTAGGTTTCAACAAAGAAGTTACGCTGGAAAACGGCATCTATTTCAACGACAGCCTTCAGGACGTGGAAGAGGTAGAAAATGCGATTTCCGGCGTTCAGCAGCAGGAGCAGACCTATACGGTCCAGACCGGCGACACACTTTGGACGATAGCACAAAAAAACAACCTTACCTTCCGTGAATTGTGCTTGCTGAACATAGATTTTAAGGGCGAGCAGCTGACAGAAAATTCACTGATCCAGGCAGGCGATACGCTTGTTGTGACACGTCAGGAGGCTGCCCTAGAGGTTCGCATTACCAAGATTGAGACCTGGGACGAAGAGATTGCGTATACCACGGAGACAACAAAGTCCAGCTCGCTCAATTCTGGCGTAAAACGAGTGGAGCAGCAAGGTGTAAACGGTGTCCGTACCATTACGGCACAGTGTGTTTATGATACCGATGGCAACCAGTTGTCACAGCAAATCCTCAGCTCGGTCGTCACCAAGGAGCCTGTCACAGAAAAGGTCACGGTCGGTACCAAAAAGACGAGTACGGCTACAAGCTATATCACAGGCAGCGGTCAATTCATCTGGCCGGTGCCGGGTTACCGCTACTGCTCACGTTGGTATGGCAGCGGTCACAAAGGTGTTGATATCTGCGCTGCTGCGGGCACACCGATTTACGCATCAGCGGGCGGTACCGTTACAAAGGCCGGTTATAACAAGGCGGGTGCCGGTACGGGCTATGGCTATTCTGTCATCATCAGCCACGGCAACGGTTATTCTACCGTCTATGCGCATTGCCTGTCGCTGGCCGTAAGTGCAGGTCAGACCGTCCGTCAGGGACAGCTGATTGGCTATGTGGGCAGCACGGGTCGTTCCAGCGGTAACCACTGTCACTTTGAAATTCGCCTTAATGGCACCTATATCCAGCCTCAAAACGTATTCAGCCGCAGCAAATACAAATAATATCAAATTAATTAAAGGAGAGATGACCATGTCTACCCCACACAACAGCGCCGAAAAAGGCGATTTTGCAAAGACAGTCCTCATGCCGGGCGATCCGCTCCGTGCACAGTTTATTGCCGAAAACTTCCTGCAGGATGTGCATCAGGTAACAGGTGTGCGCGGCATGATGGGCTTTACCGGCACATACGAAGGCCGCCCGATCAGTGTGATGGGCAGCGGTATGGGCATGCCGTCCATCGGTATTTACTCTTACGAGCTCTTCAAATTTTATGATGTGGACAATATCATCCGCATCGGCTCGGCAGGCAGTTATACCGACAAGGCAAAGCTGTTTGATGTTGTGCTGTCCACCGGTGCAGTGAGCGAGTCTAACTATGCACGTGTGCAAAGCGGTTACGATCAGGATATTGCATATCCCAGCCAGTCGCTGAACGACAAGCTGCGTGCTTCAGCTGCAAAACAGGGTATCGCCCTGATCGAGGGCAACATCCACTCGGCAGATGTGTTTTACCGTGAGCCATCGGACGAGAAGCCGACTTATTGGGAAAAGCTGCGGGATGAGCGCGGTTGTCTGTGCGTGGAGATGGAAAGCTTTGCACTGTTTTCCAATGCTAAAGTGCTGGGCAAGAACGCTGCCTGTCTGCTGACGATCTCGGACAGCTTTGTTTCACCTGAGGTGACCACGGCCGAGCAGCGTCAAAAGTGCTTTGTCAACATGATGAAGGTTGCTCTCGGCGCAGAATATTGATGCTTTTTTGGGGGATGCGGCGCATCCCCCGTTTTTGACCGGAGGTGGCTTTAATATGACGGGATTGACGCGGGAAGAAAAACAGGAGCTGATCCGTGCGGCGTTTGCTGCAAGGGAGAAGGCGTATGTACCTTATAGTGATTTTCTGGTAGGTGCTGCCTTGCGTGCTGCGGATGGGCGCATCTACACTGGCTGCAATGTTGAGAATGCAGCGTTTACGCCTACCAGCTGCGCAGAGCGTACGGCCTTGTTTAAGGCAGTCGCTGACGGTGTGACGCAGTTTACAGATATAGCGGTGGTTGGCGCACGACGCGGCGAGATCAACAAACAGATTACATCGCCGTGCGGCGTTTGCCGACAGGCTTTGTTTGAATTTGGCGGTCCGCAGCTCAATGTCATCATGGCAAGGTCGGAGGAGGATTTTATCGAGCGCAGTATGGATGAGCTTTTGCCGCTTGGCTTTGGTCCATCCAATGTGGCCGGCAACAGTGCCGTTGAAAGCGTGCGGACAACATGATCCAAGAGCTGCACGTTTGTGTAAGTATCACAAAAAGATTGTAAATGTTTTGTAATAACAATTTGCTTGAATCTGTCACAACTTGCCTATATACTTGAATACATCAGGTGTGCAATAGGCACACTTCATCTGTAAAAAGATTGATTTTGGATAAAAAAGGAGTTTTTCTTATGAAAATTTCTCGTCGTAATTTTCTGGCAGTTGCAGGCGCTGCAGTCGCCGCTGCTGCCCTGACCGCATGCGGTGGTTCTTCCTCTTCTTCTACTGCTTCCTCTGCTGCTGCATCCAGCGCAGCTTCCGGTGCAGCTTCCGGCGAGGCTGCTGCTTCCGAGGGCGGTATCGTTAAGGTTGCGTTGGCATGTGATACCGGCACGATCGATGACGAGAGCTTCAACCAGTCTTGCTGGGAGGCCGTCACCGGCTACATGGGCGAGGACAACTGCGAGCATTATCTGCCTGACGCAGAGGCTTCCGATGAGGACCGTGAGACCAAGATCCGCAACGCTGTAAATGATGGTGCTGATGTTGTTGTCTGTGTCGGTTACCTGTATGGCGCTTCTCTGGCATGGGCTGCTGAGCAGTACCCCGATATTAAGTTCATCGCAATCGATGTCACCCAGGGCGACATTGGCACTGATGAGATCCCTGCAAACTGCTACTGCATCACCTTCAAAGAGGAGCAGGCAGGCTACCTGGCAGGCTATGCAATTGCAAAGGACGGCTACACCAAGCTGGGCTTCCTGGGCGGCATGGCTGTGCCCGCTGTTATCCGCTATGGCTACGGCTACGTGCAGGGCATCGATGCAGCTGCACAGGAGCTGGGCACCAATGTTGAGGTGAACTACTTCTACGGCGGTCAGTTCTACGGCGATGCAAACATCACCTCCCGTATGGAGGGCTGGTATTCCAACGGCACGCAGGTCGTCTTTGCATGCGGCGGCGGCATTTACACTTCCGCTCTGGAAGCAGCCGAGAAGAGCAGCGCATACGTAATCGGCGTTGACGTTGACCAGAGCTATGTCGGCAGAAACGAAATCGAAAAGGGCAGCTGCGACTACAACCCGTTCATCACCTCCGCAATGAAGGGTCTGAAGGAGTCTGTTGTCTCTGCTCTGACTGAGATCGATAATGGCGGCTGGGCTGATATCGCAGGCACCAACGGCAACTTCGGTCTGGAAGACGGCGATTACGTTGGTCTGCCCACCGATGAGGACAGCTGGAATTTCCAGAGCTTCACCAAGGAAGACTATGAGGCGATCAAGGAGAAGATCAAGAACGGCGAGATCGTTGTTGACAACAGCTCTGATGATGCTACTAAGCCTACCGTCAGCGAGTACACCACTGTTAACTATATCCAGTAATTATTGTCTCTTCAATTGCGGGGCATCCTTAGCGGGTGCTCCGCTTTTTGTTTACCTGGATAACCTGCCGGTTAGCATGGCCCTTTTGCAGGCGCATGAAAATCCGTTTCAGATGGATTGTACAATGTGCACAAAAGTGTTACTAATTGCTGTGCAATGCGCCAAAAAATGAAATTATCATGTCCGAATTAAAAAAAATCATGTATAATGAAATGCAAGTAAAATAGGTGTCGCATGGCACGAAAGGAGAGTGAGCAGATTGGCAGCGGATTATGTGATCGAGATGCTCCATATTACCAAGGAATTTCCTGGCATTAAGGCGAACGATGATATTACACTGCAGCTGCGCAAGGGTGAGGTGCATGCCTTGTTGGGCGAAAACGGTGCCGGCAAAAGTACGCTGATGAGCGTGCTGTTTGGCTTGTATCAGCCGGAGCAAGGCAAGATTCTGAAAAACGGTCAGGAGGTGGCTGTCCGCAACCCGAACGATGCAAATGCATTGGGGATTGGTATGGTTCACCAGCACTTTAAGCTTGTGGAATGCTTCAGCGTTCTGGACAATATTATCCTGGGTGTGGAGCCCAATAAGATGGGCTTTTTGCAAAAGGCGGAGGCGCGCAAAAAAGTGGTCGCTCTGAGCGAAAAGTACGGTTTGCACGTTGACCCTGATGCACTGGTAAGCGATATCTCTGTTGGCATGCAGCAGCGTGTCGAGATCTTGAAGATGCTTTACCGCGATAACGAGATCCTGATTTTCGATGAGCCTACGGCAGTGCTGACCCCGCAGGAAATCGATGAGCTGATGGAAATTATGCGTGGGTTCAAAAAAGAGGGCAAGAGCATCCTGTTCATCACCCATAAGCTCAACGAAATTATGGCAGTAGCAGACCGCTGTACTGTTTTGCGCAAGGGCAAATACATGGGTACGGTGGACATCAAGGACACTACAAAAGAGGATCTGTCGCAGCGCATGGTTGGTCGTGCAGTGCAGCTGCAGGTTAAAAAGAAGCCTGCTCAGCCGGGCGATGTTGTCCTTGACGTGCAAGGCGTGAGCATGCACAACGGCCAGCGTAAAAAGGACACAGTCAGGGACATCTCCTTTCAGGTACATGCGGGCGAGATCGTCTGTCTTGCCGGTATCGAAGGCAATGGCCAGACAGAATTTGTGTACGGTCTGACTGGCCTTGAAAAAGTGACCGGCGGCAAAATTATCCTCAACGGCAAGAATATAACGCATGAGACGATCCGCCAGAGGTCAAAAGATGGTATGAGCCACATCCCTGAGGATCGCCACAAGCATGGTTTGGTGCTTGACTATACGCTGGAGGACAACATGGTCCTGCAGCGCTACTGGCAGCCGGAATTCCAGCAGGGCGGCTTTATCCGCAGCGATAAGGTGCGTGAATATTCGGATGAGCTGATTGCACAGTATGATGTGCGCAGTGGTCAGGGCAGCAAAACAATCGTGCGCAGCATGTCCGGCGGCAACCAGCAAAAGGCGATTATCGCCCGCGAAATTGACCGTGACCCGAAGCTGCTGGTTGCGGTACAGCCGACCCGTGGCTTGGATGTCGGCGCAATTGAGTACATCCACAGTCAGATTGTTGCTGAGCGTGACAAGGGCAAAGCGGTGCTTCTGGTCAGCCTGGAACTGGACGAGGTAATGAGCCTGTCGGACCGCATCCTTGTGATGTACGAGGGCGAAATCGTAGGTGAGTTTGCCCCCCAAAAGACGACAGTGCAGGAGCTTGGTCTTTATATGGCGGGCGCCCGCAAACAGGGAAAGGAGAGCAAATAAGGCATGGAAAAGAAAAAACTTTCCCGCAAAGACCGAACCGGCGTTGTCACCAGCGTTTTGGCGGCGCTGCTGTGTATTCTAATCGGTTTGGCAGTAGGCTTTGTGGTTTTGCTGGCCATCAACCCTGAGCACGCATGGGCTGAGGGCTTTGTACGTATTCTCAAGGGCGGCTTTTATGATGCACCCTACGGTGTCGGCAAAGAACTCGCAAACGCTGCACCGCTGATCATGACGGGTCTTTCGGTTGCATTTGCCTTTAAGACGGGTCTGTTCAACATTGGCGCAGCCGGTCAGTATACGCTTGGCGCCTACGGTGCGCTGTACTGTGCATTGATGCTCAAGATGCCGTGGTATGTCTGTCTGCTGGCAGCAACGCTGCTGGGCGGTATCTGGGGTGCGATTCCCGGTTTCTTTAAGGCGTACTTCAACATCAACGAAGTCATCACGGCAATCATGTTCAACTGGATTGGTCTGTATATGGTCAACGAGGTTGTGTACAAAAACGGCACCGGCCCCATGTATGATGCCCGCAACACACGCACCATCAATATGGGCAAAAGCGAAGAGTATGCACACTGCCTTATCCCCGATTTTGGCTTGAACAAGCTGTTCCAGACCAACAGTACAACGATTGCAATCTTCCTTGCTGTCGTTGTGGCGGTTCTGGTGTGGGTCGTGCTCAACAAAACGACCTTTGGCTACGAGCTCAAAGCAGTCGGCTTGAACAAAAATGCCGCACGCTATGCCGGCATCAACGAAAAGAAAAATATTATTCTCGCAATGGCGATTTCCGGTGCACTTGCCGGTTTTGGTGCGGGACTTTATTATCTCTCCAACGTTTCTCAGTGGAACCCGCTCAACTCGACCAGTCTGCCTGCGATGGGCTTTAACGGCATTTCGGTTGCGCTGCTGGCAAGCTCGAACCCGCTGGGCACCATCTTCTCTGCACTGTTTATTTCGCATATCTCTGTGGGCGGCTCCTTCCTTTCGACAAAATATTACCCCACAGAGATTTCTGACCTGATCAGCGGCATCATTATTTACTTGTGCGCCTTCTCGATGCTGTTCCGCGGCAAGCTCCACGCGGTGCTGTTCAAAAAGGCAAAAAAGACGAATGTGAATGCAGAGCCTGCCCGTGCAAAGGTACAAGATACAAAGGAGGGTAAGTGATATGCTGCTGCTCATCAAATATACTTTGCTGTACGGTATTGTGCTGATGCTGGTTGCTCTGGGCGGTATGTTCAGCGAGCACTCCGGCATTATCAATATCGCACTTGAGGGCATTATGGTCATCGGCGGTGTCGCCGGTACGCTTGCGCTCACAATGCTGCCGGCTGATTTTCCTGGTTGGCTGACGGTGCTTCTTGCAGTCCTTATTGCTGCGCTGGCAGGCGTAATTTACAGCCTTTTGCTGGCATTTGCCTCGATCAACCTGAAAGCAGACCAGACCATCGGCGGTACGGCGTTAAACCTGCTGGCAACAGCAATCGCTGTGGTCATGGCAAAAAACTTCAGCGGTACAGGCAATGCAAAACTGACATACTCCAATAAGCCTTTTCTGTTTAACATCGGCAGTTTGGAGATGAGCATTTTTGTCCCGCTCGGCATTGTGCTTTTGGTCGTCAGCTATGTTGTGCTGTACAAGACCCGCTTTGGCCTGCGTCTGCGTGCCTGTGGTGAACATCCCCAGGCAGCGGATTCTGTCGGCATCAACGTGTACAAGATGCGTTATGCAGGCGTTATTATTTCTGGTGCGCTTGGTGCAATCGGAGGTCTGGCCTATATCGTCCCCCCTGTGCAGACATGGAACTTTGAGGTCGGTGTTGCCGGAGCAGGCTTCCTT
Organism: Oscillospiraceae bacterium; assembly: GCA_963596815.1. Taxonomy (GTDB): domain Bacteria; phylum Bacillota; class Clostridia; order Oscillospirales; family Ruminococcaceae; genus Faecalibacterium. The sequence continues at coordinate 15,357 of CAVBNV010000003.1, forward strand.
GCAATGGCTGTTATGATTTTTGGTCAGTGGAAGCCGTTCAACATTTTTGGCGCAGCGATGTTCTTTGCTGTGTTCAAAAGCCTGGCTAACATTGCGGACTCTACTTTTTTGGCACAACTGCACTGGTCTAGCAATATTTACAACATGATGCCGTTTGTTGCCTCTATGGTCATTTTGACATTTACGTCCAAGAACAGTATGGCACCGAAAGCAGAGGGTATCCCTTACGACAAGGGCTCCCGTTAAACTGTTCAAAGCGGATATTTTCGGCGCAGCTGTCTTACGGGCGGCTGCGCCCTTTGTGTTTTACAAAGGATGCGCAATAAGGAGGGCAAACAATGCGTATTTACGATTTGATCGCAAAAAAAAGGGACGGCGGTACACATACACGCGCCGAGCTGGAAGAAATTGTCAATGGCTTTGTCAGCGGTGACGTGGCAGATTATCAAATGGCTGCGTGGATGATGGCAGTTTACCTGCGCGGCATGACCGATGAAGAAACAGCTGAGCTTACGGATGTGATGGCGCATAGCGGTGATATGGTCGATTTATCATCGATTGCCGGCATTAAAGTCGATAAGCACTCCACGGGCGGTGTGGGCGATAAAACAACACTTGTCATTGCACCTGTTGTGGCAGCCTGCGGCGTTAAAATTGCCAAAATGAGCGGACGAGGTCTGGGTCATACCGGCGGCACGATTGACAAAATGGAAAGTGTCCCCGGCACGAAAGTCAGCCTTACCCGGCAGGAGTTTTTTGCACAGGTCAACCGCATCGGGCTGTCTGTGATAGGACAAAGCGAAGGTATCGCAGTTGCCGACAAAAAAATGTATGCGCTGCGTGATGTGACAGCTACCGTTAGCTGCATCCCGCTCATCGCCTCCAGCATTATGTCAAAAAAGCTTGCATCCGGTGCAGATGCGATTTTGCTGGATGTTACCACGGGCACGGGCGCTTTCATGAAGACGGTAGAGCAGAGCATCGAGCTTGCGAAGCTGATGGTGTCCATCGGTACACATCATGGCCGCAGCGTCGCAGCTATGATCACAGATATGGATACACCGCTTGGCCATAACATCGGCAACAGTCTTGAGGTTATGGAAAGCATGGATGTGCTGAAAGGACACGGTCCTGCCGATTTGACGGAAGTCTGTTTGCAGCTCGCGGCAAATATGCTTGTTTTGGCAGGGAAGGGTACGCGCGAGGAGTGCCGCAGTATGGCAAAGGAGGCAATAGATAACGGTTCTGCCTACGCAAAATGCAAGGAAATGTTTGCCGCACAAGGCGGCGATGTACGTGTGCTGGATGATTACAGCCTGCTTGCACAGCCCGCTGCAAGCTATGAGCTTGTTGCAAATCAGGACGGCTACATCGTTGCGAATGATGCCGAAAAAATCGGCTCTGCCAGTGTGCTTTTGGGCGCAGGACGCCAGAAAAAAGGCGACCCGCTGGATTATGCCGCAGGCATTGTAATGCACAAAAAGCGTGGGGACTACGTACAAAAGGGTGAGCGCCTGGCAACTTTTTATGGCAAGCCAGAGACATTTGCAGCAGCTGATGCAGAGTACCGCAGCGGGCTTGTTTACGGTGACCGCCCGCCCGTGCAGGCACCCTTGGTGTATGCACTTGTCACAAAAGATGGTGTAGAGCGCTATTGAGCAGCTTTCAGCACACAATTTGAGCACTCCCGTTTTGCAATGCGCTGCAGAGTGGGAGTGTCTTTTTACCCCCCAATAGCCTAATGTCGACCTGCGCAAAATACACGCTGCCGGTGGAACTTTAGGCAGAAATATGCTATACTGAAATGTGTTCCCGATTCTGTACAGAGTACAAAGGAGAGAGGATCCATTATGAAGATCATTCTTGTGGGTGGAGGTAAAGTTGGCACAGCGCTGGCACGTCAGCTCAGCGAAGAGGGTCACAATGTTACCGTAATCGACACCAATAAGGCACGTGTGGAGCATTTGATTGAGACGTATGATGTGCTGGGCATCGTTGGCAACGGCTCATCCATCACAACACTTTCTGAGGCCGGTATTGAAGAAACAGATGTGTTTATCGCAATAACGGGCTCAGATGAGCTGAATCTGCTGTGCTGCATGTTTGCCAAAAAAGCAGGTCACTGCCATGCGATTGCACGTGTGCGCAATCCCTCTTACAGCCATGAGCTGGATTTCATAAAAAAACAGATCGGTATTTCTGCCATTATCAACCCGGAAATGGCAGCAGCGAAAGAAATCTCACGTCTGCTGCGCTTCCCTGGTGCAAGCAAGATCGATACCTTTGCAGGCGGACGTGTACGACTGATCAAATTTTCTCTTACAGAAAAGCAGGGGCTTGACGGCGTGGCTATCCGCGAAATCCCAACACGGCTGCAGAGCGACATCCTTGTCTGTGCTGTTGAGCGTGCCGGAGACGTGATTATTCCGAACGGCAATTTTGTGCTGCAAAATGGTGATCAGGTGACCTTTCTTGCAACGCAGGAAAAGGCACAGGCATTCTTTCAGCGCATCCATATTCCGGTGCGGCCAGTGCGCAATGCGCTCATCGTGGGCGGCGGTGCGATAGCCTTCTATTTAAGTCAGGAACTGCTTGAGAACCATGTGGAGGTGCGCGTTGTCGAGCGTGACCCTGCACGCTGTGTAGAGCTTGCCGAGCAGCTGCCTGGAGCACAGATTTTGAATGAGGACGGCTCAAATCGTGATTTTTTGCTGTCAGAGGGGCTTGAATCGGCGGAAGCCTTTGTGGCTTTGACCAATATGGACGAGGAAAATGTGCTGTTGACGCTTTTTGCCAAAAAGCACTCACAGGGCAAGCTTGTTACCAAGGTCAACCGGTTGGAGTTCGACGATATCCTTGCAGGCTTAGAGCTGGGCAGCGTGATCTACCCGAAGTATATGACCTGTGATTATATCGTACAATATGTCCGTGCGCTGCAAAATGAAGCGGGCAGCAATATCAAGACCTTGTACCGCATCCTGGATGACCGTGTTGAAGCGCTGGAGTTTACGGTGCATGAAAAAAGCGCTGCTACGGATGTCCCGCTGAGCAGGCTGCACCTGAAGAAAAACCTTCTGCTTTGCTGTATCACCCGTGGCGATAAGATTCTGATTCCCCGCGGCGGCGACGAGATCCGTGTGGGTGATAACGTGATCGTTGTAACACTGCAGCACGGTCTGCACGACCTGCGGGATATCGTGGAATATTGACGGAGGCACAGCGATGAATTACGCAATTGTATTTCGACTGCTGGGCTATATTCTTGTAATTGAGGGTGCGCTTTTGCTGATGCCCGCACTTGCAAGCCTTTTCTACATGGAATGGAGTGTGCTGGGGGTCTTTGTGCTGGCAGCAGCCTTTTGCATGTTGGTGGGCCTTATATTGCAGCGCATTACCCCGGCAAGCAAGACCTTTTATATGCGTGAGGGCTTTGCCACGACAGCGCTGAGCTGGGTGATCATCAGTGTGGTGGGTGCGATGCCATTTGTCCTTACTGGGGCGGTGGCAAACCCGGTGGATGCATTGTTTGAGACCGTTTCCGGCTTTACAACGACAGGCGCAAGCATCCTGCCCGAAGTAGAAAGCCTGCCCAAAGGTATCCTGTTCTGGCGCAGCTTCACACACTGGATCGGAGGCATGGGCGTTCTGGTCTTTTTGCTGTCGCTGCTGCCCTTAACGGGTGGCTCGCATGTTAACCTGATGAAGGCAGAAAGCCCCGGTCCGCAGGTAGATAAGCTTGTGCCAAAGGTACAGTCCACGGCAAAAATTTTGTACGGCATCTACCTGGCACTTACCGTTATTGAATTGATCCTATTGCTTGCAGGCGGCATGAATGTTTTTGATGCTCTGCTCACATCGTTCGGCACGGCAGGCACGGGCGGTTTTGGCTTTCGGAACGACAGCTTTGCAAGTTTCAGCCCATACATTCAATGGGTCGTTACAATTTTTATGATCCTGTTCGGGGTCAATTTTAACGCATACTTCCTGATTTTGATGCGCAAGGCAAGACGCGCATTTGCCAGCGAGGAGGTGCGCGGGTACTTTGCGGTCATCCTTGCGGCAATCGCATTGATCACATGGGATATCCGCAGTTTGTACGGCGGCTTTGGCGAGGCACTTCGTCACGCAGCATTTCAGGTTGGCTCCATCATCACAACAACGGGCTTCTCGAGCTGCGATTTTGACTTGTGGCCGTCGCTTTCAAAAGAGATCCTTGTGATGCTGATGTTTGTCGGCGCATGTGCCGGCAGCACCGGCGGCGGCATCAAAGTCAGCCGCTTTATCATTCTGGCAAAGACCCTTGCAAAGGAACTAAAGCAGGCACTGCACCCACAGATAATCGCACCGGTGCGCATGGACGGCAAGCTGCTCAATCATGAGACGATTCGGGCTACCAACGTCTACATGGCAGCGTACATATTTCTCTTCGCAGCGTCACTTTTGATCATTACGCTGGATGGATACGATCTGGTAACGAACTTTACCGCAATCGCTGCTACGCTCAATAATATCGGACCTGGTCTTGCCGGCGTCGGCCCGATGATGAATTTTGGAGGATATTCCAACCTGTCAAAGCTTGTTATGATTTTTGATATGCTTGCAGGTCGTTTGGAAATATTCCCAATGCTGGTATTGTTTTTGCCGGAAACGTGGCGCAAATTTTAATTACAGCAAAAAAGCGTGGCCTTTAGCCACGCTTTTTTGCTGTAAAAATCTTCAGTGGTCTGTTTTTTCCTGCGCACGGTATTGCAGTGCCTCAAGCAGTGCTTCTTCATCAAGCAGCTTTTTACCGGCAAGGTCAGCAATTGTGCGTGCAACTCGCAAAATGCGGTCGTGCGCACGTGCAGAAAGCCCCAGCGTATCGTACGAGGCACGCAGCAGCTGCTCCGCAGCCGGGGTCATGCGGCAGACTCTGCGCACCTGACCTGCTGTTAGCTGCGCATTGCAGCGGATGTTTTCGTATCCAGGCGAGGCAAAACGTTTTGCCTGTATCTCCCTGGCAGCAAGCACCTGCTTGCGCAGCTCGGAGCTGCTTTCGGCGGGTGCGGCGTGATGCAGCTCGTCAAATGCAATCGGATCCATCTCGACACACAGGTCGATGCGGTCCAGCAGGGGACCGGAGACTCTGCTGCGATACTGCCGCACTGCGCTGAGCGAGCAGGTGCACGGGCGTGTGGGGTGACCGTAGTAGCCGCATTTGCAAGGGTTCATGGCAGCGACAAGCTGAAATCTGCTTGGATAGGTGGCGCTGCCTGCCGCACGGCTTACCGTGATTTGCCCGTCCTCCAGCGGCTGGCGCAGTACCTCAAGACTCTCGCGTGAAAATTCCGGCAGCTCATCTAAAAACAGGACGCCGCAGTTTGCAAGACTGCACTCGCCCGGGCGAAATTGTGCCCCGCCGCCGGCAAGAGCCGCAGAGCTTGCCGAATGGTGCGGACTGCGGAACGGGCGCGCCGAAATCAACCCACGCCCCTGCGGCAGCTGTCCTGCGATGGAATAGATTTTTGTAGTCTCTACGGCTTCCTCACGGGTTAGCGGCGGCAGGATGCCGGGCAGACGTTTGGCAAGCATTGACTTTCCGGTGCCGGGTGCACCGATCAGCAAAACATTGTGTCCTCCTGCCGCAGCAATCACCATCGCACGGCGCGCAAGCGATTGTCCCATGACATCGGCAAAATCGGGCACATGGTTCCATGCGTCGTTCGGGTCAAACGGAGCAACGGTTGCCGCCGCAAGAGGTGCTGTACCCTGCAAAGCATCGACGACTTCTTTTGCTGTATGTGCAGGGTAAACGGTCATTGCGTCGCCGCATGCCTCGGCTGCCTCAGCGGCGTTATCATAAGGAACATAAAGCGCACGCACGCCGCTTTCAGCAGCGGCAAGCGCCATAGGCAAAACACCTGCAACAGGCCGCAGGCTGCCGTCAAGTGCAAGCTCGCCCAAAAAAGCAGTATCGGCGGGCGGCTCATCCAATTGACCGCCGGCAGATAAAACGGCAAGCAGCAGGGGCAAGTCATATACCGGCCCGGTTTTGCGCACATCGGCAGGCGCCAGGTTTACCGTAATGCGTCTGTCCGGAAACTTGAAGCCAAGGTTTTTTACAGCAGCACGCACACGGTCGGCACTTTCACGCACGGCCGAGTCCGGCAGACCCACGATGGAAAAGGCAGGCAATCCGGTTGAGACATCGGCCTCTACCTCAACGGCAAAACCGTTAAGGCCGTTTAAGCCAAAGCTTTTGGTTACAGAATACATAGGGCTACTCCTCACAGCCGATTTGCATCGGCAACAGCAAAAAAATAAACCGGTTGAACATCCGAATTTATTATAGTAAAGGCGGCACGCTGTGTCAATGCGGGCAGGCACCAAAGCATAACATCGGACGCAAACGGAACTGGATACAATAAATTTTGTTGCATTTGACGATTTTAAGCGGCAAATCTTGTTGCATAATACGCAATTGACACACCGAATGCAAACGTTTATATTATAAATAGGTTTATTTCAACTACCCATTTGGCAATTAAATGATGATAAAGGTAAGGTGTGCAAGATGTATCTGGATGAATATAAGCGCTGGTTGGCAGCAGATCTTGAAGATGCCGATTTGAAGCCGGAGCTGGCAAAGGTTGAAGGAAACGATGATGAGATCAAGGATCGCTTTGCTGTTTCCCTGAAGTTTGGTACTGCGGGTCTGCGCGGTGTGCTTGGCGCAGGTACCAACCGCATGAATATTTACGTTGTGCGCCAGGCAACGCAGGGTCTTGCAAACTGGGTCAAGACGCAGGGTGGCAACCAGACTGTCGCAATCAGCTATGATAGCCGCCTTAAGAGCGATATTTTTGCAAAGACGGCTGCGGGTGTCCTGGCCGCAAACGGCATCAAGGTGCGCATTTATGATGCGCTGATGCCTGTGCCCGCATTGAGCTTTGCGACCCGCTATTACGAGTGCAATGCCGGTATCATGGTAACTGCATCTCATAATCCTGCCAAGTATAATGGCTATAAGGCATACGGTCCGGATGGCTGCCAGATGACGGATGACGCTGCGGCAATCGTCTACGATGAGATCCAGAAGACGGATGTCCTCAACGGTGCAAAGTATATCTCTTTTGCACAGGGCGTTGAGCAGGGATTGATTCGCTTTGTTGGCGATGACTGCAAAAAGGCTTTGTACGATGCCATCGAGGCACGCCAGGTGCGGCCGGGTCTGTGCAAGACTGCTGGTTTGAAGCTGGTCTACAGCCCGCTGAACGGCTCCGGTCTGGTTCCTGTCACGCACGTGCTGAACGACATGGGGATCACGGATATTACCATTGTGCCGGAACAGGAGTACCCCAACGGTTACTTTACCACTTGCTCTTACCCCAACCCTGAAATTTTTGAGGCCCTGAAGCTTGGTTTGGAGCTAGCAACCAAGACCGGTGCCGACCTGATGCTTGCAACCGACCCGGATGCTGACCGTGTAGGTATTGCAATGAAGTGCCCGGATGGCAGCTACGAGCTTGTCTCCGGCAACGAGATGGGCGCTCTGCTGCTCGATTACATCTGTGCTGGGCGCATTGAAAAGGGTACGATGCCCAAAAACCCAGTTGCCGTCAAGTCCATCGTGTCCACCCCGCTGGCTGATGCGATTGCAGAGCACTACGGTGTAGAGATGCGCAGTGTGCTGACAGGCTTTAAGTGGATCGGCGATCAGATTGCAAATCTGGAGGCTGCCGGTGAGGTCGACCGCTTTATCTTTGGCTTTGAGGAGAGCTACGGTTACCTGGCTGGTCCGTATGTGCGTGATAAGGACGCAATTATCGGTTCTATGCTGATTTGTGAGATGGCCGCATACTATCGCAGCATCGGCTCGTCCATCAAGCAGCGCCTTGAAGAGATCTATAAAGAGTACGGCCGCTACCTGAACAAGGTCGACAGCTTTGAATTCCCCGGTCTCACCGGCATGGAGAAGATGGCGTCCATCATGCAGAAGCTGCGCGACAACCCGCCTGCAGAGCTTGCCGGTCACAAGGTAGTTAAGGTCACCGACTACAAAAAACCTGAGGAAACCGGTTTGCCCGCAGCAAATGTGCTGATTTACGCACTGGAGAATGGTGCAACGGTGGTTGTTCGTCCTTCCGGTACCGAGCCGAAGATCAAGACTTACTTTACCACTAAGGGCAAAGATTTGACTGAAGCGCAAGCACAGAAGGATGCTTTGGCAGCAGCGATCAAGCCTATTCTGGAGTGATTTTTTGCCAGGGCAGGCTTCTGCAGCAGATATATTGTTGCAGGCTTTGAAATAAAATAGTTTGTACGCCCCTCTGCATCGCCGGCAGGCGTTGCGGAGGGGTGTTTTTGCTATATGGAATGGTTGCAGTTTGCGTGCTGATACGTTATAATAAAACATGGCTCATTATGCCCTGCGGCGGACGAGAACCGCTGTGAGGCGACAAGGCAGGTGTTGAAATTGGAAATAAAGGTATCAGCCGTGTTGTTGGCGGCCGGTTCATCAACCCGTATGGGGTTTGATAAGCTCAGCTTTGATTTGGGCACAGAGACTGTACTGCAGCGCAGTATTCGGGCATTTGCAACGTGTGACCGCATCAATGAAATTGTACTGGTAGCCGGCAAAAACATAGATTTTGTGCGCGATTCGGCGCTAGGCTGCACAAAACCCGTGCGGATTGTTCCGGGCGGTGCAACGCGCGCAGAAAGCGCACGAAACGGTGTCCTGGCAGCGCAGGGACAGCTTGTTGCAATACACGATGCGGCTCGTCCGTTTGTAAGCGCAAAGCTGATCGAGGCGGCAGTTGATGCCGCAACTCTGCGTGGCGCAGCCGCACCGGCTGTACCTGTTAAAGATACGGTTAAAATTGCTGTGCGTGGAGACGGAAAGACAGTCCCGAATCACTGCACGGTTCAGGCGACCCCTGACCGAAGCACTCTCTATGCGGTGCAGACGCCGCAATGCTTTGACCGGACGGAATATCTTGCAGCTGTGAATGAGCTGGATGAGGAAAAAGCCCGTCTTGTAACAGATGATTGCAGTTTGTTTGAACTGACAGGCCGCCAGGTACAGCTGGTACAGGGCGATTACGCAAATTTGAAAATTACAACGCGGGAAGATTTGCCCGCAGTGCAGAACGGAGAACGAAACAGGATGCGGATAGGACATGGGTACGACGTACATCGCCTGGTTGAGGGACGCAAGCTGATCCTTGGCGGTGTGGAAATTCCGTTTGAGAAGGGCTTGCTTGGGCATTCGGACGCAGATGTCCTGACGCATGCTGTGATGGACGCTGTCCTTGGTGCGGCTGCACTTGGTGATATCGGCAAGCATTTTCCGGATACAGACCCGGCATACGAGGGTGCGGACAGCCTGCAATTGGCCTGTCATGTGGCACGCATTGTGTGCGAGCACGGTTATCGGATCGTGAACATCGATGCGACGATTTTGTGCCAGCGCCCGAAACTTGCACCTTGCATCCCGATGATGCGTGCAAACCTTGCCGGTGCTCTTGCGCTGCAGTTGGACGACGTCAGTGTCAAGGCAACGACGGAAGAACATCTTGGTTTTACCGGTGAGGGTCTTGGCATAGCAGCTCATGCGGTCGCCTTGATTGAAGCGTTGTAAGAGGAGTGTGTGACCGATGACGCTGAATGCAATTTTTGCAAATTTTCAAACCTTTAAAATCGTAGACCTGCTGGATATCGTTATCATAGCGTTTTTGATTTACCAGCTGCTGGGTATTATCAACCGTACCCGGGCGGGTCAGCTTGCAAAGGGCGCACTGCTGGTTATGGCAGTTTACCTTGTTGCAAATTGGCTGAACATGCGTACAGTCACATGGCTGCTTAATTCGCTGCTGCAGGTCGGACTGCTGACGCTTGTGGTTTTGTTCCAACCGGAGATCCGGCGTGCGCTGGAACGCATGGGACAGACAGATCAGTGGGCATCTAAGCTGTTCAATGTAAAGGGACGTTATAACGACCCGAGCCTGAAGGGCACGTGGCGCAGCGCAATCATAGCGATTTGCGACGCTGCAGAGCGCTTTTCTGAGACGAAAACCGGCGCACTGATCGTGCTTGAGCGCCATACAAGCCTTTCTGAGATCGTCCGCACAGGCACACCGGTAAACAGCGTTGTCAACCCTGAAGTCCTGGGCACGATTTTTTACGAGGGCACACCCTTGCACGATGGCGCTGCAATCATCGAAAACGGGCGCATCAAGGCTGCGGGCTGTGTTCTTCCGCTTTCCAACAACCTGGACCTTGGCAAGGATATGGGTACACGTCACCGTGCATGCCTTGGCATTGCCGAAAATTCGGATGCCATTGCTATCGTTGTCAGTGAGGAGACAGGCATTATCTCCATGGCGAAAAATGGTGTTCTGATCCGCCATTTTGACCGTCAAACCCTTTATACACGTCTTGTGGATGAGATGATCCCTAAGGAGACGGCAACGGAAAAACATGCAAACGAGGGCTGGCGCGGCCGTCTGAAGCAGCTTTTAAGCTGGGTAAGCCAGAAGGAGGGAGATCAGCAATGAACCTGATGGCAAAAAATAAAAAAGAAGAAAAAGGCGTAGTTCGCAGCAAAAAGAACTTTCTGGATGACCGCCGTATCCGATTGGCGCTTTCGGTTCTCGGCGCAATCATTTCATGGATGATCGTTACCATGGTTGTGCAGCCCGGCACGAGTACCGTTATTTACAACGTGCCTGTGGATTACACGTACGACACCGCAACATTTACATCGCGCGGTCTGACGATTGTTGGCAAGGAAGACCGCGCGGTCAACCTGAAAATCTCAGGCGACGGCTACACCATCGGCAGCCTGACGGCATCGGACTTTGTCGTTTATCCGGATTGGTCTGGCGTGCGTGAGAGCGGCGCAAAAAATTTGCGCCTGCGTGTACGCAGCGCAAACGGGATGCTCAACAATGTCAGCGTGACATTGGAGGGCAGCGACAACACAGTAAATGTTGTCTTTGATGTGGAGCAGCAAAAAGAGCTTGAAATCAAGGTGACGGATAACTATTTGAGCATAAAGGAAGGCTACATTCTGTTCAGCACAAACTCGTCCAAGGAGACAGTGACGCTGACCGGCCCGTCAAGCGAGCTGAGCAAGGTTGCAACCTGCACTGCCGAGGTAATCAGTACAGGCGAATTGAGCGAGACGATCACGCAGCAGACGAAGCTGCGCTTCTATAACGCAAGCGGCAAAGAAGTTGAGTTTGAATATACCAAGCCGGATGAAGAATATGTGGACGTAACGCTGGAGGTCTATAAGCTCGCTACGATCCCAATCGATATCACGTTTATCAATACACCGCGTAACTTTGATGTTTCAGTGCTGCCGTATGAGCTGAGCAGCAAACAGATTCGGATTGCAGGGCCTGAGGACAAAATCGATAAGTTTACATCGCTTTCTGTGGGCACGATCGATCTCTCGACATTTGCGATGGACAAGCAGTATAACCTGCAAATTGAGCTTCCGAATGAAATTTATCTGTTGGACAACATTTCTACTGTTACGGTCAGCTTTGATTGCTCCGGTCTGACAACTAAAACAATCAATTTGCCCGACAGCTGCGTGCAGGTGGTTCATTTGCCCTCTGCTTATAAGCTGACGGTAGAGACAGAACGGCTGATGAATGTGGTTCTCTGCGGGCCGGTAAGCGCAATGGAGAGCCTGACGCCGGAGCAGGTCGTGATTGAAATCGATGCAGACGATTTCTCTGTCACGACCGGTCAGCAAAATATTGCATGCAAAATTTATGTGCCGGCAAACGGCAAAATTTTTGCACTTGGCAGCTATCAGCTGCAATGCAGAATCGAAAACAGCTGACAGAAAATATGTTTGAGCGCAAATCATAAGGAATGGATACATGATTTTAGTACGTAATATTCGTCTGCCGCTTTCCGCAGGAGAGCAGCAGGCATTTGAGAGAGCGCTGCATGCGGTACATGCCCCGCAAGGCAGGGTGCAGCACACGGGCGTGGCAAAGCTGTCGGTAGATGCCCGCCATGGGCAGCCGAAGCTGGTGTACACCGTTGCTATATCGCTAAAGGATACCGCACAGGAGGCAAGGTATGCGGCGAATTCGGCAGATGCATCTGTGGCAATAAAAGCTGACTTTACGGTATACAATGGTACGCAGCCGCTGATGTATCGTCCTGTTGTGTGTGGTCTGGGCCCGGCAGGTCTCTTTGCGGCGCTTTTACTTGCAAAGCAAGGCTATCGCCCCATCGTTTTAGAGCGCGGTCCTGCACTGCAGCAGCGTGTGCAGGCTGTGGAGCACTTTTCGGCAACAGGTGAGCTGGACGAAAATGCAAATATCCAGTTCGGCGAGGGCGGCGCAGGCACATTTTCGGACGGTAAGCTTACCACCCGTATCGGTGACGAGCTGTGCGGCTATGTGACCGATGTTTTGCTGCAGCACGGTGCACCGAAAGAGATTGCATGGAAACAAAAACCCCATGTGGGTACGGACCTTTTGCGCAATGTCATCGCATCCATCCGCAGCGAAATTGAACGCCTGGGCGGTGAAGTGCATTTTAATACAGCCATGACTGGCTTTGAACAAAAAAACGGTCGCATCACAGGGGTGTTTACGACACAAGGGGCGTTTGCCTGTGATGTCCTGGTGTTTGCGGTGGGTCACTCTGCACGCGATACCTTTGAGATGCTGATGCAAAACGGTCTTTTGCTGGAGTGCAAGCCGTTCAGCGTCGGGTTTCGGGCAGAGCATCTGCAAAGCGAAATCGAGAAGAGCCTGTACCATGAAGCGGCCGGTCACCCTGCGCTGCCGCGTGGGGAATATCAGCTTTCGCAGCATGTGGGTCGGCGCTGTGTTTATACATTTTGCATGTGTCCCGGCGGTCAGGTGGTTGCATCTGCCAGCGAAAACGGTCGTGTCGTGACCAATGGCATGAGCTTTCATGCACGTGACGGCAAAAATGCAAACGCTGCAGTTGTAGTAAGCGTGGGACGGGATGATTTTGATGGCGACGCGCGCAAAGCGATCGCATTTCAGCGCGAGCTTGAGCATCGTGCCTACCAGGCTGCGTGCGCAGCCGGGCCGTATGCGGCCCCTGCAGAAAACATCCAAAGCTTTCTGGAAGGACGCGGCGAGCTGAATATCACACGTGTTCAGCCAACCTACGACCGTGGCGTTACAGCCGCAGACCTTGGGGCACTGCTGCCGCCTGAGCTTGCATCGACACTGCGGGCGGGGCTGCGTGCATACGAGCGTAAAATTGCTGGCTATACGGCGCCAGAGGCTATTTTGACAGGGCTTGAGACACGTACCAGCAGTCCGGTGCGCCTTGTGCGCAGCGAGACAATGGAGTGCACACAGCTCGCGGGGCTGTACCCTTGCGGCGAAGGAGCGGGATATGCGGGCGGCATTATGAGCGCCGCCGTAGATGGTTTGCGCGTTGCGCAGGCGATTATCGGCCGGTATGCACCGGCAGAAGGGTAACAACGGATGTACGATCGAGAAGAAGATAATCGAAAAATGGAAGAGGGTCGCATTGTCCAGCAGGAGCTGGAACGGCAGCTGCGTGCTTTTGGCAGCACGATGTCCGATGCTGTGAACCACGGCTTTGAGGGACGCGGCATCGAGATCGGGGACAGGGCGTTTGACGTTGGCAAGGCTGCTGTACATGCTGCCGGTTATGGCGTGGACAGGGCATTCAACGCAAGCCAGACAAAGAAGAATGCAAGCAATACTTACCGTCAAAGATCAGCACGCAATTATGCTGCACCGCCTGCGTGGAATGAGCCGAAGCCGGCACAGCAGACGGACCCTGTCAGGGTGATACGCACCAGCGCAGGCAAGCGGCACAACGCAGGCATTGTACGTCTGGTCAGCGGATGTATTTGTGCGCTTCTTTTTGGTGCAGCCGGTATTGCCTGCCTGTTTTATGCGGGGGTCGTCAACCCGACAGCTGCCGATGCGAGCGGTCTGCTCTACCTGATCGCTTCCGGGTTGGCCAATCTGCTTAGCGGCGCATTGCAGGGTGCGGGCGTGATCCTGTCGGGTGCCGCACTAGGCTTTTGCTTATTGATTGCCAGTGCGGTGCCTCACCTGAAGGCGGGCAAACAGCTGAACCTGCTTGCGGATGCCGCAGACGGGCTTGACGCAAAGCATGGTCTGCAGCTGGATATGGTGGCAGATTTATTCGGAAAAACGCAGGGCAAAACCGTCAAGCTGCTGCGCAAATTTGTCCACAAAAACTGGCTGCAAATCTGGCTGGACGAGGCAGCGGGGCGTATTTATCTGAATGCAGAGGATTACCGTGTCGCACAGCAGCAACAGCAGGAGCAGGCTGCTGCCGAACAGCAGTCGCACAAGCAGGCACAGACACAGACGACTGCCGCTGCGGGAGAGGTGCATGCCAACCTGGAGACCGCGCGTCGTTTTGCAGCGGTGCTGCGGCAGCAAAAGCAACTGATGCAGGATGAGCAGGCGAGCGATGAGCTTGAGCATATGTGTAAGACGACAAGCGCAATTTGCGACTGGCTTGAGTCGCACCCCGAAAGCATGCCGAAGGTGCGCCGCTTTGCAGAGTATTATATACCGACAACATTAAAGCTTTTGCATACCTACAACGATGTGCAGGGACAGCAGGGTGACAATGCCGAGGCGATCCGTCGGGATATTGCCGGCATTCTGCACACGCTGAATCAGGCATATGATACGCTGTATAACAACCTTCTCTCCGACATGGCGATGGATGTTTCCAGCGAAATTGCAGCGCTGCAGGGTATGCTGGCGAATGACGGATTGACGGGAGGGGATTTTCAATGACCTACCGTGCATGGGAGCTGAAAACGTTTGATCGCACGGTTGTGCGCGAGCTGACGACAGCAATTGCCGAGCAGGCTACAGAAGATTTGGCGTACAACGCATCGGAAGAAGAGCCCTGGAGCGAAGAAAAATACCAAAAGACGCTGCTTGAGCAGAAAAAGGAATCCGGCTTGCTAGCAGGACTGCTTGCGGCGCGGGGTGTTACCGACCCGACACAGGCGCTGACACTGCTTGCGGGCGAAGAAGAACTGAGCGATCCGATGCTTTTGAAGGACATGGACAAAGCGTGCGAGCGGATCCTGCAGGCAATCGACGTCGGCGAGACGATCGTTGTCTTCGGCGATTATGACGTTGACGGTGTTACGGCGACATCGCTGCTGTACCAGCACCTTAAAGGAATGGGCGCAGCAGTAAAATGCATGCTGCCCAGGCGTGATGGTGATGGATACGGACTTTCAAAAAATGCAATACGCTCAATGCACGAGAAGGGCTGTCAGCTCATTGTGACCGTGGACAACGGCATTTCTGCCGTGGAAGAGGCGGACTATGCGGCAAGTCTTGGGATGGACCTCATCGTGACAGACCATCACCTGCCGCCGCCGACATTACCGAAGGCGGTTGCAATCGTAGACCCGCGCAGAGAGGATGACCACAGCCCGTTTAAGGGGCTGTGCGGTGCCGGTGTGGCTTTTAAGTTGTGCGCCGCCCTGGACGATTGTCCCCCGGAGGAAATGCTGGACTATTGCGGCGACCTGGCGGCAATCGGTACGGTTGCGGATGTTATGCCTTTGACTGGCGAAAACCGGACGATCGTAAAAGCCGGTCTACGGCAGCTGCAGCAGACTGACCGACCGGGCTTGAGCGCTCTTTTAGAGCAGGTCGGCCTTGCCGGCAAAACCATAACTGCTGAAAACATCAGCTATGGCATCGCTCCGCGCATCAATGCAGCGGGTCGCATGGACAGTGCCGTGACGGCATTGCAGCTGGTTTTGTGTGAGGACGTGGACCGTGCACAGGAGCTGGCGCTAAAGCTCAATGATATCAATGCAAAACGCCAGGAAACAGAGGTCAAAATTTTTGAGGCAGCGCAGGAGCAGCTGCAAAAGTCGCCAGAGCTGTTGGAAGACCGGGTGATATTGCTGTGGGAGCGCGGCTGGCATCCCGGTGTTATCGGTATCGTTGCCTCCCGTCTGGTCGAGCGTGTCGGTCGTCCCGTTATTGTTGCAACAATTGATGAGAACGGTGAGGCGAAGGGCAGCGGCCGCAGTGTGCAGGGGTTTAACCTGCATAGCTGCATTGCCTCCTGTGAGGATATCCTTGTCCGCTACGGCGGGCATGCTATGGCCGCAGGCTTGTCGGTAAAAGAAGAAAATCTACCGCAGCTGCGCCGCCGTCTGAATGAATGGGCGGCACGCGAATGTCCGGTGCTTCATACACCGCCGCTGACGTGTGACCTGTCAATACATTTGGATCGCATTACACTTGAAAGTGTACGCAAAATCGACAAGCTTGCACCTTTTGGCGCCGAGAATGCGACGCCGGTATTTTTGCTTGAAAAAGCTGTGGTCGAGGGCGTTTATCCCGTCTCAGAGGGCAAGCATACACGCGTGCGTCTGCGTCAGGGCAATGCGTCGCTGTCGCCAGTCTGGTTTGGCATAAACCCGGAGCGGCTGCCCTATGCGATGGGTGATGCTGTTGATGTCGCAATCAACCTCTCGGTTTACGAGTCTGCCCGTGGGGCGCAGCTTTCCGGGCGTATTCTGGATATCCACCCTGCCGGGGTAGGTGCGGAGTTTGTACAACAGGCAGAGCTGGTGCAGGCATTGCGCCGCGGTGCACCGCTTACGCAGCAGCAAAAGACAAAGATACGCCCGGAGCGCAGCGACATCATCACGGTTTACCGTGAGCTGCAGGCGCACCGGTGGCATACAGAGGATATGCAGCCGCTTTGCGCAAAGATGGGCGAGGAAAATACAGGAAAAACGCTGGTAGCAGTCACTGCCCTGGAGCAGGTAGGTCTGATTGCTGCAACGGAGCGGGGTAAGGCAAAATTCTGGGAGCTTGTGCCGGCCGATGAAAAGAAAAATCTGGCTGATGCCCCGATCCTGAAATGCTTGGAGGGAGTATAATGGCAGAGGAAAAGAAAACATCTGCGCCCGTCCTGGAGACGGATCTTTATTCTGCAAAGTCACATATGCAGCGCGCCGTGCCGGAAATCTCAACGGTGGCGGCAACGACACTGCCGGCAGATGCACAGGAGGGGACACTTGCCTCCGAGGTGCGTCCGGAGATCGTCACATGGGATAAGTTGTGTGATGCGATCCGTTCCAGCGGACGTCCTTATAACATGGAG
The DNA here is from genome assembly GCA_963596815.1 of Oscillospiraceae bacterium. Taxonomy (GTDB): domain Bacteria; phylum Bacillota; class Clostridia; order Oscillospirales; family Ruminococcaceae; genus Faecalibacterium. Next base: position 32,517 of record CAVBNV010000003.1, read on the forward strand.
ATGATCACAAAAGCATACAACATGGCAAACAATGCGCATAATGGTGTTTGCCGTCGTAGCGGTGAGCCTTACATCTGCCATCCGCTGGCAGTTGCAAGGCTGGTGCTGGACCTCGGTATGGACTCGGAAAGCATTGCGGCAGCGCTGCTGCACGATGTTGTAGAGGATACCCCGACAACCGTTGAAGATCTGACCGACATTTTTGGCGAAGAGATCGCACAGATGGTGGACGGCGTAACAAAGCTGACCAAGATCCAGTTCTCCAACATCGAGGAGCTGCAGGCAGAAAACCTGCGCAAAATGTTGCTTGCGATGAGCCATGATGTCCGCGTGATGATCATTAAACTGTGCGACCGCTTGCACAATATGCGCACAGGCGATGCATGGCCGGAACAAAAGCGCCGTGATAAGGCACGTGAGACGATGGAGGTCTATGCCCCTATCGCAAACCGTCTGGGTATTTTGAACGTAAAAGAAGAGCTGGAGGACCGTAGCCTGCATTACCTTGATCCCGTCGGCTACTGCGATATCAGCAAAATGCTCGCCGAACGATCGGGCAAGGACTTTCTTGCAGATGTGTCCGGTGTTATTGAACAGCGCCTTACAGAAAGCGGAATCGAGGGCGCTACCATCAAACGCCGTGTGAAGAGCGTTTACGGAATTTACCGCAAGACGATTATGCAGAACAAGTCGTTTGATGAAATCTACGACATCTATGCTGTCCGTGTGATCGTTGACACTTTGGCTGAGTGCTACAGCACGCTCGGGCTGATTCATGATATGTATCATCCGCTGCCGAATCGCTTCAAAGATTATATTTCCACACCGAAGCCGAACGGCTACCAAAGCTTGCACACCACGGTGATTGGACATGAGGGCATCCCGTTTGAGGTACAGATCCGTACCCGACAAATGGATGAACAGGCAGAGTATGGCGTTGCCGCACACTGGAAGTATAAGGAAGGCAAGGAAAGCCACGATAAGCTGGATGAACGTCTTGCATGGGTCAGTCAGCTGCTTGAAAACCAGCGGCTCAGCGAAGATTCTGGCAATCTGCTGCACGATTTGAAGAGCGATTTGCTGCCCGAGGAGGTCTTTGCCTTTACACCGAAGGGCGATGTGATCAACCTGCCGGCAGGTGCGACATGCATCGACTTTGCCTATGCGATCCACTCAGCCGTCGGCAACCGCATGATCGGCTGTAAGGTAAACAACCGCATGGTGCCGATCGATCATACCGTATCCACCGGCGAGATCATTGAGGTCGTCCTCGGTCCTGCGGACAAAGGGCCGAGCCGCGACTGGCTTAAAATTGTGCGCACCAGTGAAGCAAAAAGCAAAATCCGCAACTGGTTCAAAAAGATGCGCCGTGAAGAAAACATCGAGCAGGGACGCGATGTGATTTTCCGCGAGATGCGGCGTGAGGGCATCCTGATTGCGGACGATCAGCTGGATGATTTTATAAGCGGATGCTGCCGCCGTCTGCGGCAGAACAATGCCGATGAGCTATACGCTGCCATTGGCTATGGAGGCATGACAGTGGCAAACTGTATGCCGAAGCTCAAGGAGGAGTGGCAAAAGCTCAAGGCTGCCGAGACCGCCGAGAGCAAGCCTGTGGAGGAGCTGCCGAAGGTTGATTTGAGCCGTGTGCATGCTACAGACGGTGTTGTTGTTGAAGGCTTTGACAACACCCCGATTAAATTTGCGAAATGCTGCAGTCCGCTGCCCGGCGATCCCATCATCGGCTTTATCACACGCGGGTTCGGCGTGTCGATCCATAAGCAGAGCTGCTCTAACGCAGTTGCAAGCATGAAAGATCCGTCGAATGCGCCGCGATGGGTCAAAGCGTACTGGGCCGACAGCGTAAAGGACAGCTACAAAGCAGGTCTTGAAATTATTGCGCTGGATCGCAATGAATTGCTGCGTGACGTGCTTGCGGCGCTTGCCGATATCCGTGTGCCGATTTACACGATGAACGCACGTCAGGTCGAAAACAACTGTGCGGTGGTCAGCCTGACCATTGGCATCAACAACACCGAGCACCTCAACCGTGTGGTTGCACGGCTGTCAAAGGTGCGCGATGTACTTAAAGTAACAAGGAGCTGAAAATGCGAGCAGTAATACAGGCGGTCTCGTCTGCCAGTGTGCGTGTAAACGGCGGCGAGCCGCGCCCGATTGGTCCGGGACTGGTGATTTTATTGGGTGTGCGCGACACCGATACACTGGATGTTGTGCCAAAGCTTGCGGATAAATGTGCAGGTCTGCGTATTTTCCCGGACGAACAGGGCAAACTGAACCTATCTGCAAAGGACAAGGGCTACTCAGCGCTGGTGGTAAGTCAGTTTACGCTGTACGGCAATACGCGCAAGGGCTACCGTCCTAGCTTTATCCATGCAGCAAAACCACCGCTGTCGATAGAAGCGTACGAACTTTTTTTGAACGAGATGAACCGTCAGGGTCTTAAGGATGTACAGCATGGCGAATTTGGCGCAGATATGCAGCTCTCCCTTGTAAACGAAGGTCCCTGTACGATCGTGATTGATACCGATGAATGGAAAACAAAGGAGTGAGCACTATGCAGGCGTTTCATATCCCGGCAGGTCCGCCGTTATATACCAATACGTTTCTGCTCATTTCCGATGCGGGTCATGCGGTAATTGTTGACCCGGCCGCAGCCGAGCAGGACTATGAAGCGATTTTAAAAGAACATGGCGCAACCCTCACAGCGATATTCTGCACCCATGGCCATTACGACCATGTCGGCAGTGCCCAGTCCTTGCGGGCAAAATGGAATGCAAAGCTGTATTGCGAGGCGGTCGACCTGGCAGGCGACCGCATGTATCCACTGTGCGAGGCGGACTGCGGTTACGCAGAGGGGCAGACGATTGCAATCGATGAGTTGCAATTTACCGTGTGGCACACACCTGGACATACCGAGGGCAGCGTAATTTTGCTCTGCGACGGATATCTTTTCTGCGGGGACACCCTGTTTGCAGGCGGCATCGGACGCACCGACCTTTCGGGCGGCAGCAGCGTGCATATGGCGGAAAGTCTGCGCAAGATTGCGGCACTGCCGATCCCGCGTGAGGTTCAGGTGCTGCCCGGACACGGAGAATTTTCGCAGTTCGGCACGGAGTTGGATACGAACTATTACATCCGCAGTGCCTGCCGTGGCGCATCAGAGTTTTGAAAAAACAAAAAGAGAGAATAACATGAAAATATACATTACGGGTTTGCCCTCGGGTTACGAGGTGGAGCACCTTGCCCGACTGTTTTACCCGATGGCTCCCCTGTCGCTTGTGCCACCTTTGCCGGAAGAAGATTGTCTGGTGGCAGAAAAGACGCCGCAGCAGTTGTGTGCAACCATCCGCCAGTGCGGCAAAAGCCGGACGGTCACAGCGCCTGTACCGTCCGTTGACGGCGAAACACCGGAATTTGCACTGGCAAGCCTTGTTTATGATCTGCTGCGTGACTGGACGGGGATTCGTCCGCCATGGGGTAAAATGACCGGCGTCCGTCCTGTGCGCCTGATCCATGACAAGCGTGCTGCCGGCTGGTCAGAAGATCAGATTGACGCATTTTTTCTGGACCGTTTTGACTGCTCACAGCAAAAATACCGTATGGCAAAGCAAATTGCAGATCTGCAGGAGCCGATCCTGCGCAGCGGCAGTGTACCGGGCACGTACAGCCTGTATATCGGCATCCCGTTTTGCCCGACACGCTGCAGCTATTGCAGCTTTGTCAGCTGCAACCTGGACCGTGACCGTAAGCTGGTACAGCCCTATGTTGACTGCCTCTGCCGCGAGATCGAGGAGATACGCATCCAGGCGGACAGCGCAAAACTGACGCTGTGCAGCATTTATATAGGCGGCGGTACACCCACCAGCCTTTCGGCGCAGCAGCTGCGCCAGCTGATGGGCACGGTGCGCAGCTGTTTTGACCTTACAAGGCTTGTTGAATATACGGTCGAGGCGGGACGCCCGGATTGTACAGATGCCGAAAAGCTGTCTGTCATCAAGGAGTATGGCGCAACGCGGATCTCAATCAATCCGCAGACATTCTCGGATGAAGTTCTGGCAGGTATCGGGCGCAGACACACGGCGCAGGATATCCTGAATTGTTTTGCCGACGCACGTGCGGCCGGGCACACAGACATCAACATGGATTTGATTGCGGGTCTGCCCGGCGACACAGTGGAAGGCTTTGAGTACAGTTTGCGTCAGGCAATTGCGCTTGACCCTGAAAATATCACTGTGCACACACTTACACTCAAACGTGCCTCGCGCATTGTGATCGAGGACCAGAAAGAAAACAATTATGCCGATGTTGCCGCAATGCTGGAAAAATGCAAGCTGCTTGCGCAGGCGGGATATCAGCCATACTATCTGTACCGGCAAAAGAATACCCTGCAAAACCTTGAAAATGTGGGCTGGTGCAAGCCAGGGCATGAGGGGTACTATAATATTTTTATTATGGAGGAAGTGCAGACGATCCTCTCGGCAGGCGCCGGCGGCAGCACAAAACTGGTAGCAGACGGCGGCAAGCGGATGCAGCGCATTTTTAATTTTAAGTACCCGAACGAGTATATCCAGCGTTTTGCAGAGATATTAGAACGAAAAAAGGGAGTGGCAGAATTTTATGATCACGATCTGGGTACCGAAACGCTTGGTTGAAGTTGAGCTCTACAACGTCGCTGCGCGCAGCCCGAAGCAGCTGGCAGATTTCAGCGAGAACAGCTATGCACAGCGTGTGGCATATGCGGCAGAAAAGGTGGAATATTCCGGCGCAAAAATCGTTATGCTGACAGGCCCTTCGGCAAGTGGAAAAACAACGACGGCACATAAACTTGCAGCAGCGATTGAAAAGCGCGGCACGCCGGCAAAGGTGATCAGTCTGGATGATTTCTACCGCGGCAAAGAGTTCTACCCGCGCCTGCCGGACGGCACGCTGGATTACGAGAGTCCGGAGGCGCTGGATATGACGATGGTTCACCGCTGCCTGAAAGAATTGAATGAGAACGGCAAAACGATGCTGCCGGTTTTTGACTTTACCACAGAGAAGCGCAAAGACGAGACGAAACCGATTGATCTGCAGGGCGGTGTATGCATCGTAGAGGGTATCCACGCGCTCAACCCGGAGTTAACAAAGCCTCTGCCGTCGGAGGATGTATATTATATCTATGCTGGTCTGCGTGAAGAATACACAGTCGCCGGCCGCCGCATGATCAGCACACAGGATGTGCGCTTGTGCCGGCGTACATTGCGTGATGCTGCCACACGGGGGCGCAGCCCGGCCAGTACACTGGCACTTTGGGAGCATGTCCTGGACGGCGAAACGCGTTATATCAAGGGTTTTAAGGACAATGCGGATTTTTTGCTGGACACATCGTTCACCTACGAAATCGGCTTGATCTCGAAACTGCTGGGTAAGGTGCTGCGGCAATTTCAGCTGGAAGGACACAATGCCGAGCTTTGGGATGAAACAGCCCGCCGTTTTGAGCATGTAGCACCGCTGCCGTTGGACTTGCTGCCGCAGGACAGTATGCTGCGGGAGTTCTACGGGGGGATGTCGAATGAGCACATTTGAAAAAATGCGAAAAATCTATTTCCAAAACCGCACAAAACTGTAAAAAATGCGCTTCGTTCGTTGCATTTGCACAGCGACTGCGCTATAATGAAGCCACTGATTAACAACTGGATGGGCTTTGCCTGCATGACCTGTGTGGGCATGATGACAGGAGAGGTGTCTTTTATGGACTTTAATAAAATCAAAGAGATGGGCTTGGAGTACGCCGAAAAAGGAAAAATAGCTGCATTGGATCTTGCCGAAAAGGGCAAGACGCAGGCCTTGATTCTCAATGAGCAGACAAAGCTGCTCAAGGCGCAGCGTCAGCTCGGCGCACTGGTTTACAGCCTTGCAAAGGGCAAAGAGGAAAATCAGCCGCTGGTAGATAAATATATCGAGATGATCGATAATATTGAGAATGAGATCGTTCGCCTCAAGGCATCCCTGACGCCGGCGGAAGCTGCCGAGGTCGTCTTTACAGAGGTGGAGACCGAGGCAGAGGAGACAACCAGCTGCAGCTGCAGCGCACCGGATGAGCACGAGGTCAAAATCGATCCTATTGAAGGTACGGCGCCTTCCAAGAGCTGCCCGCAGTGTGGTGCACCTGTCTCTGACGAGGCGCTGTTCTGCAATAAATGCGGAGCCCAGCTGTAAAGCAGAAAGCGATTTTGCAAAAAAATTAGCGGATATCCCTTGCTAAATGGCAGATACTGCGGTAGAATGGGCAGACATCATCCGAAAATAGAGAAGATTGCAACTGATTTTCTGGAGGGCAATACTATGACAAAAACCGATTTGGTCGCACAGGTTGCGGCAAACACCGAAATGAACAAAAAGCAGTCCGAGCTGGCTGTCAACGCTGTTTTTGACGCACTGAGCAAGGCTATGACCGGGGGCGAAAAGATCAGCATTGCAGGCTTTGGCACATTCGAAGTCCGTGAGCGTGCCGAGCGGCAGGGTGTAAACCCCCGCACCCATGAAACGATTACGATTGCAGCATCAAAAAATGTTGCTTTCAAGCCTGGCAAGGCCCTGAAAGATTCGCTGTAAGCTGATATTCTTATGCCGCCGCTGCCCGCAAGGCACGGCGGTTTTTTGCAGGATACAGGAGGAAATAATGCGTCTGGATAAATATTTGAAGGTATCGCGTCTGATCAAACGCCGCACGGTGGCAAACGAGGTTGCGGATGCAGGGCGTATCCTGATCAACGGTAAAATTGCAAAGGCAAGTCAGGCTGTAAAGGCCGGTGATGTTATCGAAGTCACCTTTGGCAACCGCCCCATTAAGGTGCGTGTTCTGTCAGATGTTGAGCCACGCACAAAGGATGTCGCGCGTGAAATGTATGAAATCATAGCCGAGTAAAGCGGTGTCTCCTGGCGCTGCTTGTGAAACTTAAGCTGAAACGCGAAAGAAATCACAAAAATAGCTTGCAAAACAAGGGCGCTGTGTTGTATAATTTGTTAGTATCATGGTGACGTGAAGGTGTTCAATTGCTGCATGAATGGGGGCGGTGTCTGTGCTTGTTCGGAAATCTCGAAAAAGTCGCAAATACATCATCAGAAGACTTCTGCTCCGTGTGTGCTATTTGGCATTGCTGCTTGGTATTATGGCTGCATACGTCTCAAACCAGTCCCTCATCAGCTCTAAAAAAGCAGAGCTTGACACGGTCAATGAGCAGAAGGCGCAGCAGCAGGCACAAAACGAAGAGCTTGCCAGCATTCTTGACGGTGATGAGGACGAGGTTCTTGAACGTGTTGCGCGCGACTCTTACAATTATGCGGCACCCAATGAGCGTATTTTTGTTGACGTGACAGGCAATTGACGGTATGCTCGACGCATGGAAGTGTGTCGGTTGTTATAATAGGATGACAAGGAGTATTGAATTTTGGCAATTGAGGTAGGTAGCATCTTTGAAGGCCGTGTTACAGGCGTTAAGGCATTTGGTGCGTTTGTCGCACTGCCGGAGGGACGCGTAGGCATGGTTCACATCTCTGAAGTGTCGAACGAGTTTGTGCAGGACATTAATGCTGTCCTGCATGATGGCGATATCGTCCGTGTGCAGGTGATCAACATTGCGCCGGACGGTAAAATTGCACTTTCTATCAAACGGTTGCTCCCGCCGCCGCCTCCGCGTCAGCCTCGTGAAGGACGTGGGCCGGCAGGCGGTCCGCGTCCGGGTGCACCGCGTGATGGTGGCAGCCGTTACGGTGCGCCACGCAGCGGCGGCAGACCCCCGCGTGAAGGCGGACGTGGTCCGGCACGTGAGAGCGCACCGCGCGTGTGGCAGCCAAAGGCACCTCAGCGCTCGGACAACATGAGCTTTGAGGACATGATGAGCCGCTTCAAGAGCCAGAGCGAGGAGAAAATGGCGGACCTTGATCACGAGACGAACAATCGTCGTGGCGGTGGCTATGCACCTCGCAGTCGCCGTGGCGGCGGCCGCTGACCGGCATCATAACGAAAGCATGAGCCTGCCCCAGCGGGGCGGGCTTGTTTTTTGCAAAAAAGAAAGGAACTGCAATGTCCGCAAAATTTGAGCTTGTCGCACCCTGCTTTTTCGGGTGTGAGTCCACAGCAAACTTTGAACTGCGCCGTATCGGTGCGGAGAACATCCGTGTTAGTGATGGACGCCTGACTTTTTCCGGCGGTGCAGATATGATTGCTGCCGCAAATCTGAACCTGCGCACGGTCGAGCGTGTGATGGTGCTTCTTGCAACCTATAAAGCGGATAATTTTGATGATTTGTTTGACGGTGTTTATGCAATACCGTGGGAGGAGTTTCTGCCGGTGGATGCGGCTTTCCCGGTTAAGGGCTCCTCACTTAACAGCAAACTTACAAGCGTGCCGGCATGTCAGAGCGTTATAAAAAAAGCAGTGGTCAAGCGGCTGATGAAATACCACGGTACATCTCTTCTGCCGGAAACAGGCGCAGAGTACAAGATCCGCTTTATGCTGCGCAAGGACGTGTGTGAGATTATGCTTGACACCACCGGCGAGGGGCTGCATAAGCGTGGCTATCGCCGCAACGCCATGGAGGCACCAATCCGTGAGACGTTGGCAGCAACGATTGCCGATTTGGGGCGTGTGCGGCGTGACAGCCTGGTGGAAGATCCTTTTTGCGGCAGTGGCACGCTGCTGATTGAGGCAGCGCAAAAGGCAATGAACATTGCGCCTGGCCTGAAGCGTCGCTTTGCTGCTGAGCGATATCATTTTGTGCCCGCATCCATCTGGGCAGAACAGAGACAGAAGGCTTTGTCCGATGCACGCCTTGACACCGCTTTTGAGGCCTTCGGGTACGATGTTGACCCTGCTGCGGTAGCCCTGGCAAATGCCAATGCCCGTCTGGCGGGTGTGGATAAGCGCTGTCACTTTGAAGTTGCAGACGTCGCCGATTTTGCTGCAAAGCAGGATGCAATTGTCCTGACGAATCCTCCGTATGGTGAGCGTATGAGCACTATTGAGGGTGCAGCGCGTCTCGCACACACACTCGGTCGGCAGATGGAGGCGCACCCTTGCGCAGGTGTGTATGCAATCACCGCAGATATGGACTTTGAAGCACACTACGGCAAACGTGCAAGCAAGAGACGTAAAATGTACAATGGCATGATTCCGTGTCAGCTGTACATGTACTACACCTCGCCAAAGACAGAGCACGTGGCGAAGCCAATGCCGAAAACTGGTTTTGACGGCAAACGGAAAGCCTCAAAGGATTTTAGTAAATAATAAGAGTTACTTTGGGAGCTGCACTGCTTTTGGCATGTGTGGCTCCTTTTTTGCTGTTTTTTACAGGATAAAACGGTGAAGAAACTGTTTTGCATTCCAGTCAGAAAAAAAGACGTATAGGACTGAATTTTTGATGGATGCCTTGTGCAGAGCAGGGGTAAAGTCGATAACAAATTATGTAACATTTTTATTTCAATAGTTGCGCAATGCAGAAAAATGAAGTATACTGTCACTGCCAGAACATTCACATAAAATTTGCAGAAGGGAGAGACTGGTCATGCGGGGGAGGATACGTCCTTATGTTCCTGAGCTGAGTATCCGTGATTATAATACCTATCTGCGCTATTTGCGTGGTGTGCGTCGCCAGCTATACGAGGATTACGGCTGGTATGCCTGCCGGTTGATGCGTTACAGTGGTGTTTTGTTTGCACTGCTCTCGGACAGCCTTGCGGGGCGTGTGGCAACGCGCAAGCGCAAACGGGTGCCGGGCACACCCTGCCGGCGCGAATCGATGTGCCAGACACAGGGCATCCGTCAGGCAGCCCAGGTCGAGATTTTGATGGGCTGGCATGAGCTGCAGGATCGCCAATATGCCGAGCTCAGTCCCTCCGAGCGTGTATGGCGTTTTTTTGACGGCATTTTTTTGCGCAGCGCCTATAGGCGTGTAGTCAAAGAGCAACCCACCCTTGAGCGATTATTTGCCCAAGAGCGGGAGCATGCTTTGGTGCAATCGTCGCTGAAGGGTCGCAATTATACATTGGCATCCGAGCCGACAAGCAATATTTACGGCGCGCTGTATTCCACCCTCGCAACCGAAGACGTTAGTCAGCGCAAGAGCATGCGCTACATTGGCAGCTGCATCGGGCGTATCTTTTACCTGGTCGATAGAGCGGCTGACGTTGAAAAAGATATAGAAAAAAAGCGTTACAACGTTTTTACTGCAAATGGCATTACAAGCCAGGCCGCTGCTGTTGAAAATGCCCGCCGTCAGGCTCTGGCTGCTGCAAACGATCTTGTGCGGGTGTATGGTTTGATTGATATAAAACTGAACCGCACCCTGCTGGATAACATTATGCTGCTTGGCTTACGCCACATGGTGGACCCGTTTGAGCAGGACGACGAGCAGGAAGACTGGGAGCTGCCATGAAACAGCAAAAACGTAACAGTTGGTCAATGGCCTATTGCGGTATGGTTTCGGCACTGTGCATAGCGCTGATGCTGCTTGGCACCGTGATCCCGATTGCAATGTTTATTGCGCCTGCGGTGGCTGGCTTTTTTATCGCAACGGTTTGCGTGGAATGCGGACGCACCATGGCTTGGACGGCATACGCCGCCGTCAGCCTCTTGGCGGTTCTGTTTGTGCCGGACCGCGAAATTGCGTTGATTTTTACATTTCTACTGGGGTATTACCCTCTGGTCAAGCCACGGTTTGATCGGATTCGCCTTGCGCCTTTGCGACTGCTGGCAAAACTTTTGCTGTGCAACGGGGCGGTGCTTTCGATGTACAGCCTGCTTTTGCTGCTGGTGCCGGGCGGCAGCGTTTCGCAGGAGCTGCGTACGACGGCACTGGCTATGACGCTGGTAACGCTTGCCATGGGCAATGTAGCATTTTTACTTTTGGACCGTGCGCTGCACAACATGCTTGTCTTGTATTGCGCAGTATGGCAGCCTAGGCTGCACAAAATGCTGGGTTGGCGTTGAGCCGCCCGGCATTTTATGATATTATAAGAGCAAAATCGGAAAGGGGAGATGCACAGCATCGGTTAACAAAAAGCGCCGGGCCACATGGGTGACAGCCGTGAGGGTGACGAGGAGAGAAATCATCGAAAGATTCGGCGGATGTTTCTCCGGTTGAGGGCTAAACCAGCCGCAGAGAAGGGCAAAACACGGCAGTAATACCGCAACAGATCCCTTCAAAGTAAGCCATAAAATATAAACTTGTCAAAAAGCTGACCGTAAATGCGCAATCGCATACACGGCCGGCATGGAGGTGTTTTATATGTGTGGCATTGTTGGTTATGTCGGTAAGCGCAGTGCGCAAAATGTGCTGCTGGATGGCTTGGAGAAGCTGGAGTATCGCGGATACGACTCGGCAGGTGTTGCGTTGGCCACCCACGATGGGATCCGTGTGGTAAAGACGAAGGGACGCCTCAGCGCTCTGCGTGAAAAACTGTCGCAGTCGCCGCTTGATGCAAGCTTTTGCGGCATCGGGCATACCCGTTGGGCAACGCATGGCGAGCCGAGCGATGTGAACAGCCATCCGCATTCAACCCCGCGCGTAAGCATCGTGCATAACGGTATCATTGAAAATTACGGTGCACTCAAAGAGCGTCTGATTGCCAGAGGTTACAAATTTGAAAGCGAAACCGATACCGAGGTGCTTGTAAAGCTGATCGACAGCTGCTACCACGGTGAGCCGTTGAAGGCGCTGATGGAGGCACTGAATAAGGTGCGCGGCAGTTACGCACTGGCGGTACTCTTTCAGGATTTTCCCGACACGGTTTTTGCCGTCAAGCGTGAAAGTCCTTTGATTGTTGGCTGGGGTGAGGGCGAAAACTTTGTGGCATCGGACATCCCTGCACTGCTCAAATATACACGCCGCTACAGTGTGCTTGAAGAAGGAGATATGGCGGTTTGCAATGCCGACGGCATCCGTTTTTACAACGAATTCGGTGAGCCGGTCGTTCGTGATACGCTTACGGCAGATTGGGACATGGAAGCAGCCGAAAAGGGCGGTTACCCACATTTTATGCTCAAAGAAATCAACGAACAGCCTGCTGCAATCACTGCAACGGTCGGCCCCCGTGTCGAGGACGGCATGCCAGAGCTGCGCATCCCGGAGCTGACGGACGATGTCTTGCGGCGCATCGGTACAGTACACCTTGTGGGCTGTGGTACAGCAATGCATGCCGGCATGGTCGGCAAAGCAGCGATCGAAAAGCTGGCACGTGTGCCTGCGCTGGTGGATATTGCCAGCGAGTTCCGGTATCGTGACCCGATTTTACAAAAGGAAGATTTGGTTGTGATTATCAGCCAGTCGGGCGAGACAAGCGACACCCTGGCGGCGCTTAAGCTTGCAAAGAGCCGGGGCGTACCGGTTTTGGCGATCGTCAACGTGGTGGGCAGCTCGATTGCGCGTGCGGCTGATTATGTAATGTATACCTATGCGGGGCCTGAAATAGCTGTGGCATCCACAAAAGCCTATATGGTTCAGATGTGCGTGCTGTACCTGTTTGCGCTGCGTCTTGCATATGCGCGCGGTGCTCTGGACGAGGCACAAACACGCCGTTATACAGCAGAGCTGCTGCGGGCGCCGGATGTGATCCGGCCGCGCCTTGCAGACCATGAACAAATCAAATACCTTGCAAGCCGGTACATCAATACCCAAAGCTGTTTTTTCATCGGGCGCGGTTTCGACTACTCGCTTTCGCTGGAGGGCAGCTTAAAGCTGAAAGAGATCAGCTATGTTCATTCGGATGCATATGCTGCTGGTGAGCTGAAACATGGCACGATCAGCCTGATCACGGAGGGCGTGCCGGTGATTGCGCTTGCGACCCAGAAAGCTGTGTACGAAAAAACGATTTCCAATGCAAAGGAGACAAAGAGCCGTGGCGCACGTGTGATCCTGTTTACCACAAAGGCTGCCGCTGTGCCTGACGGCGTTGCGGACGAGGTGGTGCGTCTGGATGACTACGAGGATATTCTGATGCCTTTGCAGCTAATCGTACCGCTGCAGCTGTTTGCATATTATATGGCTGTCCTGCGCGGCTGCGATGTGGACAAGCCGCGCAACCTGGCTAAGAGTGTGACTGTGGAATAACACGAATGCACGACAAAAATAACTGTAAGGTAATCATGCTTTACAGGGCGCCTTCGAGCTCCAGCAGGTACCTTTTGATGTCGATACCGCCGGCGTAACCGGTCAAACTGCCGTCTGCGCCGACCACACGGTGGCATGGTATGATGATGCCGATGGGGTTGCAGTGGCATGCTCCGCCTACGGCACGGCAGGCTTTGGGTTTGCCCAGTGCGGCCGCAAGCTGTCCGTATGTGCGTACCTCGCCGTATGGTATCTCGCACAGCTGCGCCCATACCGCCTGCTGAAAGGGTGTGCCCTTGGGTGCAAGCGGCAGGTCAAAGTCACGCCGTGCGCCGGCAAAATATTCGTTCAGCTCCTCCTCTGCCTGCTGCAGCAGTGCGGTCTCATGCACTCTGCGCGGCAAAGGCTCCAGCTCCGGCACCCCGTCCGGGCAAAAACTTAACCCGCAAATTGCATCGTCCTGCTCTTCTAAACGGATTGCGCCTAAAATACTGTTGACATACCAAACGTTCAAAATAAAACACCGCTTTCTTTCCTGACAGAATGTGCTATACTGGTTTATGTTAGCACAAAAATTTGCAAACGGAAAGGGGCGGTGTTTTTAATGGTATCGCTGTTGGAGGATATGATTGCTCAAAGCAGCAGCATTGTGTTTTTTGGCGGGGCGGGCGTCTCAACGGAAAGCGGCATCCCGGATTTCCGCAGCGTCGACGGATTGTATCACCAGAAATATGCATACCCGCCGGAGACGATTTTAAGCCACACGTTCTGGCAGCAGAACCCGGAAGAGTTTTATCGCTTTTATCGTGATAAGCTGATCGTGCGCAATGCAAAGCCCAATGCTGCGCACCTGCGCCTGGCAAAGCTGGAGCAGCAGGGCAAGCTGAAGGCAGTTGTCACGCAGAACATTGACGGTCTGCACCAGGCGGCAGGCTCAAAAAACGTTTTTGAGCTGCACGGCAGCACCCTGCGCAACTACTGCGAGCGATGCGGTGCGTTTTATGATGTCGATTTTATTGCCGGTTCCGCTGGTATACCGCATTGCACGAAGTGCGGCGGTATAGTCAAACCGGATGTGGTGCTGTACGAGGAGGGACTGGATGAAGCTGTCCTGTCCGGTGCGGTCAATGCTATTCGCAAAGCAGACATGTTGATTGTTGGAGGTACAAGCCTTGTGGTATATCCGGCAGCCGGACTGCTGCGCTATTTCAGGGGAAAGCACCTTGTCGTGATCAATATGCAGCCTACAAGTGCAGATGCACAGGCAGACCTGTGCATCGCAAAACCAATCGGGCAGGTGCTGAGCGAGGAGATTGTGCTGGACGCTGCGGCTGACTGAAGAAATGGGCGGCATAAATTTAGCCGACCAGGAATGCCCACACCGGCAGCGTCACCATAGATGCAAGTGTTGAAAAAACAACACACTGCGTTGCAAAGGGGGCGTCACAGTCGTAACGGGAGGCGAAGATGGCGGCGGTAGCGCCCGCTGGCATACCTGTCATAAGGATGCTGATGCCAAGTGCAGTTGGTTCGAGATGAAGCAGCAGGCCGACGCCCCAGGCGACTGCAGGGAGAGCAGCAAGGCGAACCAGACTAAACAGAAGCGTGTCACGGTTGAAAATTGACCGCAGGGGCACATCTACCAGAATGGTGCCGACGATGAACATACTGATTGCCGAGTTGCAGTTGCCGATGTATCTGGCGGTGTTGGTGATGACGCTGGGCGGCGTGTACTGCGTAACCAGACAGAACAGCCCCAGATAGGTTGCAACAAGGCAGGGGTGCGTCAGGATATTTTTGATTACCTTGCGCTTGTCAACACTGGCATCGGCGACAAAATATGACGTGCCCACCGACCACATGACGACCCGCATGGGGATGAGAAATACAGAGTTGTAAAGCACGCCAACCGCATCATAGAGCGCCTCGGAGATCGGGTTGCCGAGGAAACCGCTCATGGGTACGATGGTGCAGTACCGGAGCACCTTTTTGCGCTGATCGGGGTAGCGGTTGTACAAAAACAGGTTCAGCAGCAGGCATACCGCCTGCATAATGGCAGCGCTGAACAGGAGCATGCCGCAAGTCTTGAGGATATCGGACTCGAATTGCAGCAGGCAGGATTTGAAAATGTTGCAGGGTATGATGACGTTAAGACAAAGGTCGGAAAGGCACTTTTTACCCTCCTCGCTGATCATGCCCCGCTTTTTCAGCAGGGCGCCAACCAGCATCATGGCAAACAGTGTCAGCTGCAAACTGCAAAGGTCAAAAATATTCATACGGTTGCCTCCATGGCTTTTTTATAAGGATACACAGAAACGCGGGACATGTCAAACTGTTAAAATTGGAAAAAATCACAGGCAAAATTTGTGGGTGCTTTGCAGACGCCGGCAAGAGAATTTGCAAGAAATGTGCCAAAGCGGGTAGCTGCCCTTATTGCACTGACAGGCAGTAAAGCGGGGCCGTAGGGCTTGCAATCCGGCAAAAGATATGGTACAATACTCAAGGTTACATTAAGTAGCCTTGTCGGACAGCGCCTGCTGCGCGGTTCGGCATACGGATGTGGGTCCTGGACGACGGGCTCGCTGTGAACCAGGTCAGGTGGGGAACCAAGCAGCCTTAAGCAGCGCACTCGTGCGTTTCAGTCTGCCTGCATCCGTATGCCGAGCTGCGCAAGGCGGGGGTCAAACCCCGTCAGTGCTGTCCGTTTTTTATTGCTTTTTGCCGAAAGGGGATGGGCTGAGTGTACCGTGCTTTGTACCGCAAGTGGAGACCGCAGCGGTTTGAGGATGTGGTCGGACAGCGCGGCATTGTGACCGCCCTTAAAAACCAGATTTCAGCACAGCGCGTGGGGCATGCATATCTGTTTACCGGCGTGCGCGGCACGGGCAAAACTACCTGCGCAAAAATTTTTGCAAAGGCAGTCAACTGTCTGCATCCTGTAAACGGCGACCCGTGCGGTGAATGCGAAATCTGCAAGGGGATAGACAACGGCAGCATTCTGGATGTTGTTGAGATGGATGCCGCCTCCAATAACGGTGTGGATGATATCCGTGATCTGCGTGACGAGACTGCCTACACGCCGAGTGCGTGCCGCTGCAAGGTGTACATTATCGATGAGGTACACATGCTCTCCACAGCGGCTTTCAATGCGCTGCTGAAAACTTTGGAAGAGCCGCCTGCCCACGTGATTTTTATACTTGCGACGACCGAGATCCAAAAAGTCCCCGCAACGATTCTGTCGCGCTGTCAACGCTATGATTTTACACGCATCAGCCCGGAGGACATCGCCCGCAGGGTGCAGTACATCGCCGGGGAGGAGCAGCTGGAGCTGACGCCGGACGGCGCTGACCTGATTGCACGGTTGGCAGATGGTGCGCTGCGTGATGCATTGTCTATCCTGGACACATGTGCAGGCGTAACTGCTAAGATCGATGCCGATGTGGTGCGCCGCATGGCCGGTGTTACTGACCGCAGTTACCTGTTCCGCATTTCAGATGCGATTGAGGCGGGGGATGGCGTGTCGGCGCTGGCACAGCTGGCGCAGCTGCGGCAGCAGTCGGTCGATGTAAAACGACTGACGGAAGAGCTGATCGCACATTACCGTGCGCTGATGCTTGCGGCTTTGCCCGGCGGTAAGGCACTGCTGTCCGGTGTCTCGCCGGATGAGGAAGCGCACTATCTTGAGCGGGGCGCACAGATGGGACAGCGTGCCTCGATCCGTGCGATACGTACACTGGGCACTGCGCTGGAGCACATGACGCGCGGCAGTGATCAGCGTATCGAGCTGGAGCTCGCCTTGTTTGCTCTGTCTGAGCCTGTACAGCAGCCGGCTGTACAGCCGGCACAGGTCGCACCGCCTGTCAGCGCCTCGGCGCCGGCTGCGGCGCAGCCGTTTGTTGCATCGGCTGCGGTGCAGCCCTTTGCAAGTGCACCGGAGGCGTCGCAGGGATATGCGCCAAAGCCGGATGCGCCGGTACAGGCAGAGCAACCCGTAAAGCAGGATGATGCAGTGCCGCCGTTGGAACAACCGCCTGTGCAGGTGACGGAGGAGCACCTGCCATGGGACGGACCACAGCTGCAGCCGGCACCGCCCGCAATTGCAGATGCTGCACCACGGCGTGCAGAGCACGCAGCTGACCCGGCGGCGCAAACGCAGTCCGATGCTGCGCCGGACGGTGTTGTACCGTATGCCTGTTGGGGACAGGTGGTGCAGAGACTTGCCGATGTAGACCCGCTGCTTTTTACATATCTGCGCAACTCAAAGGCGTATTTTGACGGCAAGCGTGTCCTGATTGCCGGCGGCAAGACGTTCCGTGATTTTATCCGTCAAAACAAGGATAGCCGCAGGCTGATCCGACAGCTGATCAAGCAGATCTCCGGCAATGAGGTACCGATTGGCCCGTACGAGCCGAAGACCGCTGAAAAAGCAAATATGAATGCAGAAGCGTCCCTTCACGCACTGGAAAAGCTTGGCCTTGAGGTTTCCATCGAGGACAGTGCCCGCAGTGCGCGGAGCAAAAAATAAACTGAATCGCTATAACGTTATAAAAGGAGAATAATTATGAAAGCAAGAATGCCCGCAGGCTTTGGCCGCCCTGATATGAATGCCCTGATGCGTCAGGCACAGAAGATGCAGGATGATATGAAAGCAAAACAGGCCGAGCTGGAGGCCGCCGAGTATACCGGCAGCGCATCCGGCGAGATGGTTACCGTTAAAATGAATGGTAAGCACGAGGTCGTTTCCCTCAGCATCAAGCCGGAGGCTGTCGATCCGGATGACATTGAGATGCTGGAGGACCTGGTGGCCGCTGCAATCAATGCAACGGTAAAGCAGATCGATGAGACCGCAGAGGCTGAGATGAACAAGCTGACCGGCGGCATGAACATTCCCGGGCTCTAAGCCGGACAGGGGGAGCAGAATGGGTTACAATGCAGCCCCGCTGGAAAAGCTGATTGAGGAGTTTGCAAAGTTCCCCGGCATCGGGCGCAAAGGCGCTACCCGCATGGCATATCAAGTGCTGAGCATGTCGGATACGGATGCGGCAGCACTTGCGGATGCGATACGCAATGCGCACACAAAGCTGCACCGCTGCAGGGTCTGCCAAAACTACACCGAGGCGGATGTCTGCCCTGTTTGTGCCAGCCCGAAGAGGGACAGTTCCGTCATATGCGTTGTGGAAACACCACGTGATGTACAGGCGTTTGAGCGTACACGGGAGTACCATGGGCTTTACCATGTGCTGCATGGCTTGATTAGCCCGATGGACGGCATTGGCGCTGAGCAGCTTTGCGTAAAAGAGCTGCTCGCCCGTCTGGGTGACGGTAAGGTAAAGGAAGTCATCATGGCGATGAACCCCACGGTCGAGGGCGAGGCGACAGCGATGTATCTGGCAAAGCTCATCAAGCCGCTTGGCGTCCGCACGACACGCCTTGCCTATGGTCTGCCTGTGGGTGCAAGCCTGGAGTATACCGACGAAACCACGCTTTACCGCGCACTTTCGGGTCGTGGGGAACTGTGATATAAAAGGAGTACAACTATGCAGATCAGAACGGCGACCATTGCTGATTTACAAGAGATCGCTCACATTGAGGCAACGTGCTTTCCGCCGTCAGAGGCCGCAAAGAAAGACACTTTGGCTGAGCGGCTGCGCACATATCCGGAGCACTTCTGGCTTTTGATGGATGCCGACCGTATCGTTGCCTTTGTCAATGGTATGACCACAGATGAAAAAGATCTGCAGGATGCCATGTACGATGATGCATCGATGCACAATGAGGGCGGTGCGTGGCAGATGATCTTTGGCGTGGACACCATACCGGAGTACCGCCGCCGTGGCTGTGCGGCAAAACTGCTTGAACATGCGATCGAACAGGCACGCAAGCAGGGACGCAAGGGTCTTGTGCTTACCTGCAAAGAAAGACTGGTACCGATCTACGCAAAATTTGGTTTTGTCAGCGAGGGCGTGTCCGTGTCTACCCATGGCCATGCGGTGTGGCATCAAATGCGCCTGACTTTTGAGCAGTAAGCGGAATTTAAGCATCAACAAAAAAGCACCCAGAAATCAACGTTTCTGGGTGCTTTTTTCTTGGTGCGGGAGAAGGGGGTCGAACCCTCACTCGCTAGGAACTGGTGCCTAAAACCAGCGCGTCTGCCATTCCGCCACTCCCGCACAAGTACAATACAGTTTACCAGTTTTTGATACAAAAGTCAATCACTGTACGCTTTTTTTGCGAGCGCAAAAATATCACAAAAAATAGTTGACCTGCGTAAACATTTCGACTATACTGGTCAGCGTAAACAAACGCTTGATCAGTTGTATGCCTTCGAAAGGGAGGAAAGCGCAATGGTTATGGATCCAGAGCTGCCGCGCATCACGGTAAAAAACCTGTTGATGCAGGCATTTCTTACAGGGTGGGAACTATCCGATAAGACAGTGTCGCAGGATGAATACCTGCAAAGCTCCATTCAGGTCATCGAGGTGCTGCAGGTTGAACCGGAGAGCCTTTACGCCGAAGAGGGGCTGGGCTTGCCGGATGGCGAGGAAGTTGATCATCTGGACGATTTGCTGCGTGCGGATGGCTGCTGGCTCTATTATGGCGTCGAGGCTGAGAATTTCTTTTTGATCACGTGGTACCCGGATGTGGCGGGCGCAGAGCAAAAGCTTGCCCAGCTGCAGCAGCTGGGCGACGGCAAACAATACCTGATCGATTTGACTCTTGTGCGCAAAAATGCCTCTGCCGCTGAAAACTTTGGCAACTCAAACCCGGTGCAGCTGCGCTCATGATGCACCGGTTGTAAACAGAAAGGGACCTGTCGATGCAGCTTTCGGTCATGGAGCTGGAAGAGCTCTATTCGATACTTGAAAAATACGATTGCAACCCGGAGGTGCAGCGCATGCGCACCTTCATTCAACATGGCTCGGTCACGACCTATCAGCACTGCAAAAATGTGGTGCTGGTAAGCTTTTGGCTCAACCGACGCCTGCACCTTGGCGCAGACGAGACAGAGCTTGCAGTCGGTGCATTTTTGCATGATTTTTACCTGTATGACTGGCACGAAACATCTACGTTCCACGGGATGCACCGCCTGTTTGAGATGCACGGCTTCTCGCACCCGGCATCTGCATGCCTGAATGCAAAAAAAGTGTTTCAGATCACACCCAAGGAGCAGGCGATCATCCGTAGTCATATGTGGCCGCTTACATTCCGGCATGTTCCTACCTGCCGCGAGGCGGTGATCGTCTGCCTGGCGGATAAGTATTGTGCTATCGTTGAAAGCATGTTTCAGCGCAGACGCACAGCTGCGTCGGTGCACGGCAACGCAGACTGGACGGATATTGAATGAGAGGCGTGTTTGATGAAAGCAGTCATTCTTGAAAGCTACGTGATGCGGCAGGGCGATTTGGACTGGTCCGGTGTGCGTGCCCTTGTGCCGGATACGGTCAGCTATGTGCGTACGCCCTATGACGAAATCGCATCCCGCATTGGGGATGCCGACTTTGTGCTGCTGAACAAATGCCGCATGGACGAGTCGATTTTGCAGCAGTGCCCGAACCTGAAGTGGATCGGCATCATTGCCACCGGCACGGATAACCTTGACCTGGAGGCATGCCGCCGTCATGGCGTGCAGGTCGCAAACGTGCCGGGCTACTCGACCTACAGTGTAGCGCAGATGACGTTCAGCCTGCTGCTGGTCATCTGCCAATGTGCCGAGCGGTACAACCAGGCGGTCAAAGCCGGTTTCTGGCAGTTGGAAGTGCCGCCGCAGTTTGCACTTCTGCCGCAGATGGAGTTGATGGGCAAAACGTTTGGCGTTTACGGGTACGGCACCATCGGTCGGCAGTCTGCACGCATTGCAAAGGCGTTCGGGATGCGGGTGCTCGTTTGCACCCGTACCGTTCGCCCGGAGTATGCATCGGATGGGGTAGAGTTTGTGGATTTTGATACGCTGCTTGCCGGCAGTGATGTGATTAGCTTGCACTGTCCCGCAACGCCGTCAACGATGGGGCTGATTGATGCGGCAGCGCTTGGAAAAATGAAGGTCGGAGCTATCTTGCTGAACACGGCACGCGGAGCACTTGTAGATGAGGACGCTGTCGTTGAGGCGCTGCGCACCGGTCATCTGGGCTTTTATGGGGCAGATGCCTTTGCAACGGAACCACTGCCTGCTGACAGCCCGCTGCGCAGCGAGCCGCATGCCGTCCTGACCCCACACATCGCATGGACGACCGCAGAGGCGCTGCAGCGCTTGACGGATATTACTGCCGAAAATCTGCGTACATTTCTTGCAGGCAACGGCAATAACATTGTAAACCGCTAAGCAGCGCCTGCGTATGATTTACGGCTTCTTTATAATCTGTACTTGAAAAAATATCAGAAAATGATATACTATTACAGCAGACCAGACAGGGAAGGAGGCGTGCATCATGGCACCTGCAAAAGAGCGTCCGGCAACAAAGACGATTGCAACAAACCGTGAGGCACGTCATGAGTACTTTGTGATGGAAGCACTGGAGACTGGCATCGAGCTCAAAGGCACAGAGGTAAAAAGTCTGCGCGCCGGCGGTGTCAATCTGAAGGACAGCTGGGTCGATATTGAGGCGGGTGAGCTTCTTGTTAAAGGAATGCACATTACGCCCTATGACCACGGCAACATCTTCAATCAGGACCCGGTGCGTCCGAGGCGGCTGCTGGCGCATAAAAACGAGATTCGGCACTTACTCCAGCAGGTCAAGCTGCAGGGTTACACGCTGATTCCGCTTTCGCTTTATTTCAAGCATGGTCGTGTCAAAATGGAGCTTGGTCTGTGTAAGGGCAAAAAGCTCTACGACAAGCGTGCAGATGCTGCGAAGCGTGATGCGAAGCGCTCTATCGACCGTGCGGTGAAGTCCAACGGCAGGTTTTATTGATTTTGTTTCAGACAGGTTTTCTCCGCATTTGCGCTTCATCCCTTGCGGGTGTATATATGGGGGCGTAAAGGTTTCGACGGGGGGAGCGAGGTCTGGGCAGCGGGTAGCAGCGGGGGAACTGCTCTATAATCCTCCAAAAAATTAACTGACAATAATAATTCTCAGTTGCTCGCAGCCTGAGTGCTGCGCGTTCCGCCCACTCTTGTGTCGTGTGGGGTCGGGGCGTCCTTTAGACACAGCACCTGAACGGACCTAAGCTTTGCGGACCGGCAGGAACTCATGAAGCTACCAAAGTGCTAGCCTGACGACCGGCGTGGCATGGAGGGAATGTTGTAGATCGCCTGCACCCGGAGACACCTAAACTGAACTCTTTTCGGACATGGGTTCGACTCCCATCGCCTCCACCAAATAAAAAGACGCTGATTCGTTGCGAATCAGCGTCTTTTTTGCGATTTGTTTGTTTTTGCGTATTAACTCAAATTAGATTCGACGTCCTGATAGAAGCTGTTGCTCTTGATTTCGGGCGTCTCACCTGTAAATGCTGCCGCCGCACCCCGGTCACCCTGCAGGTAATACATGAACCATGCGGTTACATATCCATCCATGTAATACAGCGATTGACTGTGATCGCCATCGTTTCGCAGAGCGATCATCTTGTCTGTGTCCTCAGGGATCTGGCTGTATAAAAGCTTTAATGTTTGAGGGTTGGCGATCAATGCATCCAGGCCGCCTGTTGTACCCATAATCAATGTAGGGACGTTCATCAGGGTTGCATCGGCCTCCCATTGGAGATCTGCGTTGGTTTGGGCGTTACAGCTCAAAATGACAGCGGCCTTGTAATTGTCTGCATGCCTGTGATTGGTGGCTGCGTTCACCACACCAAAGCCGCCCTGGCTCTGTCCGGTGATTCCGATATTGTTTATATCGATCTTATGATAAAATATATTTTCTTTGCCGTTTAATTCCTCTTGCTCATTGATCTTCTCCAGGTAGCGAACACTCATTTCAGAGGAGAAACCGTACCAGGAGTTCGTTTCTTCCGTGGCGATGGTGATAAAGCCCCAGGATGCCATATGCTTCTGCAGCGCAGGATATCTGGATGCGACTGTACCGGTACCGTTCACATAGACAATGACCGGCAAAGGGCCATCGATTTCGGCGATATCGGCCGGATAATAAATCTCGTACTTTTCAAAGGACATGAGCGCTGCGCTTTCAAAATATGCTACATCATGGCTGCCTGCTGACAGATATTTTGCTTCGATTTCTCCGCCGGTTTTGACTGTTTCGGTATAAGTATCCGGCACAAACGGCGCATTTGCTATGTTCTCAAGTAGTTTTTTCAGTACAACAGGTTTTCCGGTGGCCAAAGTTGTCGTCTTGGTCTGTGCGCCGGTTTTAACGGCGTCCGTATGGCTGCCCTGTACAGATGACGAGGCTGTTTTGTTCTCAAAAATCTTTTGCATGGTAAACCCACATGCAACGAGCAGTGCCAGCACTACGGGTAGTGCAATCATACAAATTTTCATGCTTTTTTTCATTCGTTTCTCCCTGTTGCTAACCATTCCGGGTTGGTGATGATTATCAGATGCATCTTGACTTTCGGATGAGACAAATGTATCATGTGACTGCAGGCAAGTCAAGCGTTGCTGTGCAAATGAGACAAAGTGTGGGGAGATGTATCATCCAATGAATAATGATGAAAAGAACAGCTACGTCCGGGGTCGGATCCTTGCGGCGCTGCTTCAAATGATGCACGAGCAGCCGTTTGACGATATCACAGTCAGTGCGCTTGTGAACAAAGCACAGGTCGGCAGAGCCTCGTTCTACCGTAACTTCATAGATAAAAAAGATGTTCTGCAGCAGGAGAATGATCGTTTGACCGCGCAATGGAAGAAAAACCTTGCACCTTTAACCGGCGATGATTCAAATGATTTTTCCGTCCGACTTTTGGACTTCTACAAGGAGAATGAGGATTTTTATTTGTCGCTCTATCGGGCTGGCTTCGCAGATATGGTGCTTCAAACTCTGCTTGAATACGCTGAAATCGCACCGGAGATGCCCAATGCGCTTGCCTATCTCAAATCTTCCGTTGCCTATATGTTTTACGGCTGGATTGTGGAGTGGATGAAGCGCGGAATGATGGAAAGCGGCTCGGAGCTGGCAAGGATGTTTGCGGATGCTCAAGGAGCGGATCATACAGACAGCGCTAAGTCAAATGATATCTAAAACAAAAACCGCAAGATAACGTAACGTTATCTTGCGGTTTACGTGGAGCTACTGATCCGATTCGAACGGACGACCTGCTCATTACGAGTGAGCTGCTCTACCGGCTGAGCCACAGTAGCACAGTGCCTTGAACTGCCACGAGCGATATTGTATCACGGTTTCGGGCAGTTGTCAAGGCATCAAATAAAAATAGCCGGTATTTGTTTACTTGAATTTGATGTTGTATGTCTCAAGGCTGCGCGCCAACGTACCGGCGTTTTCCTTCATAATCATGCCTGCAAAGCCGAGCGAAAAGGCGGCGTGTATATTCTCCTGCCGGTCATCGATAAAGATGCTCTGCTTTGCCTTAAGGTTGTACTTTTTCAGCAGTGCACGGTAGATGCCGGGGTCGGGCTTGTTGATGTGCACCTCACACGAGGTGACACCGCCGTCAAAAACACCATCCAGCCCGTGTGCCATCAACAAATCAAGCACATCCTGCGGGATGTTGCTGAGGTAATAGACATTGTAGCCGCTTTGCTTCAAATGTTTTACGAGCTCGACCATGCGCGGACGGATATGTAAAATGTGCAGCCAGTCGTCCAGCACAGCCTGTACCTCAAAGGCGCAGTCTGCCCGGCGTGCTTCGTCCATCATCTTTTGGTTGCCGCTTTGGCGGTCGATGAGCCCAGCGTCCAGTGCCTTCCAGGTGTCGCTGCCAAATGTGATGTCGTAAACAAGGTCCTCCATGGCGACGTTGCAAATGCGGTCTACCAGGTAGCTTTTCGGGTCAAAATCGACCATGACGCCGCCCAGATCAAAAATGATATTTTTATACATATGCTGTCCTCGCTTCTATCGTGCTGGGCTTATTATACCACGATACGGCAGGCTGCGCCACTGCGTTTTTACGCTGTTTTTGCCGAGAGGCAGTGTTGAATTAAAAAACATTTTCAATTTATTAAGTTTCATGCTATAATAATAACGGATTCGGTCGTTTGATCGGAGGTCACCATGGACCTGGCATGAACCGGGTGACTGACTATTGCTTTGCCGTGTGGTGTCGGCATTGCCAATTGCCCATATATGAGGGCGGGAATATAAAGAGAGAGGCGAATCAAGTATGTTAGATCAGATCAAGTGCAGTACGGCCGGTGCATACTATGCACGCGGCGAGTGGGTCCCGGCTGACAGCAATGCTGCGGCTGCCTTGCAGTCGAAAGGCTTTGATGCATCGGCAATCGCAAATGCAAAGACCGGCACGATGGCCTATGGCATTTTGCAGGCACACAACGTCAGCGGCGACCCCGAAAACCTGAAGATCAAGTTTGATGCGATGGCAAGCCATGATATCACGTTTGTCGGCATTATCCAGACAGCACGTGCATCCGGGCTGGAAAAGTTTCCCATCCCGTATGTGCTGACCAACTGCCATAACAGCTTGTGTGCTGTGGGCGGCACCATCAACGAGGACGACCACCGCTTCGGACTTTCTGCAGCACAAAAATACGGCGGCATCTTTGTCCCGCCGCACCTTGCGGTCATCCACCAGTACATGCGTGAAAAATTTGCGGGCTGCGGTAAAATGATCCTTGGCTCGGACTCGCACACACGCTACGGCGCTTTGGGCACAATGGCAATCGGCGAGGGCGGCGGCGAGCTGGCAAAACAGCTGCTCGGGCGCACGTATGATGTTGCGCGCCCCGGCGTTGTGGCAATCTACCTTACCGGTGCGCTGCCGGTCGGCTGCGGCCCGCACGATGTGGCAATTGCTCTGGTGGGCAAGCTGTTCAAAAGCGGATACGTAAAAAACAAGGTGATGGAGTTTGTTGGCCCGGGCATTGCTTCGCTGCGTCAGGATACCCGCAATGCAATTGACGCAATGACAACGGAGACCACCTGCCTGTCCTCCATTTGGGAGACAGATGAGACAACGCAAAAGTTCCTGGCTGCACACGGCAGAAAAGAGGATTACAAGCACCTTGCACCGGCACAGCTGGCTTACTATGACGGTCTGGTCGAGCTGGATCTGTCAAAGGTGCGCCCCATGATCGCATTGCCCATGCATCCTTCCAATGCGTTTACCATCGAGCAGCTCAACGCAAACCTCAAGGATATCCTGCACGAATGCGAGCAGAACGTCCAGCAGCTTGTCGGTCGCAAGGATGTTGCGCTTGATTTGTGCAGCAAGATTGAAAACGGCAGGCTGCGTGTGGATCAGGGCGTGATCGCCGGCTGTGCGGGCGGTCTGTTTGACAGCATCTACGAGGCGGCATCCATCCTGAAGGGGCGCACCGGCGGCTGCGGTGATTACGCACTCAGCGTCTACCCCGGCAGTCAGCCCATCATGATGGAGCTGGTACGCACAGGCGTTATTGCTGACCTGATGGCAAGCGGTGCAACCATCCGTACGGCGTTCTGCGGCCCGTGCTTTGGCGCAGGTGATGTGCCGGCGAACGGTGCACTGTCTATCCGCCACACCACGCGCAACTTCCCCAGCCGCGAGGGCTCGAAGCCCGGCAACGGACAGTTGGCAGGTGTTGCCCTTATGGATGCACGCAGCATTGCGGCAACCACAGCGAATGGCGGCATCCTGACCCCGGCAACAGACATCGATTACGACCCCACTGTGCCGGAGTACCGGTACGACTCCGCCAGCTACGACACCCGTGTGTACCAGGGCTTCGGCAAGGGCAACTACGATGCATTGCTCAAGCTCGGCCCCAACATCAAGGACTGGCCGCAAATTGCCCCGCTTGGTGATAACCTGCTGCTTAAAGTTGCATCCTACATCACCGACCCGGTCACCACGACCGATGAGCTGATCCCCTCGGGCGAGACGTCTTCCTACCGCTCCAATCCTCTTGGTCTGGCCGAGTTTACGCTCAGCCGCAAGGACCCGGAGTATGTGTCCCGTGCAAAGGCTGTCCAGGCAGAGGAAATGGCACGCCGCAGCGGTGCAGGCGATGATGCATTGCTGGCAAAGGTGCATGCGGTGCCCGGCTGTGAAGCTCTGACGTGGGGTGATTTGCAGATCGCCTCCACGATATTCGCCGTAAAGCCCGGCGACGGCTCGGCACGTGAGCAGGCGGCCAGCTGTCAGCGTGTACTGGGCGCAGGTGCAAATATCGTTACCGAGTATGCGACCAAGCGCTATCGTTCCAACCTGATCAACTGGGGTATGCTGCCGCTTCAGCTGGCAGGCGCAACGCCCTTTGGACTGGGCGACTACGTGCTCATCCCCAACGCACGTGCGGTGCTTAAGGGCGATCTGCAGGATATCAAGGCATATGTGCTTGGCGACACGCCCATGGCATTTACGCTTTACATGGCACCGCTTACGGCGGATGAACGCCAGATTCTGTCCGATGGCTGCCTGATCAACTTCTACAAGCATTAAGCCATTCAATCAATAACACATGGTACAACGCATGCGACGCCGTCCGCTGCGATGTTCCGGGAGGATAGATTTTTATGCCTGGTGATTTGCACAATCACACCACCTGCTCGGATGGCTCTGTGCCCATTCAGCGGCTGCCGCTGATGGCGGCGCGTGCCGGTCTTGACACGATGGCAATTTCTGACCATGATACAATGCTCAGCATCCGGTACTGCTGCGACCATCCTGTGCAGGACGGCGTGCGGCTGATTCCGGCAACAGAGCTGACGGGCTACGATTTCCAGCGCGGTCACAGGGTGCATTTGCTTTGCTTTTACCCGGACCCGGATTGCCGTGCGCTGATACAGCATTGCGATATTATGCGGCAGCGCCGCAACGAGTGCGGGCTGCAAAGTGCCCGTGAGCTGGAGACCATCTACCCGCAGTTCCGTACGGAGCAGGCGCTGGAATACGCAAAAGACAGCGGTGTGCTGTTCAAAAGCTGTATTATGCAGGCGCTGTGCCAGCTTGGCATTGCTGACAGCATCTATGGCGAGGTTTACCACAAGCTTTTTGGCTGGACGCCGCGCGGCGTTGTGCTGCACTCGCCGGAGTATTTCCCGGTAGAGCAGGTGCTTGCAACGGCAAAGGCGGCAGGCGGCGTTGTTGTTTTTGCGCACCCGACGGTGTATAAAAGTATGCCGCTTGTGCGTGAGCTTGCAGCAGCCGGCATGATCGACGGCATCGAGTGCGAGCACCCGAGCAACAGCGCCCAGGACAGCGCAGAGTGTGCAGAGCTGTGCGAAAAATATGGTCTGATCCATACCGGCGGCAGTGATTTTCATGGCGCAAATCATAAAAAGCCATTCCCGGTGGGTACGTGCACTACGGCAGACGATCAGGTCGAGCGTGTACTTGCACTTGCCCGTCAGCGCCGTGGGATAAGCCTGTGAAGGATATGTGACTGAGTTACTGTTTTGTATGTCTGTTCCGCCTATAATAGTTGCATACTAGGAATAAGAAGAGAGGATGTACCATTATGAGCAAATCGTTTGTTTATCCCAACAAGGGCACTTGCTCCCGCGAGACGCATTTTACCTTGAACGAGGATCACACCATTGAGTCTATCGAGGTTATCGGCGGCTGCAACGGCAACCTGAAGGGCATCTGCCAGCTGGTCACTGGCATGAAGGCTGAAGATGTCATTGCGCGCATCCGCGGCGTACAGTGCGGTCCGCGCCCCACAAGCTGCCCGGATCAGATCGCTGTCAACCTTGAAAAGGCTCTTGCCGAGCTGGGCTGAAACGCAAAAGCGGCTGTTGCCTTTTGCGGTGGCTTGTGTTATAATCCCTTGTGCTTGAATAGATACTGACAGGTGCCTCTCGGCGTGTTTTGCGTACAGGGAGGGTAAAAGGGAAGCGGGTGTGATTCCCGCACGATCTCGTCACTGTGATAAGGGAGCTTGACATCGTGGCGCATTTGCGCCAGTCACTGCGCTGTAAAGTGTGGGAAGGCTGTTGTCAGGCGTTGATCTTTCAGCCAGGAAACCTGCCTGTCGGTGGTACGGGAGCATAAGCTCCAGATCACGAGGAATTGGTTGTACCAGGAAGCTTTCGGTTAACTGCCGGAGGGTTTTTGCCATGCCGTCTGCGTGCAAAGACCCTCCGTTTTATTTTCCGTAGGCTGTGTGTTCTTTCCTGTGCCTTCTATTCGGGTGTGGATCTACACAAGTAAGGAAAGGAACAAAATTATGCGAAGGATCAATTGGAAAAAGACAGCTGCAGCTGTCACATCGGCAGCGCTTTGCGTTGGCATGCTGGCAGGCTGCGGCTCGTCTGGCAGTGCTGGCTCGTCGACCGTGTCGTCAACGGCATCGTCCGAGACAGCGACAAGCGCAGCATCGGAGGGAGATGCGGACGAAATGGCTGCAAAAAATGTCGCAGACCTGATTGATGCCATTTACGTGCAGGAGCGCACTGACGACACGGATGCGCAGTGCGAGCAGGCAAAGCAGGCATGGGACGCATTGACTGATGCGCAGAAAGAGCTTGTGGAAGGCGAGAATGCCGACCCCGACTACTTTGGACGCGATACAGGCGATGCCTCTGCCGATGATGCCCGCAACCAGGATGAAATCGGCGAAAATGAGCTGCTGGTCGTCAGCTTCGGCACATCGTTCAATGACAGCCGTGTCAAGGACATCAAGGGCATTGAGGATGCGCTGCAGGCGGCCTACCCTGATTGGAGCGTGCGCCGTGCCTTTACCGCCCAGATCATCATCAACCACGTACAGGCACGTGACGGTGAAAAAATCGATAACATGCAGCAGGCATTGGATCGTGCTGTTGCAAACGGCGTAAAAAACCTGGTTGTACAGCCCACACATCTTATGCACGGTGCCGAGTACGACGAGATGATGGACATGCTGGATCAGTATGCAGATCAGTTTGAAAATGTCGCTGTGGCTGAGCCGCTGCTGGGTGAGGTAGGTGCAGATGCTACCGTCATCAACCAGGATAAGCAGGATGTTGCGCAGGCGATCACGTCTGAAGCGGTCACATCTGCCGGCTACGAGAGTCTGGAGGCCGCAAAGGCTGATGGCGTGGCATTTGTCTTTATGGGTCACGGCACTTCTCACACGGCCAAGGTAAGCTACGACCAGATGCAGACCACAATGGCCGACCTTGGTTATGACAACGTGTTCATCGGCACCGTCGAGGGCGAGCCAGAGGATACCGCGTGCGAGGCAGTCATCGAGGCAGTCAAGGCTGCAGGTTATACAAAGGTCGTTTTGCGCCCGCTGATGGTAGTGGCAGGTGACCACGCCAATAATGACATGGCAGGCAGCGAGGACGATTCCTGGCTGAGCCGGTTTGAGTCTGCCGGCTGCTTTGATGCTGTCGACACGCAGATTGCAGGTCTGGGCGAAATCGATGCTGTCCAGCAAATCTACGTTGCACACACAAAGGCGGCAATCGACACGCTGAACGGCTGAGCATAAATACAAATTGCCCGGAAAGGTGGAGCTGCTTTTCGGGCAATTTTTTGTTTTAAGCATTTTTAGTGTGCAGCGGTGAGCAGTTATGTTATAATATCTGCGTGGACTCTGCTTTGACTTTTGACTATTCGCCTGCCAGAAAACCAGGCGAAAACTAGAGGGATTAGAGGACAAAGAAATGAGATTGATTAAAAAAATTTCAATGGTTCTGGCGGCGGCAGCTGTCGTATCGGCTCTGTCGGGCTGCAGTGGTACAACGGCAGCATCTTCGGTGACATCGGCTGCGCAAAGCACATCTGTCAGTGCTTCACAGAGCGCAGTGCAGTCTGCATTGCCAGACGGCGTTTACACAGCTGAGTTTCAAACGGACAGCAGCATGTTCCATGCAAACGAGTCCTGCGACGGCAAGGGTACGCTCACCGTGGCAAACGGAAAGATGACGTTTCATGTCAGCCTTGTCTCAAAAAAGGTGATCAACCTGTATGTCGGCACGGCAGAGGATGCGCAAAAAGAGGGAGCAGAGCTCTTGCAGCCGACGACTGATACGGTTACATACAGCGATGGCACAACAGACGAGGTCTACGGGTTTGATATTCCGGTAGAGGCGCTGGATGCCGACTTCAGCGTTGCAATTTTGGGCTCAAAAGGGAAGTGGTACGACCACACGGTCAGCGTCTGCAACGCACAGCCCGATGATGTCCTTAATGCCGCAGACAGCATTGCGGATGGCAGCTATACCTGCGCTGTTGTGCTGGAAGGCGGCTCCGGCAGGGCTGCCGTGAGCAGTCCGGCAACTGTCATAGCGGAGGATGGTGAACTGACCGCAACGATCGTGTGGTCGAGCAGCAACTACGACTACATGCTCGTGAACGGCGAAAAATATCTGCCTGTCAATACAGATGGCAACTCTACATTTGAGATCCCGGTCGCAGCGCTGGACGAGCCGCTGGCAGTGATTGGCGACACGGTGGCCATGAGCACCCCGCATGAGATCGAGTATACGCTGACATTTGACAGCACAACGCTGCAGGCGGCAGAGTGACTTGCATGAAACGACGCGATTTTTTGCACTTTCTCCCTGTCTGCGCACTCTCGCTTGCAGCATGCGATGCAGGGCAAAAGCAAGCCTCCGCATTGCAAGTAAGCCTGGAGCCTATTGGTGATTATGCGCTGCAATACGCAAAGCAATTCACGGTAAAAGATTACGCAGATGGATGTGCGCTGGTTACCATCGCTGGCTCAGAGCACTACTTTGTTGTACCGGAGGGCGCACATCTGCCGGAAATTGTGCCGGAGGATGCTGTGGTTTTGCAGCAGCCGCTGGACAGATGCTATCTGGTCTCAAGCTCTGTTATGGATATGATTGTTCAGCTGGATGCTCTGGATGATATTGCACTGTCCGGCACAAAAGCGGACGGCTGGTATATCCCGCAGGCAAGGCTTGCCATGGAAGAAGGCAAAATCCTTTATGCGGGCAAGTACAGTGCGCCGGACTACGAGCGGATTTTGGCGTCAGACTGCAACTTTTGCATTCAAAACACCATGGTGCTGCATACGCCGGAGGTAAAAGAGGAACTGGAAAAGTTTGGCATCCCGGTCTTGGTCGAGCGCTCCAGCTACGAGAGCGGGCCGCTTGCACGTATGGAATGGATCAAATTATATGGCGTCCTGTTCAACTGTCGTGAAAAGGCCGAGGCTGTCTTTAACGAAAAGCTTGCACAGATTGACTCTTTTCTGGGGCAGGCGTCAACGGGCAAAACAGCGGCGTTTTTTTCCGTCACCAGCAACAACCTGATCACCGTGCGCAAGGGCGGCGATTATGTTGCACAAATGATATCCATGGCGGGTGGCACATACGTTTTTGCAAACCTTGCCGATAATGGCAATAACCTTGCCACGATGAACATTACGCAAGAGCTGTTTTATGCCGGTGCAAAGGATGCTGATGTCCTGTTTTACAACAGCACGATCGAGGGCGCTGTTTCCACCACGGAGCAGCTGCTGGGCAAATGCCCTATCCTGAAGGATTTCAAGGCCGTGCAGGACAAAAATGTCTGGTGCACCTCGCAAAGCATGTTTCAGCAAAGTATGGAGCTTTGCGAGCTGATGTCAGACATGCACCGTGTGTTTGTCGAGCAAATGCCCGCAAACCTGAATTATCTGATCCGCGTTGAATAAAACGATAGAGAGGTCTTAAGCCTATGACAAGCCGCCGACGGCTGACAATCGCATATGTGCTTCTGGTGCTGTCGCTTGCTGTAATGTTTGCGCTCAACCTGTTCTGGGGCAGCGTGTCTCTGCAGCCGTCGCAGGTGCTCGCGGTACTGTTTGGCAGCGATCCAGATGTGCTGAGCGCGAATATCATCCTTCAGCTGCGCCTGCCGCGCGCCGTCATGGTGGTGATGCTGGGTGCGGCTCTCAGCACTGCCGGCTACCTTTTGCAGACCTTTTTTGCAAACCCGATTGCCGGCCCGTTTGTTATGGGCATTTCCAGCGGGGCAAAGCTTGCGGTGGCACTGACGATGATCGTTTTGCTGGAGCACGGCTATGTCAGCAGTTCGCTGTCCCTGATTTTGGCTGCCTTTGCAGGTGCCATGGCGGCTATGGGCTTTGTGCTTGCCGTTTCCCGCAGGGTGCGGCACATGAGCATACTTGTGATATGCGGTGTAATGATCGGCTATATCTGCTCATCCATTACAGATATCGTGGTGGCATTTGCGCAGGACTCCAACATCGTCAACCTCCACAACTGGTCCATGGGCAGTTTTTCCGGCATGACGTGGGGCAATGTGCGCGCGGCTGCCTGTGTGGTGCTGCCTGTCCTTACGGCGTCCTTTTGGCTCTCAAAGCCGATGGCGGCGTATCAGCTTGGGGAAAGTTATGCACGCAGCGTGGGTGTGGCGGTGCGTCCATTTGCGGCTGCGCTGGTGGTGCTTTCCAGCCTGCTGGCAGCGTGTGTCACTGCCTTTGCAGGTCCCATTTCATTTGTCGGTATCGCCGTGCCGCACCTTGTCAAGGGGCTGCTAAAAAGCGCAAAGCCGCTTTTGGTCCTGCCGGCATGCTGTTTGGGCGGAGCATCCTTTTGCCTGCTGTGTGACTTGATAGCACGCAGTCTGTTTGCACCGACCGAGCTGTCCATCAGCTCTGTCACGGCAGTGTTTGGTGCACCTGTGGTTATATGGCTTTTGATCAGCCGCCATAAACGAGGTGAAAGCGCATGAGCAAAATCTGCTGCGAGGCGCACGGTCTCGCCGTCGGCTACAATACAACGATCCTTGCGGAAATCGAACTGCATGTTGAACAGGGCAGGATCCTTACTCTCATCGGTCCGAATGGTGCAGGTAAATCTACGCTGCTTAAAACACTTGCCGGTCAGCTTGCCATGCGTGGCGGTGCAGTCCTTTTGGACGGACAGAGCATCACCGAGCTTACCGGGCGTCAGCGTGCAAAAAAGATGGCGCTGATGGTGCCGCATACCGGTCAGACAGAGCTGACAACCTGCTTTGAAATAGCCTCTGCCGGGCGCTATCCGTATACAGGTCGGCTGGGTGTGCTGAGTGACGGAGACAGGCGGCAGGTTGAGGCAGCGCTTGCACTGGTGGGCGCATCAGACCTTGCCCAAAAGGACTTCAGCTGCATCAGCGACGGACAGCGGCAGCGTGTTTTGCTGGCAAGAGCTATTTGCCAGCAGCCGGAAGTGATATTGCTGGACGAACCGACGTCCTTCTTGGACATTAAAGGCAAAATTGAATTGGTTGAAATTTTGCAGCGTCTTGCACGTGAGCAAAACGTTGCGGTAATCGTCAGCATGCATGAGCTTGAGCTTGCACAAAAACTCGCCGACTGCGTTGTCTGCGTCTCCCGCAAAAAAACATCGCCTGTGCTTGTGCCCGAGCAGGCATTTCAGGCGGATAATATCCGTGCGCTTTACGGTTTGAGCGCACAGCAGTACGCTGCGCTTTACGGTGCACAGCATTCTGCGCATGCATGCCTGACTGAGCGTACTCTGGAGCAAACAGCAGAGCCTGCAAGGTTTGAGCACTATGTCCGCTGCGGGCAAAAGATGCTGCGCTGCGGGTACACAACAGGTACCTGTGCAGCTTTGGCTGCCGCCGGTGCGGCAAGATTTCTGCTCACAGACCGGGTGCCTGCAAGCGTTTCACTGCGTACGCCGAAGGGCATTGTTGTCGACGTTGCACCTCTGTACTGCCACAGAACAGAAAAAGGCGCTGTGTGCGCCATCCGTAAGGACGGCGGAGACGACGTTGATGTTACCACCGGCTTGCCGGTAATTGCCGAGGTTGAGCTGACAGCACAGCAGGGAGTAAGGCTGTGCGCAGGCAAGGGCGTGGGGCGTGTCACGAAGCCCGGGTTGGATCAACCTGTGGGTGAGGCGGCGATAAACCATGTGCCACGCCAAATGATTGAGGATGCCTTGCACAAGGAAGCCCTAAGCGCCGATTACCCCGGCGGCTTTTGCGTCACACTCTCCATTGAGGGTGGTGAGGAGTGTGCCCGAAGGACCTTTAACCCGCTCATTGGTGTTGAGGGCGGCCTGTCGATCCTTGGCACAAGTGGCATCGTTGAACCGATGAGCCAACAGGCGCTTTTGGACACGATTCAAATCGAAATGCATCAGGCCGCACTGCGCAGCAAGCGGTTGATCCTTGCGCCCGGCAATTACGGGCTGGATTACCTGCAAAAAACGTACCCGCGCCTTACGCAGATACCAGTGGTAAAAAGTTCCAACTTCATCGGTGATTCGCTGGATATGGCGGCTGCCAGCGGCTTTGAGGAAGTCCTTTTGATAGGGCATGTGGGCAAGCTTGTAAAAATTGCCGGCGGCATTATGAACACACACTCCCACACTGCGGATTGCAGATGCGAGCTCTTCTGCACATATGCAGCACTGAGTGGTGCAGGGCAGCAGGTCTGCGCACAGCTGATGGGTGCAGCCACGACCGACGCCTGTCTGGACATTCTGGATGCGGCAGGCTTACGTACACCGGTGCTTGCAGGTCTGCTGTCTGCGATCCAAAAGCAGCTTGACCGCCGTGCAGCAGGGGCGTTTCGCACAGGGGCGATATTGTTTTCCAATCAGCACGGCTCGCTTGGTGAGACAGAGACGGCAAAGGAGATTTTGCACACATGGACAACTTAAAGGGGACATTTTATGGTGTCAGCGTAGGTCCTGGTGACCCTGAGCTGATGACACTGCAGGCGGTGCGCATTTTGAAAACATGTCCGGTCATTGCAGCTCCACAAACAAAAAGCGGCCAAATGCTAGCCCTTGAGATTGCCCGTGGCGCTGTGGATCTCAGCGATAAAACAATCGTTCCCATGCACTTTGCCATGAGCCGTGACGCCGATTTGCTGCATGCATCCCACGAGGCGGCAGCGGCGCTGGTGCGCCCGTATCTGGATGCCGGGCAGGACGTCGCTATGCTTAATCTGGGTGACGTCTCGGTTTATGCGAGCTATGGCTATCTTCAGGCGATTTTGTGTGCGCAGGGATACCCTACTGCAATGGTGGCTGGCGTGCCGAGCTTTTGCGCCGCAGCTGCCCGCCTGAACATTCCGCTCACCGGCGGCATGGATTCAATGCTGACTATTGCTCCGGGCGGCAGTGCCGAGGGGGCGGTTGCGGCTCCCGGCGCAAAGGTGCTGATGAAAGCCGGACACCAATTGCCGCAGGTGCTGTCGACGCTGCGTGCGCACGCCGTGCTGGAAAAGAGCAGTATGGTGTGCAATTGCGGCTTGCCGGACGAAAGGGTCTATCCAACGCTTTCCGACTGCACACTGCCGGCGCAGACAGGCTATTTTGCAACGATTTTGATAAAGGAGTAGGCTCATGGTTCATTTTGTAGGTGCAGGTCCCGGCGCACCGGACCTGATTACGCAGCGTGGTGCGGCACTGCTTCAGTCGGCAGACTGCATCATTTATGCCGGCAGCCTTGTCAACCCCGTGCTTCTGGGTCTGGCAAA
Source organism: Oscillospiraceae bacterium (assembly GCA_963596815.1). Lineage (GTDB taxonomy): Bacteria > Bacillota > Clostridia > Oscillospirales > Ruminococcaceae > Faecalibacterium. The sequence goes on from CAVBNV010000003.1 coordinate 69,105, forward strand.
GGCAGACTGCGCTGTTTACAACAGTGCCGAAATGACTCTGGAGCAGGTGCTTGACACAATGCGTCGCATGGAGGCAAGCGGCAAAACGACCGTTCGTCTGCATACAGGCGACCCATGCCTGTATGGTGCGATTCGTGAGCAAATGGACATACTTGACCGTGAAAGCATCCCCTACGATGATACGCCGGGTGTGTCCAGCTTTTGCGGCGCAGCAGCCGCTTTGAATGCGGAATACACACTGCCGACCATCAGCCAGACGGTGATCATCACCCGTATGGAGGGACGCACGCCGGTGCCGGAGCGTGAAAAGCTCTCTGCACTTGCCGCCCACGGCGCAACAATGGTCATATTTTTATCCATCGGCCTTGTGGACAAAGTGCAACAGGCACTGCTGGGCGGCAAAGCATATACCGCACAGACACCTGCAGCGGTGGTTTACAAGGCGACATGGCCGGAGCAAAAGGTCGTTCGTTGCACGGTCGGCACGCTTGCGCAAAGCACCCGTGCCGCACAAATCACAAAAACTGCGCTCATTGTCGTAGGCGATTTTCTCGGCTGCCAATACGAGCGCAGCAAGCTCTACGACCCGTCTTTTACAACCGGGTATCGCAAGGGGACAGGCATATGATTGCGTATCTTGCCTTTACCGCAAAAGGGTATTCACTGGCACAGCGTCTTGCATCTGTCCTGGGCGGACATGCATCGCGCTGCGGGCACACGTCGGGCGGCGCATCTCTTGCTGAGTGGACATCGCAAAATTTTGCGACTGCTGAAGCACTTGTTTTTGTGGGTGCAGCGGGTATTGCCGTACGTGCGGTTGCCCCGTATTGTCAAAGCAAAGCAAGCGACCCGGCGGTCGTTGTGGTGGATGAATGCGGGCACTTTGCCGTCCCGCTGCTTTCCGGTCATCTTGGCGGCGCAAACCGACTTGCACGCAGCATATCGCATGCGATCGGTGCTGTCTCGGTCATCACAACAGCAACAGACGCAAACGGTGTTTTTGCGGTGGACGAGTGGGCGAAAATGCAAGGCTGCATTGTGGCAGAGCCGAGGCGCATTAAAGCGGTCAGCGGTGCATTGCTGGCAGGCAAAACAGTAACGTGTGCATCAGAGTTCCTGCTGCAGGGCGAAGTGCCTGAGGGTGTGCAGTACGCAAAAGATGCATCACCGGATTTTGCGCTGTGCGTCCATACTGTGTACCCGGGGGCGCTGCATATCATTCCGCGTATTTGCGTGCTCGGCATTGGCTGCAAGCGTGGTACAACACAGCAGACTCTGGAGCAGGAGCTTGCGTTTTTTTGCGAAAGAAATCGGCTGGATTACCGCTGTATCTGCACGGCGGCAAGCATCGATCTGAAACAGGGCGAGGCCGGGCTGCTTGCATTTTGCACAGCGCACGGTTGGGCGACACAATTTTACAGCGCAGCGCAGCTGCTGGCTGTGCCGGGCAGTTTTACGTCATCGGCATTTGTGCGTAGCGTCACAGGTGTGGATAATGTCTGCGAGCGTGCCGCTGCGGCACAAAACGCAAAACTTATCGTGCCCAAATATGCGCACGGGGGCGTGACGTTTGCCCTTGCAATGAAGCCATATACCCCAAACTGGAGGTGGAATGATGCAGAATAAATTGGTCTACGTAGTGGGTCTTGGTCCGGGCGGGGCACAATACCTGACAGCGCAGGCGCAAAGTGCATTGCAGCAGGCGCATGTACTGTGCGGGTATACTGTCTATATCGACCTTATACGGGCGGCGTACCCTGACAAAGAAATTTATGCAACCGGCATGACGAGGGAGATTGACCGTTGCCGCTGGGCACTGGCAACAGCGCAAAAAGGCAAGACGGTGGCACTTGTATGCAGCGGTGATGCGGGGGTATATGGTATGGCAAGCCCTCTGCTGGAGCTGCAGCAGGAATATGCAGATGTCGAGGTCGAAATCGTGCCGGGGCTCACGGCTGCCCTTAGTGGTGGTGCTGTTTTGGGAGCTCCACTTGCACATGACTTTTGTGTTATTTCACTGTCTGACCGTCTCACGCCATGGGAGCTGATTGAAAAAAGGCTGAAGTGTGCAGCGGCAGGTGACTTTTGCATTGCGCTGTATAACCCTTCCTCCAAGGGCAGGCCGGATTATTTGCGGCGTGCGGTGGAAATTTTACTTGCAAGCGGCAAAAATACTGAAACTGTCTGCGGGCTCGTGCGAAACATCGGGCGTGACGGGCAAAGCGCACGCATCCTCACACTTGACGGTCTTCGCGACACAGAGGTCGATATGTTTACGACGATCTATATCGGCAATTCCTGTACAAGACAGATCAGCGGGCACATGGTCACGCCGCGGGGGTATAGTAAGTGAGGGTTGTGGTATTCAGCGGTACGACAGAGGGACGTGTTCTCTCAGCAAAGCTTGCCGAGATGGGGGCGCTGGTTACCGTCAGCGTGGCAACCGAGATAGGACGTGAAGAGCAGGGCGATGTCCCTGGCGTCACGGTGCAGTGCGGCAGGCTGGAGACACCGGCAATGACACAGCTGCTCAAGGGTTCATCGCTCTGCATCGATGCTACCCATCCGTACGCGGTGCAAGCCAGCGCCAACATTCGTGCAGCCTGTGCGCAGGCAGGTGTTGCGTACCAGCGGTTGCTGCGTGCGGCGAGCCCGTTGCCGCAGGGCAGCCTTGTCTATCAGGATGCCGCGGCCTGTGCGCAGGCACTTGCACAAGAGCAAGGGAACATTCTGCTCACGACCGGTGCAAAGGAGCTGGCAGCATGGTCTGCTCTCGACCCCGCAAGGCTCTATCCGCGTGTGCTGCCCACCCACGAGGGACTTACCGCCTGTGAGGCGCTCGACATCCCGCACCGCAACATCATCGCCATGCAGGGACCGTTTACTTTTGCGATGAACGAGGCGTTGCTTCACCAGTTTAAGATCCGGTTTCTGGTCACAAAGGACGGCGGTGTGCAGGGCGGCTTTGCTGAAAAAGCCGCAGCAGCGCAGGCAGCCGGTGCAAAGCTAGCTGTAATCAGCCGCCCGGCAGAGCATGGTAAAACCGAGGAGGAAATTCTTACCTTTTGCAAGGAGAGACTGTAATATGCAGCTTACACTGATTGGCCTTGGCAGCGGTTTACCTGCCACGATTACGGCGGAGGGACTGGCGGCTCTGATGGAGGCGCAGATCATCATCGGCGCAAAGCGCCTGCTTGCAGATCTGCCCGTCGGCTGTACAGACAGGCGCTTGTGCAGCTATAAAGCCGAAGAAATTTGTGCCTGTCTGCTGCAGGCGCGTCAACAGGGCTGCAAGGCTGCGGCGCTCGTTTACAGCGGCGATACAGGCTTCTACTCCGGCGCAGCATCTCTGCTCCAAAAGATCTCCGGGCAGGGCTTCAAAATCACCATCTGCCCCGGCATTTCCAGTGTGCAGCTGCTTTCGGCTGCTTTGGCTCAGCCGTGGCAGAGCTGGCGGTTCGTATCCGCGCACGGTGTGGCATGTGACCCGGTTGCGCAGTGTATGCAGGGTGCACCGGTCTTTTTCCTTACCGGCGGACAAACCGACCCGGCAGCCATTTGCGCACAGCTCACACAGGCAGGACTTGGACAGCTACGCGCCGTTGTCGGCCAGCGGCTTGGCACGGCAGGGCAGTCCATCCGTTCCGGCAAAGTGTGCGAGCTTGCACAGCAGGGCTTTGATGCCCTGAGTGTGCTTTTGGTAGAAGGTTCACCTGCTGTACAGCGCCGCAGCCCCGGCTTCCGTGACGACAGCTTTGTGCGCGGCGATGTGCCCATGACAAAGCAGGAGGTCCGTGCGGCTGCTCTCGCAAAGCTTGGTGTGCGCCCTGCGGATATCCTTTGGGACGTCGGTGCCGGGACCGGAAGTGTGAGCGTTGAAATGGCGCTCTGTGCGCTGCAGGGTCACGTATATGCGATTGAATGCAGCCCCGAGGGCTGCGCTCTGATCCGTCAAAACCGTGAAAAATTCGGCGCGTACAATTTGACTTTGGTCGAAGGATTTGCACCGCAGGCATTGACAGAACTGCCTGCACCCGATGCCGTGTTCATCGGCGGCACAAAGGGCAGTATGGCGGAAATCATTGAAGCGGTGCTCAAAAAAAATCCGTCTGTACGCATTTGTATTTCAGCCATTGCACTGGAAACATTGCAAGCTGCTCTGGACGTACTTTCTGCACATGGCATAGAGGCAGAGGTCACGCAGCTTTCCGTCAGCCGAACACGTCCTGCAGGCAAACTGCACCTGCTTATGGCCAACAATCCTGTATTTCTTGTCACGGGTAATTGCTTATGATTCGTTTTTTGGTTGCCGCACTGAACTCTGCAAGCGGGAAAACTACGATGACCTGTGCACTGCTTGCGGCACTAAAGGCAAAAGGTTTTTCGCCCTGCGCATTCAAATGCGGGCCTGACTACATTGACCCGATGTTTCATCGCAGCGTCCTTGGAGTCAAAAGCCACAATCTGGACCTGTATTTGTCCTCTCAGGCGACTGTGCGCAGCATTTTTAAGCAGAATACGGCAGATTGCGATGCCGCCGTATGTGAGGGAGCAATGGGCTTTTATGATGGTCTGGGTGGTGTATCGACATGTGCCAGTGCATGGCACGTGGCGGATACGCTGTGTCTGCCGGTGCTGCTGGTCGTACGGCCAAAGGGTGCAAGTCTGACGCTTGCCGCACAAATTCGTGGTCTTGTGGAATACGCTGCGCCAAACAGCCACATCGCCGGCGTCCTGCTCAATGATTGCTCCGAGCATCTGTATCAAATGCTGGCACCGATGCTGGAGCATGAGACCGGCTTGCCGGTTCTTGGTTTTTTGCCGCACCTGCCGCAGGCAGAAATCGGCACAAGACATCTGGGGCTTTTCACAGCAGCAGAGGTCACAAACCTGCAGCAAAAGGTGTCCTGCCTATGCGATGCTGCGCTTGAGCACATTGATTGGGGGCGTCTGCTGGCGCTTTGCACAGCACAAAAGCAGTGTGAGGGGCAATATGCGTGTGACTCATCACACACCGAGTATTCTGTGCGCATTGCCGTTGCGCACGATGAGGCATTTTGCTTTGCTTATGCCGAGACGCTTGAGGCTTTACAGGCGGCAGGTGCGCAGCTTGTCTTTTTCAGTCCTTTGCATGACACCGTACTGCCGCAAAAAATCGGGGGTTTGTACCTGCCTGGGGGTTACCCGGAGCTGTATGCCGAGTCTCTGAGCGGGAATACGCTGATGCTTGCTGCGATAAAAAAAGCGGTAGATGCAGGTCTGCCTACTGCGGCAGAATGCGGCGGCTTTCTGTACCTTTGCAAGTCTCTGGAAAATGAAAAAGGCGAAACGTACCCGATGGTGGGCATTTTGCCGGGCAACGGTTACCGTGTGGGCAGGCTTGTGCGTTTTGGCTACGCCGAGATGAAAGCAAAAAAGGACAGTATACTGTTTCGATGCGGCGAGAGCTGCCCTGTGCACGAGTTTCATCATTGGGACTGCACCGACAATGGCAGTGATTTTACGCTGCGAAAGACGACCACGGGCTTGAGCTGGGACGGTGCATATGCAACGGACTCGCTGTATGCCGGTTTTCCGCATCTTTACTGGGCGGGCACACCGATGCCGCAGCGCTTTGTATTTGCGGCTAAAAAATTTATGAACGGGGCTTTGGAACGAAAATGACTGAAAATGAGCTAAAAACCCTCTTGCGGCAGATTACACCGCCGAGTGAGGCGGCACGTACAATGGCGCATAAGCGCTGGTCTGACCTTGCAAAGCCGCTGGGCGGGCTTGGCTTGCTGGAAACGATGCTGGAGGATGCGGCCGCGCTTGTTGAGACGTCACAGCTGGATTTTGCCCTAAAAACGTTGTTCGTCCTGTGTGCTGATAACGGTGTGGTGGCACAGGGCGTCAGCCAGACAGACAGCAGTGTAACGCGAACGGTCGCCGCAAATCTTGCGGCCAAGCGCACAAGCGTTTGCCGCATGGCAGCTGTGGCACATTGCGAGGTTGTCCCGGTCGATATCGGTATTGCCGGCGCACCTGTCCACGGCGTATTAAATTGCCGCATCGCAGATGGTACGCGCGATTTCACACAGGGTCCTGCAATGAGCCGTCAGCAGACGATAGAGGCGATTTGCGCCGGCATAAATCTGGTGCAGACGTACAAACAAAAGGGCACACAGCTGTTTGCTACGGGCGAGATGGGCATTGGCAATACTACAACATCCAGTGCAGTCGCATCGGTTTTGCTTGGACGACCGGTCGAAGAGATGACGGGTCGTGGTGCAGGGCTTTCAGATGCGGGGCTCAAGCGTAAAAAGCAAGCGATTGTGCGTGGCATTTACTGCAATCGACCGGACGCATCCGATGTGCTGGATGTCCTTGCAAAGCTGGGTGGATACGATATCGCAGGCATGTGCGGCATTTTTCTGGGCGGTGCGCTGACAAAAACACCTGTAATAATGGATGGCTTTATCAGCGCTGTTGCTGCTTTGTGTGCAGTTCGTCTTTGCCCGCTGGCTTCAAAAGCGGTTTTTGCAAGTCATATGTCAAAAGAGCCCGCTGCCGGGCTGGTGATGCAGGCGCTGAATAAGCGCCCGTTGATTCTGGCAGATATGCATCTGGGCGAGGGGACCGGTGCGGTGGCGTCGGCTCCGCTTTGGGACATGGCTTTAGCGGTGTACAATAGCTGCTATTCTTTTGCACAGGGCGGGATCGAAGCATATACCCCGCAGGGAGGCAGCGGATGCTAACGATGGTAATCGGCGGTGCGGCCAGCGGCAAAAGCGAATACGCCGAAAGCCTTGTGCTGCGCAGCACGCATCCTCGCTTTTACGTGGCGACGATGCAAATATGGGACAAGGAGTGCGCCGCACGCGTGCAGCGTCATCGGGCAATGCGTGCCGAAAAAAATTTTATGACACTGGAGTGCCCATATCATCTTGATACGCTTGTTCTTCCGCAGAGCGGTGTGGTTTTGCTGGAGGATATCGGTAACCTTGTTGCAAACGAGCTTTACAGCCCGGCGGGTGCCAAAGCAGCAGCCTTCGATGCTGTTCTGGACGGCATCCAAAATATTTGCCGACAGAGCAAAGAAGTCATAGTGGTAGCAAATGAAGTATTTAGCGGCGGCACGGACTATGCAGATGATACAGACACTTACTTGCGTGTCATGGCAAAGTGCAATAATGCGATTGCTGCCAGGGCAGATAACGTCTGCCGTGTGGTGTGCGGCATCCCGGTTTACTGCAAAGGAGGCGTTCGATAGTGCTCATTATTCAAACGATCGCGGTGGCGTTTTCGATGTTTTCTGCAATACCGATGCCTCATTTTGACTGGACCGAACGCAATATGCGGTATGCACTGTGCGCTTTCCCGCTAGTTGGTCTGGTATGCGGTGGGGTGTGCGGCTTGGTTGACGTCTTTTTTTTAATATTCCCGTGTTCCGATCTCATACGTGCGGCCTGTATCTGCCTTGTCCCGGTGCTGATCACGGGTGGCATCCATCTGGATGGATATGCAGACACCTGCGATGCGCTGGCCAGCTATGGTGACCGCGAAAAAAAACTTGCAATCCTCAAAGACCCGCACTGCGGATCATTTGCAGTCATACGCCTGATCACTTATTTTATTGCGTATTTTGCGCTGGCAGGCAGTGTCCATTTTACAAGCAATGTTTATATCGTCTGGAGTATGGCATTTGTGTTTGAGCGCTGCCTGTCAGCGCTTGCAATCGCAACCTTTCCTCTTGCAAAAAATACGGGTCTTGCTCATACATTTGCCACCGCAGCAGACCGCGCCCGTGTGCGTGTGGTCCTGCTGTACTTCAGCATCGGTACAGGCTGCGTTCTGTGCATAAATGGCGGCTTTGCGCTCGTTGCAGCTGCCATGCTGGCTTTTTGGCGCTATTATGTTGTTGCCACAAAGCAATTTGGCGGCACTACAGGCGACCTTGCCGGGTGGTTTTTGCAGCGTGCCGAGCTGTGGCAGCTGGCAGCATTGGCAGTATGTCAATGGGGAGGCTTACTATGATCTTTATTACGGGTCCGCTTTACAGCGGCAAGCGGACATTTGCAAAAAAAATCGGCGGCAGGCAGCTGTGTGATGCACAGCAGCTTGCGGCAGCTGCGCAGTCAGAAAACCTTGACGCCCTTGCAGACACACTTGCGCAGACGTATGATGTTATTATTGCAACCGAAGTTGGCGGCGGCGTTGTACCCACCGACGCTCGCCAGCGCTTTGTGCGTGAACAGTCCGGGCGCCTGGCATGTCTGCTTGCCGCAAGGGCAGATTGTGTTGTGCAAATGTTCTGCGGCATCCCAACCGTTTTGAAAGGAGAACTGCCCCAATGCTGATTTACTTACTGCGCCACGGCATGACAGAATATAATGCACAAAAACGTTATCAGGGTCAGCGTGATATCCCCCTGTCTGCGGAAGGTCTTGCGATGCTGCGCAAGGCTGATTTTGAACCGGATACCGTCTACGTGACGCCCTTACAGCGCACAGCACAGACGGCAGGGGTGCTGTTCCCGAACGCAAAGTTAGTCCCGGTAAAAGATCTGCAGGAGATGTGCTTTGGCAGCTTTGAAGGGCATAACTACATCGAGATGGAGCATGACCCGGACTATCTGGCCTGGGTAAAAGCCAATTGCGAGAGCAAATGTCCGGATGGCGAGCGCAAAGATGAGTTTAGCGACCGTATCTGCAAAGCGTTTGCTGCACTTGTTGAGCAGTCATTGGCAGACGGGCAGCAGCGCCTTGTGATTCTGGCACACGGCGGCACACAGATGGCGGCAATGGAGCGCTTTGTGCTGCCCCATAAAAACTACTACGAGTGGTGTGGACCAAATGCGGGCGGCTACGTGCTGGATACAGCGGATTGGGCATCGCAGCACGTTCTGCGGGTTGTAAAAACGGTTCAATACACAAAGGAGAGTAAATGACAGGCATTGTAGCTGTGCTGGGCGGCTGCGCACTGGATCTGCTGCTGGCAGACCCGGCGTGGATGCCGCATCCGGTCGTTTATATGGGCAAGGCGATAGCATCGCTTGAGCATCGCTTGCGCAGACGGTACCCGGCAACCCCGGCAGGCGAGCGGAAGGCGGGACGCATATTGGCCGCTGTGCTGCCCCTGGGTACGTTTTTTATCAGTGCCTCTGTTTGTCAGGCAGCTGCTGCCTTGCACCCGACCCTTGGTCTTGCAGTGCAGATTTTGTGGTGCTGGCAAGCCCTGGCCGCAAAGGGCCTCGCACAGGAAAGTACAAATGTCTACCGTGAGCTGATAAAGTCGGATCTGCCGGCGGCACGCAAAGCCGTCGCACGCATTGTCGGACGGGACACCGATGCACTGACACTTGAGGGTGTGACAAAAGCCGCCGTCGAAACGGTCGCCGAGAACGCGAGCGACGGCGTGATCGCACCGATGCTTTACATGCTGGTCGGTGGCGCACCGCTGGCACTGACCTACAAAGCAATCAATACAATGGACAGCATGCTGGGTTATAAAAACGAGCGTTACCTGTATTTCGGGCGTGCTGCTGCAAAGCTGGACGATGCTGCAAACTACCTGCCCAGCCGCATTGCTGCTGTTTTGTGGGTCGCGGCGGCGGCGCTTACCGGGCACGATGCAAAAAACGCATGGAAAATCTGGCATCGTGACCGCCGCAACCATGCCAGCCCGAACAGCGCACAGACGGAAAGCGCCTGTGCCGGTTCACTCGGTGTACAGCTTGCCGGTCCTGCGTACTATTTTGGCGAGTACTACGAAAAGCCATACATCGGCGACGCCCTTCGTCCGATTGAGCCGAAAGATATTTTGCGCACAAACCGCATGATGTATACGGCAAGTGCGCTTTGCCTTGCGCTTGGGCTGTGTTTGCGCTTTATTTTTTGCAAGGTGATGGGGGTGATGTTATGCGGCTGATTCATGGCGGCGACTGGGCAGGCTACCGTCAACAGTATGGGCACGATGCGATGGATTTCTCGGCAAATGTAAGCCCGCTCGGGCTTCCGCCGGAGCTTGCGCAGGCGATTGTTGACTCACTGCCGTACGCAGACCGATACCCGGACCCGCTTTGCCGTGAGCTTTGCGCTGGCATTGCGCAGGCAGAGCAGGTGAGCTCGGAGTGGGTGCTGTGCGGTAACGGTGCGGCAGATCTGATTTTTCGGCTCGCTTTGGCGCTCAGACCGCAAAAAGCGCTGATGCCCGCACCGACATTTGCGGAATATGCAAGTGCTTTGACATCGGTCAACTGTGAGGTGAATCGTTATTTTTTGTCAGAGGGCAATGACTTTTTACTGACAGAAACATTTTTGGATGCGATTGATGATAGCCTTGATGTGGTCTTTTTGTGTCAGCCGAACAATCCGACCGGAAAGCTGACGGACAAGGCGCTTTTGCTCAGGATATTGCAAAAGTGTGCGTCCTGTCATACAAGGCTTGTGATCGATGAATGTTTCCTTGATTTTTTGCAGGATCGTCAGCAGATAACCCTTACTACACAGCTTGCCGCAAACGACAATCTGATTGTCCTGAAGGCGTTTACAAAACTTTATGCGATGGCGGGGGTTCGCCTTGGCTATGCGCTGTGCTCTGATGCAGCACTGCTGGAAAAGATGCGTACATCGGGTCAGCCCTGGGCAGTGTCAACCATGGCACAGGCGGCAGGTCTGGCAGCGCTGCGGCAGACGGAGTACGCGGAGCGGGTACGTACATTGATCGCACAGCAGCGACCAATGCTGGTAAATGGATTGCGTGCTCTTGGCTTGCGCGTAGTTGACGGAAGTGCAAATTACCTGCTCTTTTATGGGCCGGCAAGTCTTGGCGATGCCCTCAAAGACAGAGGTGTTGTGATCAGAGACTGCAGTAACTATGCAGGGCTTGATGCTGGATGGTACCGCACAGCGGTGCGCACAGCCCCGGAAAACGAGCGCCTGCTGAAAACGCTCAAGGAGATTTTGCAATGAGCAAGGCAAAATGCATTATGGTACAGGGCACGATGAGCGGTGCAGGCAAGAGCTTGCTTTGTACGGCTCTGTGTCGAATTTTTACACAGGATGGGTATCGTACAGCACCATTCAAAAGCCAAAACATGGCACTGAACAGCTTTGTTACACGTGCGGGTCTTGAGATGGGGCGTGCGCAGGTTGTTCAGGCGCAAGCAGCTGGCATTGAGCCGGACGTGCGCATGAACCCGATTTTGCTCAAGCCAAGCAGTGATGTCGGCAGCCAGGTGATCGTCAACGGCGAGGTACGCGGACAAATGCGTGCGTCAGATTATTTCAAGATGAAAAAGCAGCTGATACCTGATATTCAAAAAGCCTATCAGGGTCTCGCACAGGCATACGATATTATCGTGATCGAAGGTGCCGGAAGCCCGGCTGAGATCAACCTGAAAAGCGACGATATCGTAAACATGGGTCTTGCAAAGCTTGTGGATGCCCCGGTGCTGCTTGCAGGCGATATCGACCGCGGCGGTGTTTTTGCGCAGCTGTACGGCACTGTCGAACTGCTTGAGCCGGATGAACGTGCCCGCATCTGCGGTCTCATCATCAATAAATTTCGTGGTGATGTCGAGATATTGCGCCCCGGTCTTGCAATGCTGGCAGAAAAAACAAGGCTGCCGGTGCTGGGGGTTGTGCCGTATCTGCACGTCGATATCGAGGACGAGGATTCGCTGTCTGAACGATTGACCGTTCAGGACGGGAAAAAGCCGCTTGATGTTGCCATCCTGCGACTTCCGCATATTTCAAACTTTACTGATTTTATGATGCTTGAACAGCATCCGTTGCTCGGCGTTCGTTACGTAAGCAGTGTGCGACAGCTCGGTAAGCCGGATTTGATTATCCTGCCCGGCACAAAAAACACCATCGATGATCTGCTTTGGCTGCGGCAATCCGGGCTGGAAGTGCAGATCATTCGTCTTGCGCAGGGCGGGACGCCCGTGCTTGGCGTTTGCGGCGGCTATCAGATGCTTGGCAAAGAACTGAATGACCAGCAGGGACTTGAGAGCGGAAGGTCGGTCATAGTGCGTGGGCTTGGTCTGCTTCCGGTTGAGACGGTGTTTACGTCAAATAAGCGCCGCACACAAACTACTGCAACCGTTACTGCACCGCCGCTGTGTGGTGCACTGCTTCATGGCTACGAGATCCACACAGGTCAGACAAGAGTACAGGGAGCACCATTTGCCGTACTTGAAAGCGGCACACCGGAGGGGTGCGTGCAGGGCAGCGTATACGGCACCTATCTCCACGGTCTGTTTGACACCGGAGAGCTGACAAACAAGCTCTCTGATATGCTGTGTGTGCGCAAAAATATCGACCCAAAGACAGCAAATTTGATTTCGATGGAGCAATACCGTCAACAGCAGTTTGACATCCTGGCAGCAGGTGTACGGCAGGCGCTGGACATGGATGCGGTTTATGCTGCAATGGGGATGGAGAGATGTAAAAAATGACAGATGTACTTGGTCTTTTGCACCTTTACTGGGGCGATGGAAAAGGCAAGACATCCGCGGCGATGGGGCTTGCACTTCGTGCGCTCGGCAACGGGAAAAAAGTTGTAGTCGTGCAATTTTTGAAAGGCGGCGCAAGCGGAGAGGTTGCTCTGCTGCAATCACTGGGCGCAACTATTTATCGAGGCAAGTCAGGGCAGAAATTTGTTTTTCAGATGAACGACGAGGAGCGAAATGCAACAAAAGCCCTTCAAAATCGCAATCTGCAGGCGGCGATGCAGCAAGCGGCGGATGTTATGATTTTGGACGAAGCCGGCAGTGCGTGGGAGCTGGATATGGTGGATAAGGGTTTGCTGCAGCAGGCTGTTTTACAACGACCTGCCGGACAGGAATGTGTTCTTACCGCACATGATGCGCCGCAATGGATGCTGGATGCGGCAGATTACAGCACCGAGATGAAATGCCACAAACACCCATACCAGAGAGGTGTTTGTGCAAGAAAGGGGATTGAGTATTGATGGACACACCACAGCATCACCTGCCGGCTGACATTGAGCGTACGAGCATGAATATAATAACGGCAGAGCTTGCCGCACTTGGTCTGACCCCACCGCCGGAAACACAGGCCGTCGTGCGCCGTGTGGTGCACACCACTGCCGATTTTGATTACGCAAAAAATCTAAGGTTTACTCAGCATGCAGTGCAAAATGCTGTAAAGTCATTGCAAAATGGCGGCGCCTGGATCGTGACAGACACCAATATGGCACTGGCAGGTATCTCAAAGCCTGCGCTTGAAAAGCTGAATGCACAAGCAGTCTGCTATATGGCGGACCCCGCAATCGCACTGCAGGCGCAGCAGGCAGGTACAACGCGTGCTGTTGCCGCAATGCGGCACGCAGCAAAACAGCACCCGGCCGCTATTCTGGCGGTCGGCAACGCGCCGACTGCCTTGCTTGCGATCGCAGACGAAATCGAGTGTGGTCTCCGCCCGTCTCTGGTGATCGCTGTGCCTGTCGGATTTGTCAATGTCGTGGAGAGCAAGGAGATTTTATTCGCAGCTTGCGAGAGGAACGGCGTACCGGCAATTGCCGCAATGGGGCGCAAGGGCGGCAGCAATGTTGCGGCTGCGATTTGCAATGCGCTTGTTTACACCGCGGCAAATATGCTGGATCCTTCTTTGCGCGGGTGGAAATGAGTACAAACTGATCAAGAGCATCCGGCAATTCATAGCTATAACCTTGAAATCAGGGTGTCGGTGTGGTATGATGGTTGTAGCTTAAAACTCGGAAAGACCCTTTGATTTTCTGCGAAAGTTAGGGCTTTGCTGCGCTACGGGGCGAGCCCAGTAGCGTTTTTACAGTAACGCTGGTTAGCGTAAGCTAACACACTGTGGATGCGGCTGCCGAGATACGGGAGGTATATTTATGATTGAAACAATAGTTAAGGTCGATGGCATGATGTGCAACATGTGCGAAAGCCATGTCAATGAGGCTGTGCGCAAGAGCGTAACGGTAAAAAAAGTTTCCTCTTCTCATGTAAAGGGAGAGACCGTCATTCTTTCAGAGGAGGCATTGGACGAGCAGAAACTGCGTGATGCAATCAATGCAACAGGTTATGAGGTAAAGGGCATTTCCAGTAAACCGTACGAGAAAAAGGGCTTTTTCTCTTTTTTGAAGAAATAATTGATTTCATGATTATCATGGGAGGTGCGTTCTATGAGGATTCTGGTTTACGGAGCGGGTGTTTTAGGCTGTGGGCTGACGCATATGCTGCTGCAAAACAAGAAGAACGACGTGACGCTTTTAGCGCGTGGCGAATGGAAAGAACGTATTGACCAAAAGGGACTCAATATCCGCCATGTAGCGCAGTGCAGGACAACGGTCGATCGTGTAAAGACTGTTGATTCCCTGACCGAAACCGATTGCTATGACCTTGTTTTTGTCGTGGTGACGGCTGACCATTTGCAGGAAGTGCTGCCAGCGCTGAAAGCAAACAAAAGCCAGTATTTTGTATTTGTAGGAAACAACCCTTGCGCACAGCAGGTGTTAGAGTCCATGCAGCGTCCGGCGGATAAGATCGCATTCGGTTTTCAGGGCAGCGCCGGCAGGCGTGAGACCGATCGTGTGGTATGTGCATACAAAAATATCGGCATGACTGTTGGTGGGGCGACCTCGCCTCTGTCGGGCGTTTTTCGTTTGCGTCTGAAAACGGCGTTCGATGGCGTGAAGTACAGGCTGAATTTCTATCCGGATATGGATGAGTGGCTGAAATGTCATGTCGCCCTGATTTTGCCGGTTTGCTACGTTGTCTACGCCTGCAACGGCGATTTGACCCGTGCCACAAAGCAACAGCGTGGTGCTGTATTGGATGCTGCATACGAGGGCTGCCAGATGTTGAAGGCGTCCGGCATCCCCGTAAACGATGCGGAAAACACAAACTACTACAAATCGGGCACAGCATATCGCCGCAAAATGGAGGCTGTCCTTTTTGCAATGTGCAAAACGCCGATTGGTAAGCTGTGTGCATCCGACCATGCGATGCATGCGGTGCATGAGATGCAGTATTTAGATGAGGCCTTTGAAGCTCTGCGCAGACAGACAGGCATCTCAATGCCGATGTGGGAAAAACTGCGTGCCGATATGCCGATGTGGGAGACGCTGCGCCGGCGCAGCGAAAGCAACACATAGTAAAGCGCAGCTGCTTTAATTGCAGCGATGTAAGCAGGGGACAGTCGAGAGACTGCCTTTTGCTTTGAAATGCAAGTTAGTTATAACAAACCACTGGACACATATAGCCACATTTTTGGGGCAGTGAGGGGAACAATATTTTGATACAATCAATGCTGATGATTCTGTCCGTACCTTTCTTGGGCACAAGTCTTGGCTCTGCCATGGTGTTCTTTCTGCGCGGGAGCATACCGGCAAAAATCGAAAAGTTTTTGTTGGGCTTTGCTTCTGGCGTTATGATAGCAGCTTCCGTTTGGTCGCTGCTGATTCCGTCAATCGATATGTCACAGGACAGCCTGGTGCCCGCATGGGTGCCGGCAACAGTCGGTTTCCTGCTTGGAATGTGCTTTTTGCTTTTGCTGGACAGTGTTGTCCCACATCTTCATCAGCATAGTGAACAACCGGAGGGACTTCCAGCACGTATTTCACGCACCGCTCTTCTTGTGTTTGCCGTTACACTGCACAATATCCCGGAAGGCATGGCGGTAGGCGTAAGCTATGCAGGCGCAGCTGCGGGCAGCGGTGTCACTTTTGCAGGTGCATTTGCGCTGGCGCTTGGTATAGCGATCCAGAATTTCCCGGAGGGAGCGATCATTTCTCTGCCATTGCGCGGAGAGGGCGTCTCCAGCGGCAGGGCTTTTTTGTATGGCGCTCTATCTGGTATTGTTGAGCCCATCGGCGCAATCATCACGATTTTGCTGGCAAAACAATTGACGCCGTTTTTGCCGTATCTGCTTTCCTTCGCAGCAGGCGCAATGCTCTATGTTGTAATTGAAGAGCTTATCCCAGAGTCACAGGCAGGCGAACATTCAAACCTTGGCACAGTCGGTGCCGCATTTGGCTTTGCGCTGATGATGGTACTGGATGTCACGCTTGGCTGAAGCATGCCATGCCTTAAATGTCAATATGTGTAATCGCATATCTGGACGATTTTTTCACGAAGGTTGACAAAGTCTTCAAACGCTGTCGGCTTGTTGCGCGGCTGGCGCAGCAGAGCGGCAGGGTGGAAGGTGCCCATAAATAAAACACCGCCCTTTTCAATAAATATGCCGTGTTCTTTTGTGACTGAAAAATCAGGTTGGATCATCCGTTGAGCGGCGATACGTCCCAGACAGACAACGATTTTTGGTCTTAGCAGTCTAAACTGCTCTCGCAGCCACGGCATACATGCTTCGCTTTCCGCCGGCAGCGGGTCGCGGTTTTGCGGCGGACGACACTTTACAATATTAGCGATATAGCAATTTTTGTTGCGGTCCAGATCAATGGCAAACAGATACTTATCCAGCAGCTGTCCGCTGCGCCCGACAAAAGGTAATCCCTGCTCATCCTCGCTCTGTCCCGGTCCCTCACCGACAAAAAGCACCTCGGCGTTTTTGACACCTTGTCCGAATACTACATTTGTCCGCGTTGAGCACAGCTCACAGCGTTCGCATGTAAGACAGTCGCTCGTCAATGTTTCCCAATCCATTCCGGTCATGCTCTCTTTCCTGTGTAAAATCAGTTCTCCGTTCAGTATACGACTTTTTGCGCATGTCGGCAATACGAAATAAGGGTGCGATCTTATTTACAAAATATCTCTTGTGCTTTTACTGCCGGGTAGTATAATTGTTTGCACAGCACAGCTATGACTAGTCGGGGCAGAACAGGAGATTTTTATGCTCAAGATTGAACATCTTACAAAGAAATATGGCAATAAAAAAGCGGTCGATGACCTCAGCATGCACATTCACCCTGGGGAGATCTGCGGCTTTATCGGGCACAACGGTGCAGGCAAAACAACGACCATCAAATGCTGCTGCGGTTTACGCCGGTTTGAGGAGGGCAGCATTTACATAGATGGCATTTCGGTACAGGATAATGTGCTGGAGAGCAAGCGCCGCATAGCGTATCTGCCGGATGACCCGCAGCTGTACGAGTATATGACAGGCTTACAGTACCTCGATTTTATCGGGGACGTGTTCGCTGTGCCTGCGCAGGTGCGTACTGAGCGGATAGAAAAATTCAGTGCACAATTTGATTTGACGCAGGATCTCGCTTCGCAGGTCAGCGCTTACTCCCACGGCATGAAGCAAAAGCTTGCGATCGTATCGGCAATGCTTCATGCGCCAAGGCTGATCGTCATGGATGAACCGTTCGTCGGCCTTGATCCGCTGGCCTCGTATCAGTTAAAGAGTCTGATGCGCGATTTTTGCGATGAGGGCGGCTCGATTTTTTTCTCGACACATGTGCTTGAGGTTGCGGAAAAGCTGTGCGACAAGGTGGCGATCCTGCGCAAAGGGAGGCTTGTGCGCTTTGGCACAATGGATGAAGTGCGCGGAGACAGCTCTCTTGAGAATGTGTTCCTTGAGCTGGAAGAACCGGAGGCAGGCGATGTTTAAGGTATTACTGCGCAAGCAATTGCAGGAAACATTTGCCGCTTTTGTGCGCAACAGCAAAACCGGTCTCGCCCGATCAAAAAAGTCAAAAGTCGGCTATGTATCGCTGTATGTTTTTCTGCTTTTGATCCTGATGCTTTGCTTTGGTATTATGGCACTTCCGCTTGCAATGTCAATGGTGCCGCTCGGGTTTGACTGGCTGTATTTCCTGACGATGGGTTTGACGGCGCTGGTAGTAAGTACACTTGTAAGCTCTTTTACCGGGTATTCTGCACTGTTTCGCAACCGTGATAATGACCTTTTGCTTTCACTTCCAGTTCCGGCTGGGATGATTTTTGCTGTACGTCTGTGCAGTGTATTTGTTACGGCATTGATGTATCTACTTGCAGTGTGGGTCCCGACAGAGATCGTCTACTGTTTTTTTGCTGTTTTTCCAGTTGCCGCCCTTCTTGCAGCACTTCCCACGGCGGTGCTGATGGCTTGGGTGGCCGCCTTGCTTGCCGCACTGATCGGGTGGCTTGTTTCAGCATTAAATACCAGGGCACGCCATAAAAATCTTGTGACCGTGCTGTTTACACTTGTGTTTGTTGGGCTTTATTATGCCGTGTTTGCCCGGTTGGAAAAGGCACTTGAACTGCTTACAGGCAACGTTATGGCGACCGGTCAGCAGGCCTCGCATGCGCTTCCGCTTCTGTTTTTTTTGGGCGAGGCAGCAGCAGGCAACATACCGGCACTTCTGGTGTGTACTGCTGTAGTGTCGGCGATACTGGTGCTTATGTGCAAAACATTGGAAAGGCAATATCTCAGCCGACTGACACAAGACGAAGACACTCAAAAGACAGTCCATCACAAAAAAAGCAGGAAGCCATGGTCTGTGCGGCATACATTATTGCATCGGGAATTGCTTTGCTTGAGTGCCAGTTCAACATATATGCTCAATTGCTCGCTTGGTACGCTGATTATGCCGCTTTTGGGGTTGGCAGCGCTTTTTCAGAGAGATAAAATCTACGCAGCAGTCTCACGGCTCCCTGCAGCAGCTGCTGTTCCGCTGGTTTGCTGTGCTGTATGTGCGGTAAGCTGCTCAAATCAATTGACAGCCCCCTCCGTCTCTTTGGAGGGTCAAAACCTCAGCCTGCTGCAAAGCCTGCCGCTTACACCCTGGCAGCTGCTGCGTGCCAAGCTAGAGCTTCAGCTTTTGCTCACGGCTATTCCGGCGCTGTTTTGTACGGGTTGCTTTCTGCTTGCAATTAAGGCAAGTATAGAAGTCGTGCTCCCTATGTTTGCAATATGCTTTTTGTTCTGCATTTTCGCGGCACAACTTGGTCTTATGTTTGGTTTGCAGATGCCAAATCTGCACTGGTCGAATGAAGCTGCACTGATAAAGCGAAGCGCTTTTGGCCTTCTGTCCATGCTGTGCAGCTGTGCGGCTGCGATCGCCATTGGATTGATCTCTTTGACGATGACGTCTTATTTTGCTGACGCGATGGCAGCGTTGACATGCTGCATCGCTGTGCTGCTTGGTGCAGACTGGCTGTTGCTTCGCTGGCTGAAAAGCCAAGGAACGGTTCTGTTTGCAATGCTCGAGTAAGCACATTTGCGATTTGAACAGTCAATTAAAAACCGCCTGCCTCGTGCCGTACGATCGGCAGTGGGCAGGCGGTTTTTGCATGCATTGCTATTACTGGATGCCAGTCACTTCATAGTCCTGATCTTCGACTGCTTTTTTCAGGACATCATTTGCGACATCAGCGCTCAGCGTAACAATAGCTGTGCCGTTCTGGTGGCTTACGACGGCCTCGCTGACTTCCGGCAGAGCCTCCAACGCCTTTTTTACGCGAGCCTCGCAATGACCGCACATCATGCCCTTAACATTCAATGTCTTTTTCATAGTGTCACTCTCCTTATCCTTTGTGTTCAAGGTATTCTCAACGCCGGACGTCTCGTCTGTATGCACAGCCGTCTCGGACGCAGATTTGATTTTTCGGTCATGCTTTGCGCTGTGCAAGTCAAACAGGTTTAACCTTAACGCATTGCTCACAACACAGAAGCTTGACAGACTCATGGCGGCAGCACCAAACATGGGGTTCAGGGTAAGTCCAAACGGTATAAACACACCAGCTGCCAGCGGGATGCCGATTGTGTTATAAATAAATGCCCAGAACAGGTTTTCATGGATGTTGCGCAGTACAGCGCGGCTCAAGCGGATCGCTGCGGGCACATCCGACAGCCTGGAGTTCATCAGCACAACGTCGGCCGCATCAATTGCAACGTCGGTTCCGGCACCAATTGCGATACCGGTGTCTGCACGTGTCAGGGCAGGGGCATCGTTTATGCCATCGCCAACCATTGCAACTTTTCCTGATTTCTGCAATTCACGGATGACTGTGTCCTTGCCGTCTGGCAAAACACCTGCAATCACCTCATCAACACCGGCCTGACGACCGATTGCATCAGCGGTTCGCTTGTTATCGCCTGTAAGCATTACAACACGTATGCCCATGTTTCGCAGTTCACGGATGGCCTGCGGGCTGTCTTCCTTGATGGTGTCTGCAACGGCGATTACACCCAGCAATTTGCCTGCACCGCCAAAAAACAGCGGCGTTTTGCCTTGCTCCGCAAGAGTCGCTGATTTTTTTTGCAGCTCCTCAGGTATAGCAGCATGTTTTTTGATGAATTCGGCATTGCCACCGTAGATCTCTGTGTCGCCCAGCCGTGCACCGAGACCATTGCCGGGCATGGCTGCAAAGCCGCTTACCTCAGGCGCATCGATTTCTTTCTCCTTTGCATAGCTTAGAACTGCCTTTGCAAGCGGATGCTCGCTTTTGCGCTCCAGAGCACAGGCTAAAGTCAACAGCTCTTCTTCCGTTACACCGTCGGCCGGTAAAATATCTGTCACCTTTGGTTCGCCGTTTGTGATCGTACCGGTCTTGTCCAGTGCAACGATTTGTGTGCGTCCGGCAGCCTCCAGCGAGGCTGCTGTCTTGAAAAGTATCCCGTTTTTTGCACCAACGCCGTTTCCGACCATGATGGCAACAGGTGTTGCAAGCCCCAATGCGCAGGGGCAGCTGATAACCAGAACAGAGATTCCGCGTGCAAGTGCATAGCCGAGCTCACGTCCCAGCAAAAGCCAGACGACCGTGGTAACGACAGCAATTGTAATGACAGCGGGGACGAAAAAACCAGACACGGTATCCGCAATTTTTGCAATCGGTGCTTTTGTGGCAGCAGCATCACTGACCATTTTGATAATTTGCGAAAGCGTAGTATCCTCACCGACACGGGTTGCCCTGCAACGCAAAAAACCGGATTGATTGGTGGTTGCGGCGCTTACTTTGTCGCCGGCGATTTTGTCTGCCGGGATGCTCTCTCCGGTCAAAGCGCTTTCGTTCACGGCGCTTGACCCCTCCAGCACAACACCGTCTACGGGGACGTTTTCGCCCGGACGAACAACAAACACATCGCCTTTGCATACCTGTTCGATTGGCACAGTCACTTCCGCACCGTCACGCTCCAGCGTAGCTACCTGCGGTGCAAGCTTCATTAGACTCTTTAACGCATTTGTTGTTTTGCCCTTTGAGTGCGCCTCAAGCATTTTGCCCACAGTGATCAGAGTAAGGATCATGGCCGCAGACTCAAAGTAGAACTCCATCATGTAGTGCATAACAAGGTCGCTGTCGCCCTTCAGCTGGGCATCCGTCATAGCAAACAATGCGTATGTGCTCCAGCAAAAGCTTGCCATTGAACCCATTGCAACCAGCGTATCCATGTTTGGTGCACCATGGAGTAAGCCTTTAAAACCGCTGATGAAGAATTTTTGGTTGATGACCATCACGATGCCTGCCAAAAGCAGCTGAACCAGTCCCATTGCGATGTGGTTTCCGTCGAACCAGTGGGGGAGCGGCCATCCCCACATCATGTGCCCCATGGAAAAGTACATCAGTACCGCCAAAAAACCAAGCGATGCAATCAGGCGTCGTTTCAGTTTTGGCGTTTCGCGGTCAGCAAGGGCGTCCAACGCATCATTTGAAGCGGCGCTGTTTTTGGGGGCATTCTTTTGACTTGCACCGTAGCCGGCATCCTGCACGGCTCTGATAATGGCTGCTGCGTCAGCAGTGCCCTCTACGCCCATCGAGTTTGTCAGCAGACTGACAGAGCACCCTGTTACACCGGGTACTTTTTTTACGGCCTTTTCTACACGGGCAGAGCAGGCTGCACAGCTCATACCTGTAACGTTATATTGTTCCATGATTGCAATTTCCTCCCGGTCACTTCATCAATTTTGGCAGGATACGGATCAGCTCGTCCAGCTTTTCCTCGTTGCCGGCTCGCAAGTCATCGGCCACACATGTGCCGATATGCTGCGCCAAAAGCTCCTTTGTAAAGCTGTTCAGTGCAGAATTTGCAGCGGCTACTTGTATAAGAATGTCCACACAATAGGCGTCTTTTTCCAGCATCCCGCGTATTCCGCGGATCTGCCCCTCAATGCGGTTCAGACGGTGAACGAGAGCTTTGTACTCATCTGCACTGCGGTCTTTGCGGCGGCAGCAGTCTGCACCTTTCTCTAGTGCAGCCGCTTCTTCCGTTTGAGCTTGTATTTCTGTGCTCTTACAGCAGCAGGCGTGTTTTATTTCGTTTGCTTCGTTCATATCAATTGCCTCCTGTGATTACCCTGTGGGGGTATCTAACGACGCTATTTTAACACCGCATCTCATAGAAATCAAGTGGGAAATAAAAAACGCCCCTGCATTTTCAGCAGAAGCGTTTTGAAATTTGGCGTAAAATTGTTTTTACTTTGATGACGAGCTGCTTATACTTGCGGCCATCTCTGCTATGCAAGAGGCAAAAATGCTCCACATTTTGCCCCACCAGTACCAATCGTGTGCCACGTCAGTACCCCATACTTCAACATGAGCAGGCAGATTTTTTTCTTGCAGCAGGACGGAAAGAGCGTTTGTGTCCTCAAGTGCATCATTCTCATAGCTGCCTTGCCCCGCACAAAGCAAAAGCTGATTTTCATCGGCTTTTTTCAAGCCGTGTGAATCAAAAAGATCCTCATCATTCAAGTACAGCATCGGGCTGTTGCGCAACACTAAATCGTCATGCACATCACCGTAATAGCGCATCAGATTGTACGTGCCGGACAGTCCGACTGCACCAGTGAACAGTTCAGGGCGTCGCAGTCGGCAATTGACAGCCTGTACAGCTCCCGTGTCGACACCAACGCACCATACTGCTGTATTTTGGTCAGCATTATTCAGCGACAGAATGCGAGGGTAAAGCTCGGTAGTAAGGTAGATAAAGTATTTTTCCTGCATCTCTGCACGGCGGCGAGGGGAAACGTCTAGCGCAAAAAGTGCCTCGCTGTCGATGCTGTCTGCACAGAACAGCTGCATTTCGCCACGGTTCAGCAGCTCACTGACAGCATCCGGCATGGCATTGTTTTCCCAGTCGTAAAAGCGTCCGCCGCGTGCGGGCAGAGCAAGCACTGGCACACCGGCTGTGCCATAAACCTTAAATTCCATCTCGCGGTTCAGCACACAGCTCCACTCTTTATAATACAATCCATCCATCGCAAAATCCTCCTTACACAAACTGGTTGCGGGTTTTGTCGTACTCATAGCCGATTGCACGCAGCATTTTGCAAAGGTTAGCTTTGTCGGCGTTCAGGTCATCACACAGCGCATCCAGGCTGGGGTAAAAGTCTCTCAATTTCAAATTGAGAACACTTAACAGCATTACGGGGTCATTCGGCAAACTCATAGCCGTACCTCCTGAAAAATAAAAAAACCGGTCACTCGACAAAGTGACCGGCGACATACACCAAATTAGACAGCGCGAGTGACCTTGCCAGCGCGCAGGCAACGGGAGCATGCGTAAACATACTTGGGAGAGCCATCCACGACCGCCTTGACACGACGGACATTCGGCTTCCAGGTACGGTTGGAACGGCGATGGGAGTGAGAAACCTTAATACCAAAGGTAACGCCCTTGCCGCAGCATTCACATTTAGCCATGGTAATTGCACCTCCTAAAATGAAGTTGAGGAATCAAAATAATCAGCTTGACTATTCTATCAGAATCACAGCTAAAAAGCAAGACCTTTTTTGAACTTTTCGTATCTTTTTCGGCGGCAAGGTAAAAACACTTGTCTGTACAACAAAAAAATAGTATCATATCCAATGTATGAGGGAAGATACAACAAGAGTATAGGAGCTTTTTATGGTCTCACAGGCATCATATTATATAGTACGCGCACTGGTTACATTGGTTGCGATTCCGTTCCATGAGGCAGGCCATGCTTTGGCTGCCTGGCTGCTGGGGGACGATACCGCCAAGCGGCAGGGGCGTCTTTCCCTGAACCCGTTTGCGCACTTCGACCTTCTCGGTACAGTGTGTATGGTTTTCGCCGGTGTCGGCTGGGCAAAACCGGTCACAACAAACCCGTTAAACTTCAAAAAACCAAAACTCGGCATGGTACTGACCGCCCTTGCCGGCCCCGTGGCAAATTTGATTTTGGCATACATCGGCATGGTTGCCTGGAAGCTGCTGTATTACTGGGCTCCTGTGACACAGGTCAGCGTTTATGCGGCGCTTTTCTGCCGTTACCTTGTGTCAATGAATGTGAGCCTTGCGGTATTTAATTTCATACCCGTTCCACCGCTGGATGGCAGCCGTATTTTGCTGGCCGTCCTGCCGCAGAGATTGTATTTTGGCATGATGCAGTACGAGCGGTACATTTTGGTTGCACTGCTCGCAGCTGTTTGGTGCGGCTTTCTTGACACGCCGCTCAGCTGCCTGAATAGTATTGTTTGGGATCTTATGAGCGCCGGCACGGGCTATATCGACAATATTGCACTTTCGGCTTATTATGCTGCTTTGGGCTCTGCCGTGTGATTATGATGCAGGAAATGACATTTCACCTTTCCGATTTCGAGGGTCCGCTGGAGCTTTTACTGACGTTGGCTGCAAAGCATAAAATGGATCTGCACGATATACCGATCCTGGAGTTGATCGACCAGTACACGGCGGCGGTGGAGGGTGCACCGGATGCCGACCCGGAACGATTCAGTTCTTTTATCGAGATGGCAGCACATCTTGTTGAGATGAAGAGCTATTTGCTCTTGCCCCGCAGCATGGAGGGCGAGCGCATGAAGCAGGAATTGACCGGCCAACTGATTGAGTACGATCAGTGTCGTCGGATGGCAGCACTTCTGCGGCAGAAAGGCGAAAGCACACATGTTTTTGTGCGCTCACCGGTGCGGCTGGAATGGGATAACACGTACTTGCTGCATCATTCGCCGCAGGTTTTGCTGGACTGCTGGGGTTCGCTGTGCGGTCGGGATGGACGGGCAGCAGAGCATGACACGCCGACGTGGCAGCGGTTTGAGCCGCTTGTTTCTGCACCGTTCGTTTCGGTGGCAAGTCGTGTCGTGTTCATCCTGCGTCGGATGACTGCCGGCGCGGTGAGCGAAATAGGCCATCTTTTTTCGCGCAGGCAGAGCCGCAGCTCTAACGTGGCAACCTTCCTTGCACTACTTGAGCTGATTCGCTGCGGGCGCATTACGCTCGGCAATCAGGGACAGATGACCATGACGCGCGGCCACATTGAGCGCACAAAGGAGAAGCTATGAATCAAAATCAGATCCGTGCTGCGGTGGAGGCAATGCTGTTCGCCTGCGGTGAGCCGATAGGTTCTGACCGTCTTGCGCAGGCAGTTCAACTACCGCAACCGGTAATTGATCAGACATTGCAGGAGCTGCACACATATTACCAACGTGAAGAAAGCGGCATTTGCCTGCTCCATCTCGACAAGCATTGGCAGCTTGCAACAAAAACGGAATGGGCAGATTGCGTCCGACGCATACTTGACAGCCGCCGCTCTGCTCCGCTTGGTCCTGCCGCAATGGAAACTTTGACTGTGATCGCTTACAATCAACCGGTCTCTCGGGCATTTATTGAGCAGGTTCGTGGCGTGGACTCTTCCTCTAGCGTATCAGGTCTGCTTGAAAAAGGTCTGATTGAAGAGGCGGGGCGCCTTGATCTGCCGGGACGACCGGTCAGCTTTCGAACGACGGATGCATTTTTGCGATCATTCGGACTGTCCAGCCTGGCAGACCTGCCCCCAATACATCCGCAGGATGAAAGTTCTGGTAACACAGAAAGTGAGGTGTGACAATGGTGGTTTTAACAGCAATCGGAGCAGTGCTGCTGTTTTTGCTGCGGCTTATTGGTGTGCTGCTTTTGATTGCTTTGATCCTGGCTGCAATTTTGCTGCTGTGCCCGTTTTGCGCAGATGTCTGCTGGCAGGACGAAGGCCTGACAGTCAAGGCAGGGATGCTTGGCATCGTGTTTCCGGTATATTATTATCCTGAGCGACCTGCACAAGAACCAAAAGGCGCCTGGGGCAGGCTGGTGGCAAAACGGAAGGCGCATCGCAAGCACAAAAAAGCAGCAAAAAAGCCAACGCAAACAACAGAGAAAAAGGCGTCAAAGCAACGAAAAAAGGCAAAAATCACGCTTGACATTGTCTGCACAATTGTAAAAGGCGCCGGCAGCATCCTGCGTACGGTGTTTGGACAGCTTCGCTTTACAAAGATTGATATCTGTATCGGAATACGTGGGAAAGATCCGGCACAGGCGGCGATTGCATATGGAAAATTGCAGGCATGGCTTTACCCATCTTTGGGACTTTTGGATCGTGCATTTTATCTTGATTTTGATCGGCTGCAGATTCTGCCGGATTTTTCAACAGATGCGCCTACAGTAAAGGATCACGTGTCGTTTCGCGTGTCTGCAAGAGCACTGTTTATTGTAATTGCGCTCCTTCGTGTCCTCTATGAATTCTGGCGTAAAAGAGTATTTGATGTTTTTCTGTAATGTAAATAAGGTAAAGCCATGCAAATAGGCTGCAAAAAGTCTGGACGTGCCGGAGCAAAATATGATACACTAGGGCTGTTGGGCGGTGTATGCCGTTGCCGGCACCTGGGTGGCTGGCGTCTAAATGAAAATAAAGGAGATTGATTTTATGGCTGAACATCCGATCCTGGGGCTGATGAATGTCACGATGGAAAAGGTCCGTCAGATGGCGGACTCGAATGCGATTATCGGCAAACCTATTACGACAGAGGACGGAACAACGATTCTGCCGGTTTCAAAATTGAGCTTTGGCTTTGGTTCGGGGGGGACGGATTTTGATGGCAAGAACGCTGCCAACAAGGATTTGTTTGGCGGCGGTTCAGGCGCAGGCGTCAATATCCAGCCGGTCGCTTTTCTGGTTGTGAAGGATGGTTGCGTACGCACCATTCAGCTGTCGGACACATCTAATTCGGTTGACCGTGCCCTGACGATGCTTCCGGAGCTGGTGGATAAGGTCACCGCATTGCTGAAGAAAGACGAAGCAAAGCCGGACGAGGCAAAATGATTGCAGCTGTATCCGCATGGAGACGATTGTTTACATGCGGTGTATAATATGCGCACAGCTTTGGTTGATGACTGAGCTGTGCTTTGAGCGCCGTGAGGCGCACAAGGAGTGTTGAATATGGCAGAAGAACGAATTCAAAAAATCATGAGCGAGCAGGGGCTGTGCTCACGACGTGCAGCAGAGCAGATTATTGCGGAGGGGCGCGTTAAAGTAAACGGGCATCCTGTCAAGGTCGGCGACAAAATGGACCCGAACCGTGATGTGCTGCACGTGGATGACCAGCGGATTTACATCCAGAAGAATCAACAGATGTATTACCTTGCATTGTATAAGCCGCGTGGATACGTGACTACGGCAAGCGATGAGCTTGGTCGCAAGACGGTCATGGACCTTGTGTCGGATATCGATGCGCGCCTGTACCCTGTCGGTCGTCTGGATAAGGACAGCGAAGGCTTGCTGTTGATGACAAATGACGGTGCGTTTGCGCAGGCGGTGACCCATCCGTCTGGCGGCATCACAAAACTGTATCGCGTTACGGTACAGCCTCGCGCCGATGAGGCACAGATTGTCAAACTCAGTGAGGGCGTCGTGCTTGACGACGGCACAAAGACCATGCCGTGTGCAATCAACGTGGTAAAAGACGAACCGGGCCGCACTGTGATGGAAATGACACTGAAGGAAGGAAAGAACCGCGAGATTCGCCGCATGTGCGAAGCAGTCGGGCTCGAAGTAGTCCGTCTGAAGCGCAATGCAGAGGGCGTTGTCAAGCTGGGCATGCTGAAACCCGGCACATACCGTGAGCTGACAAAGACGGAAATCGCCGGACTTCGCGCAGCGGCGGCAAAAGGGCGTGCGCAGACCCGCAGCTCTGCGGTTTCATCTCAAAATGCTGTAAAACGTCCTCGCGGACCCGTGGGAAAACCAACGTCTTACAAGCACAAATAAGAGCACGCTAACAATAATCCATGAGCCTGAAACATTTCACCATATAGGAAATGAACGAAAAAGACTTGTGAAGAGCGAATGAATTGGGTATAATAGAGTTAATTTTGAAAGCTCACACAGACAACCAGGAGGTCTAACTATGGCTTCAAAGATCAATAAGGGAGAAGTCCTCGCCAAGTTTTTTGATGACGGGGCGTACATGGTGCTGTTTTCGGATGGTGCTGTGAGCGCTGCCAGCGGTTATGCCGCAGGTCAGCAGACATACGCTGTCTATCAGGATGGCAATGCCGTTACGGTTAAAGATGTAGAGAAAAACATCAAAGTTCTTGAGCTGGCAGCTCAGACCGGGTGCCCGGTCGTGACGTTCTATAACTCTGTCGGCGCTAAAATCGCAGAGGGTTTGGACGTTCTGAATGCCAGCGCAAAACTGAATGCAACGATTGCAAAGGTGTCCGGCGTCATTCCTCAGGTAGCTGTTGTCACAGGCGTTTGCGGTGGCACCAGCGCACTGAGTGCGGCGAATGCCGATGTTTGTATTATGGCCGAGGACGCAGAGCTGTTCTTTACGGCTCCGTTTACCTCTGCCGCCAAGGGCGACAAGGTGTCAGATGCAGGCTCTGCCGCGGCTGCTGCCAAGGCTGGCGTTGCAGCCATCGTTGCGGCTGATGTAACTGAAGCAGCCGAGAAGGCCGCACATATCGTCGGCTTGCTTCCCGCAAACAACCTGACAGGGCCCGCTGTTTTTGAATTCGAGCAGCCGACCGCTGCCCTCAAATCCGGTGCAGAACCCGCAAAAGCAGCCACTGCGCTGGTCGATAAGGACAGTGCAGTGGAGCTGTATGCAGGCTTTGGCAAGTCTGTCTATACCGCATTTGCAACCGTTGGCGGCAACGCTGTCGGCGTGGTTGCAACGGGTAAGCAGCTGTGTCATAACTGTGTCGCAAAGGCATCTCGTTTTGTCCGCCTGTGCGATGCATTCAATGTGCCTGTGATCACTGTCGTTGATACCGATGGCTTTGCCCCCAGCACCTCCGAGGATGTCGCGGGCGGCGTACGTGAGGCTGCCCGTCTGGCAGCAACCTACGCAGATGCTACGACAGCAAAGGTTGCTGTTTTGCTCGGTAAGGCGGTTGGTCCTGTTTACACCGCTCTGGCTGCAGCTGACCTGCGCATTGCAGTTCAAGGTTGCGTGATCAGTGCATTGGAACCGAGTGCAGCGGTCAGTGTCCTGTACAAAGAAGAAATTGACGCATCCGACAACATTGCTTCTGCAACAAAGGCAAAGGCTGCTGCATACGCAGCCGAGCAGTGCAGCGCACAGGCAGCCGTCGCAGCCGGTGCAGCCGACATGGTCGCTGATGGAGCAAATGTCCGCGCAAGTGTTGTTGCAGCTCTCGAGCTGTTGAGCACAAAGCGTGCAGCCCGTCTGCCCAAGAAGCATGGCAACATGGCTCTGTAAGCCGGTTCAACGAATACAAGATTAAGACATTATTTTGATTTGGAGGATTCTTCCATGAAGTACTTTAATATTACCGTCAATGGTGTTGCTTACAGCGTTTCTGTTGAAGAGACTGTCGCAGGTGCTGCACCTGTCGCAGCAACCGCTCCCGCCGCTGTTGCTGCTCCTGCTGCTCCCGCTGCGCCTGTTGCTGCTCCCGCAGCTCCTGCAGCAGCCGCTGCCCCTGCTGCACCCGCAAGCGCCGGCGCCGTTGCTGTTAAGGCTCCGATGCCTGGCAATATTCTGGATGTCAAGGTCAGCGCAGGTACGGCTGTCAAGGCGGGCGATATCCTGGTGATCCTTGAGGCTATGAAGATGGAAAATGAGATCGTGGCTCCTCAGGACGGCACGGTTGCTTCTGTCAATGTTTCTAAGGGCGACACCGTTAACTCTGGCGACGTTCTGGTTTCTATGAACTAAGAGAGGTGACAATCATGGCCAAAAAGCCGATTAAGGTTACTGAGGTTGTCCTGCGTGATGCACACCAGTCTCTGCTGGCTACCCGCATGACCATGGATGATATGCGTCCGATCCTGCCCGAGATGGACAAGATCAATTATTTCTCGGTCGAGTGCTGGGGCGGTGCAACATTTGATAGCTGCATCCGTTTCCTCGATGAGGACCCCTGGGAGCGTCTGCGCATCCTGCGCAAGGAGCTGCCGCATCAGAAGCTGCAGATGCTGTTCCGCGGTCAGAACATGCTGGGCTATCGTCCCTATGCGGACGACGCCGTTGAGTACTTTGTAAAGAAGTCCGTTGCAAACGGTATTGATGTCATTCGTATTTTTGATGCCCTGAACGACCCCCGCAATTTGCAGACTGCTATCAAGTCTGCGAATAAAGAGGGTGCTCATGTGCAGGGTTGCATCAGCTACACGCTGAGCCCTGTGCATAACAACGAGTACTTTGCGGCATATGCAAAGACCCTGGAGGAGATGGGTGCTGACTCCATCTGTATCAAGGATATGGCTGGTCTGCTTACTCCGTATACCTGCTATGACTTGGTCAAGAAGCTGAAGGAAACCGTCAGCATTCCTGTTGATATCCATAGCCACTATACCGCCGGCCTTGCTTCGATGTCCATTATCAAGGGCATCGAAGCCGGTGCTGATATCATTGATACCGCAATGAGCCCGTTGAGCCTTGGCACGAGCCATATGCCTACCGAGAGCCTTGTCGCAGCCTTGCAGGGCACTGATTACGACACTGGTCTCGACCTTAAGCAACTGAATGTTGTCCGTGCTTATTTTGCTAAGCTGCGTGAAAAGTACATCGCAAGTGGTCAGATCAGCCCGAAGTCGCTGGGTGTTGATGCTAACACACTGCTGTATCAGGTTCCGGGCGGTATGTTCTCCAACATGCTCAAGCAGCTGAAGGATGCTGGTAAGGAGGACAAGCTTGACGAAGTGCTTGCAGAGATTCCCCGCGTCCGTGAGGATGCAGGTTATCCGCCGCTTGTTACGCCTACCAGCCAGATTGTTGGTACACAGGCTGTGTTCAATGTCATCATGGGTCAGCGCTACAAGATGGTCACCAAAGAGTTCAAAGGGCTCGTGCATGGCGATTACGGCAAAACGCCTGCACCCATTTCGCCGGAATTTACCAAAAAGATTCTGGGCAACGAGCAGCCCATCACTTGCCGTTTTGCCGACACCCTGGCTCCTGAGATGGACAAGCTGAAGGCTGAAGCTGCAAAGTGGGCAACGCAGGAGGAGGACGTCCTCACCTACGCAATGTTCCCGCAGGTTGCACCGAAGTTCTTTGACAAGCGCAATGCAAAGATGCAGGGTGTGGATGGCGATCACGTTGATTACGCCAACAAGTCTCACCCGGTCTGATCCTGCACACATGTTTTTATAGTCTGATTGCTATTGCTTAAGGCGCAGAGCTTTTGTACACAAAGGCTCTGCGCTTTTTGCGTATAAAATACCCAAAATATTCGGTACTATGCTGTGCATCTTGTGCGCGTTAAATGCCATTCAAGACTGTGTTGTACCTTGAATTTTCACCCAAAGAATAGTAAAATATAGCCATATGTATCGTATTATGGGGTTGTAGTCCGAAAAGGGATACATATAACGGAATTATCACATGGCAAGGTGAAGGAAAAGGAGAATTGTATGATCTTAAGCATGACCGGCTTTGGTCGGGGTACTGCTGTGCGCAATGGTCGTGAGATCACAGTAGAACTGCGCAGCGTCAACTCCCGCTATTTCGAGTATTCTTCACGCATTCCGCGTACCTGCAGCTTCATGGATAGTCGTCTGAAAAAACAGATAAACGAGCGGGTCAGCCGGGGCAAAGTTGAGCTTAGTCTGACGCTTCAAAACGTTGATGCTGCGGATACGGTCGTTGTTGTAAACACAGAGCTGGCACGCAGCTATCAAAGGGCAATGCGCGATTTGTCGGAGCAGCTTGGGATAAAGAACGACATCTCGGCGGGCTTACTTACACATTTTCCGGATGTTCTGGCAACACGTCATGCCGATACAGATGAAGAACAGCTCTGGACAGATGTATCCTCCGTCACAGCGCAAGCGTTGGACTGCTTTGTCGCAATGCGTGCAGCTGAGGGCGAAAAAATGAAGGCTGATATCGAGTCCCGCCTGAATTTTCTGGAGGAGTGCGTAGGCAAGGTTGAAAGCCTGAGCGCAGGCAGGGTAGAAGCATACACAGGACGTCTCTATGAAAAACTCAAGGTGATTTTGGAAGACCGTGATATTGACGATGCGCGTGTTCTTACCGAGGCAGCGATTTTTGGTGATAAGACAGCGGTCGATGAGGAAACAGTGCGTCTGCGCAGTCATATCGCTCAGTATCGTGATATTTTGCGTCTGAATGAGCCTGTGGGACGTAAGCTCGACTTTCTGACACAGGAGCTGAACCGTGAGACGAATACCATCGGCTCAAAATGTCAGGACTTGGACATTACCCGTATCGTAGTGGATATGAAGGCAGAAATTGAAAAGATCCGCGAACAGATTCAAAATCTGGAATAAATCGTTTCGGAGGCAGATATGAAGCTGATCAATATCGGTTTTGGCAACATGGTCAGCGCGGGGCGTGTCGTGGCAGTGGTCAGTCCTGATTCGGCCCCGGTCAAGCGTTTGGTCAAAGAGGCTCGTGAGCGCGGCATGCTGATCGATGCATCCTATGGACGCAGCACACGAGCTGTACTTATTATGGATTCCGATCATGTTGTGCTTTCTGCTCTTCAACCGGAAACGGTTGCCAACCGTGCGGCAGATCTGTCGGAGAGCAAAGGGAATACAGAGGAGGTATGAGCGAATGGAAAATGAAAAGCTTCTGTTCGTCGTTTCCGGCGCTGCAGGTACCGGAAAAGACAGTGTGGTTAAAAAGCTGCGTGAGGATCACCCGGAAATCGAAAAAACCGTATCTGCAACCACCCGCAAGCCTCGCCCCGGTGAGCAGGAGGGTGTGGATTATTATTACCGCACACAGCAGCAGTTTCAAAAGCTGATTGATGAAGATCAAGTAGTGGAACATAATTATTATAATGGCAATTACTATGGCACACTCCGCAGCGAGGTTGACAAGCGGCTTGCTGCTGGCAAGCTTGTGGTTTTGGTTATTGATGTGCACGGCGCGGCCAACATCCGCCGAATGTTCCCGGATGCTACGACGGTATTTCTGTTGCCGCCGTCTATGCAGGTGCTTGAGGAGCGCCTGCGGGGGCGCGGTACAGAGAGCGAGGCAAGTATACAGGAGCGCTTGGAGACCGCAAAGCAGGAGCTTGCAGAAAAAGAAAACTTTACCATCATGCTTGTCAACAATGAGATTGATACCTGTGCACAGGATCTTTACAAAATTATTGCACAGCGTGCCGGGTTGGCAATGTGACAAAGCAAAGGAGCAAAGCGGATGCCCAAAACGGTGGGCGTTGCTGTAAGCAATGCAACCTTCCATTTTGATAAACTTTATACGTATGCGGTCATGCCGGACCAACAGCGATTTGTTCGCCCTGGCAGCATGGTTTTGGTGCCATTTGGTCGAGGTAGCCGTCCCCGCATGGGTGTCGTGCTTGCATGTGATGCTGAACCGGAGAGCGCAAAGCTTAAGTTTCTGTTTGACGTTGCGCCGGCATCCGCCTGCCTCACAGATGACCTTCTGCGTCTCGTAAAATTTTTGAAAGAACGTACATTTTGTACTTACTATGAGGCGGTTAAGGCTATTATTCCGTACGGTGCCCAGTACAAGCCGTCGCTTGCCGAGGATGGTGTGACACCCATCCTTCAAAAGCAGATTACACGTCATACTGAAAATTTGTATCAGCTTGCCGGGCAGTTGCCGACAAAGCCGAAGCCGACAGCAAAACAGCTTGCGGCAGTAGCTTTGCTGAGCGGCTGTGCACGCACGCAGGCTGAGCTGGAGCAAAAGGGCATCAGCCGTGCTGTGATGGATAAGCTTTGTGAAAAGGGCGTTGTTCAGTGCAGCAAAGTCAATAAGACGATTGACCTGTATTCTTCGATTCCGCTCAACAATGAGCAGATCGTGCTGACAGAGCAGCAGCAGGAAGCGTATGCTGCACTTTTGCCAAAACTGGAGGACGAAGAGCCTCATTCGGCGTTGCTGTATGGTGTGACCGGCAGCGGAAAGACCCTTGTCTTTCTAAAGCTGATTGAACATTGTCTAGTGCTGGGACGCAAGGCTCTGGTTCTTGTGCCGGAGATCAGCCTGACGCCGCAAATGATTCTACGCCTCAAATCCCGGTTCGGGAAGCGTGTGGCGGTACAGCATTCGGCACTCAACCATACAGAAAGACTTTTGCAGTGGCAGATGATACAAGATGGCGGCGCTGATATTGTTGTTGGCACCCGAAGTGCGGTTTTTGCACCGCTGGATCATATTGGACTTATCATTATTGATGAGGAACAGGAGCATACGTACAGGTCTGAGTCATCGCCGCGCTATTCCGCTCACGAAGTGGCCCGTCAGCGCACCGCTGAAAATGGTGCGCTGTTGCTGCTCGCCAGTGCTACACCGAGCACAGAGAGCTTTTATAAAGCACAGCAGGGGCGTATGCAGCTGCTGCGTATGACAAAGCGTTATGGCGGCAACCCGCTGCCGTCAGTACAGATTGTGGATATGCGTGCGGAGCTTGCCTCTGGTAACCCGAGTGAGATCAGTGTGGCCTTGCAGGATGCAATACGCAGCAACATTGACAAGCGTAAGCAGACGATCCTGCTCCTTAACCGACGTGGCTATCGCACGATGGCACAGTGTGAAAATTGCCGTGAGGTGCTGAAATGCGACAGGTGCAGCGTCCCCATGGTTTACCACAAGGCTGTGCACAAAGTGATGTGTCACTATTGCGGCAGTCAAGGTGAGCCACCCACAGTGTGTCCTGCCTGTGGCGGTAAACTGCAATACCGTGGCTTCGGGACACAGCGGGCGGAGGAGCAGCTGGCAGAGCTTTTTCCGGATGCACGGATTCTGCGCATGGATCAGGACTCTACCGCGGCAAAGGATGCGCACGAGAAAATGCTTGCGAAATTTGCCCGTCATGAGTATGATATCATGGTCGGTACGCAGATGGTTGCAAAGGGACTTGACTTTGAGGACGTGACGCTGGTTGGGGTGCTTGGAATTGATTCGCTGTTGTTCGCACAGGGCTTTCGTGCATACGAAAACGTATTCAGCTTGATTACTCAGGTCGTTGGTCGCAGCGGTAGAGCAAAAGAACCCGGTTATGCAATCATTCAGACGACAGACCCGGATAACCCAGTACTCAATCTTGCCGCAGCACAGGATTACGATGCGTTCTACGAGCAGGAAATCTCATACCGCAAGTTGGGTCTATATCCGCCGTTCTGCGGTCTGTGCGTTATCGGTTTCGCTGGTGCAAAAGAGTCTGAGGTTGCCCGAGCGTCTGCGCGTTTTGCACAGCTTCTGGCTGTTCAGGCTTCAAAACAGCCCGACCTGCCTCTGCGCATCCTTGGCCCGACACCGGGCAATATTGAAAAGATAAACGAGTCATATCGCTACAAACTTACGGTGAAGTGCCGCAACGACCGACGCTTTCGCAATTTGATACGTGATGTGCTTGTATTGTATGAAGAGGAAAAACTTCCATCCAGAGCAACTGTGGCAGTTGATATGCACTCGGACGGAGATATCTGATATTGGAGGAGACTGTTATGGCTATTCGCAACATTGTAAAAGAAGGGGACCCGATTCTCAATAAAGTTTGCCGGCCTGTTACCGTATTTGATGATCGCCTGGCAACATTGCTTGATGATATGCATGAAACCATGATTGCGGCAGACGGTGTTGGGCTTGCCGGACCGCAGGTTGGCATGCTTCGCCGACTTTTTGTGGTGTGGGATACCACGGATGCGCCGGATGAAATCCCTGAGAATTACGAGTATAAGTTCATCGATTTCATTAACCCGGAGATTCTGGAGGTTTCCGAGGAAGAGGAAACGGCTTATGAAGGCTGTCTCTCATTCCCCGGTCATAACGGTGCAGTGACACGTTCGGTTGCTGTCAAGGTTCGTGCGCAAGACCGCAGCGGCAACTGGTTTGAGCTGGAGGCAGAGGATTTGCTTGCACGCTGTATCCAGCACGAAAACGACCACCTGGATGGCATCACAATTATGCAATCAAGCGAATTCTTCTACGAGGACACAGAGGAAGGCAAAAAGGAAGCTGCCCGCAAGGCGAAAGGAAACAAATAAGATGCGTATTCTCTTTATGGGCACACCGGATATTGCGGCCGAATGTTTGAAGGCACTTTATGCGGCGGGGCACGATATCTGTGCTGTGTACACGCGGCGTGATAAGCCGGTTGGTCGCAAACAGGTTCTCACCGCTCCGCCGGTCAAAGAGGTTGCATTGCAGCATGGCACATCGATTTTTCAGCCTCGAACATTGCGTGACGGCAGTGAGGATGAAAACATCCGTGCGCTTGCGCCCGACTTGATCGTAGTGGTTGCATACGGTTGTATCCTGCCCGCAAGCGTACTTGGCATCCCTAAGTACGGCTGCATCAATTTGCACGTTTCGCTGCTGCCGAAGTACCGCGGCAGTGCACCGGTGCAGTGGGCTGTCCTCAACGGTGATACGCAGACAGGTGTTTCCATTATGCAAATGGACGAAGGCCTGGATACCGGTGACGTGATCTTCTGTGAGGAGATTGAAATCGAACCTGAAGAAAGCAGCGGGGAATTGTTCGACCGTGTTACAGCGGTCGGTGCTCGCGTCTTATGCGATGTCATCCCGAACATTGAGACCGGCAAGATACAGCGTATACCGCAACAGCATAAAAATGCCACGATGGCGCCAATGCTTAACAAAGAGATGGCGCAGTTTGCTTTTACCGACAGCGCTGAAAAAATCCACAATTGGGTTCGAGGTATGTCACCTTGGCCCGGTGCATGGTTCGCTTCGTCATCTGGCAAAAAGATAAAGGTTGCTGAGTGCCGCACAGCACTGTCACAGGGACAGGCACCCGGAACGGTAATTGCAACAAAGCCGCTTACAGTTGCCTGTGCGGACGGTGCTGTGCAGCTGCTGCATGTGATCCCGGAGGGAAAAAAGCCCATGGATGGCAGTGCATATGCAGCTGGTTTGCGTCTGAAAACGGGGGATAAACTTTGATGGCCGATACAGTCAACAGCGCCCGTACAGCAGCGGTATCGGCACTGGTCCGGCAGGAAAAGGACGGTTTTTCAAACCTCGTACTCGATGCTGAGCTAAAGCGCCGCAAGCTGGACCAACGTGACCGCGCATTTGCAAGCGCTATATTTTATACTGTGTTGGAGCATCAGGGCACGCTTGATTATATCCTTGAGCAGTTTCTGCCGAAGGGTCTTGCCAAGCTGGATGCGCCGGTGCGTGAAATTTTGCGGTCTGCGCTGGCACAGGCACGTTATATGCAGGTGCCTGTGTCTGCAGCTGTGAACGAGGCAGTAAAGTTGACGCGTAGCTTCAAAAAATCCAGTGCTTCCGGTCTGGTCAATGCCGTACTGCGCCGTGCGTGCTCGTTTGACTTGGATTCAGCAGAGTTTCACGATGAGATACAACGTCTGATGGTGCTTGGCTCAGCAGGACATGACGTGGCAAGCTTTCTTCTGGAAACATATCCGGATGAGGCACTGGGCATCCTGACACAAGCGGCAGACGAGGGCTTGACAAGTCTGCGTGTAAATACGCTTTGCACCAGTCAAAAAGAGCTTTGCTCTCTCTTGGCAGATTGCGGCGCTGCTGACATCAAAAACGGCATAGTACCAGACAGTGTGCTGGTCAGGTTTGATGGAAGTCCGGCAGATACAGAGCTGTTTCGCAAGGGCTATTACCATATTGAGGGTCAGGCCAGCCAGTTGGCGGCGCTGTGCGTTGAGGCGCAGCCTGGTGATACAGTCATTGACTTGTGTGCCGCACCCGGCGGCAAAACAATTCTGCTGGCAGAGCAAATGCAGAATACCGGTTGCCTTTACAGCTGTGATATTGCAGAAAATCGAGTTCGTTTGATCGATACGGCTGTCAACCGTATGGGGATCACCAACGTACATACGCTATGCAATGACGCCGCAATGCTAAATCATGCGCTGCCGCAGGCAGATCGCATTCTGGCGGATGTGCCGTGCAGCGGTCTTGGAATTCTTGCAAAAAAACCCGATTTGCGATACAAAAAATTGGACCCAAGCCGACAGGCTGAGCTGCATGCAGTGCAGTGCAAAATTTTAGATACGGCAGCGTCGCTGTTAAAGCCGGGCGGACGTCTGGTTTACTCCACGTGTACGATTGACCCGGCAGAAAATCAACAGCAAATCAAATCCTTTTTGGAGCGTCATCCTGATTTTGCGCTCGTACAGCCAAAGGTGGACTTTCCGGCCGGGATGTCTGTAGGGGCATATGGCACACTTTCAGTACCGACGCGAACCGGCATGGACGGCTTTTTCCTTTGCGCTATGCAGAAAGCAGCGCAGTAGCGGACAACTTCATTTCGTATTATTAACAGGAGCGCATCATGGAACAAAAACGCTGTATTTCATCTCTGACGCTGGAACAGCTTACCGCTGAGCTAAAGCTGTTAGGACAGCCGGGTTTCCGTGCAAAGCAGGTTTTTCATTGGCTGCATCAAAAGCTGGTTACAGAGTTCTCTGCAATGACGGACCAGCCCAAAACACTAATCGCAAAGCTTGAAGAAAGCTTTTATATCGCATCTCCATGCATCGAGCGCCGCCAGGAGGCAAAAGACGGTACAGTGAAGTATCTGTTGCGCATGGCGGACGGAAATTGCATTGAGACGGTCGTTATGCGTTATCACTATGGCAACACGGTGTGTGTGTCTACGCAGGTAGGCTGTCGCATGGGCTGTCGGTTTTGTGCATCAACGCAGGCAGGCCGTGTGCGCAACCTTGAAGCAGGCGAAATTTGTGCAGAGATTTATACCGCGCAGAAGGATATCGGTGAGCGCATCTCACACATCGTGCTGATGGGCATTGGTGAACCGCTGGATAATTTTGACGAAGTGATGAATTTTTTGAGCATCATCTCGTCGCCGGATGGCGTCAACATCGGTATGCGCAATATCAGTCTTTCTACATGTGGTCTTGTGCCAAAAATTGATATGCTTGCAGAGAAAAAGCTTCAGCTGACGCTTTCAGTGTCTCTGCATGCGCCGAACAATGAGATTCGAAGCAGCATGATGCCGGTCAATGATGCGTTCCCGGTGGAGCAATTGATGGAAACCGTGCGTCGTTATCAGGATGTGACGGGACGCCGTGTCAGCTTTGAATATTCTATGGTACGCGGTGTCAATGATACCGACACGTGTGCAAAGCAGCTGGCAGGTTTGATCCGTGGCATGGGTGCGCATGTAAATCTCATCCCGATAAACCCCGTAGACGGAAGCCCGTATTCGGCTACGGATGCCGCAAATGTGCGCCGCTTTCAGCAAAAGCTGGAGAGCCTTGGTGTAAACGCAACCGTGCGTCGCCGCCTTGGCAGTGAGATCAGTGCCGCATGCGGTCAATTGAGGCGTGATGAAATGAACGGGAAGGCATAAGGGGAGATGTCTATGAAACTAGCAGGCAAAACAGATATCGGTCGTGTTCGTCAGGACAACCAGGATGACTACCGCGCAGGTGAACTGCCTGCCGATGCGGCATGGGGGCTGGTATGCGATGGTATGGGCGGTGCGCGCGGCGGCCGTGAGGCAAGCCAGAGCGCATGCGATATTATCGAGCGCTGCTTTCAGGAGCAGTACACCCAGTGTATGCCGGGCGAGGAGGAGCTTTTTTTGAAGAAGGCTCTTCTCAGTGCAAATCGCTTTGTATTCCAGAAGGCGATGCGCGAGGAGTCACTTGCAGGTATGGGCACGACTGCTGTTTGTGTGCTTGTGCGGTCCGGCAAAGCGTACTTGTGCCATGTGGGTGATAGCCGTGCTTATCTTTACCGCAACGGTCACCTGACGCAGATCACGCATGATCACTCATACGTGCAGGAGCTTGTGGACTGCGGTACGATTACCGTGGAGGAAGCGGAGCATCACCCGCAGAAAAACATCATCACAAGGGCTCTCGGCGTGGATTACCGACTTGACCCGGAGCTGACACTGCTACAAGTCTCTCCGGGCGATGTTCTTTTGCTTTGCTCAGACGGATTGACCAATGCAGTGCCGCGCCAGCAAATTGAGCAGCTGCTTGGCACCGTGCCATTCTATGATCTGCCTGATAGACTTATTCAAGAGGCGAACACAAATGGCGGTCCGGATAATGTGACGACGCTTTTAATGGCCGTAGAGCCACTGGAGGTACGTCATGGATAAACTCATCGGCAAAAAGCTGGACGGTTTGTATGAAGTTCGTGAGCTCATCGGTGTCGGCGGCATGGCCAACGTTTACAAGGCAGTCATGCTCGGACATCATGGGCCTGTTCCGGCAGGTACAGTAGTGGCTGTCAAGGTACTAAAGCGAGAATTTATGCATGACCCGGAGCTTGTGCGACGCTTTAAGAACGAATCCAAGGCGATTTCACTGCTGAACCACCCCAACATTGTAAAAGTGTACGATGTCTCGGTCAACGATGATCTCCAGTATATTGTTATGGAATACGTGGACGGCATGACACTGCGCGAATATCTCAATGAGCGTGGAGGTAAGCTGACAAGCCGTGAGACCGTGCATTTTATATCGCAAATCTTAAGGGCGCTTGAGCACGCCCACGCAAACGGTGTCGTCCACCGCGACATCAAGCCGCAGAACATTATGCTTTTGGACAATGGTCAGCTGCGTATGATGGACTTCGGCATTGCACGAATTTCCCGAGCGGAAAATCAACTGCTGAACGGGAAGACCATGGGCAGCGTGCATTACATCAGCCCGGAGCAAGCGAAGGGCGATGAAACAGACTGCACCAGTGATATCTATTCTGTCGGCGTAATGATGTACGAAATGCTTTCGGGACGTCTGCCGTTTGACGCAGAGGACGCAGTGGAGGTTGCAATCAAGCAAATCACAGACAAGCCCAAAAGTCTTGGTGAGCTTGCGCCACAGGTACCGCATGCTCTGGTAGAAATCACAGAAAAGTCCATGGCAAAGCTGCCGCAGAACCGTTATCCGTCGGCAAGTGCGATGCTGGAGGCACTGGATGCCTATATCCAAAACCCTTCTGTGATGTTCGAATATCAATATATTACTGAAGATGCGCCTGAAAAGGTGGTGAAACGCATTATGAATCAAAATCGAGCTTACCGTCAGCAGAAGGATGCGAGTCCCCGCTCCGGCGCAAAGAAGCATCCGGGCAAGAAAAAGCGCCGTTCTGTTTTTATCCCGCTGCTTTTTGGTATTACCATAGCTTTTTCGGTTGCTTGCTTTGCGCTGTGCTGGATGATCCTGAACGATTCCTCTAACCTGATCAACACGAAAGCTGATATTACACTGGGTGACTACGTCGGCATGACGCGTGAGGAAGCACAGCAGACAGATCAAATCAGCAGTGGTCAAATCAAAGCAATCTGGGAAGAAGAGTATAACAGCAATTATGCGCAGGGGTACATTTATAAGCAGTCTCCTGTCGCAGGACGAATTGTGCGTGAAGGTCAAAATGTCACACTTACAGTCAGCCTTGGTACACAGTATGTCACCGTGCCGGATTTGACAAACTATGTCCAAACTGATGCCGAGCAGCAGCTGAAGGATCTTGGTGTTTCGGTGCTGGTCACGCAGGAAGTGAGTACCGATGTTGCAGCAGGCTCTGTCATCCGCACAGACCCTGCTGCGGGCACACAGGTCGCAGCAGGTACAACGGTTACAGTCTATGTTGCTCGTCCTCAAATGGCGACGACCGTGCAGGTTCCGTCACTGGTCGGTGTTACAAGTGTTGACAGCGCACGTTCGTTGCTTTTGCGTAACCGTCTGGGACTTGGCAGCCAGACAGAGCAGTACAGCAGTCAGCCGGCGGGTACTATCATCAGTCAGAATCCAGCAGCGGGTACAACCGTTAAATTAAACAGTCGTGTCAGCATAGTGGTCAGCGCAGGCCCTGAGCCTGTGCAAGAGCCAGAAACCGTTCCGTCTGAAGACGGCTCAGCAGAGAGCAGCACAGAGATGGGCGGCACCTCCAGCAGCGAATCGGAGAGCACGGACGATGGCGGTCAGATCACGGGAGAGACCCTTATCGACTGGTGGTCGTCGCTGCTCGGCTGATGGAGGAATGGATGAACGGCTATATTGTAAAAGGCATTGGTGGATTTTATTATGTCCGCACGACCGATGGTCAGCTTGTAGAGTGCAAACCGCGCGGTATTTTTCGCAAAAAGAAAATCTCGCCGGTCGCGGGCGATAACGTTGAGCTGGAAACGGAAAATGGTGCAGCAGTGATTGCCGAGATTGCACCGCGCAAAAATATTTTCGTTCGCCCACCGATGGCAAATCTTGATGTGCTGTTTCTTGTGGCAAGCACCACACAGCCAACGCCCAGTACGCTGGTTTTGGATAAGCTGTCGGCAATTGCGGTCGATAAAGGCGTGCAACCTGTGCTTGTTTGTACAAAAGGCGACCTTGGAGAAACGGAATTTTTACGTAAAGCCTACGAAAAATCTACGATACCGTTTGTTTGTATCGACTATGAGACTTCCTCAGGTCTCGATCAGATCCGTCAATGGATCTGCGGCAGACTTTGCGCATTTTGCGGCAATTCAGGCGTCGGGAAGTCAACGCTTCTCAATGCTCTTTTGCCGGAAGCCGAGCGGGAAACAAGCGCTATCAGTCAGAAACTTGGGCGCGGTCGTCATACAACTCGCGAAGTGACGATTTTTGAGGCATTTGGTGGCCGCATTGCCGATACACCGGGGTTTGCAAGTCTGGAAGCGAACCGCGCAGGTTTTATTCCGAAAGAAAATCTTGAGCATGTATTTCCGGAGTTTGGACCCTATCTGGGATGCTGTCAATTTACCGGTTGCTCTCATCGGACAGAAAAAGGCTGTGCGATTCGTGCGGCACTTGAAAAAGGTGCGCTTTCCGCTTCTCGCTACGAGAGCTATTGCGCTATGTACGAGGAAGTCAAGGATGTCAAGGAATGGCAGCGTCCGCGCGGTTAAAACAGGAGGGTATTATGTCGCGATGCGTGATTCTTTCGGCTTGCGCTGTGCAGCCATCGCTCGCACGACTTTTGAGGCCGGATGATTTGGTCATCGCCTGTGATGCCGGCTATCGAAATTGTGCCGTACTTCATTGCAGGCCAAATATCATTGTTGGTGATTTCGACTCTGCACCCTGTCCACAGATAAAGGCAGCCGACTTGGTCGTTCTCCCACACGTTAAGGATGACACTGATACAGAATATGCTGCAAAGCTTGCTGTGCAAAAAGGTTGCAGTGAGGTCTTGTTTT
Source organism: Oscillospiraceae bacterium (assembly GCA_963596815.1). Lineage (GTDB taxonomy): Bacteria > Bacillota > Clostridia > Oscillospirales > Ruminococcaceae > Faecalibacterium. The sequence goes on from CAVBNV010000003.1 coordinate 112,367, forward strand.
TGGGAGCTTTAGGTGGAAGAAGGGTGGAGCACACCTTTGCAAATCTCTGCACAGGTTTCGGGTTGGAGCAAAAGGGAGTGCGGGCAACCATCCAGGATGAGCGCAGCCGCATCACCTACGTTATGCCAGGTGAAGTACGCAGCTACCCGAAGGGTGAGTATTTGTATCTGTCTGTTTTTCCTATGGAGGGCAGAGCGGAAGGTGTTTGCGAGCGCGGCTCATTTTATGAGTTGACAGACGCTGTCCTGACAGCTGGTTACCCCCTGGGCGTCAGTAACGAATTTGCTGAAACTTCGCTCAGCATTGAAGTTTCGACAAAAAAAGGTGCATTGGTCGTTGTCGAAACGGTTGCTGACTGACATGCTGCACATGAATTGTAAAATTTCTGTTACGCACAAAATCTGTTGAAATTTCAGATAAAAAGCAGGAACTATGTAAATTTTCTCGGATGAAAACGAATGAGAAATGCAACAAAATTCCTGCTTTTTGTTTTTGTTTCGCAAAAAATCGGGAGCTCGTTCGTTCACGGAAAAGTCATACTCAATTTACAACAAGTACACTTTCTGATATAATCAAGCTTGCTTTTTGCAAAGCGCGTAAGAGATTCAAAAAGTTATATCAAGGAGAGTGGATTGTTTGAAAGAATTCAAGCTTGAAAACGCTGCATACGACTTTAATGGTAAGCTGTCACTGAAGCAAGCTATTCCGCTTGGTCTGCAGCATGTTTGTGCCATGTTCGTAGGCAACCTCACGCCGCTATTGATTATCACAAGTGCCTGCGGCATTGCGGGCGGCGAGTTTGCTGACCTTCAGGTCGCATTGCTGCAAAGCGCTATGTTTGTAGCAGGCGTTGTAACGCTGGTTCAGCTGTTTGCAATTGGACCTGTCGGCGGCAAAGTGCCTATTATTATGGGTACAAGTTCTGGCTTTATCGGTGTATTCAAAAGCGTTGCTGCCAGCATGGGCGGCGGTGTTTTGGCTTATGGCGCTATTATGGGCGCGTCTATTATCGGCGGCATTTTCGAAAGTGTTCTTGGCTTCTTCTTGAAGCCACTTCGTAAATTTTTCCCACCGGTCGTTACCGGCACTGTGGTTCTTTCCATCGGCTTGTCACTGATTTCTGTCGGCATCAATTCCTTTGGCGGCGGCAGCGGTGCATCCGATTTCGGCTCAATGGAAAACCTGCTGCTGGCACTGCTTGTGCTGGTGGTCATTCTGGCTTTCAAGCACTGGGCAAAGGGCTTCTGGAGCTCTTCGGCAATCCTGATCGGCATTCTGATCGGTTATTTCGTGGCTTTTGTAATGGGCTTTGTCCTTCCCACGACCGGTGTTACCGCAGACGGTGTTGAGTTCACAAAAGCATGGGTTCTCAACTGGGATAAAGTTGCAAGCGCTTCCTGGTTTGCTATTCCAAAGCTGTTCCCGGTCAAAATTGTATTCGACATTCGTGCAATTCTGCCGGTCATGGTTATGTTTGTTGTCACAGCTGTTGAGACAGTTGGAGATATTTCCGGTGTTATGGAAGGCGGCATGAACCGCGAGCCGACCGACAAAGAGCTTTCTGGCGGCATCATCTGTGACGGTCTGGGTTCCTCCTTTGCTGCTTTGTTTGGCGTTCTGGCGAACACATCTTTCAGTCAGAATGTCGGTCTGGTTGCAATGACAAAGGTTGTTAACCGTATGGCCCTCGCATCTGGTGCGATTTTCCTGATCCTTTGCGGCTTTATTCCTAAACTGGGTGCTCTGGTTTCGATTATGCCCCAGGCTGTTCTGGGCGGTGCAGCAGTCATGATGTTCTCGTCCATCGTTGTGTCGGGCATTCAGCTCATCACTAAAGAAAAAATGACATCCCGCACACTCACGATCGTTTCTGTTGCACTGGGCGTTGGCTATGGCATGGGCGCTAACAGCAGTATCCTTGCACAGACTCCGCAGTTCTTCCAGCTGCTCTGCGGCGAGTCCGGTATTGTTCCGGCTGCTTTTGTGGCGATTATCCTCAATTGCCTCCTGCCGAAGGATGCAGAGTAAGCTGCTTGCTCTGTGCGATGTGTAGTAGCTCCTCCAGCGCTTGCGGCGTGTCTGCGTCAAGCAGTTCATACCGATTGCCGGCAGGTACCTCCAGCACCGCGTCTGGAAACTGCTTCAAAATTACGCTTCCGCCTTTGCCGGTAGGCAGGTGAAGCAGACTATCGAAATAACGGCGACCAAATAAAACGGGGCTGCCGACTGTCTTTGTAGTACCCTCTGGGGTCTGCTCTGTGTAAGACAGTCGACAGATATCCCGTTTTTTTTCTTGTTCAAACATATGGACCAATCGCTCTATGCTGTTTTTGGTCAGTAAAGGCTGATCACCTGGCAGAAAAATGCAGGCATCCAGTGCAGGGTCGCTGTTCAATAATTCCGTCAGTCCCAGCCGGATGGTATCGCTGCGGTAGGGCATGCTGTGGAAAAGTACTGGGACGTCGTAGCTGCAGCACAGTGACCGCACATCTTCGCATCGCGTGACAACGATGCGCTTTTCAATCAGAAAACTGTCTGTTGCCACAAAAGACCTGCACAGCAGCGGTTCGCCTAAAAAAGTGACCAAGAGCTTGTTTGAACCAAAACGTCTGCTTGATCCCGATGCCATAATAACACAGCCGATTTTTTTGTTCTCCATTTCGATTCCTCCTGACTTTCCTTGTCTGACAGCATAATTTATTATAGTATATTTTATCAAGGATGCAAAGCAAAATAGAGAATGCGCCCTTGTAGGGTATTTTCATTTTTTGCGGGATTTGATATAATCAAACTCGGAAATTCTTTTGCCGGGGTACAGCGTCTCAATCGGATAGATTTGGAAACGCAAAAAGAGAGGAACCACACTTATGATGACAATAAGAGAGTACAAAAGGGCCGAAAGCTTAGAGGAGGCTTGGCAGCTGAATCAAAAAAAGAACAACCGTGTCCTTGGAGGTATGATTTGGCTCAAGATGGAGACGATCAACGTTGGCACAGCAATTGATTTGTCAGGTCTCGGTCTTGACTCGATTGACGAAACAGAGGATGCGTTCTTGATTGGTGCTATGGTCACGCTTCGTCAGCTAGAGCTTCATTCGGGGCTTGACAGCTACACGGACGGCGCTGTTCGAGAGTCCGTGCGGCATATTGTTGGCGTGCAGCTGCGCAATCTGGCAACGGTTGGCGGCAGCATTTACAGCCGCTTTGGTTTTTCGGATGTGCTCACAATGTTCCTTGCAATGGACACACAGGTGGAACTGTACAAGGGTGGTATCGTCTCATTGAGTGAGTATGCGCAGCGTCCGTACGATCGTGATATACTGGTGCGTGTGATTGTCAAAAAGGAAAAAGCACAGTTTCATTATCAGTCTGTCCGAAACAGCCAGACGGATATCCCTGTGTTGACGTGTGCTGCGGCACGTCTTGCGGATGGGAGCTACCGCATGGCGATCGGTGCGCGTCCGCTAAAGGCTGTGTTGTTCGAGGTGCCGGCAAAAAAAGAGCAGGAGCTGTGTGCCTATGCGCAGGTAACGGCAGATAAAGTCAGAGCAGAGATACAAACCGGAAGCAATATGCGTGGCAGTGCGGAGTATCGCAAGCATTTGGCAGGTGTGCTTTCTCGTCGAGCAGTACAAGAGTTGGAAATGCGCGCAAACGGATAAGGGCAGGGGGGAGATAAGGGAATGCTAGTCAACATTGTGTTAAACGGAGCAAAGGTTTCGGCGGATGTGTCGCCGGATATGCTTCTGATCGATTTTGTGCGTGCACATGGCTGCTACAGCGTAAAGCGAGGATGTGAAACATCAAATTGCGGTCTGTGCACAGTTTTTCTGGATGAAAAACCGGTACTTTCCTGCTCTGTGCTTGTTGCCCGTGCGGATGGCCGCAAAGTAACAACGCTCGAGGGACTTCAGACAGAAGCTGCAGAATTTGGAGCATTTATTGCAGATCAGGGTGCTGAGCAATGCGGCTTTTGCAACCCGGGTTTTATTATGAATGCGTTGGCACTTTTCCGTGAAGAGCCAAACCCAACGGAAGAGCAAATAAAGGAATATCTTGCCGGTAACCTTTGCCGCTGCTCCGGCTACGAAGGTCAATTGCGTGGGATAATCGAATTTCTTGCATGGAAACATCGAAAGGAGTCGGCGCAATGAATGTAGTCAACAAACCTTTTCGAAAAAAGGATGCGATGCAGCTTGTTACGGGTCAGCCTGTGTACATGGATGATTTGGCACCGCGGGATTGCCTGATTGTCAAGCTGTATCGTTCGCCTCATGCGAATGCTATTGTCAAAACGATAAATACTGCGGTCGCAAAAAAAGTGCCTGGCATAGAGGCAATATTCACATGGGAGGATGTCCAACAGGATGGGCGCCGCTATACGCAGGCAGGTCAAACCTATCCGGAGGCGAGTCCCTATGACCGGCTTGTCATTGACCGGCATGTGCGTTTCGTCGGCGATGTCGTTGCGATCGTTGCCGGCAAAGATGAAAAATGTGTTGATAAGGCGATGAGGCTTATCAAAGTGCAGTATGATGTGTTGGAGCCAGTGCTGGATTACCATACAGCAAAGGACAATCCCATCCTTGTCCATCCGGAAGATAACTGGGAGAGCCTGTGTCCTGTTGGTGCTGATAACAAGCGGAATCTGTGTGCACATGATGAATGCGGCGATGGTGATATCGATGCTGTTTTGGCAGGGTGTGATGTTGTTATTGACCGTGTGTACCATACAAAAGCATGCCAGCAGGCTATGATGGAAACATTCCGGACGGCATGCTCGATCGATGTCTATGGACGGTTGAATATTTTTAGCTCAACGCAAATCGTGTTTCACACGCGGCGCAACGTAGCAAACGCCCTCCATATTCCGAAATCGATGATTCGTGTTTCAAAGCCACGCATCGGGGGCGGGTTTGGCGCAAAGCAGACTGCGGTCAGTGCAATTTACCCTGCATTTGTTACATGGAAAACAAAAAAACCGTCAAAGATTATTTTTTCCCGTGTCGAAAGCCAAATTGCCTCCAGTCCCCGCCATGAAATGGAACTTCACGTACGTTTGGGCGCAACCAAAGATGGCATTGTAAAAGGCATCGACCTGTATACTCTTTCCAACACTGGTGCATACGGTGAGCACGGTCCTACCACGGTCGGTTTGTCCGGTCACAAATCGATTCCGCTTTATGGCAAGGCAGAAGCATTCCGCTTCACAAGCGACGTGGTGTACACAAACCATATGTCTGCCGGTGCGTACCGGGGATATGGCGCGACGCAGGGTCTGTTTGCGATCGAGTCGGCGGTAAATGAACTTGCCGCCACGCTCCACATGGATCCTTTTGAGATACGCGAAAAAAACATCGTCAAAGAGGGCGATGTGATGCCTGCCTATTATGGTGCGGTTAATACCAGCTGTGCGCTGGATCGATGCCTTGCCAAAGTAAAGCAAATGATCGACTGGGAGCACAAGTACCCTTGCAAGGACCTGGGCAATGGTAAAGTGCGTGCAGTCGGTATGGGCATGGCTATGCAGGGCTCCGGCATTTCCGGCGTTGACGTCGGCAGTTCCACACTCAAAGTAAACGATGACGGCTCCTATACGCTGCTGCTCGGCGCTGCCGATATGGGTACGGGGTGCGATACCACGCAGGCTCAAATTGCAGCAGAGGTCTTGGATTGCTCTCTGGATGATATTGCTGTGTATAGTGCAGATACTGATACATCCCCATATGATTCCGGATCCTATGCTTCAAGTACAACCTATGTTACCGGAAAAGCAACGGAAAAATGTGCCTTAAAGCTGCGCGAGCAAATTTGTAAGCTCGGCGCAGAAATGCTGGATCTTACACCTGATGCAGTGGAATTTGATGGCAGCTATGTAATGGAAAGTCAGGCACACGAGCACAAAGTATCTCTTCAGGAAATCGCATTTGCATCGCAGTGCGGACATGCCGTTTCTTTGGAGGTTACAGAGACGCATTCCTCTCCGTTGTCGCCGCCGCCCTATATGGTGGGCGCAGCTGAGATCGAGCTGGACAAGGAAACCGGTGAGGTAAAGCTTTTGGATTATGCTGCCTGCGTGGACTGCGGCACACCTATCAACCCGAACCTGACCCGTGTGCAGGCGGAGGGCGGTTTACTGCAAGGTATCGGCATGGCTCTTACGGAGAATATCACGTATGACAGCAAAGGTTATCCAGAGCAGAATTCACTCTTTCAGTATAAGATTCCTACGCGCATCGATGTTGGTAAAATCCGTGTTGCGTTTGAAAACAGCTATGAGCCAAACGGTCCGTTTGGCGCAAAGTCAATCGGCGAGGTCGTGATCAATACACCTCTGCCGGCAATCGCGGATGCAGTTTACAACGCAACCGGGACACGCTTTTATGAGCTGCCGATCACACCGGAACAAATCGCAATGGCGCTTGCCCAAAACGAAGCATGATCACAGAAGAACAGTTTCCGTTCCTTTCTGAAAAGGGACATGTTGTCTCCCTGGTGGGCGGTGGGGGCAAAACAACGCTGATGTACGCCATGGCAAGACTCTGCGCACAAAAAGGCTGGCATGTGCTGGTTACCACAACAACACACATCATGCGGCCGACGGACAATCGCTGGGCACAGACGGAGCATGAGCGCAACTGCCTCTGGGCTGAAGGCGGATATGCTGTTGCCGGTACTCTGTCAGAGAATGATAAGCTGTCAATGCCTCCTATACAGCAGCTGGAAAAATGGATCAAAGATGCTGATGCAGTCTTCGTCGAGGCTGACGGTGCAAAACGCTTGCCTTGCAAAGTTCCGGCAGCTCACGAGCCGGTTTTGCTGCCGCAGTCAGATATTGTGCTCGGCGTAGTAGGGTTATCGGCATTGCAAAAGCCGCTACAGCAGGTTTGCTTTCGTGCGGAGCTTGCCGCATTTCTGCTCAATGTGCCGCAGACAGCAGTATTGACCATGGAGAACCTGGCAAAAATTCTTGCGAGCGAACAAGGGTCACGCAAAGCAGTCAATGATCGTAGTTTTTACGCCGTACTCAATCAGGCAGATACGCCATGGCGTGTTGTGCAAGGCAGAGAAATACGGCAGATCCTAAGACAAAATTACGGGCTGGATTGTGTTCTTACACAATTTGAAATGAATGAGAGGATACTGTGAAAAAAAGTGATGAAAAAATCGTGTTTTGTACAGGTGGCGGCTGTACAGCAAAGCTTGGCGCAGGTGTGCTCAGCCATATCCTTGAAAAGCTTCCGCAGGGCGTAAAAGATCCGGCCCTTTTGGTTGGATATGACAGCAGGGATGATGCTGCGGTTTATCGTGTAACAGACGATATAGCCTTTGTACAGACGGTGGATTTTTTTCCGCCTATGATTGACGATCCCTATCTTTTTGGACAGGTTGCGGCAACAAATGCCCTAAGCGATGTATACGCCATGGGCGGTGAGGTGAAAACAGCGCTTAATTTGGTCTGTTTCCCGGAATCTATGGATTTAAATGTGCTCGGTGAAATCATGCGTGGCGGTGCCGAAAAGGTTGCAGAGGCCGGCGGTGTTCTGGCCGGCGGACATTCCATTGCGGACACCGGTGTAAAGTACGGTCTCTCTGTCACGGGTCTTGTTGATCCAAGGCATATGTATAAAAATGATGCAGGCTGTCCGGGTGATAAGCTTATCCTGACAAAAGCACTTGGCGTGGGGCTTCTGTGCAGCGCCAACCGCGTCGGCGAGGCCGCACCAGAGCATGTGCGTGCGGCGATTGATTCGATGACGACACTTAACAAAACTGCGGCACAGATCAGCCGCAGGTATGATATCCATGCCGCCACCGATGTGACAGGCTTTGGCTTCCTCGGACATCTGCACGAAATGATGGGCGAACGCTTGTCCTGTGTTATTGATGCGCATGCCGTACCTGTACTGCCGGGTGCAGAAAAGGCAGCTGAAGATTTTTTGTATACTGCTGCAGGTCAACGCAACCGCAATCACGTTGCGCCTTTTGTCGATTTAGCAGCACTTCCGTTTGCTATGCAGGAAGTGCTGTTTGACCCGCAGACATCCGGTGGGCTGCTGTTTGCTGTTGCATCGCAGGATGCATGTGCAATGGAGCAGGAGCTTCAACGGGCAGGGCTTCCGGCTAAAATTGTGGGAGAGATCACTCAGAAGCAATCTGTGGAGATTACCATTACATATTGAATAATAAAGGAGAATTTCAAATGATTACTGTTGATGCACGTGGTGACGCATGCCCGATTCCTGTTGTAAAAGCAAAGCAGGCCGTGGCCGAGCTCGGCGGTCAGGGGCAGGTCGAGACCTTGGTTGACAACGAAATCGCTGTGCAAAACCTGACAAAAATGGCACAACAAAAGGGCTATCAGTACAGCGCAGAAAAAGTACAGGATGGCACCTACCGTGTGCTGTTCGTTGTCGGTGCGGCTGAGACGTCCGAAACAGAAGCCGCACCGGTCTGTGCTGTGGATGTGCGCACCGATACGGTCGTTGCAATCGGCTCGGATAAAATGGGTGTCGGTGATGAGCAGCTTGGCAAAACACTGATGAAAGCGTTCGTTTTTGCTCTTACGCAACAGGATGAATTGCCAAAAACGATTTTGTTTTACAATGGTGGGGCGCATCTTACCTGTGAGGGATCGCCCATGCTGGAAGATTTGAAAACGCTTGAGGCACAAGGCGTAGAAATTATGACCTGCGGTACCTGTTTGAATTTTTACGGCATTGCGGACAAGCTGTCTGTAGGCAGCGTTACCAATATGTATGCAATCGCCGAAAAAATGACACAGGCAGGAAACGTGGTCAAACCGTGATTTATTTAGACAATGCTGCAACAACGCTGCATAAGCCCCGGCAGGTTGAGGATGCGGTGCTAAATGCGATGCGCACAGCAGGCAATCCGGGGCGTGGAGCACATGAGCCAACGCTCCATGCATCAAGGGTTGTGTTTGCCGCACGTAAGGCATTGGCAACACTTTTTAATGCGTCGGACCCTGCAACCATCGCATTTACAACCAATGCCACGGCAGCGCTGAATACCGCACTTGGCGGGCTTTTTTCGGCCGGAGATCATATTATCACTACGGTATGTGAACACAATTCGGTGCTCAGACCTTTGTATCGTCTGCAAGAGCACGGTGTTCAGCTGAGCTTTACCGGCGTTACAGAAAACGGCGGTATCGATTATAAGCAGTGGGATGCTTTTTTGAGCCCTGATACAAAAGCTCTCGTGCTTACCGGTGCGTCTAATGTAACAGGCAACTGTACTGATTTAATCTATGCCTCTGCCTTTGCCAAAGCACACAATCTGCTTTTGATCGTGGACGCTGCGCAGCTTGCCGGTGAGCAGAGCATAGACGTGCAAAAGCTTGGCATCGATGTTTTGTGCTTTACCGGACATAAAGCCTTGCTGGGGCCGCAAGGCACTGGCGGACTTTATGTCCGGCCGGGGTTGCATATTGAGCCGGGTGCTGTTGGCGGCAGTGGAATACATAGCTACGATATCCACCACCCCACACAGATGCCAGAGGCATTGGAGGCAGGAACATTGAATGTCCCCGGTATAGCAGGTCTATGCGCAGGTGTGCAGTGGCTTATGGCGCAAGGTATAGACAATGTCGCCCGGAGAGAAAATGAGCTGACACAGCTTTTTTATGAAAATGTTTGCAGCATCCCAGGTGTCAAAATTTACGGTGAACCAAAGCAAAAACCACATGCCCCAATCGTATCGCTTAATGTTGGCGATGAGGACTCGGCGCGTGTGGCGGATGTCCTGTGGGAGGAGTATGGCATTTGTGTGCGAGGCGGTGCGCACTGCGCACCGTTGATGCACAAGGCGCTTGGCACTGTCAAACAGGGCGCTGTAAGGTTCAGCTTCTCGTATTTTTGTACGGAACAACAGGTCATGCAGGCGGCAGCCGCTGTCAGAGCACTTGCGATGGAGAATTGATATGCGCACAAAAAAACTGTATGTCATTCTTTCGTTTCACACTACGTCCGAGGCGATGTCGTGGGAAAACAGGTGCCTTGAACACGGCATTCCGGGTCGTTTGATTCCTCTTCCTCGTGAGATATCTGCCGGCTGTGGGCTTGCCTGGAGAATGCTCCCGCAAGACTGGGAGTATTGGCAGGAGCGTATCTGCAATGTTGAAAAGGCCGAGTTTGACAAAGTCGTACAGGTTGAACAATAAGCGAATGGAGAAAGCGATAAATGATCGATAAGCCATTGTATCATGCGTTGCGAGAGTGTCAAGTGCAGGGCGATTGCGTACTCGCTACGAAGATTGCCGGAAATGATGCCGGCGGTCAGATTCTGCTGCAAAACGGGAAGCCTGTATGGTGTAGCTGCGCAAGTGCAATGCCGCAGCAAATCCTATCTGAGATTGTTATATGTGCTGCAAGCGGGATACACATATTTGATGGGAAGAGTTTTTTTGTTGAGCGCTTTTCGGCTGCGTCACAGCTTGTAGTATGCGGCGGTGGGCATGTTGCAACAGCGGTTGTCCGCATCGCCAAACTGTTGGGCTTGCCTGTCCTTGCCATTGAAGACCGTGCCGAGTATGCGCAGCAGCTGCAGCAGGCGGGTGCAGATACAGTTCTTCTTCAACCGTACGTTCAGGCCCTCGAGCATGTGTCCGGCGGCGCAGAGACCTATTTTGTTGTTGTTACCCGTGCACATATGTTTGATGTGGAATGCCTGCAGTCGATTTTCAAAAAAACATCAGCGTATGTGGGTATGATGGGCAGCCGCGGACGGAGCGCTTTGGTGCGGCGGCAGTTGGCAGATGCGGGGATAGACCCTGTCCGCATTGATATGTTGCATGCGCCAATAGGGCTTGCCATCGGCGCGCAGTCTGCGCAGGAAATCGCGCTTTCGATTATGTCCGAGATTGTTCAGGTGCGCAATCAACGCACGCAGACGGAAGGTTTTTCGGCTGCTATTCTGGATGCGATGCAGCGTGCCGATAACTCTCAGCAGCCTTGTGTGCTTGCAACGATCGTTTCACGACACGGGTCTACACCTCGTGCTGTTGGCGCAAAAATGCTGGTGTCACCGGATGGCACTGTGGTGGGCAGTATTGGCGGCGGTATTATGGAACATCAGACCATTTTAGAGGCACAGACAATGATGACATCACCGGCAACATTGCAGCAGATGGCAGAATTCTCTGCTGATGGCAGAAACGATGATGCAGCACTGGCTGCCTGCGGTGGTTCTATGCAGGTCTTGCTGCAGCTTTATTTACCAGAGGAGATGTCATGAAACAAGAACAGCTGATTATTGTACGCGGCGGTGGAGACCTGGCGACAGGTACGATTCATCGTTTATGTTCCGCGGGGCTTCGCGTGCTGGTTCTGGAAGCAAAGCATCCTGCAGCAATACGGCGGCAGGTGTCTCTTTGCGAGGCTGTTTATGAGGGCGAAACCATCGTAGAAGGTTTGCGAGCAGTTCGAATTGAAACAACATCTCAAATACAGGATGCCTGGGCACAGCATGCTGTGCCCGTTCTTGTAGACCCCGATGGCAGCAGCATTGAGCATCTTAAGCCAGAAATCGTTATAGATGCCATACTGGCAAAGCGCAATCTTGGCACGACACGCACAATGGCTCCGCTCACAATCGCACTCGGGCCGGGTTTTATTGCAGGGCAGGATGTCGACTTTGTTGTTGAAACAAAACGCGGACACCGCCTGGGTCGCATTATCCGCGAGGGTGCAGCAATCCCTAATACCGGTGTCCCCGGAATTATTGGCGGCTATGGTGCAGAGCGCGTGATACACGCACAGACAACCGGCATTTTTGAAAACATATGCAGTATAGGTGACATTGTGCAGACCGGACAAACAATTGCACAGATTCGCACATCGTCTGGTGCAGTTCTTCCAGTGACTACGCAAATTGACGGCATCTTACGCGGTCTGCTTCGCAGCGGCTATCCGGTCACGCCACACTTCAAAGTCGCAGATGTTGATCCGCGAAAGTCTGAGCTTTCAAACTGCTTTTTGATTTCAGACAAGGCACGCTGCATAGCAGGAAGCGTTTTGGAGTTGGTTTGTGCGCATTTCTGGAGCTGAATTCTTAATAAAAAGCAAAAACCTCTCGTCCTGATGCTTAACAAGGCGAGAGGTTTTTGCTTTTTAATTTCGATAGCAGCGATCTTGACCTACCAGCCAGGTTTCGCAAAGCTGCTGCGCTTGCTCAAGGCTTTGGGTCTCACAGTCGAAAAAGGCGCCATGAAGAGAGCGATAAGAATAATGGACGCGAGGCTTTCCGCTATCATCCACAAAATGCTCACATCGTTCTTGCCCCGGCATCAGATAATATTGTTCCATGGTTTCGCTCCTCTAACACTCAAATTTGCGTTGTGTGCGCACGCGTGCTATTTTATCACTGCACTGAAAAGTTTGCCATTGATATTTTGTCCAAATATAAAAAATCAAATTCGTTGTTTTCACGCTTGACAACGAAGCTGTGCTTTTTTCTTTACATAAAAAGCGCCGTCCCAACAGAAACGGCACTTTAAAAAATCATAGCAGACAACTAATCAATGGAACAAGCGGTGGTCGATCCAGATGCAAACACAGGCGCCGATTACAGAGATCACAAATGCTGTAAAGCTTCCGGAAGCGTGGACGCCAATCAGTCCAAACAGAAATTCGCCGACAAAGCTGCCCAGCACACCCATTACTACATTCCGCCAGAAGGACGTCTCGGTACCCATAAACCGTCCAGCCAAATAACCGGCAAGAGCACCGACCAAAATACCAATCAGCAGCGATGTCCCAACTGCCGCCAGAGAAAACAAGCCGACAAAACAGCCGACCATGACGCAGGCGAGCACGACTAAAAATAAAACGCATACAAAAATCATAACTTATACCTCTCTTTAGCTGTTTGTGACGGAAACATCCTGTGACAGCGCGGTCTGGCAGATATCATTCAGGCAACAGTGACAACAATCAGCTTTGCGCGCATTGCACACAGACCTTCCGTGCATCACAAAACGATGGCATAAATCGTTGCCTTCCTCTGGGGGGATGATTTTCCACAGCTGCATTTCTACCTTCTTCGGCTCTTTCAAGTCATCCACAAGCCCGATTTTGTTGCATAGCCGAATGCAGTGCGTGTCTGTTACGATTGCAGGCTTGCCAAACACATCGCCCATGATCAGGTTTGCACTTTTCCGCCCCACACCGGGCAAAGATAAAAGTTCGTCAAAGGACGTTGGCACATTGCAATCGTACTTGTCTCTCAGCACTCGCATACAGGCTGAAATATCACGCGCCTTCGAGTGTCCCAATCCACACGGTTTCACAATTGCTTCAATATCAGCCGGCTCGGCATCTGCCAAAGCGGCGACGGAAGGATATTTTTTGAACAGGTCTTCTACAACGATATTCACGCGGGCATCCGTACACTGTGCCGCCAGCCGAACACTGACTAAAAGCTGCCATGCGTGCGCATAATCGAGCGTACAACCGGCATCTGGGTATTCTTTTTTTAATCGGGCGATCACCTCACGCGCAAGCGCCTTTTTTGCGGCGAGATTCTCGGGCTGGCTTTTACGGCTAAACATGCAAAACCTCCCTTTGTTGATGTCTCCTTTGCTGATAATATCATTTTTTAGTTGTTTTGTAAATGTTTTCGCATCGACAGTTAAGAACCGTTTGCGCAAAAAAGCTTGTTCTTTTTTTACTCGTGCGGTATACTAAGAAATATGTGATCGAAAGATAGTAAAGGTGGTATCAGGATGAACGAACCGCTGGCGCAGCGTCTGCGCCCCAAAACACTGGCAGATGTCTGCGGTCAGCAGCATCTCCTGGCTCCCGGTCGTGTTTTTCGCCGCACCATTGAGAGCGGGCGGATACCCAATATGATTTTCTACGGTCCGTCCGGTACGGGCAAAACGACAGTTGCACGCATTATTGCCGAAAGCAGTAACATGACTTTGCATAAATTAAACGGCACTTCTTGCGGGACAGGTGATATTAAGGCAGTACTCAAGGATATCGGTACGCTTGCCGCTACGGGCGGCATTTTGCTGTATCTCGATGAGATTCAGTACCTGAATAAAAAGCAGCAGCAGAGCTTGTTGGAGTGCATTGAGGATGGCTCTGTAACGCTTATTGCATCCACTACAGAAAACCCGTATTTTTACATCTACAATGCTCTCTTGTCACGGTGCACAGTATTTGAATTCAAGTCATTGTCGGCTGAAGATATTGAACATGGACTTCGCAATGCGATAGTGCGTCTCTCAGGGCTTGGACAGGGCACCGTGCGTATGGATGAAGATGCGTGTGCATATTTGGCGGAAAGTTCTGGCGGCGATTTGCGCAAGGCACTGGGCTGTTTGGATTTTGTTGTCACGGCAGCATCCGTTGAAAACGGCGAACGTCACATTACACTTGATATGATACAACAGGTGACACAACGGACAGCTATGCGCTACGACCGTGCCGGCGACGATCATTATGACATCGTATCTGCATACCAGAAGTCGATGCGCGGCTCTGACCCTCATGCAGCGCTGCATTATCTGGCACGTTTGCTCGAGGCCGGCGACTTGCCATCCGCATGCCGTCGTCTGATGGTCTGTGCGTGCGAAGACGTGGGTCTTGCTTATCCGCAAATCATACCGATTGTAAAAGCAGCGGTCGATGCAGCGAATATGGTGGGTCTGCCGGAGGCCAGAATCCCTCTTGCAGATGCTGTAATTCTTGTTGCCACGAGCCCGAAGTCAAACAGCGGTGAAGCCGCCATCGATGCGGCTCTCGCAGATGTGCGTGCGGGGCATACCGGTCCGATTCCTCGACAGCTGCAGAACAAGCATTATGATGGTGAGGATGCCGCCGTTAAGGGTCAAAATTATAAATACGCACACGATTACGAGCACCACTGGGTGGCGCAGCAATATCTTCCTGATGCGATCAGAGATGCCAAATACTATCATTTTGGTGATAATAAAACCGAGCAGACAGCGCGTGTTTATTGGGCTAAAATCAAAGGAGCAGATAAGCTGTAAGTTCAAAAATCCGCCGGCTATGATTGAGGAATGCACATATGCGCTATTCAAAACAGCGAGATCTTGTCATGCAAAAGGTAGAGCAACTATGCGACCACCCGACCGCAGAGGAAATTTATGAGCACGCCGTGAAAGAGTGCCCGGGCTTGAGTCTAGGTACGGTGTATCGTAATCTCAACAGTTTAGTGGAATCCGGCCTTGTGCGCAGGGTGTCTATCCCGGGCAAGGCAGATCGCTTTGATCACACACTGCCGTGGCACAGTCACATGTATTGTACGGTATGCGGCAGCGTCACGGATGCCGATGTAGATGCGAAACGCGTCATGAAACTCGTTAAGAACCAAAAAGGTGTCGTACAGGACTGCGCCGTTGTTTTGATTGGCATCTGCGAGGGTTGCTGTGCTAAACAGGAAGATAAGTAAAAACCGAAAAATTGCATGCTTTCTCTTGCTCAAGGCGGGCAAACAGGGTATACTAAGCAGAGTGCGTAAAACAAATTGAGAGTTCGACCCGCCGCAACGTACACGGCGGAAAAGGATGGTTTAATTGGAATACATAAATTTTGAACATAATGGTGCCGCGGCTGAGCTGGTACGGCAAACATATGATACTCCGCCGCTTGCCTTTGTGCACAGTTACGGATGCCAACAGAATGTGAATGATGGCGAGCGCATCAAAGGTGTGCTGGTGGATATTGGATACGGCTTGTGTGATAAGCCAGAAGATGCGGATCTTATCTTGTTCAACACGTGCGCAGTGCGTGAGCATGCAGAGCAGCGTGTGTTCGGCAATGTGGGTGCGCTTAAAGGTCTGAAAGAAAAAAAGCCTGGTCTGATGATCGGTCTGTGCGGCTGTATGGCAAACCAGAAGCAAGTCGTTGAAAAGCTTCGCAAGAGCTATCCTTATGTTGACCTTGTTTTTGGAGTGGATAGCATTGACACACTGCCACAGCTGATCGTGCAAAAGCTGCAAAAGCATAAACGTGTTTTGGTTGATCCGTCACAGCGTCCTGTTATTGTTGAAAATATTCCCATCCGTCGTGAAAGCGAGTTTCGTGCTTGGCTGCCCATAATGTACGGGTGCGATAATTTCTGTACATACTGCATCGTTCCATATGTGCGTGGTCGAGAAAAAAGCCGTAAGCCTGGTGATATCCTTGCGGAGTTTAAGGGCTTGGTGGACGCAGGCTACAAAGAAATCACGCTGTTGGGACAAAATGTAAACAGCTACGGTAAAGGCCTTGAGGAAGAAATCGATTTTTCTGATTTGCTCAACCTTCTGTGCACTGTTCCAGGCGACTACCATATTCGTTTTATGACCAGTCACCCAAAAGACGCAAGCTTTAAGCTGATAGATACGATCGCAGCACAGCCGAAGATATGCAATCACTTGCATTTACCGGTACAGTGCGGGTCGGATCAGCTGCTTAAGCGCATGAATCGACACTATACTGTTGAGCATTACCTTGAGCTTATCGAATATGCCCGCAAGAAGGTTCCAGGCATTACGTTTTCCAGCGATATTATCATAGGCTTCCCGGGTGAGACAGAGGAAGACTTTCTTGGGACACTGGAGCTGGTAAAAAAAGTCGGCTATATGCAACTGTTTACTTTTATCTATTCTAAACGCACCGGTACCCCTGCGGCTGAAATGCCTGATCCCACAACACGTAAGGAAAAAACAGACCGTATGTCACGCCTGTTAAAGGTGCAGGAGGAAATTGCAATGGCTCTGGTCAAGGCACAGGTCGGGCAAGATGTCCGTGTTCTTGTGGAAGGTCATGGCCGTCTCGAAGGGACGCTTTCAGGACGTCTGGACAATAACCTTACAGTGGAGTTTACAGCGGACGAATCCTTGCTGGGCAGTTATGTTAATGTTCATCTTACAAATGCCCGAGCAACCGTTTTGCTCGGCGAGATGATTTGAATTTTTGATCTTCAGATGATAAGGAGAAAACCTATGGATTGTATTGATTTGTTTAAGCGCGCTTCCGTTGCACTTCAGACCGACCCTCGTTATCTTGCGCTGGATCAGGCTCGCAAGATGAACGACAAGGATGAAGAATTGCAAAACATGATTGGCGAGTTCAATCTGGCTCGTATGGATCTGAACAATGAAATCGGAAAGGCCGAGCGTAGCGATGAGCGTATTTCCGAGCTGAATGAAAAGGTCAACGCTCTTTATGGTCAAATCATGGCCGATGAGGGAATGGTAGCTTATAATGAGGCGAAGCGTGACTGCGAAAACCTGGTGAATTATATTGATGCCATCATCAACACCGCCATGAACGGCGGCGACCCGATGACTGTCGAAGAGCCGTCCGCGTCCTGTACAGGCAGCTGTTCAACCTGTGGTGGCTGCCACTAAAATAATTCTGGAACGCGGCTGTGCATAACAGACCGCGTTTTGTTTGCGTGGACAGTTACTGCTCACAAACTGGGTATTTCTGTCCACAGGGAGAAAGGGGTTCAACCATGGCAGAGCTGTCGCCCATGATGCAACAGTATCTGGATATCAAAAACCAACACAAAGACGAGATCTTGTTTTACCGCATTGGCGATTTTTACGAGATGTTTTTTGATGATGCTCTGACAGCATCACGTGAACTGGACCTTACACTTACCGGTAAGCAATGCGGTCTGGAAGAGCGCGCACCGATGTGCGGTGTTCCATTTCATAGCTATGAGAACTATGTGGCTCGCCTGATTTCTAAAGGCTACAAGGTGGCAATCTGCGAGCAAATGGAGGATCCTTCCAAGGCGAAAGGACTTGTTAAGCGCGATATCATCCGCGTGGTTACGCCCGGAACCGTCATCGAAAGCAGCATGCTGCAGGATGATCGAAATAATTACATCGCCAGTATTTATTTCAAGGGGAAAAAGGCTGGTGTCTGTTTTGCGGATGTTTCTACCGGCACAGCGCACATCACTGAACTGAATGATAACAAAATCGCCTCTGCGGTCATTACGGAGCTCTGCCGTTACCATCCCAGCGAGGTGCTGATGAATTCTGGCTTGCTGGATTGCCGCGAGGTGACGGCTTATATAAAAAAGAACATGTCATGTTCCGTTGAGCTGATCGATGACAGTCGCTATGCTCCTGGTCTTGTTGCGGCATCGCTGGAAACACAATTTGGGCGCAATTGGACGCAAACGACCGGTATTGCAAAGGACGGTCTGGTTCGTTTTGCAACGGCGGCGTTGCTGGGCTATTTGCACGATACACAGATTAAAGGCGTTGAGCGCCTGAAAACAGTTATCACATACAGCGAAGCACAATTTATGAGTCTGTCTCCGGTTACGTGTGCAAATCTTGAACTGACCGAAACCCTGCGCGGCAAAGAAAAGCGCGGTACGCTGCTGTGGGTGCTTGACAAAACCAGCACAGCAATGGGAAAGCGACTGCTGCGCAGTTGGATTGAGCAGCCTTTGCTTTCCAGTGCACTGATCAACAAGCGATTGAATGCTGTAGAAAGCCTTGTGAAACAGACGGTTGCACGGGGTGATTTGATTGAAGAGCTGCGCTACATTGCAGACATGGAGCGCATGCTGACCCGGACAGTTTACGGTTCGGCATCGCCCAAGGAAATTTATGCGCTGGCACAAACCTGCGAACGTCTTCCGCACCTAAAAACACAAGCGGAGGCGTGCAGCTGCCCTGAGCTAAACGAACTTGCGGCAAGTATCGATCCGCTCGAGGATATCAAGGCGCATATTTTTTCCGCAATTGATCCTGAAGCTCCTTCCACGCTAAAAGATGGAGGTGTAATTGCCAAGGGCTATCATTCTGAAGTGGACGAGTTGCGCGCTATTCGGGATAACACAAAAGGTGTGCTTGCTCAGCTGGAAGCACGCTTGCGTCAGGAAACTGGCATTCCAAAACTTAAAATCGGCTATAACCATGTGTTTGGTTATTTTATTGAGGTGAGCAACTCCTATAAGAGCATGGTTCCGGAGAGCTACATCCGTAAGCAGACGCTCACCACAGGAGAACGTTATATTACGCAGGAACTCAAGGACCTTGAAAGCAAAATTCTTGGCGCACACGAACGCCTGATAGCCCTTGAACATCGGTTGTTTAGTGATTTGCTGGAGAGTATTGGGGCACAGCTCGAACGCGTACAGCGCACGGCAGATGCGGTTGCACAATTGGATGTCCTTGCATCATTCGCTCGGGTTGCGGTTGAAAACAACTATTGCCGTCCGATTGTGGACGATGGTGATGAGTTGATGATCAATGAGGGCAGACACCCCGTTGTGGAGCAGATGCTGAAGGGTAGCCTTTTTGTGCCGAACGATACCACGCTCAACTGCCAAGCAGACCGCTGCCTGATCATTACCGGTCCTAATATGGCCGGTAAATCAACGTATATGCGCCAAACCGCGCTTATTGCTCTTATGGCACAGATTGGTTCTTTTGTGCCGGCAACGGCTTGTCGTGTGGGTGTGATCGATGCTGTTTACACACGGATTGGAGCCTCTGATGATCTTTCTGCGGGACAGTCAACTTTTATGGTTGAAATGACGGAAGTTGCTGAAATTCTGAAAAAAGCAACATCGAAAAGCCTGGTTATTCTTGATGAGATTGGACGCGGAACATCCACTTACGACGGGATGAGCATCGCCCGCGCAGTCGTAGAACATATTACGGACCCTTCAAAGGGTCTTGGTTGCAAAACGTTGTTTGCTACACACTACCATGAGCTCACCGAGTTGGAAAGCAGCGTAGAAGGCGTCCGGAACTACAACATTGCAGTAAAAAAACGCGGTGAAGAAATTACATTTTTACGCCGTATTATCAAAGGTCCAGCGGATGACAGTTATGGCATCGAGGTTGCAAAGCTCGCGGGTTTGCCGGCCAGTGTAATAAAGCGTGCACATGAGGTGCTTCGTGTATTGGAGGCATCTGCGCCCAAGAAAAATCAAGTTGAACAAATGGATTTTGATGCGCTTCAGGAGTATACTTCTCCGTCAATGCCAAGTGAGATGATGGAAAAACTGGAAGCGTTGGACGTTGAAACACTGACACCTATTGAAGCCCTTAATTTTTTGTATGAATTGAAGAAGATACTAAAAGGAAGCATAACCGGCTGAAATATCTCTGCTCGGGAAAAGGAGGGAAGCATACATGTCCGTGATTCACGTATTAGATAAGCATACTGCTGAGTTGATCGCAGCAGGCGAGGTCGTTGAGCGTCCGGCTTCAGTTGTTAAGGAACTTTTGGAGAATTCGATTGATGCAGGTGCAACGCAAATCACGGTGTCCATCGAGTCTGGCGGCGTTAAACTGATTGAAATCAGCGATAACGGGTCTGGCATCGAGGCAGAATATATAAAAACAGCGTTTATTCGACACGCAACAAGCAAAATTGAAAAAGCGGAAGACCTAACCAGCATCCATACACTCGGTTTTCGCGGTGAAGCATTGGCATCGATAGCAAGTGTTGCACGTGTTGAAGTGCTTACCCGAACCCAGCAAGAAGAATTTGCCACGAGTTACTGTATTGCTGGAGGTGAGGAGCAATCCTGCGAGTTGGGTGCCCGTACTGTTGGCACTACCATACAGGTAAAAGATTTGTTCTACAATACCCCAGCAAGGATGAAATTTCTGAAAAAAGATTCCAGTGAGGGGACCTTTGTTTCTGACAATGTTTCACACGTCGCATTAAGTCACCCGGATGTTAGTATCAAGTTTGTTCGTGAAGGCAAAGTGCAGTACGTGACACCGGGCGATGGAGTTTTGCGCAATGCTGTCTATGCAATTCTGGGACGTGAATTTAGCAGAGATTTGATCAACGTGGATTCAGCTGAAGGCCTGTACCGCGTAACCGGTTTGATAACGCAACCCAAAAATTGCAGAGCGAGCCGCAGCATGCAACATTTTTTTATCAACGGGCGATATGTCCGCAACCGAACGATTATGGCAGCTCTAGAAACGGCTTTTAAGGGCACAACCATGCAGGGCAAATTTCCGGGTGGTATTCTTTTGCTGGACATGCCGGCAGATTTGGTGGACGTAAACGTGCATCCTGCAAAAATAGAGGTTCGTTTCGCGCACGAAAACGATGTTTTTGATGTTGTGTACCACGCCGTAAAGCTTGCGTTGGCGCAACCTGGTACAGGGGAGCGAAAATTCACATTCGAAAGCAATAATTATGAAATCAGCGATACAGCAAGCGAAACAGCTGCAAAGTATAATCGCTTTACAGGACTTTCGGCGGTAATTTCCGGTCAGGCTGACCCGGGTGCTTTACCTGCGCAACGTTGGAAAAACCAATTGGTATGCGAGCAACAGAAGAACACTACTATTTCAACACAATCGATTTCGACACAAGCTGACGCTGGCAGTGTCAATGCAGTGAAAGCAGAGATGACGTCTTTGCCTTCCTGGCGCAGCAGCTCGATGTGTGACCAAATTTTGGAGCCTACCGTAACGCTTCACAGTCCGTCTGCTTCCGAAACAATCACGAAAGATTCTGATTTTGATGCAACTTTTCTCCCGGCTGCAAATGAATCGCTACTGGATATTGAACCGGAGACAAACTTGTTATCGGTATCTGATGCTCACGAGCGGCTTGCAGTGGAGAGCCCATCGTTACAGAGCAGCTCTTCAGAGCCGAATTTCATCAATGACGTACATGAGACAAAAGAAACGGATACACAGCCGGTGGAGCGGCCGGAACAGACGACATTTGATCCGCAGCAGGGCTGTGAGCAGCTACGCTACGTTGGTGAAATTTTCAAAACCTATATTCTCACAGAGCGTGGGGATGAGCTGTGTCTGATTGATAAGCATGCCGCACACGAAAGACAAATCTTTGAAAAATTGGCAGCTGATTACGGTAATGTGCCGAGTCAGATTCTTCTTCAGCCTGTCGCTGTTGATCTTTCAGCTGAGGAAAAACAGGCATTGCTTGATAATCTTTCGCTGCTGGAAAATGTTGGGATCGAGATTTCCGATTTTGGCGGAAACACCGTTGTTTTACATGCTGTGCCTGCTGATGTTGAGCCGAAGGACACAGAGAATTTGCTGGTTGAACTTGCCGATAAACTTCTTCACGGCAATCACGATGCACTCAACGAACAAACCGAGTGGATCTTGCATTCCATTTCATGTCGTGCGGCGATCAAAGCAGGCGACCGTTCTTCTCCACAGGAACTGATGGCACTTGCCGAGAAGATTCTTTCCGGTGAGGTGCCGCCGTTTTGCCCGCATGGTCGTCCTTGCGTGCTGAAGCTAACGCGAAGGGAGCTGGAGAAACAGTTTGGACGCATTGTGTAATAAAGACGCTGTTGTGGCCGTTGTCGGACCGACAGCCACAGGGAAAACAGCGCTTGGCGTTGCTCTTGCCCGCCAATTTGATGGTGAGGTTATAAGTGCTGATTCGATGCAAATTTATCGTGGATTGAATGTCGGTACTGCGAAAGCGACCTTGGAAGAAATGTGCGGTATACCACACCACTGCCTCGATATTCTTTCGCCGGAACAAACGTTCAGCGTTGCAGATTTTACGGCACTTGCCGGAAAAATCGAGCAGGAGATCGCCTTGAGAGGCAATCTTCCCATTCTTGTCGGGGGAACAGGTCTTTACGTGCAGAGCTTCCTATACGGTATTCGTTTTGTAGGAGAAAAGACGGCAGACGGTTTACGCGACGAGCTTGAACAGGAGCTTGAGCAAAAGGGGGCAGCGGCCATGTATGAGCAATTGCAACAGGTTGACCCTGCTTCTGCTGTTTCGATTCACCCGAACAACACAGTTCGTGTTTTGCGTGCGCTCGAGTACTATCGGTCGACGGGAAAAAAGCTCAGCGATCAAAAGGCGAATTCCATCCCGTCGGAAAAGCCTTATCGCAGTTTGATCCTAGGTCTTGATTTCTCAGATAGGACAAGGCTGTATGACAAGATAAATATGCGTGTGGATCGAATGCTGGAGCAGGGCCTACTGAGTGAAGCGGAATATGTGTGGCAGAACCGTTCGTCCTTTGCATCGGCTGCACAGGCGATTGGCTATAAAGAATTTTTTCCATACTTTGATGGAAACGCCACGCTTGAGTCGTGCATAGCCAAGCTCAAGCAGGCGTCACGCAACTACGCAAAACGTCAGTTGACATGGTTTCGCCATATGGATGGTATTACCTGGTTGGACGCTGATAACCCTGAAGTGGCAAATGCGGCAATTTGCATAACAAAAGATTTTTTGTCGAAGAGGTGATTGAAATGCCAGAGGAGAATACAGAAAAAACGCGGCTGCCGCGTGGTCTTAAAATGATGGCCTTCCTTGTGGGCGCGTTCCTTGTAATCACAGCCGGCTATGTGTTTTTTCAAATTGTGCAGGTCGCTTTTCCACAAAATACATACGAGATTGCGCTTTCCGCATCAATTTCAGACACGATAGATGCAGAGGGTGTTCTGCTGTTCGACGAAAGCTATGTATCCGGCAGCGGCGTTCTGGGCTATCTGGTTGAGGACGGTGAGCGTGTTTCAGCTGGCACAGCGGTTGCCGAAGTTTACCGTGATTCATCTCAGGTGCCGCTGCGTCAGCAGCTGAACCAGCTAGCAGAGCAGATTGATCTTCTCCAAAAATCCCAAAACACTTCCTCTGTACAGATAGACTCGCTTGTAAAAGAACGCTCCTCCGCAATTTACAATTTGCTCGACGCATTGGATGAGCAGGAATACAATGAAATCGACACGTGTGCGGATGGGTATCTTTTGGCACAAAACAAGCTGTGGATTGTGGCAGGCGAAGCAATCGATTTCACTGATCAGATCACATCGATCGCGCAGCAGATGCAAAGCATCCAGGCACAGCTTGGCACACCGAGTCAGATTACTGCGTCACAAACCGGCTATTTTGTGCGCAGTGCAAGCAGCGCACGATTGAACGCCAGCGCAGAAGATATTTTAAAGCTGAGCGCCCCCGAATTTAAAGCCTATGCGGAGTCAAATCCGATTGTCACACTTGATGACTGTGCAGGCAAAGTCGTCACCGGCTTTACGTGGCAGTACGTCGGCGTCTGCTCTGCAAAGCAGGGAGAAAAGTTACTCAATGAAAATGGCAAACCTTTAAGCTCTTCTGTTACCATCTCCTTTCCGGGGCAGATGGAAAGCGAATTGAAAGCCAAAGTTGCCGATGTTACAATCGATGAGGAAAATGATCTGGCAAAGTTTGTCCTTACATGCAATACGATCAATGGTGATGTGCTCAGGCTGAACTGTGCATCTGCACGGATCTCCCTGGGGAGCAGCACAGGATTGCGTGTTCCAATATCAGCAGTGCATTACCTAAAAGAAGATGGTACTGAGGCAGAGCAGGAGGGTGAAAATTACATTCCGGGCGTCTATGTCAAGTACGGCAACATCGCAAGTTTCCGCAAAATCGACCCTGTGGACGCAGATCATCCGCTGATTGTTGATGGCGAATATATCCTTGTTTCCCCGAAGGGTACACAAAATTCCGTCAGCGAGGTGCAGCTATACGACGAAATTATAGTATCCGGCAAAAATTTGTACGACGGAAAGCTTTTGTAGTTATTGACATCTGCACAAAAAAATCAGATAATAAGTAAAGCTATTTACATCCGTTTGCAAGATGGATTTGGCGGTGTTAAGCTGCCTGTAAACGAAAGGAGCAAAATCTATGTCTTTTCTTGATAAGATTAAAAACGGTCTGATGGGTGATGAGGAAGAGTATGAGGATCAATACATCGATGATGGCCTGCAGATGGTGAATAACAACAGCGGTGCAAATTCCGGGTCTGATGAGGTAGCAGACGCCGCCGATGCCAGCTCCTCTAAAAAGAATAAAGTCGTTAACATTCACGCAACGACTCAGCTCAAAGTCGTTCTTGTTAAGCCTGAGCGCTTTGAGGATGCCAGCACCATTGCTGACCATTTGAACAGCAAGCGCACGGTTGTGCTGAACCTTGAGTCCACAAACAAGGAGGTTTCTCGCCGCTTGGTTGACTTCTTGTCTGGTGTTGCATATGCAAACAACGGGCAAATCAAACGTGTAGCCAACAGCACCTTCATTATCACACCATATAACGTTGACATTATGGGTGATTTGCTGGACGAGCTGGAAAATAATGGCGCGTTCTATTGATTTAGCAGTTGCTTCAACACGCGGTTTTGTGCCCGCTCGGGACGATGAAGAACGCTTTCTCATGCGACACGTAGAGGATCTTGCACGCACAGCCTACATGCGAGGAGTATCAAAACACACTTCTTTCTTGAGCGACCGTGAGCAGCAGCTTGCTGCGGCTGCACTTAATCGCGCTGAGGCTGAAGAAGGCACCTTCCGTTTTGATGGCGGCTGGTCTGGTGCAGAGCGCAGGGTGCTGTGCATCGAGCCCGATGGCTGTTACCGCAACAGTCCACTGCACTGCATAAGGTTGCAAGGCCGTGTGTCAGCCACAGAGCATGTGCCGGAGCATCGGGACTATCTTGGTAGCCTGATGGGGCTTAAGCTTCGTCGCGAGGCTTTGGGAGATATCATTCTTCCTCCGGATGAGCCAGGTGTTGCGTATGTCTTTGCTCTTGAATCAGCTGTACAGCCAATTTGCAACGAACTTGTGTGTGTTGGCGCCACCAATGTTACTGCGCAGTTGTTGACAGAAGATGAGACTCCGGCGTTTCAGGAAATGAAACACAAAAAATGCACAGCAACAGTATCTTCACTGAGACTGGATGCTGTGCTTGCTGCGCTGCTGCATTGCAGCCGTGGTCAGGCAGCAGCGTTGATTGCTGCAGGAAGAGTTGAGATCAATCATCTTTCCACAGAAAGCGCGCATGAAACCGTCTATGCGGATGATGTTTTCACGGTACGAGGAAAAGGACGCTACCGGTTGGTGTCGTTGCTTGGCAAAAGCAAAAAAGACCGGCAAATCATTGAATATTTTCAATATTAAGGCAATAGGAGGAAATGACTATGCTGACCTCTCAGGATGTCCACTCCGTGCAATTCGAGAAGACGCTTCGGGGTTATCGCACAGAGGACGTTGATCGGTTTCTGGATAAGGTCGAAGAGCAGCTGTCGCAGGATGATGCACAGGCCGAGCAGCTGCGCAAGCAGATTGCTGATCTGACCGCTGAAAACCAGCGGCTGCAGCGTGAATTGCAGAGCTACGAATCGGATGGGGATATGCTCAAAAGCGCTTTGATCAATGCACAGCGTATGGGTGAGAATGTTATCCGTGAAGCAAATCAGAAGGCTGATGAAATCATCCATCGTGCAAATTTGCGTGGTGATGATTTGATTCGCGATGCAAACGATCTCCTGCAGCAGGCAAACGACCGTGCAGAAGAAATCATTAACGAAGCCAACGACAAGAAGCTGACGGAAGAACGTGAATATGAACGGGTTCGCCTTGAGGTTACTCGTTTCAAATCGGATGTGCTGAATCTTTATCGCAGCCACGTTGAGTCTTTGAGTCGTCTGCCTGAGTATCAGTGCAAGCAGCCGGAAGAAGAGACCGAAATAGAGCAGACAACGGATGAACACGTATCGGATGATGTGCCGCAGGCAGCGCAAGAGCCGGCAGAAACCGTGTCTGACGAGCAGGTGGTGCCTGCCGAAGATTCGGTTGAAGAAAGCAGCGAGGATTTTTGGGCGCAGGATGAGACCAAGCTCAAGCTCGATCCTCCGCCTGCGGACATGAGACCTGAGGATACGGACTATGATGCTTTTCAAGGCGTCAAGTTCAGTGAATAAAAATGTTCTCAAGCGATTTATAGAGGAGAGTGTAGACCATTGGCTAAGAATAAATCTCAGTATGACAGTACCCTGAACCTGCCGAAAACCCTGTTTGAGATGCGTGCTGGATTGCCCAAAAAGGAACCGGTCATGCTGAAGGATTGGGACGACAACGACCTGTACAATCAGCTCATTAAGCACAACGAGGGCAAGCCGCAGTTTATCCTGCACGATGGCCCTCCGTACGCAAATGGCAATATCCATATGGGTACCGCGCTGAACAAAATCATTAAGGATATCATTATCCGCCAGAAAAACATGGAGGGCTACCAAGCGCCTTATGTGCCCGGCTTTGACACACATGGTCTGCCGATTGAATTGAAAGCGCTGTCTTCACTTGGTGATAAGAAGAAGGGCATCTCTAAACTCGAGCTGCGCCAGATCTGCGAGAAATTTGCCACAGAGCACATCGACATCATGAGCGATCAGTTTAAACGTCTTGGTGTCATTGGCGATTTTGAGCATCCTTATTTAACATTGAAGCCCGAGTTTGAAGCTCGCCAGATTGAGATTTTTGGCGACATGGCGAAGAAGGGTTACATTTATAAGGGTTTGAAACCGGTATATTGGTGCCCTGACTGCCGGACAGCCTTGGCAGAAGCTGAAATTGAATACGGCGAGGATGATTGTGATTCCATCTTTGTGCGTTTCCATGTAACGCAGGATCCGAATGGTGTGCTTGAAAAGTACAGCATCCCGATGGACAAAACCTATTTTGTCATTTGGACGACCACGACATGGACATTGCCGGCCAACGAGGCAATTTGCTTGAACGGTCAATTTGAGTATTCTTTCGTCAAAATCGGCGAAGAGTACCACATCATGGCAACAGAGCTTGTCAAAAGCGTTATGGATGCCTGCCATATTGCCGAATATGAGGTTGTCGGCGAGCCTGTCTCGGGTGCCGAGTTTGAGCTGATGCGTTATCAGCACGTTTACCTGCCTAAAGAAGGCTGGGTCATTTTGGGTGATCACGTCACACTGGAAAGCGGCTCCGGCTGTGTCCATACAGCAGGCGGTCACGGTGTTGACGACTTTAATGTCTGCCAGAAGTATCCGCAGGTGCCTGTTACTGTGCCTGTGGATGATGGCGGTTATTTGAACGAGTTGGCTGGTAAGTACTCCGGTCAGCGTGTTTGGGCAGCAAACAAAACAATTTTGGCCGATTTAACCGAATCTGGCGCTATTATGGGTCAGGTGCACATTAAGCATCAGTACCCGCATTGCTGGCGTTGCCATAACCCCATTATTTTCCGCGCTACAGAACAGTGGTTCTGTTCAATTGCCAAGTTCCGTGAGGACGTGTACAAGGCAATTGATACAGTTACCTGGATGCCTGATTGGGGTCACGACCGCATGAAGGGTATGGTGCGTGATCGCAATGACTGGTGCATCAGCCGCCAACGTACTTGGGGTGTGCCGATTCCTGCATTCTACTGCAAAAAATGCGGTGCTTACCACATTACGGATGCTTCCATCAAGGCAGTCAGTGAGCTTTTCCGCAAGGAAGGTTCGGATGCCTGGTACAAGTATGAAGCCGAGCAGATCATTCCCGCCGGCGATGTCTGTGAAAAGTGTGGCGCTTCTGAGTGGACAAAGGACACAGACATCATGGATGTGTGGTTTGACTCTGGCTCCACACATGCCGCTGTGCTTGAAGAGCGTTCTGAACTTCGTTTCCCGGCTGATATGTACATGGAGGGCGGAGATCAATTCCGCGGCTGGTTCCAGTCAAGCTTGCTCACCAGCGTGGCAAGCAAAGGCTGTGCTCCCTATAAGTCTGTTCTTTGCCACGGTTGGGTCGTTGATGAGCAGGGCAAACAGATGCACAAGAGTGCAGGCAACGGTGTTGAGCCCAGTGAAATCATCAAGGACTACGGTGCAGACATTATCCGCCTGTGGGTTGCATCTTCCGACTACACAGTTGACGTGCGTGCGGGCAAAAACATCTTTAAGCAGTTGAGCGAGGCATACCGCAAGATTCGCAACACCGCTCGCTTCATCCTGGGTAATCTGGACGGATTCGACCCGAATGTGGACTTGGTTCCAGATGATCAACTGCTTGACATTGACCGCTGGGCGCTGGCTTCTTTGGACGACCTGATTGCAAATGCCAATGCAGGCTATGCTGTTTATGATTTCAATAAAGTTTACCATGCCGTATATAATTTCTGCGTGGTTTCCATGTCCAACTTCTATCTGGATGTAACAAAAGACCGTTTGTACTGCACAAACGGTGTTGCACGTCGTGCGGCGCAGACAACGATGTATAAAATTCTTGTCGCTCTGGATAAAATCATCGCCCCGATTCTGTGTTTTACGAGTCAGGAGATTTGGGATTATCTTCCCAAAATGGACGGCATGAGCAAATATGTTGTGTTCGAGGATATGCCGAAGGCTGGCAAGTACGCCGCTGATGATGCTTTCAAGTCAAAGTGGACTCAACTGATTGCTGTGCGTGATGAAGTCAAGAAGATTCTTGAGCTTGCTCGTGCAGAAAAAACGATTGGCTCGTCACTGGAGGCATCTGTGACCCTCTATTGTGATGATGCAAATTATGCATTGCTCAACAGCATCCCCATGGATGAGCTTGCGGATTTGATGATCGTTTCCAAGGTTGATTTGCTTAAGGGTGAAGGTGGTTCTGCCGGCTCTGTCGACGGTCTTGGCGTTGCAGCCGTACGTGCTTCCGGCGAGAAGTGTGAGCGTTGCTGGAAGTATTCTGCGGATATTGGTACTCACGCAGCACATCCCACTCTGTGCGCACGTTGTGCCAGCGTTGTTGAAGCTTAACAGCCACGGTTAAAGACGGTACGTTTTTAGGGACGACGCTCCTTTATAGTGGGGGCGTCGTTTTTTGTTTCGATTGACTTTGGAGTTTTTATGGCGATTATAATTATAGAGCTTATCTGTGCAGCGGCACTTGTTGCAATTGATCAGGCAATAAAATATTGGGCAACGTCTGTTTTGCAGCCGATTGGGTCGATGCCTCTCATACCGCACATTATAGAATTGAATTTTGTTGTTAATCGCGGTATGGCGTTCAGCTTGCTTAGTGGGAAGCAATTGTTTTTGATTCTTGCAACGAGCGCTGCATTGCTCCTCGTTGCATATTGGCTGGTGTTCCGAAGTTGCGGCAAGTACCTGCAGCAAGTTGCCTTGATTCTGGTCTTGGGCGGCGGAATAGGCAACCTTATCGACCGCGTATTGAACGGACAGGTGGTTGATTATATCAACCTGCTGTTCATGAATTTTGCAGTGTTCAATTTTGCCGACATTTGTGTTTGCGTAGGTGTTGGTCTTTGGGTCCTCGAGATCATACTCGAAGAAGTTCACGCAAACCCGCAAAAGGAGCAATAAGACATGGAGCTTCGAGAGTTCGTTGTTGAGTCTGATGCTGCGGGTCAACGAATCGATCGTTTTTTGAGCGCCGAAGATACCGGTTTGTCCCGCAGTGCTTTACAGACGCTTGTTGCAGAGGGGCATATTCGCTGCAATGGCAGCACTGTTTCAAAGAGCCTCAAGCTTAAAGCAGGGGATACAATTCTGCTTGAAATACCCGAAGCAAAACCTATAGAAGCCGTTCCGCAGGATATCCCGCTGGATATTGTTTTTGAGGACGAACACCTTCTTGTGGTCAACAAGCCAAAAGGAATGGTCGTTCATCCCGCACCCGGCAACCCGGATGGAACGCTGGTAAATGCCCTCTTGTGGCACTGCGAAGGCAGCCTTTCCGGCATCGGAGGCGAAATCCGTCCCGGCATTGTTCATCGCATTGACAAGGATACAAGCGGTCTTTTGGTCGTTGCGAAGGATGATGTGACACACATTGGACTTTCGCAGCAGATGGCAGTGCATAGCGTCGAGCGTGCCTACAACACGATCGTCTATGGCGGTTTTACGCAAGACGAAGGCTTCGTGGAAGGGTACCTTGGTCGCTCAAAATCCGACAGAAAAAAGATGGAGGCCTATAAAGATGAAGAGCCGCATACGAAGTATGCATATACCGGATATCGGGTATTAGAGCGTTTCGGTGGATTTACGATGCTGGAGTGTCGCTTAAAAACAGGCAGGACGCATCAGATTCGGGTGCACATGTCTTCTATCCAGCATCCTGTTGCGGGTGATCCGGTTTATGGACCGCACAACTGCATCACATCCCTGCATGGGCAGTGCCTGCATGCCAAAACCCTTGGCTTTGTCCACCCAATCACCGGTGAACAACTTCGTTTTGAATCCGAGCTTCCAGCATATTTCACAAATTTTATTGCCTCGCTAAAAAGGGGAAAGATATGAACCAATCTTTAAAATCAACGCTCGTCCTGTGCGATCTGGATCATCTCCTGCTTGGCTCAGATGGAAATTTGACAGATGTGGTGCGGGATGTGCTGCAATTATTCAACAGCCGCGGCGGGCGCTTTACGGTCTTTTCACAGCGCACACCGCGAGCCGTACGGACAATCTTAGGGAGTTTTCGATTAAGCGCACCGGCACTCGTGTGCGGCGGTACACTGGCTTACTGCTTTGCAAACGGGGAGTCGCAGCCTCTGTGCAGTTTTTCTTCTATGGGTGATGATTTTGCGGAAAAACTTCCATCTGTTGCAGGTATTGGCATTGCATTGCAAATGCGTGATGGCAGTACACGGGTCATTCGTATGAGCAATTCGTTGGAAAGACACCTCCGCAGTGAGTGGACACCATACCTTTTGGCGAATGCTGCGGATATCCGCTCATCGGATATTTTGCGTGTTTTGCTCTATCAGGATGAAAACCGTAAAGTGCCGCTAATCGCACTTTTGGAAAAATCGTTTGGAAATGGAGCGGCAGACGTTTTGGGTGAGCGGGTGTCTCCTAATCTAATGGTGCTTACTCCCAAAACGATTCCGGGCAAGGATATGTTGAAGGCTGTTTGTGAACCAGTCTCAACAGATGCAGAGGATGTACTGGTGCTTGCGGGCAGCACATCGATGCTTGGTTTATTGCAAGCTTCGACATTGAGCGCAGTTGCGGCCGATGCACCGGCAGAGCTGCGCCTCGCTGCCAAGCGTGTGACCTTGACGGATGCAGCCGGTGGTTCCGCAGTTGAGGTGCTGTACCGAATGGTACGCAATGCTGAACATTCTGCATGATAGTCGGTTTATAGCAGGAGTTTGTCTGTGCTTATGCAGATGAGCTCCTGCTTTTGCATTAAAATGTTGGTTTATAATGAACAAATCTCTGCCGTGGATAGCTTTTTGTATTGTGCCTTTATTTTACAACTTGTCGTTCCAATTTTTACACTGCAGCCGAAAGGAGATATTTGATTTTGAAGTCTCTGGTGCTATAATAATACTTGGGCTTTTGTCGCAATTCAAAAAAGATATCAGACTCTGGAAATCAAACAGGGAAGCAACTATGCATAAGTTTTCGATCACAAGAATGTTTTCATTTGCCTTGCTGTCTGTTGCGGCGTTGTTTGTGTGTGCCGCTCTGGCCTTTTACTACTCACCAGAGATTGAGCCATCGCCTGGTTACGACCGCACACGAAAGGCGCTGAGCGACTACACGAAGGTTGACCTGAATACTGCGGATTCTGCAGCGTTGAGTACATTGCCAGGCATTGGAGAAAAAAGAGCGCAGGCAATCATCTCATATCGGTCGAAAAATGGTTTCTTTCATAAGGTGGAAGATGTCGTGCAAGTGCCGGGGATTACAAAATCAATCGTGGATTCCTGGGGCAGGCAGGCATATGTTGGCAAAGTGGACAACCTGCGAATTAAGGAGAGAAAATTATGAGCGAAGATACGATTTTCATCAACCGAGAATTGAGCTGGCTGGATTTTAATCGCCGGGTTCTTTTGTTAGGGAAAGACAAGAATGTGCCTTTGGCTGAGCGTGTGCGCTTTTTGTCAATATATGGGTCCAATCTTGATGAATTCTTCATGGTCCGCGTAGGCTCTCTGCAAGAGCGTGCAAATCTGGCACAGGAAAAAGGAAAAAAAGACAAGCGCGAGAATAAGACCAACATGACAGCAGCTGAACAGCTTGCTGCTATTATGCCGAAAGCTGCTCAGCTTCAGGAGGATTGCGATAAATATTACGCAAAAGCTTTGGAAAGCCTGGCAGAAAACGGCTATCGCAAAGTGGACTTTGACAAGCTCACGAAAGAGGACGATCACCTTTGGAAGCGTTATTTTCAATCCGAGCTCTTTCCTATCCTCAGCCCGCAAATTGTTGATTATCGACACCCATTCCCCTTTCTTCGCAACAAGGAAACATACCTTGGCGTGATTTTGAAGGAGAAACACCCGGCGGGACAAAGTCTCGGTATCGTGCCTATTTCCAGCCAAATGGAGCGCCTGCATTTCATCCGCAAGGACGATGAAACGCTTTTTGCGTTGACTGAGGAGTTGATCTTTCATTATGCGGCAAGCATCTTTGGAAAAGAATCCATTCAGGAAAAATGTCTTTTCCGCGTAACACGCAATGCGGACATCGACGTGAAAGAAGGCATGATGGACCATGATATTGACTATCGCGAGATCATGGCCGAGCTGCTCAAGCGCCGGCGCAAGCTGGCCGCTGTCCGTTTGCAAATCGCGCCCGCTTCCGCACCAGAGATAGAGCGGGTTTTGTGCGAAAAGCTTATGCTCACACGCAAACGCATTTTTATACAAAAAAGTCCTCTTGATTTGGGCTTTCTCTACAAACTTACAGCTCGTATCGAATCTGACGGACATCCGTCGTTGTTTTATCCAGTCGCGCGCCCGATGCTTCCACCTCAAGATTATGACCTGACAAAAGAGGTGAAAAAGCATGACGTTTTACTCAGCTATCCGTATCAATCGATTCGGCCGTTTATCTCAATGCTGAAAAAGGCAGCTCACGACCCGGATGTCATCTCGATCAAGATGACGCTGTACCGCATGGCACGTGAGTCGCAGATTGTGCAGGCTTTGGCCGAGGCAGCCGAAAACGGCAAAGAAGTAGTTGCTCTGGTTGAACTGCGCGCACGTTTTGACGAGCAAAACAACATTGACTGGTCAAAGCAGCTGGAAGACGCCGGCTGCACAGTGATTTATGGTTTTGAGGACTACAAAGTCCACTCAAAACTGACATTGATCACAAAAAAGGACAGCAGTGGTTATAGTTACATTACGCAAATAGGTACCGGCAATTACAACGAGAAGACCAGCGAGCTTTATACGGATTATTCATTTATCACGGCTGACCCTGAAATCGGAGAAGAAGCATCCAATGTATTCCAAAATCTTGCTGTGCAGCGCTTGACGCCGGAGAGCAATAAAATGCTTGTCGCACCGCTTCGATTTAAGAGCGTTCTTCTTGCAGAGATGGATCGCGTGATTGCTGCGGCCCGTGTTGGACGCCCGGCATCAATGATCCTGAAAAACAACTCCATAAGTGATCGCGATATCATTCTGAAACTGCAGGAGGCCAGTTGCGCAGGCGTTCGCATCGATATGATTGTACGCGGCATTTGTTGTGTGCGTGCAGAAGTGCCCGGCAAAACCGAAAATCTGCACATTCGCAGTCTTGTGGGACGCTATCTGGAACATGGACGAATCTATAGCTTTTATGACGGTGTAAACACAAGGGTTTATATCGCTTCAGGCGACTTTTTGACACGAAATACAGAATGTCGTGTTGAGGTTGGTGTTCGCGTGGAGGATCCGATTTTAATCAAAAAGCTGTCGGACATTCTTCAGTTGCAGCTGAAGGACAATGTGAATGCACGTGAAATGCGAGCAGACGGCAGCTATCAGAAAGTCAAACCTGCTGATGATGAACCGATTGTTAACGGTCAGATGGGTATGTACCAGCTGCTGCGTGATGATTGGTCGCACAAAGAGGAACTGCAGCAGTCGGCTACAGTTCCTAATCAGGGTATCGCTGTCGAGTTCACTGCTGATAAGCAAGCTATCGCAGAAGATTCTTTGACCTCAAATGAACAAAGCGTGCAGCCGTCGGATGCGGCAGCGACTTCTTCTGACACTGCATCTCCTGCGCCTAATGCGCAGCCTCCGGAACACAGTGAGAAGATCTTAACAGAAAGACCTACAGCAAAAGTTCAAAAGCAGCCTATGCCAGTCGTTGAAAAAAAGAAAAAAGATCTGTTAAGTCGTCTTGTGGGCATTTTCCGCAGATAACAATTTGATAAAGTGTCTCCGAGCCGGCAGAATCGACGCTGCCGGCTCTTTTACAAGACCTCAAACACAAACTGAGCTGAAATCGTTGCAAACCAACATGGTTTAGGGTACAATAGGGTGACATAAAACAGAGAGTTTACGGAGGAACAGATGTTTGATCCAAAACTAAAAGAAGCACTTGGACGTGTGCAAAAGCCGGGTCGCTATACCGGTGGTGAACCGGGCAGCATCTATAAGGATAAGAACAAAGTAGATGTTCGCTTTGCTTTTTGCTTCCCTGACACCTATGAGGTCGGCATGTCCTTTCTGGGTGAAAAAATCTTATACGAATTGCTCAACCAACATGAGAACTGGTGGTGCGAACGCGCTTTTATGCCGTGGTTGGACATGAAGGCTGAGATGGAAAGACTGCAGCTGCCGCTATATACAATGGAAAGCAAGGATCCGTTGACAGACTTTGACGCAGTAGGTTTTACGCTTCAGTATGAGTTGTCATACACAAACATTCTGGCAATGCTTGATTTGGCAGGGATACCGTTCTATTCAAAAGACCGCGATGAATATTGGCCGCTCATCGTAGCTGGCGGTCCTTGCGCCTGTAATTCAGAACCCATTGCAGATTTTTTTGATGTGGTTCAGCTTGGTGAAGGTGAAAATCAGCTGCCTTCAATTTGCGCTGAAATCGAAAAAGCCAAAAAGGAGGGCGGCGTCTCTAAAAAGGAGCTCTTGCTCCGCATTGCAAAAATTCCCGGCATTTATATCCCGGCATTCTATGATA
Source organism: Oscillospiraceae bacterium (assembly GCA_963596815.1). Taxonomy (GTDB): domain Bacteria; phylum Bacillota; class Clostridia; order Oscillospirales; family Ruminococcaceae; genus Faecalibacterium. The sequence goes on from CAVBNV010000003.1 coordinate 148,069, forward strand.
TCGAATATTATGCAGACGGTAAGATAAAGTCGATTCAGCCGAATGAACCGGGAATTCCTGCTGTAGTAACGAAAGCAATCATAAAAAATCTGAACGATTTTACACCGCCAACAAACTTTGTAGTCCCGATGGTGGGCGCCATTCAGGATCGCGCAAGCATTGAAGTTTTGCGTGGCTGCGTGCGCGGCTGCCGTTTCTGTCAAGCCGGCTTTTTATATCGCCCTATGCGTCAGCGTGACGCTTCTCTGTTAAGCCGTGCAGCACAGGATTTGTGTGCAAACACAGGCTACGAGGAGCTAAGCCTTTCCAGCTTGTCCACATCAGACCATGGACAGCTGGAGGAGCTGTTGGATGACTTGAACGAGTGGGCACCGAAAGAACACGTAAGCTTGTCGCTTCCTTCTTTGCGCGTTGATAACTTTTCAGAAAGCTTGATTGAAAAAACAACAAGGGTGCGCAAGAGCGGTTTAACTTTTGCCGCAGAGGCCGGCACACAGCGCTTGCGCAATGTTATTAACAAAAACGTCACCTGGGAGGAAATTGAAAAGACCTGCAATATTGCCTTTGCAGCCGGATACACTTCGGTGAAGCTGTATTTTATGATGGGCCTGCCTACAGAAACAATGGAGGACATCGAGGGTATCGCGGAGACAGCACAAAGGGTCGTCGACCTGTATTACAGTAACCCGAGTCATGCAAAAGGACGCGGTGTTCAGGTGACTGTCAGCTGCGCATGCTTTGTGCCAAAACCGCATACCCCATTTCAGTTTGTGCCGATGGATACCGAGGAGACGCTGCGTGCAAAACAGAAACATCTATTAGAGAGTGTTCACAGCAAAAAAGTCAAAATCAATTACCACGATAGCACCACAAGCTTCCTTGAGGGCGTTTTTGCAAAAGGCGACCGTCGCTTGGCACCTGTTATTGTAGAGGCCTATAAGCGTGGCTGCTTCTTTGATGGTTGGGAAGAGTGCTTCCAGTACGAAACATGGATGCGGGTTTTTAGCGATCTTGGCATTGATCCTGCCTTCTACTGCCAGAGAGCGATCGATTTGGATGAAGTAACGCCATGGTCTCATATGGATTACGGCATCACACACGAATACCTGGTACGAGAGTACAATAAGGCACTGGCAGCACAAACAACTCCGCCTTGCAATCGTGCCTGCAATGCCTGTGGAGCAAACCACGTGTTAGGAGGTCCGTGCTTTGATTACAGTAAGAATCTCGTTTGAGAAGAAAAATGAGGCATCATATATTTCGTTGCTCGATTTGCAGCGTGTGATGCAGCGGGTACTTAAACGCAGTGGCTTGCCGGTTTGGCATACACTTGGCTTTAACCCTCATATTTATATGACGTTTGCCTGTCCGCTGTCCCTTGGACAGGAGAGTGAATGTGAATGTGTAGATGTAAAGACTGAAGATGATTCGCCAGACTATTCATATTGGAAGGCAGTGCTAAATTCAATCATGCCGACAGGAATAACAGTAACTAACATCGCACCGGTTGAAATGAAGGCAGACCGAATCGCCTTTGCATGTTACCGCATTGCCTATCCGGCATCTGCTGTGCGAGCACTGGAAGAGTATAATGCGCTTGAAAGTGCTCCGGTTGAAAAGCACAGCAAAAAAGGCAAGAAAATTGTTGAGCTTAAAAACTATATTCCAAACATCGCATTTGAGCCCGCAGGGGATGGCGTGCAATTCGAGCTCTGTTTGCCGGCGGCGCAGGAATTGAATTTAAACCCTTCCTTGCTGACAGGACTACTGGAGGAAAAATTCGGTCTGGTCGCAACGAGTGCTAATATTCTGCGAACCAAATTTCTCACTGCTGATAAAAATTTATTCGCCTGACTTCCAAAATCGAAAATTTTACTTGCATTTGCGGTGAAATTGTGATATTCTATTCAAGCGTTAGTGTCCGCTGAAACCACAGCGGGGTTAATGACGACATCATTAAACGGGCGGTCCTCTGACGGTAAGGTGCCGTGTATGAACGTCTAAAAACAAATGGAGGATTTCAAAATGGACGCACTGAAGATTATTTCTGAAGGCAGCATTAAGGCTGAGAAGCCGCAGTTCAACGTTGGCGATACTGTTCGCGTTGATGTTCGTATCAAGGAAGGCGACCGTGAGCGTATCCAGGCTTTCGAGGGTACTGTGATTGCAAAGAAGCACGGTGGCGTTGCAGAGACCTTTACTGTTCGCCGCATTGCTTATGGCGTGGGCATTGAGCGTGTATTCCCCATCAACAGCCCGTTTGTTGAGAAGGTAACCGTTGTCCGCAAGGGCAAGGTTCGCCGTGCAAAGCTGTTCTACCTGCGTGGTCGTACGGGCAAGGCTGCCAAGGTCAAGAGCGATATTTGATTATCCCCGCTTTAAAACCGGGAGGAAAGGGACAACTTGTTGTCCCTTTTTTCTTTATTGCCAGTCTGTTAATCAACCGAAAGGAGAGGCGTGCTGAAAATGGGAGAGAATCAAAAGCAGGAAAATATTTCTGTCCGAGGACAAAATTTGTTGGAGTGGTATGAGGCTCTGATTTCTGCTGCTCTTGTTCTGGTACTGATTTTTTCGTTTTTTTTCCGCATAATTCAGGTGGACGGTCGCTCTATGGTGCCCACTCTGGCTGACGGAGACAAGTTGATCGTTTGGGCTGCAGGTTATCATCCGGCATGCGGTGACATCGTCATCGTGGATGGATATACGACCTATGGCAGACCGCTTGTTAAACGAGTTATTGCAAAAGGCGGCGACACAATCAGCATCGATTACAGCACAGGTGCCGTTACAGTCAATGGCGAATTGCTGGATGAGCCATATATTGCAGAGGCTACTCATCTCGGTTTCGATGTGGAATTTCCATATACTGTACCGGATGGCAAGTTGTTTGTGATGGGAGACAATCGCAACGAGTCGCTGGATAGCCGCTCTACTTCGGTTGGATGCATTGATGAGCGAGATATCCTTGGTAAGGTACTGCTGCGTTTTATGCCAATCAGTGGTTTTGGAGTTGTAAAATGAACAAAATGGACACAAAATTTGCAAACCAGTATACTATCCAGTGGTTTCCTGGTCATATGGCTAAAACGCTGCGCATGATGGAGCAGGAAATTCAACATGTTGATGCCAGCCTCATTCTGCTTGATGCCCGGATACCTCTTTCCAGCTTAAACCCAGAAATTGAGCGCATCACAGCCCGCAAGCCGAAGCTGTACGTTTTGAACAAGGCTGATCTTGCGGACCCGACTGTAACCGAAGATTGGATCCATTATTTTCATGCGGCGGAGGCCGGATGCGTTGCGATCAGTGCAAAGCAGAAAACCGGTGCCGATGCTGCAAAACGCGCCATAGAAAAGGAACTCTCCGGCTTGCTGGAGCGCCGTCAGGTTCGAGGCATGGGTGGAGCGAAAACGCAAGTAATGCTTTGCGGGATCCCAAATGTAGGTAAGTCAACGTTTATCAATACGTTTGTCGGTTCTGCACGTGCAAAGGCTGCTGACCGACCCGGTGTAACAAAGGGAAAGCAGTGGGTAAGCACAGATAAATTTGATTTGCTGGACATGCCCGGCGTCCTTTGGAAAAAGTTTGACTCAAAGCAGACAGCTTCAAATCTTGCATTTATCGGTTCCATCAAGGACGACATTCTGGATGTCGAAGAATTGGCAATGAACTTATTAGATGAGGTGCGTCGCAATTATCCTGAACTTGTTGCACAGCGTTACAAATTGGATGCAGAAAATATTGCCTTGCCTCCGTACGAGCTTATGGAAGCGATTGGTCGTAAGCGCGGCTTGTTGGTGCGTGGCGGTGAGGTGAACATGGAGCGCTGTGCGATCATGCTGGTCGACGAGTTCCGCGCTTCCAAGTGGGGACGTATCTCGCTTGAATGTCCGCCGCAGAGGGATGACATGTCTGATTTTGCGGAGGAAGAATAAGATGAAACGCCGCACGGATGAGGAAGTTTCAGCCTCGCTATATGAATACGACTCAAAAATTCGCTCACAATACGGCTGCTTTGCCGGCGTGGATGAAGCCGGTCGGGGACCGCTGTGCGGTCCTGTCTGTGTAGCAGCATGCATTCTTGACCCTGACAGGCCCATATTCGGTATCAATGATTCAAAAAAATTGACAGAACGCAAGCGAGATGCGCTGTTTGATGAAATCCGGGAGAAAGCTCTTGCATATCAAATTGTTTTTGTCGGGCCGGATATCATTGACCGTGACAACATTCTAAACGCAACGATGAGCGGAATGAAGCAAGCTGTCGATGCCTTGGATTTAGTGCCGAATCTGGTTTTGATCGATGGCAATCGTTTGCCTGTCGGACTGTCAATTCGTGCCCAAGCGGTCGTAAAGGGTGATGCCACAAGCGCAAGCATCGGGGCAGCATCCATTTTAGCGAAGGTTAGTCGCGATCGATACATGATGGAATTGGATAAGCAGTTTCCTCAATATCAACTCTGCAAACATAAAGGATACCCAACAAAACTGCACTATGAACTGATAGAGCAATACGGGATTCAGCCGTTTTACCGCCGCAGCTTCCTGAAGAAGCAAGGCTACTGGACGGAGAAGCTGTAATGGATCGTGCAGAAACAGGGCGAAAAGGTGAGGCAGTTGCGGCCAGATACTATCAGAAAAACGGCTGCACGATTCTTTGCCACAATTATCATACACGCATGGGCGAGTTAGACCTTGTATTGATGGAGCCTGATGGAACAATTGTGATTTGTGAAGTAAAAACACGTTCACCTGATCCTATTGCTACTCCTGCTTCGGCAGTTGGCCCATACAAGCAGCGACGCCTGATACGTGCTGCGCAAGCATACCTTCAGCAATATCAGTTGAGCGATGAACCGATTCGTTTTGATGTTGCAGAGGTGATACCGCTTGACAGCAGTCGATGGATGGTACATATTATAAGGGGTGCGTTTTCGTTGTAGCGAGTGTTGCGCACCAGTGGGAAAGTGCGGTACAGTCGGGAGGCTGCCGCGGAAACTGGAACATTTTGTTCCACGAAAAAGGAGCGACAGTTATGCAATTTTTCAGTACCAGAAATGCAAATCTTCGAGTTTCCTCTTCAGAGGCGATTGCGCAGGGTCTGTCGAAAGACGGCGGGTTATTTGTTCCGGAAAGTTTTCCTCAGGTCAATGTCGAAGCATTGTGCGGTTTGGAATACCACGCAATGGCGCAGACGATCCTGCGTGAATATTTGACGGACTATTCTCCTGCTTTTTTGACAAATGCCACCGCGGAGACATATGGTGACGCCTTTTACGGCAAAGCAGGATATTTAGCACCAGTATACGATGACGTCTATGCGTTGGAGCTGTGGCATGGTCCTACGTGCGCTTTTAAGGATTATGCCTTGCAGCTGATGCCAAAGCTTCTCGTAGAGGCAAAGAAGAATCTTGATCGTACAGAAAAAACATTGATTCTTGTGGCAACCAGTGGAGATACCGGTAAGGCCGCTCTGGACGGATATCACAATATCCCTGGTGTAGAGATCGCTGTGTTCTATCCTACAGGCGGCACCAGCGAAATCCAGCGTCTGCAAATGGCAACACAAGAAGGCGAAAATGTCGCCGTTTATGCCGTGCGCGGCAATTTCGATGATGCGCAGACCGGTGTAAAAAAGGTTTTCTCCGATAAAGCAATTGCAGCTGAGCTTGCAAAACAGAACATCTGCCTTTCCAGTGCAAACTCTATCAATTGGGGTCGTCTTGTGCCGCAGATCGTTTACTATTTTGCTGCATATGCACAGTTGCTCCGGGCAGGTAAGATTTCACAGGGCGACAAAGTTGACTTCTGTGTGCCGACCGGCAATTTTGGTGATATCCTTGCGGGCTATTACGCAAAGCGTATGGGACTGCCTGTGGGCAATTTGGTTTGCGCATCCAACGAAAATAATGTTCTTTCGGATTTTCTTTCCACCGGAACATATAATGCAAAGCGCGAATTCTTCAAGACAACTTCTCCAAGCATGGATATTCTTGTATCCTCTAATTTGGAGCGCTTACTGTATCATGTGACAGGCAGCGACACAGAAGTGACCACACTGATGGATGAATTGTCAAAATCAGGACGCTACACGGTCCGTGATGAAACATTAAAAGCGATTCAGGCTGATTTCTGTTGCGGCTGGGCAAACGAAAATCAAGTTGCGCAAGAGATTCGTACCCGTTATGAATGCGATGGGTATTTGTGTGATACGCATACCGCTGTGGCATTTTGTGTCTCGAAAGAACATAAGCGTGCTGGTGTACCGATGGTGGTGCTTTCCACGGCGTCTCCGTTTAAGTTCCCGCGCAGTGTTCTGCAGGCACTTGGCAAATGTGCGCCGGAGGATGATTTTGAGGCGATGAAGCAATTAGAAAGCATCACGGGACATTCTGCGCCGCAAGGGTTGGCTGCTCTGCGTACAAAACCCGAGCGTTTTAACACTGTCATTGGTCCGGAGCAGATCCGGCAGGTTGCGCTGGGATACCGTGGATGATACAGCTATGCTGAAATCCCAGCATCGTAGAACAGGAGTGAAATATGGCACTTTTTGTGCTTGGCGATACACATCTCTCGCTTGGAGGATCCAAGCCGATGGATGTATTTCCGGGGTGGAACAATTACGTGGAGAGGCTGGAGCAGAATTGGCGCAGACTGATTACGCCGCAGGATACGATTGTTTTAGCCGGGGACATAAGCTGGGCGATGCACCTTAAGGATACGAAGAAGGACTTTGCCTTTTTGCAATCTCTTCCAGGACAGAAGATCATCATGAAGGGCAACCATGACTACTGGTGGACGACCGTCAAAAAGATGAACAGCTACCTGGATGCGGAAGGATTTGATACGCTTCATATATTGCATAATAATTCTTATGCAATAGAAGGATATGCGCTGTGCGGCACCCGTGGGTGGCTATTTGATGTTGGCGAGCAGCATGACGAGCTTGTTATGAACCGTGAAATCGGTCGATTAAAAATGAGCCTTGAAGCTGCAGATCCAAATCTTGAAAAAATAGCATTTCTGCATTACCCGCCGGTTTATTCCGGTATCAGTTCACCTGAGATCGTAGCAACGTTGAAGCAATATGGAGTTAGGCGGTGCTATTACGGGCATTTGCATGGAAATGCGATTCGATATGCGGTGCAAGGTGACATTGATGGCATCAGCTATAAGCTTGTCAGTGCAGATGGTTTGCGCTTTTGTCCGTATAGGATAATCTAATTATGGACAAGTCGTTAATTTGCCCGAAAGTGAAAATTTGGTATGGCAATTGCGCCTTGGGCGTGCTATAATAAGTTTTGACGCGATTGTTGCACCCATTTGAGCACGCGTCCCCGCATTTCGCCAGGACGCGGTGCGAGGTTGCCGAGGAAATCTTAACCTCAGTGCAATATAATATTTGAGTGGAGGAAAAACGAATGAATTTCATCAAATGTGAAAAGCTCGAGAAGAGCATGGCAGAGTTGCAGTTCTCCATTGACGCAGAGGCTTTTAAGTCTGCTGTTGCCAGTGTTTTTAAGAAAGAGGGCAAGAAGTACACTGTTCCCGGTTTCCGCAAAGGCAAAGCACCCCGTTCTCTGATTGAGAAAATGTATGGCGCAGATGTCTTTACTTATGATGCAATCAACGAGCTGTTCCCCGCAGCTTATGAAGAGGCTGTCAAAGAAGCTTCGATTGAGCCGGTTGGACGTCCCGAAGTCAGCGTTGATGTTGCAAATGAGACCGACGGCGTCACTCTGACTGTTAAGGTTGCTGTAAAGCCTGAGGTTAAAATCGGCAACTACGCCGGTCTGACTGTTGAAAAGACTGTACATACGGTCGATGAATCTGCTGTTGATGCAGAGCTGAAGCGTGTGCAGGAACGCAATGCCCGTGAGCTCACCCGTGAGGGAGCTGCAGAAAACGGTGATATCGCTGATATCGATTTCGAGGGCTTTGTTGACGGCGTCGCTTTTGATGGCGGCAAGGCTGAGCATTACAGCCTGGTGTTGGGTAGCGGCAGCTTCATCCCTGGTTTTGAGGATCAGGTCGTCGGTCATGCTGCCGGCGAGGAATTCGATGTAAATGTTACATTCCCCGAAGAATATCAGGCTGCAGAGCTCGCGGGTAAGGCAGCTGTGTTCAAGATCAAGCTGCATGAAGTAAAGTATAAGGAGTTGCCCGCTCTGGACGATGAACTGGCAAAGGACTGCTCTGAATACGATACACTTGAGGAGTTCAAGGAATCCATCCGTAAGTCCAATCAGGAACAGCTCGACAAGCAGGATGACCTGGCAGTTGAGAACGCTCTGGTAGATCAGGTGATTGAGGGCATGGAGGCTGAGATTCCTCAGGCTATGTACGATAGCCGTATGGATGAGATGGTCAACGACTTCTCGTACCGCATCGAGCAGCAGGGTCTGCGTCTTGAAGATTACCTGAAGTATATGGGTCAGACTGTGGAGCAGTTCCGTGCTTCTTTTATGCCGCAGGCTGAGAAGCAGGTCAAGATTCGCCTCGCCTTGGAAGCAGTTGCCGAGGCTGAGCATATTGAGGCTTCGGAGGATGACGTTACTGCCGAGGTGAAGCGCATTGCAGAACAGTACGGCATGGAAGAAGATAAGGTTCGTTCTCTGATCAACACCGATGACCTGAAGAAGGATCTGGCGGTGAATAAGGCAATCGACTTTGTCAAGAGCCATGCAAATGTTATTGAAAAGGCTGCCGAGGCTGATAACACTGAAGCCGCTGAGTAATTCGGTACAGGCGGTCGCGCTTATGAGGCGTGCAGCGCATTGCACGTTTTATAATTAAGGATTGTTTGAATTGACCGATACGGCTGAACCGAGAGGAAGTCCGTATCGGTCAATTTCATAAATTGGTTACATTTCTAAATTTGTTTCAGGAGGCGAACTCTATGAGCTTTGTTCCATATGTTGTTGAGCAATCAGCACACGGTGAAAGATCCTATGATATATTCTCTCGCCTGTTAAATGACCGTATCATTGTTCTGAGCGAGGATGTTAACGATACATCAGCAAGTCTTGTTGTGGCACAGCTGCTGTATCTTGAAGGACAAGATCCGGATAAGGATATCAGCCTTTACATTAACAGCCCGGGTGGGTCTATTAGCGCAGGTATGGCAATCCATGATACGATGAAGTACATCAAGTGTGATGTATCTACCATTTGTGTTGGCATGGCAGCTTCGATGGGTGCTTTCTTGTTGACGAGCGGCACAAAGGGCAAACGATTTGCTTTACCCAATGCAGAAATCATGATTCATCAGCCGCTTATTTCCGGTGGTCAGGGCGGTGGGCTTTCCGGACAGGCTACAGATATTAAAATTCATGCTGACCACATTGTCCGCACCAGAGAAAAAATGAACCGGATGCTCAGCGAGTACACAGGCCAGCCGCTCGAGAAAATTCAAGTTGACACAGAGAGAGATAATTATATGTCCGCTTTACAGGCAAAAGAATACGGCTTGATCGATGAAGTTATAGAGCATCGTTGAGCAGGAATTTGCACGATTGATTCATCAACATCGGTGATAAGGAAAAACAGTTATGGCAAATAATTCTGGCAGAGACAAAAACGAAAAAGATCTCGTCTGCAGCTTTTGCGGAAAACATCAGGATGAGGTCGAACGAATGATTATTGGGCCGGGCGTGAACATTTGCAGTGAATGCATCGGTTTGTGCCACGATTTGCTTTCAGATAAGGATGAGCGTACTGGCAGTAATCGTCCCAGTCATGGTAGGGCGGCAAGTTCTCGTATTCAGGCAGCAGGAAGCAGCTTGGATATCAATGTTATGACACCGGCTGAAATCAAAGATTCACTGGATCAATATGTAATCGGACAGGACGAGGCGAAGCGTGTTCTTGCAGTTTCTGTTTATAACCACTACAAGCGCATTATGAGTGGTAGGGGCGGCGATGTCGAGCTTCAAAAGTCAAACGTTCTATTGCTTGGTCCTTCGGGTGTAGGCAAAACTCTTTTGGCGCAAACTCTGGCACGCATGTTAGGTGTTCCGTTTGCAATCGCTGACGCAACAACGCTGACGGAAGCAGGTTATGTTGGCGAAGACGTCGAAAACATTCTGCTTAAGCTAATCCAGGCAGCAGATTTTGATGTTCAAAAAGCCCAGATTGGCATTATTTACATTGATGAAATCGACAAAATCACTCGCAAGAGCGAAAACCCGTCGATTACAAGAGATGTCGGCGGTGAAGGTGTTCAGCAGGCTTTGCTTAAGATTTTGGAAGGCACTGTCAGCAATGTTCCACCGCAGGGCGGCCGTAAACATCCTCAGCAAGAGTTTATTCAGATCGACACTACAAATATCCTGTTTATCTGCGGCGGCGCATTTGATGGTTTGGATAAGCATATTCAAAAGCGCACTGACAAGTCGTCTCTTGGTTTTGGCGGCAGTTTGAAAGATAATTCTGCAGAGGCAGAAAAGGCCTTGCTACGACAGGTTGAGCCGCATGACCTTGTTAAGTTTGGTCTGATACCGGAATTGATTGGGCGTTTGCCTGTCATTACTGTTTTGGATGATCTGGATGAAGACGCATTGGTACGTGTTTTGAAGGAGCCCCGCAATAGCCTTGTAAAGCAATATAAAGAGTTACTTTCCATGGATAATGTTGAGCTTGTCTTTACAGATGAGGCTTTGCATGCTGTTGCACGCAAAACAATCGAACGGAAAACGGGTGCACGTGGTTTGCGCAGCGTTATGGAAAGCATCCTCATGCCCATCATGTATAAGGTTCCGGATGACCCCACAATTATCCGTGTGACCATTACGCAAGATACAGTTGACGGTAGTGAACCTGAATTGGAATATGGTGCCGTGCGGAAACGATATAAAACGCAGGCATCGCAGGACTGATTTGCCTTGATAAAAAGAAGCCTTTTCGAAAGTTTTTTCTTTTGAAAGGGCTTTTTGCTTTCTTAATCCTTGTTTCTGGATGAGAAATGTACTATAATATTTAAGTCTGGAGTTGTGCGATGGATGGTTCTGGCAAGAGAAATCCTCGGAAAAGCAACTCTGAACAGGGGAATAGAAAGTACTATAAAGGAGCGTGTTTTCAATGGCAGAGTACTTTGCAATGAATCATAGCGAGCTTGCTGCAGAAAAAGCTTTTCTAGAGCAGGAGTATAAAAAATTTCAAGTAATGAACTTAAAGCTTAATATGGCACGTGGCAAACCAGGCCCCCATCAGATGGATTTGGCTATGGGACTGCTGCAGATGTCGGATTATACTACCGATGCCGGCACAGATGCTCGCAATTATGGGGAACTGGAGGGTTTGAGTGAGGCACGCGTGCTTTTTGCTGATGTGTTTGGCGTGCGACCGTCTGAGGTATTTGTCGGGGGCAACTCCAGCCTGCAGTTGATGTATAGTCTTCTTTCGATTGGCTACATGTTCGGCTTCCCTGAGTCTCCCTGTCCGTGGTCTCAGGTGGAAAAGCGAAAATTCCTGTGTCCTGTGCCAGGTTACGACCGCCACTTCGCAATTACCGAGGAAATGGGGTTTGAACTGATTAGTGTTCCTATGACTCCAAATGGTCCGGATATGGATATGGTTGAGAAGCTGGTTGCAGAGGATGATACCATCAAGGGTATCTGGTGTGTACCGCAATATTCAAATCCTGACGGCTATACCTATAGTGATGAAACTGTTGAGCGCTTTGCAAAAATGAAGACTGCAGCGCCTGATTTCAAGATTTTCTGGGACGAGGCGTACATCGTTCACCACCTGACGGATGAAATCATTGAAACGCCAGTATTGCTCAATGAGAGTAAAAAATATGGCACTGAAAATCGTGTGCTCATGTTTACATCCACGAGCAAAATCACTTTCCCCGGCGCCGGCGTTTCTGCAATAGCGTGCAGTGAAGAAAGCATGAAATATCTGTGCAAGCGCTTCTCTGTCATGATTATCAGCTACGACAAAATGAATCAGCTTCGCCATGTTCGATTCCTGAAAAACAAAGAAGGTGTTCTGGCTCATATGGCCAAGCATCGTCGTCGTTTGGTGCCCTGTTTTGACGCAGTAAAGACAGCTTTTTCTCATAACCTGACACCGTGCGGAGATATTGCTCATTGGACAAACCCAAAGGGCGGCTACTTTATCAGCCTGTATGTTATGCCCGGCTGTGCAAAGCGTGTTGCAGCTCTGTGCAAGGAATGCGGTCTGACGTTAACAGGTGCAGGTTCTGCTTACCCCTATCACAGTGACCCTGATGATTCCCATCTGCGTATTGCACCTACCTACCCAAGTCTGGATGAGGTGGAGACAGCTTCTGAGCTATTATGTGTCTGTGTGCGGTTGGCTGTGGTTGAAAAGCTGCTGAACAATCAGCAGTAATTATTGCTTTGGCATTGCCTCTCCTGTGCAGCAAGCTGTTACAGGAGAGGTTTGTAATATCTGCTGTTGAGTAAAGACAACAGCTTTTGGGAGGCTTTCTGATTTATATGAAGACAAAAGGCAAAGCATGGCATTTAATTGTATCTGTGCTGTTGATTGCTGTTTTTGCATATACCGCTTTCTTTGGCGTATCTGCGAAATACGGTGATGTCAGCAAAACCTACATTAAAGGTGCAAAAGACATTCGATTCGGTGTTGACATCAAGGGCGGCGTCAATGTTACATTTGTGCCATCCGATGATTATGATGCAACAGAGGAGCAGCTGGAAGCCGCTCAGCTTGTCATCGAAAATCGTCTGGTGGGACTGAATATTACGGATTATGAGCTTTATGTGGACAGTGATTCCGACAGTTTGATTCTCGAATTCCCGTGGCAATCTGGTGAGACGGATTTTGATCCGGAAGCAGCTATTGAAGAAATCGGATCAACGGCATATCTGACCTTCTGTGAAGGAGGCAGCCAGGATGGTACACTGATTTTGGATGGCTCAATGGTTGAAAGCGCTTCTGCACAGTACGGTGCTGTAGCCAGCGGGGGAAGTGCAGAGTACTATGTTGCGCTTAAGTTTACGAGTGATGGCGCTACAGCGTTTGGCGAAGCCACCACGCGCCTGGCTCAAGAAGGTGGCAGTATCAGCATCTGGCTGGATGATGAAAACGTCAGCACAGCATCTGTAAATACTGCCATTACAGACGGTGAGGCGATTATAACCAGTTCAGCATCGAATCCCTTTACGCAAGAGCAGGTTATTAAAATGGCTCGGCAGATCAATTCCGGTGCGTTGCCGTTTGCTCTTAAGGTGGATGGCTATTCTACGGTCAGCCCCAGTCTGGGTGAAAATAGCCTGAGTGCGATGGTACTTGCTGGCGTTATTGCATTTGCTCTTATCTTTGTGCTGATGACGGTACTGTATCGTTTACCCGGCTTTCTTGCCTGTATTGCACTGTTGGGTCAGGTGGCAGCAACACTGGCGTTTGTTTCTGGTTACTTTACAGTATTCGAGAGCTTCACGATGACCTTGCCTGGCATCGCCGGCATTATCCTTGCCATAGGCATGGGCGTTGATGCAAATGTCATCACAGCAGAGCGCATCAAAGAGGAGCTGCAAAGCGGAAAATCACTCGATGGTGCACTTAAGAGTGGCTTCGCACGTGGTTTAACACCAATTATTGACGGCAATGTGACAATTGTCATCGTAGCAGTTGTTCTTATGGGCGCATTTGGTCCCTCTGATGGTATCTTTGCTAAGCTGCTGCATTTTGTGTTCTTTGCATTCGGACCCTCTACGGCTGGCACGATTTATGCTTTTGGCTACACACTGCTTACCGGTGTGCTCCTTAACTTTGTCTTCGGCGTTTTCGCAACGCGAGTTATGATCCGTGGGGCAGCTTCAATCAAAGCATTGCGCAATCCATGGCTCTACGGAGCCTCGGCAGCAGGCAAAGAGACCAGCGAAAAGAAACCCATTAACTTTGTGGCGTTGCGCAAGCGATTCTTGGCATTCTCTTCTTGCCTTATGGCAGCGATTGTATTGTGCGCAGTTATTTTCGGTGTTCGTCTGGATACCGAATTCACCGGCGGTGCAATGATTACACTTAGCTATCAGGGCGAGATTGATGTTGCCAACGTTGAATACACAGCAGAAGAGAGCCTGGAAAATAATGGATTGACATTGCAAACGGGCGAGAACATTGCAACCGGTGAGCAAACTCTTAAAATTTCCTTCCCCGGCGCACAGACTGTTACTACAGAACAGGTTGCGCAGTTACTTGACAGCTTGAATAATGTATATTCTGACAATCAGTTCGAACAGCTCTCGATAAGCAACGTCAGCGCAACGATGGGCACAAAGTTTTTGCAGAAAAGTTTAGTTGCCGTCATTTTCGCTCTGGTTTTGATTTTGATTTATATAGCAGTTCGCTTCAAGAATATCGGCGGTTTGACAGGCGGTATTATGGCAGTTTTTGCCCTTCTTAATGACCTCATGGTCGTTTTTGGTACTTTTGTTCTGTTACGTACACCGCTGGACGGCAACTTTATCGCAGCAATGCTTACAATTCTTGGCTACTCCATCAACGACACCGTCGTCGTCTACGACCGCATTCGTGAAAATCGGACGCTCACAAGTAAAAAGACCACTTTTGAGAGCATCGTTAACAATTCCGTTAATCAGTCTGCTCGTCGTACACTGATTACGACTGTTACGACAGTTATGGCACTAGCGGTTATGTGTATCGTAGCTAAGCTTTACGGTTTGGACAGTATCTTTACGTTTGCTTTCCCGCTTACAATGGGCATGATCAGCGGCGTGTACACCTCTCTCTGCGTTTCTACATCCGCATGGTTGCTCTGGAGTGAACGCAAATCGAAAAACAAATAAATTACAAGAGATGCACTTTTAGGCAGTTGAACTTGATTAAATTGGGAGGGACTTATTATGAAATGTCCTTATTGTGGCAACGAGGAATCCAAAGTAATCGATTCTCGACCTACGGAGGATAATGAACGCATACGCAGGAGAAGAGAGTGCCTGGGTTGTCATATGCGCTTCACGACATACGAAATTATCGAGACAGTCCCCCTAGTCGTAATCAAAAAGGACTGTTCAAGAGAGCCGTTTGATCGTCAAAAGCTGCTTAATGCAATGTTGCGAGCCTGTGCAAAACGTCCGGTCAGTTATGAAGTTTTAGAACAGAGTGTAAATCATATCGAACAAACTTTGCTCAGTTCGTTTGACCACGAGATTCCAAGTGTCCGCATAGGCGAACTTACTATGCAGGAATTAAAGAGCATTGATGAGGTTGCATACGTCCGTTTTGCATCTGTTTATCGTCAGTTTGCCGATGTTCAGAGCTTCTTCACAGAGCTTAAAAATCTGATGGGCGATCAAAAAGAATGAGCCTCTTTCCGCAAAGGATGTTTTCGTTCGGACAGAAACGCTGTATCGCAACAGCGTTTGATCGACAATCTGCCATCCGGTATTTTTGATTCCGGAATAATCGCACGACTGTTCTTCGTGCACAGAGAGGATGTTAATTATGCCTTCGTTGACCACATATAAGCTTCTAAAGCAGGAGCATAACGCCAGGCGTGGCGAGTTCCACACCGTACACGGTACTGTTCAAACACCTGCGTTTCAAAATGTCGCAACCGCGGGTGCAATCAAAGGCGGACTTTCCGCCCAGGATCTCAAACAAATCGGAACTCAGGTAATGCTGTGCAATACCTACCATTTGCATCTGCGGCCTGGTGATAAGCTCGTGGCAGACATGGGCGGCTTGCATAGATTTACACGTTGGGATGGTCCAATCCTTACGGATAGTGGTGGTTTTCAAGTCTTTAGCCTTGCAAAACTGCGCAAGATCACAGAGGAGGGCGTGACTTTTGCCTCTCACTTGGACGGACATCGCATTTTTATGGGACCCGAAGAAAGCATGCAAATCCAGGCAAACCTTGGCTCAACGATAGCGATGGCCTTTGATGAATGTGTAGAAAACCCGGCACAGTATGCATACTCAAAAGCCAGCTGCGAGCGAACGACCCGTTGGCTTTCACGCTGTAAAACAGAGATGAATCGTTTGAAAGCGGAAGGAAAAGCTACCAATCCGGATCAACTCCTGTTCGGCATTAATCAAGGGTGCACATTTGCCGATCTTCGAATTGAGCACATGAAGCAGATCAGAGATTTGGATTTGGATGGTTATGCGATTGGTGGTTTGGCTGTCGGCGAACCATCTGAGGTCATGTATGAGATGATCAGCGCAGTCGAGACCTATATGCCAAAGGATAAGATACGATATCTGATGGGAGTCGGCACCCCAGGCAATATAATCGAAGCCGTATCACGAGGCGTTGATTTGTTCGACTGTGTCATGCCAAGCCGCAATGCAAGGCATGGTCATCTAAATACATGGAATGGCATTATAAACATAAAGAATGCCAAGTACGAGCGTGATGAGCGGCCCATTGATCCCTTGTGTGGCTGTCCTGCGTGCCGCAATTACACACGTGCATATATCCGTCATCTTTTCAAAGCCGAAGAACTGCTGGGTATGCGTCTCGCAGTAATGCACAATTTGTGGTTTTATAATCACCTTATGGAAAGAATTCGGGATGAGCTGGACGCTGGCACCTTTGCGGCATTCCATGAGCGTTACGTAAAACTTTTGGATACGAGAATTTGAGCTTTGAGCTTGAAACCTTGTGCATAAAAGGGTATAATACTGTTATCTGAATTTTGAGAGGAGATTTCTCTATGCAACTGTTGACCACCACATCCGGAAGCTACATCAGCCTTTTTTTCACCTTGGCAATTATGTTTGTCCTGCTCTACTTTATGATTTATCGTCCTCAGAAGAAGCAGGAAAAAAAGGATGCTGCAATGCGTAACAGCCTTGAAATTGGCGATCAGGTCACGACAATTGGCGGAATAATCGGTCGCGTTGTTGCTATCAAAGATGATTCCTTTGTCTTGGAAACTGGAGCAGACCGTGTAAAGATTCGTTTCACAAAGGCTGCGATTTCTGCTGTCGAGAAGCTTAATATGGATAAGCCTACCGCTTCAGCAGAAAAGAAAGCCGACAAGTAACGACCCTCTTATTACATGATTTTTTAAAACAGCACCTCGAATTTGAGGTGCTGTTTTTTGTTTCTATTTTCTTTTGCTCAAACAAATAAGCGCAACCTTGCTACTATAATGCAGCAAAATCACGCTCTTCTGGTTGGGGATGAGAGAATCGAACTCCCACAAGTAGAGTCAGAGTCTACCGCACTACCACTATGCAAATCCCCAATAATTAACTTACAGGACATCAAGCTGTCCAACACGATGTATTATATTCACTTATGGAGGATTTGTCAAGGGAAATTTAAAAATCTTTTTAGTGACTTCTCAATTAAGCGAAACTATCTTGAACTTTCTGTTTGGTGTGATAAAATAAAAAAGACAAGTGCTTTGTCCATGACACAAAGCAAAAACTATACTTGGAGGTACTCGATTATGGCTGATATGTTTGCACCACTGGTAGAAAAGCTGAAGGCAGAGCCTAAAACAATTGTTTTTACGGAAGGCAACGACCCGCGTATTCTTGAAGCTGCAAGTAAACTTCTGGCTGAAGGCATTCTGAAGGTTGTTATGGTTGGCAACGAGGCAGAATGCAAAGCAGCCGCTGCTGCCGGGAATTTTGATATTTCATCGGCAGAGATCATTGACCCAGAAAACTATGATGGATTTGACGAAATGGTCAACACGATGGTTGAACTGCGAAAAGGCAAGCAGTCTGCAGAAGAGTGCGCGGCATTACTGAAGAAATCCAACTATTTTGGCACAATGCTTGTCAAGATGGGTAAAGCCGATTGTCTGCTGGGCGGCGCAACATATTCTACTGCAGACACAATTCGTCCCGCTCTGCAGCTCGTTAAAACAAAGAAGGGCGCACATTTGGTGAGCTCTTGCTTTATCTTGGATCGTGACTTCGGCGAGGAAGGCCTGAAGCGCATCGCAATGGGCGACTGCGCAGTCAATATCGATTATACCGACACTGTAGACAAGACTACCGGTGAGGTAAAAGTGAGTGCATCCTCCAAATTGGCAGAGGTTGCCATTGAAACCGCTAAAACGGCTAAGTTGTTTGACATCGATCCGAAGGTTGCCGTTCTGAGCTTCTCCACAATGGGCTCCGGAAAGGGTGGCACTGTCTCTCTGAGCCATGATGCAACGATCAAGGCGCAGGAAATGGATCCAGAATTGGCTGTGGATGGCGAATTGCAGTTTGATGCAGCAGTTTCACCTGAGGTTGCAAAAACAAAATGCAAGGGAAGCAAGGTTGCAGGTCAGGCGAACACATTTATTTTCCCGTGCATCGAGGCTGGCAATATTGGCTATAAAATTGCCCAGCGTTTGGGTGGCTATGCAGCCTATGGTCCCATTCTGCAGGGCTTAAATGCTCCGATCAATGACCTGTCCCGCGGCTGCAACGCAGATGAAGTCTATAAAATGAGCTTGATTACAGCTTGCCAGTCTTAATTTTGACCTTGAACTGAATTTTACAATATAGATATCTTAAGCAAAAAACTCATGTCTGCTCATCACTAGATGATCTCGGATATGAGTTTTTTGATGAAATTCTTTTTTTCCAAGCCAAAATCCACTTGAAAATAGCAATATGTTGTGTTAATATATCTAGGTATCACACACGCATCACTATGCTCTTTTGTGCCAATGTGGTTGAGAGCAGTCCAATACTCTCGTGCGAGTATTGGATCACGGTGTGCGGAGGTTAAACATTTTTGGAGGTTTTTTACTATGGCAGTCGTATCTATGAAACAGCTTCTCGAGGCAGGCGTCCACTTTGGTCATCAGACCCGTCGTTGGAACCCGAAGATGGCAAAGTACATTTTCACTGAGCGCAATGGCATCTACATCATTGATCTGCAGAAGACCGTTAAGAAGCTGGATGAGGCATACAACTACGTGAAGGACGTTGCAGCAAATGGCGGCGACATCCTGTTTGTTGGCACCAAGAAGCAGGCTCAGGAATCCATCCGCGATGAGGCACTGCGCTGTGGCATGCATTACGTCAATGCTCGCTGGCTGGGTGGCATGCTCACAAACTTCCGCACCATCCGTAAGCGCATCGATCGCATGGAGCAGCTCGCAAAGATGAAAGAGGACGGCACTTTTGAGCTTCTGCCCAAGAAAGAAGTCGCAAAGCTTGAGCTTGAGATGGAGAAGCTTGATAAATACCTGGGCGGTGTGAAAAACATGAAGGTTCTGCCCAAGGCCATGTTCATTGTTGATCCCCACAAGGAGCGCATCGCTGTCGCCGAGGCACGCAAGCTGAACATTCCTATCGTTGCTATTGTCGACACCAACTGCAACCCCGATGAGATTGATTACGTGATTCCCGGCAATGATGATGCTATCCGTGCCGTGAAACTGATTGCAGGTGCTATGGCTGATGCCGTGCTGGAAGGCAAGCAGGGAAATCAGGATGCCGTTTCTGCTGAAGATGTTGCAAACGCTTGATTTTTCTTGACTGAAAAGTAACGTGCAAAGGAGATAATTAAGATGGCTATTTCTGCAAAAGACGTTATGGAACTGCGTAAGCAGACCGATTGCGGTATGATGGAATGCAAGAAGGCTCTGACTGAGGCTGACGGCAACTTTGAAAAAGCAATCGAGATTTTGCGTGAGCGTGGTTTGGCTACGGCTGCTAAGAAGGCTGGTCGTATTGCTGCCGAGGGTATGGTTTATGCCGATTATTGCGCCGATTGCAAGGTTGGTGTTGTGATTGAGGTAAACGCTGAGACTGACTTTGTGGCTAAAAATGAGAAGTTTGTGAACTTCGTCAAGGAAACCACAAAGGTTATCATGGATCAGAATCCCGCCGATGTTGACGCATTGATGAATTGCATGATGGGCGATCGTACTGTCGATCAGGCATTAAAGGAGCTTATCCTGGTCATCAAAGAGAACATCAAGGTTCGCCGTTTTGTCCGCTATGAGGGTGTTTGCTCTGCATACGTCCACGGTGGTGGCACACACGGCATTCTGGTCAGCTTCGAGACTTCTGATGATGTCGCATCTAAGGCTGAGTTTTCTGCTTACGGTAAGGACATTGCTATGCAGGTCGCTGCTGCAAACCCGAGCTATGTTGATGAAGCATCTGTGCCTGCCGAGGTTGTCGACAAGGAAAAGGAAATTATGCTTGTCCAGATGGCTGGCGATCCGAAGAACGCCAACAAGCCTGAGGCTGTGAAGCAGAAGATGATTGAAGGAAAGATTAAGAAGTTCTTTAAGGAGAACTGCTTGGTTGATCAGGAGTTCGTCAAGGACGGCGATCTGTCTGTTGCTCAGTATACTGCAAAGGTTGCAAAAGAGCTGGGTGGTGACATTAAAATCGTTAAATTCACTCGTTTCCAGAAGGGTGAAGGCTTGGAAAAGCGTAATGATGATTTTGCTTCCGAAGTTGCCAGCATGGTAAAGTAATTAAGCCAGATTAAAAATCCGTGATGTCCGTCAAAAGGCATCACGGATTTTTTCTGTGTTATAAGGCAGCAATGTCAACAAGACGAATGATAGAAAGCTAAATCATGATTTCTTACCGAGCCAACCTAGTTTGAAACATTACTTCGGTGGAAGGAGAGAATAGATGTAAAGGAAAGAATTCCTAACGCTACGTTTCGTATAATGCACGTTATGCGAAACAGTGGGGAGAGAAAACAAGATAAACCCTTTCGGAATCCTTAATTTTTCTGCAAACCTTGTACAATTTAATCATTGAACTAGCGCAAATTTATGATATCACTTTTATCAATTATTCATCATGCTTTTCATTGCACATGTTATCCACAAGATTTTTATTGTTTGATTTATCATCTGCAGTTGCAGATGCATCATCAGCTAAAGATTGTCCTTTGCCAAGCGGGTTTTGTTCAATTGCAGCGCGCACTTGAAATTCCTGTAAGTGCGTGTATATCTGTGTGGTGCCGACATTGCTGTGTCCAAGAAGCTGTTTCAAGGTTAATATGTCAACATTTCCGGTTTGATACATTAGTGTTGCAGCCGTGTGACGCAGCTTATGGGTTGAAAAGCCTTTTAGCCCAGACAACTTCATTGCGCCTGTTATCAGCTGTTCGACACGCCGATTTGAAAGTCGACTGCGCGTCCTTCGGGAGATAAAA
Source organism: Oscillospiraceae bacterium (assembly GCA_963596815.1). Lineage (GTDB taxonomy): Bacteria > Bacillota > Clostridia > Oscillospirales > Ruminococcaceae > Faecalibacterium. The sequence continues at coordinate 169,175 of CAVBNV010000003.1, forward strand.
ACAGCTTTTTCATTTGACTGTAAGCCTTCTACTTTTGAACGTTTTTCAAGGTATTCCGTCAATGCATCAATGCATGCCTCATTTAGGTAAACCATGCGCTCTTTGCGTCCTTTGCCAAAAAGACGAATCTGTTTCATTTCCAGATCGATATCGTTTGTATTCATTCTAACAAGCTCAGAAAGTCGCATGCCGCAGTTCAAAAACAGCGTAATCATGCAGTAATCACGTTCGGGAAAATCACCTTGATTTTTTGCACTGCTGAGCAATTCTTTTGACTGTTCTTCTGTTAGGTACTTTGGCAGCACTTTGTCCTGTTTTGGCGGACGTATCGCTGCTGTAGGATCTTTATCCAGCTTATTCATCTGATTAACGAGATAATCAAAAAATCCATGAAGACTTGCCAGTCTCCTGGCGGTAGAGGATTTTTTGTTTTGACATTCAGAATTCAAGAAATACATATACTCATATATATCCTCTTTACTGATCGTCCCCCAAAAGGCTGTGTCCAACCCTTTGGGATCAACATCCTTCATTTTGCAGTCCTCTGCGACGAGCCCTCTACGAATCTTCATAAAGCGACTGAAGCCACGAAGATCGCAGTAATAGCTAAACGCTGTATTTGCACTTTTTCCGGCAATGACCTCGAGATAACGCACATAATCAACAATATCCTGAGATGCATCGTTAAACGGTTTATGACTTTCCGGATTTTTTTCATCTAAATAAATTGACATGCTTCTATTCCCTGTTTTTACAGTCGATTATTCCTTAAGGCATCTATTGCTTCTGATATGTAGGAAACACCAAAGAGTTTGATATTCGGATAATCTGAAGCATTGATATGTGTAATGCTATGCTTCGGAATAATCGCAATTTCAAAGCCAATTCGTTCTGCCTCATGGATGCGTTGCTCCAAATTCGGGACGCTTCTTATCTCTCCACCCAGACCAACTTCTCCTATGGCAAGCAGTTTATCGTTTACTGGAACATCAAGCAGCGATGATATCATACTGAGACATACAGTCAAATCGCAGGAAGTATCTCGCAAAGCAACACCGCCAACAACATTGATATAAACGTCCAAATTACCAAAAAAATAACCCGCGCGTTTTTCAAGGACAGCAATCAGCAAATTCATGCGATTGCTGTCATAGCCACTGCATGCACGCCTGGGAGAAGGAAAGCTTGTTTTAGATGCCAATGCCTGAATCTCGCTCAGTATGGGGCGGCTGCCTTCTATAGAACAAGTAACGCAATTGCCTGAAACGCCAAGAGGGCGTCCCTCTAAGAGCATCAGAGAAGGGTTTTTGATTTCTTCCAGCCCCTTGCCCGTCATATCAAACATGCCAAGCTCGTTGGTCGAACCATACCGATTTTTTTCAGCACGCAGAATTCGATAAGGAAGCGTCTTGTCGCCCTCAAAGTAAAGGACCGTATCCACAATATGTTCCATTACCTTTGGACCGGCAATCGCACCATCTTTGTTTACGTGTCCCACAATAAACATTGGTATTTCCTGTTTTTTGGCGACCGCCAGGAGACGAGATGTACTCTCTTTGACTTGGCTTACTGTTCCGGATGACGAGGAGATGTCCGTACACCTCATAGTTTGAATAGAATCGATGACGACCAAATCCGGCTTGTCTTTTTCGATTAGCGCACAGATTTCATCGATATCGTTTTCTGCTACAAGGTAAATGTTTTCCTGACAAACATTCAACCGACTGGCACGCAGCTTGACCTGTCGAACAGATTCCTCTCCTGTTACGTACAAAACGGTATGCTCATTTGATATAGCACCGCAGAGCTGCAGCAACATCGTTGATTTTCCCACACCGGGCTCGCCGCTAAGCAAAACCACACCGCCTAGTACAATTCCGCCTCCCAGTACCCGATCGAGTTCCGAAATTCCGGTTTTAATCCGGCTTTTTTCTTCAGATGTGCTTATTTCAGATAGTTTTCTTGCTTTTAGGTTCGTGCTGCCATCAGGACGAAATGTTGGCATCTTTTGCAAAGAAGCACTGCTTGACTTTTGAACTTCTGCAATTACGTCCTCGTTCATTGTGTTCCAACTGCCGCAGCTCGGGCATCGACCCATCCAGCGAGGACTCGTTTCACCGCAGTTTGAGCAAACATAGACCGTTTTTAGCTTTGGTTCTTTCATCAAGCTACTCCCCTCTTTTATGTGCTGCAACCTAAAAAGAGGAGCAAACGTTTTATCGTAAGCTCCCCTAACACCTGTTCCGTTGACCTCGGTCTATAACCAAACTTTAAATACTAATCGTGTTCGCGACATCCATAAGAACCGGATCGAGGCTTTTTGTCATCTCAAGAGCCTCATCAACAGGGTAGTCCACGAGCTGCTCACCCTTCATACCCACGATGCGATTATATTTTCCTTCGTCGAGCAGGCATACCGCACGATAACCCATCGCAGAAGCATTTACACGATCACGCAAGGTGGGCGAGCCACCGCGTTGCACATGTCCCAGGATGGTCGCTCTGGAATCAATGCCTGTACGTGCCTGAATCTCGTTGGCAATCTCCTGTGCATGACCAACGCCCTCAGCCACAATGACAATAAAATGACGCTTACCGGTTCTCTGTGTTTCCTTGATTTTATCAAGGATATCGCGCTGCATATCAAATTCCTCTTCGGGCAGCAAAACAGCCATAGCACCGGATGCAATGGCGACATTCAATGCAATATAGCCTGCATTACGACCCATAACCTCCACAACACTGCAACGATCATGGCTCTGTGTGGTGTCACGAAGCTTATCGATCATCTCAATTGCCGTATTCATGGCAGTATCATAGCCAATAGTGTACTCTGTGCAAGCGATATCGTTGTCAATCGTACCCGGCAGACCTATCATCGGAATGCCGCGATGTGCAAGTTCGCGTGCACCACGATAAGAACCATCACCGCCAATAACAACCAGCGCATCAATACCCAACTCACGGCACTTTGCAGCGCCACGATCCTGACCTTCCTTTGTTTTGAATTCAAGACAACGTGCTGTGTAAAGAATCGTGCCGCCGGCTGAAATGATATTGGAAACGCTCCGAAGGTTCATTTCAAAGCACTCACCATTCAACAAACCATTGTAACCGCGCTGAATGCCAATCATCCTATAGCCTTTGTGCAAGCCGGTGCGAACCACCGCACGCACGGCAGCGTTCATGCCAGGCGCATCACCACCGCTCGTCAAGACGCCAATCGTTTTGATCTGCTTTTCCATGTTTGAAATTCCCTCCAACAAATTCTTCTTCATTTACCCTTAGAGCTGCTTTTCTTTGACTTGCGCAACTCACATTCCTTGAACCAACCTCTTAGTTAATTATATCACAACAGTTGCTTTTTGAAAACATCCAGCATGTATCTATTCGTGCACAGAAATGTTATTTTGTTGCAATGTTGTCAGTGCCGACCAGACGTTCTAGTTCTCTTATGAGTGCAGGATGACCTGATGCATACAGATGCCGCGGCACAAGAAGATACTGCTTTCTGTCGGCCACATACAGCACAACCGGAACATCTCCATCAAAGATCTCGAGCAGATTTATAACTTTTTCATATTGAACGCTGTCACGTGATGGAAGTCGGATGTAAATCTTCTTATCCGTTTGCATCGCATTTTTACGGCCGTTCAATGGCTGCGATATTTTGTAATCAGAAATCAAAACGATGCTGTCCGCCAATAGTTTTGATGCTTCATCCTCGCGGACAGAAAGACGGCCATCTATAATAACAACAGCATTTTCTTTTAGGGAATCGCGAAAGTTATCCAACACCTTAGGAAAGACAACAACTTCCATTGTTCCCGTCAAGTCCTCAACGCTTACAAACGCCATCATACTATTCGATTTTGTAGTCATCATTCGTGTTTTTACCACTATGCAAACAATGCGGACTTTTTCATTATCTTGAACACGAGCTTCTTCTGACGTCAAAGACTTGATCGTATGGGAGCCGATCGTCCTGATTTGCTCTCGGTAAGTGTCTAATGGGTGACCGGACAAATACAAACCACTGACTTCCTTTTCCATCTGAAGCAGTTCTGTATGACTGTACTCAGAAAGAGCTCTAATTTCGTACGTATCCTCTACAAATGCGGCAGAACCTTCTCCACCCAACGCAGAAAACAAATCCAGCTGACCGTCAAGATTTCTTCTGGAATCTCCCTCGATGCTTTTCAAAATCCCTTCAACAGCTTCCACCATACTATGTCGGTTCTTTTCCAATCCATCAAATGCGCCCGCCTTAATCAAGCATTCTACTGCACGCCGATTAAGTTCATTTCCACGCATTCTCTTGCAAAAATCATACAAACTGGAAAAAGGTCTTTCTTTGCGCTGTTCAACCACATGATTGATCAGATTGCGGCCAACATTCTTTATTGCATTCAATCCGAATCTGATTTCTCTTTTTTCATCAACCGTAAATCCTCCGCCGGAAACGTTGATATCCGGTGGAAGCACCTTTATGCCTAGACGCGCACATTCGCTGGAATACTCAATCACCTTATCTGTATTATCCAGTACACTCGTAAGCAGGGCTGCCATAAACTCGCTTGGATAGTGGCATTTAAGATACGCTGTCTGAAAAGCCACATATGCATAGCATGCCGCATGGCTTTTGTTGAATGCATATGACGCAAAGCTTGACATTTCATCGTAAATTTCGTTTGCGATTTTTTCAGAGATACCGTTTGCCACGCAGCCCGGACATTCATGCCCGGGCTCTGTACAGCCATGAACAAAATGCTCCCGTTCCGCCTCCATAACAGCGTGTTTTTTCTTGCTCATGGCACGACGGACATTATCAGCCTGTCCAAAAGAAAAGCCCGCAAGCTCTCGAAAAATTTGCATGACCTGCTCCTGGTAGACAATGCATCCGTTCGTCACATCCAGGATATGTGCCAACTGCGGCGTTTTGTAGCTGATTTTATCCGGCTCGTGGCGATTTCGCAAATAGGTTGGTATCGAGTCCATCGGACCTGGACGGTACAGACTGATAAGTGCAATAACGTCCTCTAAATTCTGCGGTTGGAGACTTACAAGCACCTGTGTCATACCAGAAGACTCCAGCTGAAATACACCCTCGGTACTTCCCTGCCCCAGCATGCTATAGGTTTTGGAATCATCGTAATCTATGGTTTGAATGGAAAATGCAGGGTCTTTCCGTTGAACAGCAAGTTCTGCGTCCCGAATCACGGTCAGCGTCCGCAGACCAAGAAAGTCCATTTTCAAGAGGCCAAGCTCTTCGATTTCTGTCATATTAAACTGTGTAACCGGTAAACCGTCATTTGTCGCAAGCGGCAAATAATAGTCTGTCGGCTCCGGGGTAATTACGACGCCCGCTGCATGAGTTGAGGCATGACGAGGCATGCCCTCAACCTTAAGTGCAGTATCAATCAATTCCTTAGTTTGCGGATCCGAATCGTACTGCCTCTTAAGTTCAGACGAAACTTCCAATGCCCGCTTTAGTGTCATTTTCAGTTCCATCGGAACCAGTTTTGCCACTGCGTCAACCGTTTGATACGGAAGCCCCATTACACGCCCGACATCACGTATCGCATTTCTGGCAGCCATCGTACCAAAGGTAACTATCTGAGCAACATGGTCTGAGCCGTATTTGCGATTCACATAGTCAATTACCTCCTGTCGCCTCTCATAACAGAAGTCCACATCAAAATCAGGCATACTAACTCGTTCCGGATTTAAAAAGCGTTCAAAAATCAGGTTATAACGTATCGGATCAATATCTGTAATGCCCACACAATACGCTGCTATACTGCCTGCACCAGAACCGCGTCCGGGTCCTACCGGGATACCCTGACTCTTAGCATAATTGATGTAATCCCACACGATGAGATAATAATTTGTATACCCCATCGATTTCACGACATTTATCTCATATTTCAGGCGATCAACGTTTGACTGAGGACAATTTGCGCCATAGCGTCGCTGTAAACCGTCCCAGCAAAGCTTTTCAAAAAAGGCTTGATTGTCCATACCGTCCGGTGCCCTGTAATATGGGATTTTTGTATGACCGAACTCGAAGTCAAAATTGCATCGTTGTGCGATTTTGACAGTGTTTTCACAAGCTTCCGGTACCATGGAGAAAAGCTCATACATTTCATCGGTGGTTTTTACATAAAACTCATCCGTCTGAAACTCCATTCTATCTGCATCCTGAATAGTTTTCCCTGTTTGAATGCATAGCAGGATGCTTTGCATTTTTGCATCCTCTTTACGCAGATAGTGCGAGTCGTTCGTTGCAACCATAGGGATGCCTGTTTCACGTGAGAGCTTGATGAGCTGCGGCAGGACGATACGGTCATCTTCCAGTCCGTGATCTTGCAGCTCGATGTAGTAATTTTCATTGCCAAACAAATCCCGAAACCATAGCGCAGATTCCTTTGCACGCTCGTAGTCTCCTGCAAGCAGTGCCTGTGGAACTTCTCCTGCAAGACACGCGGAAAGACAAATCAGTCCATCATGGTATTGCTCAAGCAATTGTTTGTCAATACGCGGTTTGGAATAAAAGCCTTCAACGAATGCCGCCGAGACCATTTTGATCAGGTTCTTGTAGCCAGTTTCATTTTTGCAAAGAAGAATCAAATGGTTGTTTCCATCAATCTTACTCACCTTATCAAATCGAGTTCTTGTAGCTACATAGACTTCGCAGCCGATGATAGGCTTTATCCCTGCTTTCTTTGCAGCTTTATAAAACTGCACACAGCCGTACATCACACCATGGTCCGTACAGGCAATCGCTGTTTGACCACACTCCTTTACACGATCCATCAATTGATCGATACGGCATGCACCGTCCAAGAGGCTGTATTCAGTATGTATGTGGAGATGAACAAAGTCTCTCGATGCAAGGCTCTCATTTTGAAGGTCGCTCATCACTTACTCCTTTTCCTGCTGGTAGATGCTAAGAGATTCAGCGATTGCTTCTATTTTTTTCAGTCGGTGAGAAAGGCTCGATTTACTCACCGGCTGATCAAAACATTCACAAAGCGCTGTCAACGAAAGATCGGGATAGGCTTTCCGCATTTTAGCGGTATACTGCAATGTCTCAGGTAAAGATTCAAAGGCATTGTGCTGTTCCAAAAATCGAATCGCCTTCAAGGTTCGCGAATTGGATCGAACTATCCTGCTTAGGTTGGCCGTGTCACAATTCGTCTGCCGATTGGTTTGATTGCGCACTTGCTTATAGGTTTTCAGCTCCTGAATCCGATTGGCAGCTCTTGCTGCGCCCATAAAGGATAGGAGCCGTTCAATATTCGATCCTGTTTTTACATAAATCAGGTTCACTCCGTTACGACGTGTACGATGTGGTGCGAATTCGTGCTCAGCAAGAAGGGCTTCAAAGTTTTTTGCAAGATTCGTACGCGGGGTCAGGAACTCAAGGTTATACTCCTTCTGTGGGTCGGTCACAGTGCCGTTACACAAAAATGCTGCGCCAATGTACGCACTGACGCAGGTCTGGCAACGAATCAAACTTGGATTGATTTGCAGGCTTGTCTCATTTCCGGTCGTTCCGAACAGCTCATGCAACCGTTTTACCTGTACTGAATCACAAATGTTAAACTCATACATACACCCATTTGTGCGTTTGCGCCGTTCAATTTCACCTTGAATGGCACACTGTGCAAAGATCCGTTGTGCCGTAAGTACTGTTTGAAGCTGCTCTGTTTGTAAAACCAGACCACGGGCATCAAAATACTTTGCAAAACATGCAAATCCGTACGCTGCTGCACGAACGCAGCATTCTTTTTGAATGCTGCGTTGCGCTATCTCTTCTCTTGCAGCTGAAGCAAAGCTCATATAACAACCCCTCAATACAAATTGGTTTTTAGTGCCGCATCGCATCACGGTGCAAAACACTTGGTTGGTAACCAAGCTGCTCGCAGTACTCCGCAATTCTGCGCGCGAACGTAATGGAGCGATGTTTGCCGCCGGTACAGCCAACAGCAATTGTCAGTTGGCTTTTGCCTTCTTTCACATAAAGAGGTAAAGCCTCCTCCAGGAAGTCTGTATATTTCCTAAGCAGTTTTTGAGCTTCTGGGTGGTCCATGACAAAGTCAACCACTTCCTGATCCAAGCCGGTTTTGTTTTTAAGCTGCGGCACATAAAACGGATTCGGCAGGCAGCGTACATCAAGCACCAGATCTGCATCTGATGGCAGACCAAATTTGAAGCCAAACGATACTATCGTAAGGCGCATTGCCGCCCTCGCGCCACCATCTTCCACAAAGAGATCGCAGATACGTTCCTTATTCTGGGCAGTAGAGAGCAATGCCGTGTTGATTATATAATCCGAACGATCTTTAAGGGGCTGCAGTATCGTACGCTCCCGTTTGAAGGCCTCGCCTGTAGAGATACCCTCTGACATGCTGATCGGGTGGCGGCGTCGCGTCTCGCTGTAACGGTGCATCAGCACATCGTCTGGTGCGTCCATAAACAGTACTTTGTACGCAATACTCTGCTCATTCAGCTGATTCAACGCATTGACAATTTCTTCCTGTGTACGGCAGCCACGGACATCCATAGACAACGCCACACGCTTTAGCTGATTATCACCTGCACTGGCAAATGCGGTAATGCTTGGCAAAAGTCCGGCCGGAACATTGTCAATGCAAAAGAAACCGATATCCTCCAGCGCATTCATGGCGACAGACTTCCCTGCGCCGGAAAGCCCGCTTACGATCAACAGCTCCATACATTCCGCTCCTTGCTCCAAATACTTTTTGCCATAAAACTCAGTAGACAATGCGAATCTCTTTTTCCAGCAGATAACCAGTCTTTTCTTTTACAATAGCGCTCACTTCATCGCACAAAGCAAGTACATCTGAGCAGGTTGCACCACCGAGATTAACAACAAACCCGCAGTGCTTATCGCTGACAGCAGCGGCACCGTGACGATAGCCACGCAAACCACACTGATCGATCAATGCTGCGGCAAATGCACCTTGCGGCCGCTTGAATGTGCTTCCAGCACTGGGCTTGTCCAGCGGCTGCTTTGATAAGCGGCGGGACATCAATTCGTCCATTTGTGCACGAATTTCATTCGGGTCAGCTTTTTTCAGACCAAAAGTTGCCGAAAGAACGCAACCACCATTTTCCTCAAAAATGCTGTGCCGGTAGCTCAAATCAAGCTCTTCCGGCGTCGCAGCAACAACTACGCCATCCGTTGACAGATAGCGCACCTCAATCAGAACGTCTTTAATTTCACCGCCGTAGGCTCCGGCATTCATATAGACAGCACCGCCCAGCGTGCCGGGAATGCCGTATGCAAACTCCAGTCCGCTTAGGCCCGCGCGCAATGCAGAATTGCAAATGGCAGATAACTTTACGCCAGCGCCGGCCTTCATGACCGTTCCATCGATTTGAATGTCGACCTTAAGAGAGGTCGTATCAATAACTGCACCCTCAAAGCCCTTATCAGCAAACAGGATATTGCTCCCATTACCGATAATGTAATGGCGCACACAGTTCTTTTTGCAATATTTGACTACTTCACAAAGTTGATCCTCCGTTTCGGGCTGTACAAACAACTGTGCAGGACCGCCTATTTTGAAGGTGCAATGTGCGGCAAGCGGCTCATGCTCACGATATGGTATGTGTGAGCCAATCAGTATCTTCTTTAATCCATCCATTGAGGGTTGCTCCTTTACCTATTGCTGCAGCTCAGTCCATCTTATCGTCAAGGCCAAGCCGAATCAGCAGCTCTTTTGCTGCGTTATACCCCATCTTCTTCTGGCGGTTGTTGATTGCTGCAGTTTCCAGCACAACAGCCAAATTACGTCCCGGCGATACAGGGATGCTTGTGCTGGGTATATTAACGCCCAGGATGTTGCTAAATTCACTTTCCAAACCCGTGCGCTGATAATTTTTTGAAGGATCCCATGCCTCCAACTGGACAACAAGGTCAACACTCTTGCTCAGCAAAACAGCAGCCACGCCGTAAACGCGAGCCACATTTACAATACCGATTCCACGCAGCTCGATAAAGTGGCGGATATTGTCCGGTGCTGTGCCTGTTATTTTGCGGTTTGAAACCTTGCGAAGCTCCACAGCATCATCTGCAACAAGGCGGTGGCCACGCTTGACAAGCTCTATCGCAAGTTCACTTTTGCCAATGCCACTGTCACCCAAAATCAAAATCCCTTCGCCATAAACCTCAACAAGAACACCGTGACGCGTAATACGCGGCGCAAGCTCAAGGTTCAAAACGCTGATCAGGCTGCCCATCAATGTACATGTTGTTTCATTGGACCGCAGCAGCGCCACCTGATGTTTCATCGCAAGCTCCTCCATCTCTGGAAAGGGAGTCAATTCCTCGCTGCGGCATACAATGACCGCCGGTGGCTGTTGACGAAACAATTGTTCCAAAGCCTCATATCGTTTTTCTTTTGTGAGGCCTGACAAGAAATTCATTTCCGCAAGTCCCATAATCTGCAAACGCAGCTTATCAAAATAATCGTAGTACCCTGCCAGAAAAAGACCCGGACGATTGACCTCTGCAATTTCAACATAGATCTTGTCCAAATCAGTCGGTGTGTAAACCACTTCCATGCTGACTCGATCGATCAGCGTTTTAAGTGAAACATTGAATACACCCATTCTACTTCCTCCTGCATATCATTTCCGACTTGTTTCGGGGCTTTCTACCATTATAATGAAAGTGGCGGCAAAACACAACATTCTTGCCCGTAATTTTCATTGTGCCGGCCTGGCAGCATCATTGCAGAGTGAATGTACCCGCGTCGCCTTTACATTAGTTTTACATTCCGCAGATTTCAAATTTTACATTTAACTTCTATACTTATGAACAGGAGAAACACATGTAAAATCGAAGTGAGGAAAGGTTTATGAGCATATTTAACGTCTTCTCGTTGCTGGGAGGCCTGGCTTTGTTCTTGTTCGGCATGGACATTATGGGCAAATCGCTCGAAAAGCAGGCCGGCGGTCATTTGCAAAAAATACTGAGCAAACTTACAGACAACCCCATCAAGGGCTTTTTTCTCGGTCTTTGTGTGACAGCAATTATTCAGTCTTCCAGTGCAACTACCGTTATGGTAGTTGGTTTTGTAAACAGTGGCATTATGGAGCTACATCAAGCCATCGGTGTAATCATGGGCAGCAACGTCGGCACCACCGTTACCAGCTGGCTGCTGTCTCTTTCCGGCTTACAGGGAGATAGTTTAGTTATCAAATTATTAAAACCGACTTCCTTCAGTCCGCTTCTTGCATTTATCGGCATTTTGTTGTATATGTGTAAGAGTGAAAAAAAGCAGGGCGTTGGTACGATTTTAATCGGCTTCTCCGTTTTGATGACTGGCATGACTGCAATGTCTGAGGCTGTTCTTCCATTACAAAACGAAGCATGGTTTACCGGGCTCTTTACACGGTTTTCAAATCCGATCCTTGGAGTTCTGGTTGGAGCCCTGGTTACCGGCATCATTCAAAGCTCCAGTGCCAGTGTCGGCATCCTGCAAGCACTTTCTGCAACCGGTGTTATCACCTACGGCAGTGCAATTCCTATCATCATGGGTCAAAACATCGGCACCTGTGTCACAGCTCTGCTTTCCTCTGTTGGCGCCACAAAAAACGCACGTCGTGCGGCGATGGTACATCTGTATTTTAATATCATCGGCGTCGCCGTCTTCCTCGTTGGCTTCTACAGTTTGAATGCAATTGTACACTTTGACTTTGTCGATAGCACAATCGCAGCATGGGGTATTGCCGTAGTGCATTCAGCATTCAATATTATTGCAACCGTCATCCTCCTTCCATTCGCAAACGGGCTGGAGAAGCTTGCCATACTGACAATTCCAGATTCCGCCGAAAAGGAAAAATTTGCTCTGCTGGATGAGCGACTTTTGAACACACCGTCTGTTGCCGTTGCACGTGCACGCTCTGCCACCAGCGATATGGCAGAGCTGTCACGTGTGGGTGTAGTTCAGGCCATGAGCCTTACGCACAAGTGGGATGATGAGCTTGCGAGAAAGGTGCGCGAACAGGAGTCAGCTGTCGATCGATACGAGGATGCTTTGGGAACCTATCTGGTCAAACTTTCAAGTCGTGAATTAAGCCATGCCGACAGCCAGAGCGTGAACACTTTGCTGCACACGATCAGCGACTTTGAACGCATCAGTGATCATTCTGTCAATCTGCTGTCCTCCGCCGAGGAAATTCACAGCAAAAACATAGAATTTTCAAAGGATGCCTGTGATGAATTGCAGATTTTGGAGGGCGCAGTACAGGATATCCTGGCACGTACCACAGAGGCGTTTCGCAAGGATGACCTGCATCTGGCAAGCAAGGTTGAACCGCTGGAGGCTGTTGTTGACGAGCTGGTTCGTGCAATCAAAGCACGGCATATTGCACGTTTGCAGGCAGGCAGCTGCTCAATTGAGTACGGATTCGTTTTGGAGGATCTCCTGACGAATTACGAACGCGTGTGTGATCACTGCAGCAATGTTGCTGTCGCTCAAATTGAGGTTGCGCAGGACAGCTTTGATACACACGCTTACCTGAATGATCTTCGTCACGGCAACGATACAAAGGAAAGTGAGGAATTCCAGCGTCGCTTGGAGGTTTACCGTGAACGATATGTTTTCCCAGAGAGCAGCACAAAAACAGAAGAACCTGCGAAGGAGACACGAAAATGATTTACATCGTGGAAGATGATTCTGCCATTCGCGAATTAGAACAGTACGCCTTGCAATCCAGCGGATATGATGTGATGAGCTTTGAGAGTTCGGAAGCATTTTGGCAGGCAATGCGTTTATCTAAGCCAGAGCTTGTTATTTTGGACGTTATGCTTCCGGGCGAGGACGGTTTTTCCATCCTGAAAAAACTGCGTAATACGCCCTCCCTGCACAAGCTTCCCATTATCATGGTGACGGCAAAATCCAGCGAACTGGACACTGTGCGCGGTTTGGATAGCGGAGCGGATGATTATATCACGAAACCGTTTGGAATTATGGAATTTCTGAGCCGAATACGTGCAACCCTGCGACGCTCGGCACCTGAGGCACGTCCGAGCGTTTTTAGCTTCCACGAAATCCTGTTGGACAACGCTCGCCACAATGTCACAGTAAATGGTGCTCCTGTTGATTTGACCTACAAGGAGTATAGCTTACTTCATCTTTTGCTTGAAAACACCAATCTTGTGGTAACACGCGAGACGATTTTGCAGGTCGTATGGGGAACGGATATTTCAGTTGAAAGCCGTACTGTTGATATGCATATCCGTACCCTGCGAAAAAAATTAGGAAGTTCCGGTCGATACATTTGCACTGTGCGAAAGGTGGGCTATAAACTCACCGATGACGAGGAGTCGGAAGAATGAAGCTGCACAGTATGGAGGAAAAAATCAGCTACAGATTGTTTCTGATGGGACTGCTCGGCCTGCTTTTTACAGCTGCGCTTTGTATTTTTGTATTCCATAAAGCGTTTACTGAGCAGGCATGGTTTGCATTGCAAAACGAAGCCGCACTTGTAACAGCCGGATACAGTGAAACAGGTGATTACGCTCAATTATCCCGCTTTGTTACGGGAGATTTGAGAATCACTTTGATTTCACAGGACGGAGATGTCTTGTTTGAGTCCGCAACGGATCAGCAAATGGAAAACCACCTGACTCGTCCGGAAATAGCGCAGGCCATTCAAACCGGCCTAGGAAAAGATATCCGAGACTCGCAAACCATGGGTTACGAGACCTACTATTACGCCGTGAGGCAGCCTTCTGGTGAAATTTTGCGCGTTGCGCAAGACGCAGAAACGATTTGGTCGATTTACGATGCTGCAATCCCTGCGATCGTTGTGAGCTGCGTTGTTATGATGGCCGTCGCGGCTGTTTTGTCAACGCTACTGACACGTGCATTGGTACAGCCCGTTTTAACAATGACGGAAGATCTCGATCATATCCAGGAAAATGTCCCATACAAAGAGCTTATCCCCTTTGCTGAAAGCATTCATCTAGACCGTATCCTTCGTGAAAACAACGAGAAGATGCGTCAGGAATTTACAGCAAATGTCAGCCATGAACTAAAAACACCATTAACAAGCATCTCAGGCTATGCTGAGCTGATTGAAACCGGTATCGCAAAACCAGCCGACATTCCGGATTTCGGGCACAAAATCCACATCGAGGCGGCACGGATGATTCAGCTTGTGAATGACATTTTACAGCTATCGAACCTGGATAATATTTCTGAAATCAAAAATACACCGAATGCGGAAACGGTCGATTTGCTTGACGTTACGCGCGAATGCGTCGAGCGCCAAAAATTAAACGCCAGAAATGCGTATGTAACACTGACCTATATTGGAGAGAACGCTCCTGTCCTCGGAAACCGCAGTATGCTTGATGAGTTGTGTCAAAACCTGTGTGATAACGCTGTGCGATATAACCGTCCCGGCGGAAAGGTTCAGCTTATCACATCCTGCACACGTGATGGACATAGCACTTTGACTGTAAAAGACAATGGCATCGGTATCCCACGCGATGCACAAACCAGTGTTTTTGAGCGGTTTTATCGTGTGGACAAGAGCCGTAGTAAGGCAACCGGCGGCACCGGACTGGGACTTGCCATTGTTAAGCACATTGCAGCAATTCATAATGCGCGTATCAAACTTGAAAGCGAAGTGGATGTTGGAACAACAATTACAGTCACATTCCCTACTGCTCCGTAATTCACACACAAAGACAGACGCACTCAAAAATAAAGAGACTGCCGCTCAGATTTCAGCCTAGAGCGGCAGTCTCTTTATCATTCTATCCTCTCATCCCTTGAAACAATGTTCCTATAAATAACACCGAATTTCTCCTTCAGGTATACAGCAAAGGTTTCTTTGTAATACGATTTTGGGCCTTTTCATAAAATGCCATCTTTTATACAATAAGCATCGCATTACCCCCGCGAGTGCGGGGAAAAG